>DASUZZ010000035.1:0-60668 GCA_036376615.1 Gaiellaceae bacterium
GAGCTGGTCAGCGGCCTCGGCGAGAACCGGCGAACGTCCCTCCGGCCGGATCCGGCTGCCGTCGAACAGCACGCCCTGCAATGCGGTCTCGGAGGCGAGGAGTCCGAGGGGGCCGATCGGGCTGTCGACGACGCTACGCGGCATCACTGCAATCTAGAACGCGCAGCGGGGGCGATTCGTGAGATCGCCCTTTCGGGAAGAGAACCTACGGTTCCCTTCCCGAGCCCCATCCTTCCCTTGTCGTCTGCCATCGCAACGCGCGCCTCGCCTCCCGGCCGGCCAAGCCGGCCTCCGGCGGCACACGATTAGCCCTCGGGCAACGGAGAAGGGCGACCCGCATCGTCCGCGGGCGCGTCTTCCTTTGCGTGGTGGTCGCGCCCGAGGAAGGTGTTCGCCCAGGCGCTCGTCCCGGCGAGGGCATTGTCCTTCACGACGACCGGCCCGTCGAGCATCCCCTCCTCCTCACCGTACGCCTTGAGCCGCTCGTACGCCTGCGACCAGATGCACTCGGTGTCGTAGACCTCGCAGAGCCCGTCGCGCGTCCCGCCGCAGGGGCCGTTGCGCTGGTTCTTGGCGCACATCGACTCCGGGCAGACGTACGCGATGTCGGGGAGCGAGCAGTCGCCGCAGTCGCGGCACCTGAACATCGGCACTTTCGCCGCCTGCTCGAGCGCGTGCGCGAGCTTCGCAGAGCGGGGCGAGCCGTCGACCTTCCGGTAGAAGCTTCGGCCCGCCGGATGGAGCGGCGCGTCGTCGGCGAACGCGAGCGTGTGCAACCGGCGGCTGAAGCGGTACTTCACCGGAACGCGAAGGTCGGTGCGCCGGCGCTGCTTCGACTCGAGGTAGGACGCGCTCACCTCGTCCGACGACAGCCCCGTCGAGGCGTCGCGCTCGAAGAAGTAGAACTCGTCGGGAACGTCGAAGTGGAGCTCGTGCGCGAAGCCGCGCCACTCGTCGCGACCGAATGCGTCCGCCCGGTCGAGGATCTCGCCGAAACGCTCGGCGGGCATGTGGCCGCCCATGTAGACGCCGCCGAAGCCGAGGCCGCGCGCGATCGCGACGTGCTTGGCGGCGAGCTCGACGAAGAACGCGCGGCCGCGGTCGGCGCCGGCACCGTAGCGCTCGGCGAGCTCGAGCAGCTCCTGCGTGACGACGACGCCCGGGATCTTGCCCTGGCGGAACGCGCGGGCAGCGGGCCGCGAAAGTAGATAGACGTTCGCGATCGCGGAGACGTCGAGCCCGTCGTGCTTGATCCAGCGGAGGAGCTCGTCGTCCTTGCGCACGTTCCAGCCGATCTGGTTGATCACGAAGCGCGCGCCCGCCGCGACCTTCTTGCGCAGCTTGAAGTACTGCGGCATCACCTCCCGCTCGTGCCGCTTGTGGTTCGTGACGACGCAGCCGATCAGGAAGTCGGTCCGGTCGAGGCGTGCTCCCGGCTTGCGCGTGTCGCGCAGGCCGTCGTTCATCTCGGCGAGCAGGCTGATCAGGCCGACCGAGTCGATGTCGAACACCGGCGCAGCGAGGCCTCGGTGGCCGGTGATCGGGTAGTCGCCCGACAGCGCGAGCACGTTGTGGAACCCCTCGGAGGAGAGCTTCCACGCGCGGCTCTCGAGCGCGTTGCGGTTCCAGTCCTTGCAGGAGAGGTGGATCACCACTTCCTGCCCGCGCGCGACGAGGTCGGTGCCGAGCGTGTCGGGCGCGAGCATCGCGTGACCCCCGGGGTTGTCGGTGATCGAGAGAACGTCGACGCGCGGGTCCTCGGCGAGAGCGCGCGCGACGCCGAGCAGCTGCTGCCCGGTCTCGGCCGTGATCAGGCCGCGACTGGTGACGAGCTCGGCCGCGACCACGAACGAGTCCGGCTCGGCGAGGCGCTGGCGAAACGCCGTCACGGTGCCTCGTCGCCGATCGGCGGCGTGCCGTACGTGTGGAAGCTCTCGATCGTCTGCACGCCCCAGAACTGGCCGCGCGCACGCTCCTCGCGCGTCCAGATCGTCGGCTCGAAGTCGGGGTCGTAAACGAAGTAACCGCCGGTCGTGACCTCGACGCGGTTGCCGCCGGGCTCGAAGCCGTAGAGGAAGAACCCCTGCGCGACGCCGTGCTTCGACGGCGCCGCCTCGATCGGGACGTCGCTGTCGACGAAGAGGTCGGCCGCGCGGAGGCACTCCTCGCGCGTGTCGACCCAGAACGCGAGGTGATGGAGCCGCCCGTGCGCGCCACGCGCGTCGGCGACGTAGATCAGCTCGTGCGCCGCGATCGAGAGGCTGAGCCAGGCGCCGACCTCGGTGGCGTCCTCGAGGCGAATCGCCTCGTAGAGGCGGTAGCCGAGCACCTCCTCGGCGAAGACGCGGCTCGGCTGCACGTCGGCTGCGAGGAGGTTGACGTGGTCGAGCCGCTTGACGGCGGCGCCGCGGCCGACGTACCGCTGCGGCTGGTTGCGCCACGACGGCTTCAGGTGCTCGGGCGCGACGTAGCGGTCCGCTTCGTAGAAGAGCTCGAACGGATGTCCATCCGGATCGGTGAACCGGTACGCGGGCCCGTGCCCGACGTCGCCGTCGCTCCAGCCGACGCCCATCCCGGCCGCCTCGATCGCGGCGACGCGCCGCTCGAGCGCCTCCGGGCTCCACGCCCGGAAGGCGAGATGGCCGAGCCCGGCCTGCGGCGCCTCGGTGAGCTTGAGGCTGTAGCGAAGATAGTCGCCCCAGCCACGCAGGTAGACGGAGCCGCCCTCGCGCGCCTCCTCCTCGAGGCCGAGCACGTCGACGAAGAAGCGCAGGCTCTCGTCCGGCTTCGGAGTCAGGAGCTCCGCATGCCCGATCCGCGCGACCTCGTGGAGCGGCTCGGTCAAGTCTCGACGCGTTCCCGAAGCCCGTCGAGGTCGTACGAGAGCGCTCCGGCCTGCAGCTTCGCCCGCTTGTCGACCTCGCGTTCCGCTCGCGCCTGCGCGGCGGCGAGCACCTCGTCGATCCGCTCGCGCTCGACCACGACCGCGCCGTCGGCGTCGAGGACGACGATGTCTCCCGGCCGGATCACCGCCCCACCGACCTCGACGGCGTCGCCGATCGAGCCCGCGACCTGCTTCTCGGCACCGCGCACGCGGACGTATCGCGCCCAGATCGGCAAACCGAGCTCGCGAAGCTCCTCGACGTCGCGGACGGCGGCGTCGACGAGGATCGCGGCGACGCCTCGGCGCTCGGCCTGCGTCGCGAGCAGTTCGCCGACCAGTGCCACCGGCGCCGGCTCCGGCATCGTCAGCACGAGCACCTCCTCGGGCTCGGACTCGGCGATCGCCGCGTGCACCATCAGGTTGTCGCCCTGCCCGCAGACGACCGTCCGCGCCGGCCCCGCCGCGCGCGAGCCGGGAACGACCTGGACGAGCGGCAGGTCGACGACCGCGCTGCGAGCGGCTGCCTCGTGCACCGTGGCGGTACCGAGCCGCGCGAGCTCGCCGTAGACGCCGGTCACAGCTCCTCCACCACCTGCGGCGTCACGCGCTGGAACGCCTCCGCGAAGCGGATGCCCGACGCCGCCGACGAACGCCGCGCGTGGTTGCCGCGCTGCTCGGCGCGCTGGCCGTAGTACGTCTGCAGGTACGACTGCGCCTTCATCTCCTCCATCGCCGCACGCTTCTGCTCGATCACCGGCGTGATGTCGACGAACGTGGTCGGCGTGAAGTTGCAGAGCTCGGGCTGGTGCGGCTCGAAGAGCAAGAGCTCCGGCGGCGTGATCGTCTCGAACGCGCTCGCGACCCCGGCGCCGGCGGCCAGCGCCCGCGCCCGCTCGACCGCGAAGAACGCAACCGCGTGATCGGGGTTGAACGGGTCGCGGTCGGTGTGCGTGATCAGCACGTCGGGCCTGAACGCGCGGATCGCGTCGACCAGACGCTCGAGGCCGTCGCGGTCGATCTCGAGCGGGTAGTCGCCGAGGTCGAGGCCCTCGAACGTGGCCCCGAGCGTGGCTGCGGCCCGCTCCGCCTCGCCGTGCCGGATCTCCTTGACGCGCTCGACGGTCTGGCCGGGCTCCTTCCAGAGCTCGCCCGACTCGCCGCGCTCGCCGTACGACAACGCCAGCACCTTCGCCTCGCCGCCGCGCGACGTCGTGACCGCGATCGTCCCGCCCGCGCGCCAGACGAAGTCGGCCGAGTGCGCACCGACGACGAGGAGACGCCTCATGCGCCGATCAGCCTCCGTCCCTGCTCGACCACGAGCTCGCGCACCTCGTCGTCGTCGAAGCCAGCGTCGAGCAGCCGGTCGGCCCAGAGCGCGAGCCCGTCCTCGACCGCGGGGTAGTCGGGGTTGCCGAGGTCGCTCGAGAAGAGCGAGCGCTCGACGCCCACCGCCCGCACGCCCTCGTACACGTGCTCCCAGGTCGTCTTGCCGCTCCACGGCGTCGTCAGGCAGCGCTCGAGCCAGCAGCCCCGCTCGGCGAGCGCGACCTGGTCGGGGATCGAGAAGTCCTGGCAGGGGAACTCCGGATGCGTGACGACGACGTGCTCGACGCCCTCTGCGAAGGCGCCGTCGACGACGGCGAACGTGTCGTCGCGCCCGAGGTGCGCCGTGGCGAGGATCAGCCGGTGGCGCGCGATTGCGCGCAGCACCTCGCGCGTCTCGGGACGCAGCTCGCCGCCCTCGTCCGTGACGTGCACCGGCTCGATGCTGAGGCCGAGCGAGTGGAGCTCGTGCTGGAGGCTCGCCCACAGCGGCACCCTGTCGCCCGGCTTCGGCTCGGCGCGTCCCGCGGTCTCGGCCGGCGAGTCGACGGTCGGCATCCACACGATCCGCGCGCCTTCGCGCGCAGCGATCTCGACCGCGAGCGCGTTCATCCCGCCGACCGCCTGGTTGAGCGTGATCGTCCCGATCGCCCGAACGCCCGGCTCCACGGCGGAGACGATCCGCGCCCGCTCGGCGGTCGAGGTGTAGTGCGACTTCAGCCCGAAGCCTGCGAGCCCGAGCTCGGCGCATCGGTGTGCGAGCGCCACGTCGTCGATCCGGCGACGCGGCACGTCGGGCGCGACGTGGACGTGCAGGTCGTAGCCGCCTTCGGCCAGGGCGCGCGCCCGCTCGCTCGGCGGGGAAGCCTCCGCAGGGTGCGCCACGCTCCTACCCTAACCGCGCGAGCCGTGCGAGCACCTCCGCGCTCGCGGCGGCCACGTGCGGCTCGACGCCCAGCTCGTCGAGCAGCTCCGAGGCGGCGCGCATCTCCTCGATGCGCCGCACCGCATGCGCGCGGCTCCCCTCGACGAGCCGCCGCAGCAGATCGGGGCCGATCACCTCGGCGATCTCGGACTCGAGCCACGCGGCCTGGCCGGCGGCCGCCGCCGCCTCGAGGCTCTCGACCGCCGCGGCGGCGAGGCCCTTCATGAACACCGAGCGGAGCAGCTTGCGGGCAGCGGCGTCGCCGGCTTCCGACGACACCACGTCGACCGGCATTCCCAGCGGGCCGAGGACGTCGGCAAACGACCGGGCCCCGGAACCGGAGGCGAGCGCCGGCGTGCCGAGCCCGCGCGCCGGGACCGGCCCGAGCAGCGCCACGTCGGCGAACGCGGCTCCGTCCAGCAGCGCCGCCAGCTCGCGCTTGAGCGACGGCGCCGCCGTGTTGAGGTCGGCATAGACCGCCCCGCCGGCGAGCGCCCCCCGCGCGCTCCCGGCGGCAGCACGCGCCGCCGCGGCGCTGTTGACGCTGAGCACGACGTCGCATCCGTCCACCGCCGCCGCTGCATCCGGCGCGCGCACGACACCGTCGGGCCCGGCGGTGGAAACCGGGTCGAAGCCGCGCACCTCGGCGCCGGCGGCGGCGAGGTCGGCGGCGAGGCGGCCACCCGCCTCCCCGAGCCCGAGCACGGCGATCTTCGGCATCATCGCGGTAGCGTAAATCGCCGTGACGGGTCGCGATCATCGACGCCGGCGACCACGATCACCGAGCCTGCCTCGAAGCGCTCGATCGGGTCTCGTTTCCGCTGGCGACGTCGTGGCCGGCGTTCACGGAGGCGATGTACCTGCTCTCACGCGCGGGACGCAGTACAGGTCGAAACGCACTCTGGCGGCTCGTCCTCACCGATCGGCTCCAGGTTGCCGACCTCTCGCGGCCGGCGGTCGAGCAGAGCCGGATGGAGCAATACGCCGACCGGCGGATGGACCTGGCGGACGCGTCGCTCGTCGCCCTCGCCGAGGAGCTCGAAGAGCAGACGATCTTCACCCTCGACGCCGACTTTCGCGTCTATCGGCTACGAGGCCGACGGCGCTTCACCTAGAACACGATCGTCCGGTTGCCGTCGACGATCACCCGGTCCTCGAGGTGCCACTGCACGGCACGCGAGAGCACGACCCGCTCCAGGTCGCGGCCGATGCGGGCGAGCTCGGCCGGCGTGTCGCGGTGCGAGACGCGGGCGACGCCCTGCTCGATGATCGGCCCCTCGTCGAGCTCCTCGGTCGCATAGTGCGCGGTCGCGCCGATCAGCTTGACGCCGCGCTCGTGCGCCTGCGCGTACGGTGACGCGCCCGCGAATGCCGGCAGGAACGAGTGGTGGATGTTGATGACGGGGACGCCGACGCGGTGCAGGAAGTCGCCGCTCAGGACCTGCATGTAGCGCGCGAGCACGACGACCTCGACCTCGCCCGCGAGCAGGTCGAGCGCCTCCTGCTCGGCCGCCTCCTTCCGCTCGGGTGCCACCGGCACGTGGTAGTAGGGAACGCCGAACGGAAGCACGTGCTGCTCGAGGTCGGGATGGTTCGACACGACCGCGACGATCTCGGCGTCGAGCTCGCCGCGCTGCCTCCGCCAGAGCAGGTCGAGCACGCAGTGGTCGTGGCGCGACGCGAACAGAGCGACGCGCTGCCGCACCTCCGCGATCGTCAACCGCCAGTCCATCGCGAAGCCGCCGGCCACGGCGGC
Organism: Gaiellaceae bacterium; assembly: GCA_036376615.1. Lineage (GTDB taxonomy): Bacteria > Actinomycetota > Thermoleophilia > Gaiellales > Gaiellaceae > PALSA-600. The sequence continues at coordinate 6,889 of DASUZZ010000035.1, forward strand.
CAGCTGGGCCTCGAGGTCCGGCCGCCGCCCGGCGAGGTCCTCGAGGTGGATCTCCATGCGCAGGAAGAACCGCCCGCCCTCGGGGTCGGTCGAGTACTGGTCGGACGAGATGATGTTCGCGCCGTTCTCCGCGAGCAGGCGCGAGAGCGCGGCGATGATCCCGGGCCGGTCGGGGCACGCGACGATCAGGCGCGCGACGTCGGTTCCGTCTCTCATCTCGCGCCGCCGGGCCGAAAGACTCGGTGCCTGGCATCAGCGTGCCAGGCACCGGACCTCGTAACCTCGACCACTACGCGGGGACGGGCGAGCTGCGGAGCACCTGCTGGACGGCGGCCACGATCTTCTCCTCGTCCGGCAGGAGGTACTCCTCCATCGGCCGGCTGTACGGGATCGTCGCGTCGAGCGCGGTGACGAGCCGGACCGGCGCCTTCAGCGAGCCGAAGCCCTCCGACGCGACCTCGGCCGCGATCACGGCGGCGGCCGAGCCGTGGCGCGTCGCCTGATCGGCGACGACGAGCCGCCCGGTCTTCTCGACGGACGCGAGGATCGTCGCGGTGTCGAGCGGCGCGAGCGTGCGCGGGTCGATCACCTCGGCGTTGACGCCCTCGCCCGCGAGCTGCTCCGCGGCGGCGAGCGCCCTGTCGACGAGCCACCCGATCGCGACGATCGTGACGTCGCTGCCCTCGCGCCGAATCGCTGCCTCGCCGAGCGGCACGACGTACTCACCCTCCGGCACCTCGCCGTGCTCGAGCGTGAGCAGGTAGTGATGGAAGAAGACGACCGGGTTGTCGTCGCGGATCGATGCCGTCATCAGCCCCTTGGCATCGGCCGCGGTCGCGGGTACCGCCACCTTCAGCCCCGGCACGCCCATGAACATCCCGTAGATCGAGCCGGTGTGCTGCCCCGACCAGCCGGCGGTGAACCCGTAGCCGGCCTTGAGCACGATCGGCACCTTCACCTGGCCGCCGGTCATGTAGTGGAATCGCGGCGCCTCGTTCACGACCTGGTCCATCGCGACGAGCATGAACTCCGCCATGTACAGCTCGACCACCGGCCGGTAGCCGGCGAACGCCGCGCCGACCGCCATTCCGATCTCCGCGGTCTCCGAGATCGGCGTGACGCGCACGCGGTCGCCGCCGAACGCCTGCAGGAACGGGTCGTTCTCGGTCGTGCCGAGGTTCTGGCCGAAGTAGAGGACCTTGTCGTCGCGCGCCATCTCCTCGCTGATCGCCTCGCCGATCGCGGCGATGTAGGGAAGCTCACGTGCCATCTCTTCTCACTCTCCTACGCGTAGACGAACTTGGTCGCTTCTTCTGCGGCCGGGAACGGGCTCTCGACGCCGAACGTCACGGCCGCAGCCATCTCGTCGCGCGCGGCAGCGGCGATGCCGTCGGCCTCTTCGGCGCTCAGCGTGCCGTCGGTGACCAGCCGCGCGCGGAAGCGCGGGACCGGGTCGCCGCGCTTCGCGGCCTCGTACTCCTCGGGCGCGCCGAAGACCTCGATCGCCTCGTGCTCCGGGAAGTGCAGCGGCACGCCGGGCGGGGCGATGATGTTGCCGTGGGCGCTCAGCCGGTAGACGAGCGACTCGACGAGCGTCGGCCCGCCCCCCGAGCGCGCGCGCTCGACCGCGGCCGCCACCTGCTCGTGGACGGCGACGGGATCGGCGCCGTCGACGGTCACGCCCGGCATGCTGAATGCCTTCGCCTTCACCGCGAGCGGCTCGCCGGCAGCGGCATTCGCGTCCTCCTGCTCGACGCGCGTGACGACGTTGTAGCTGTTGTTCTCCATCACGTACACGACCGGCAGCTTCCACAGCGAGGCGACGTTCAGCGACTCGTGGAACGCGCCCTGTTTGGACGCGCCGTCGCCGAAGAACGAGAGCACGACACGCCCCTTGCCCTCGATCTGCGCGCCGTAGGCGGCGCCGGTCGCGTGCGGGATGCCCTGGCCGACGATGCCTGACGTCCCGAGGAAGCCGCGCTCGACGTCGGTCAGGTGCATCGAGCCGCCGTAGCCGCCGCAGAGACCGGTGCTGCGGCCGTAGATCTCGGCCATCATCGCCTTCGGGTCGGTGCCGAGCACGATCGGATACCCGTGGCAGCGGTAGGTGGTGAGCACGTAGTCGTCCGGCCCGATCGCGGCGAGCGAGCCGACGATCGACGCCTCGGCGCCGTCGGCGAGATGCGTATGGCCGCGGATCACCCCGGGGTGCTCCTCGAAGGTCCCCTTCACGCGCTCCTCGAACTCGCGGATGCGCACCATCTGCGTGAACATCCAGATCAGCCGGTCACGGTCCAGGGTCTGCTCGGACACCCGCGCTCCTTTCGGCGTTCGGTCGCGACATCGTCGTCCTCGGCAACCTAACCCGGCGCCCAGCGCTCGGCAAATCGGCGCTATCGGACGGGCAGGTTCAGCTCGATTCGAACGCCGTTCGGGTCGCTGAGGAACAGCTGGCGCAGCGCCCCTCCCGCGGCGACGTTCTCGACCGCCGGCACACCCGCCCGCTCGAGCCGCGCGGAGACCTCGTCGTAGTCGCGCCCCGCGAAGGCGACGTGGTCGACCGCCGGCCCGGTGGACAACCGAAGCCGCGCCGCCTCCACCTCGTACCCGGCCCGGTCGGCGACGTGCAGGCAGGCCGCGCCGCCGAGATACAGCCAGTAGCCGGAGAAGGGCAGCGGCGGCCGCTCCCCCACCTCGAGGCCGAGGGCATCGCAGTAGAACGCCTTCGTCTGCTCGACGTCGTCGGTGAGCACGAGCGCGTGGTCAAGCCGCTCGAGCGGCATCAGGTCACCTCCACACCGACGGTATCGCGCGTGCGCGCATAGACGACGAACGGATCGATCGCGCCGGGGTCGACGAGCGCGTCGGCGCTCGCGACGTCCTCGGCGCGCGCGCCGGTGAGGATTCGCTTCACCGGCAGCTCGAGCTTCTTGCCGGTGAGGGTGCGTGGGATGGCCGGCACCGCGGCGACGGCGTCCGGCGCATGGCGTGGCGAGAGCCCGGTCCGCAGCGTTCCCGCGATGCGGCGCTCGAGCTCGCCGTCGAGGTCGAGGCCCGGCCGCAGCACGACGAAGAGCAAGAGCTCGTCACGCTCCTCCAGGTGCACGACGAGGCTGTCGACGACCTCGTCGAGCTCCTCGACGACGGCGTAGAACTCGCTCGTCCCGAGCCGCACTCCACCCCGGTTCAGCGTCGCGTCCGAGCGGCCGGTGATCACGGAGCTGCCACGCTCGGTGAACGCGATCCAGTCGCCGTGGCGCCAGACGCCGGGAAAGTCCTCGAAGTACGCGGCGCGGTAGCGCGAGCCGTCGTCGTCGCCCCACAGACCGACCGGCATCGACGGCATCGGGTTCCGGATCACGAGCTCCCCGAGCTCGCCGACGACCGGCTCGCCCGCGGCGTCGAATGCCTGCGCGTCGACCGCGAGGCACCGCCCCGACATCTCGCCCGCGTACACCGGCAGCAGCGGGTTGCCCTGCACGATCCCGGTGCAGATGTCGGTACCGCCGCTGCCGTTGTTGAGCAGCACGTCGTCCCCGAACTGCTCGTACAGCCAGGCGAAGCCCTCGAGCGGCAGCGGCGAGCCGGCGACGCCGAGCGCGCGGATCGACGAGAGGTCGAACGCCGCCGGCTCGGCGCGCTCCTTGCGGCACGCCATCACGAAGCTCGGGCTCACTCCGAGCATCGTCGGACGGTGCTGCTCGGCGAGCCGCCACTGCGCCGAGAGATCCGGGTACGCGGGGTTGCCGTCGATCATCACGATCGAGGCGCGCACGAGCAGCGTCGACACGAGCGCGTTCCACATCATCCACGCCGTCGTCGTGAACCACTGCAGCCGGTCGCCGCGGCGAAGGTCCCACGAGAGGCCGTGGTTCTTCAGGTGCTCGAGCAGGATGCCGCCGTGGCCGTGGACGATCGCCTTGGGCAGGCCGGTCGTCCCCGACGAGAAGAGGACGTACAGGGGATGGTCGAACGGCACCGGCTCGAACGCGAGCGGTGCCGGTTCGTCGAGGAGCTCCTCCCATGCGACCGCGTCCGGTAGCGCATCCCCGCCGTAGGGGACGTGCACGACCGCCCGCAGACCGGGCAGCCGCTCGCGGATCGCCGCGACCTCGTCGCGGCGGTCGACGAGCCGCTCGCCGAAGCGGTATCCGTCCACCGCGAGCAGGACGCTCGGCGAGAGCTGGCCCAGGCGGTGCAGGACGCTCCGCACGCCGAACTCCGGCGGGCACGTCGCCCACACCGCGCCGAGGCTCGCAGCCGCGAGGAAGGCGACCAGCGTCTCCGGGATGTTCGGCAGGTAGGCGACGACGCGGTCCCCCGGCCCGACGCCGAGCCGTTGCAGCCCGGCACGCGCACGCGCGACCTGGTCGCGCAGGTCTCCGAACGTGAGCTCGACCGGCGCCCGTGTCTGCGAGACGGCGACGACCGCGACGTCGCCGGCATCCTCGTCGCGGCCGAGCATGTGCTCGGCGTAGTTGAGCCGCGCGCCGGGGAACCACTCGGCCCCGGGGAGCGCGTGCGAGCCGAGCACGCGTTCGTAGGGCGCGTGCGCGCGGATGTCGAAGAAGTCCCAGAGCGACGCCCAGAACGCCTCGAGGTCGTCGACCGACCAGCGCCACAGCTCGTCGTAGCTCCCGAAGTCGAGCGCCCGCTCGCTCCGGAGCCAGCGGAGATAGCGCGCCAGCTCGGAGCGCTCGCGCGCATCCGCATTCGGCAGCCACATCACCTCGCCCTGCCGCAGCTGCCGCATCAGGGGACGAGCACGGCGCGGCCGGTGATGTCGCCTGCCCGCAGCGCATCGAGGACGTCGTTCACCGCGTCCAGCGGATGGGACTCCGACCGGAGGGTGACCTTCCCCTGCGCGTGCAGCTGCAGCAGCTCCCAGAGATCGATCCAGCTGCCGACGAGGTTTCCGGCAATCGACTGCTCGGACGCGACCAGCGCGACCGACGGGACGGTGAGGGTGCCGCCGTACCCGACGACCGAATACAGCCCGCGCCGCGCGAGCATGCGCAAGCCCGCCGCGTGCGTCTGGTCGGTGCCGACGAAGTCGACGACCACGTCGGCACCCGAGCCGTCGGTCGCCTCGCGCACCGCGTCGGCGTAGTCGGGCTGCTCACCCATGACCTCGTCGGCGCCGAGCTCGCGGCCGAGTGCACGCCGCCGCTCGTCCGTGTCGACGGCGATGACCGTCGCCGCGCCGAGCGCGCGCAGGAGCTGCAGCGCGATGTGGCCGACGCCGCCCACCCCGAGCACCGCGACGGTTGCACCGGGCGCGAGCCGGGGGACGAGCTTCTTGACGGCGTGGTAGGCGGTGATGCCCGCATCGGCGTGCGGCGCCACATCCCGCGGATCGATCCCGTCCGGGAGCGGCACGAGCGACCGCTCGTCGACGAGCACGAAGTCGGCGAAGCCGCCGTCGCGTGTGAGCCCGGTGAACTGATGGCGCTCGCAGTTCATGTCGAGCCCGCGCCTGCAGGACACGCAGAGGCCGCAGCTGTACGGCGGGTACAGGAGCACCGCATCGCCGACGCGCGCGGCGGTCACGGCATCGCCCGCCGCGTGCACCCAGCCCGCGTTCTCGTGGCCGAGTACGAGCGGCACCGTCACGCCGGCGGCGCCCATCAACCCGTCGATCGCGTGCAGGTCGGTCGCGCAGACGCCGGCGCCGCCGATCCGCACGACGACGTCGCGCGGCCCGCGCGGCTCGGGGTCGGGGCGCTCGACGAGCTCGAGGCGCGCGTGGTAGCCGGAGAGGAGCGCCGCCCTCACGCCGCCGCCAGGTGGTCGGCAAGCCGGGTCGCGAGGGCCATGATCGTGAGGGACGGATTCACCGAGAGCGTTCGCGGGACGAGCGAGCCGTCGCCGACGTACAGCCGCTTCACCTCGTGCGACTCGCAGTTGCGATCGACGACCGACACCGCCGGATCGTCGCCCATGCGGCACGAGCCCTGCACGTGCGTCGAGGCGATTCCGCTCCACAGCACGCGGCCGGCACCGGCCGCCAGCAGCACGTCGCGGCTGAACGCGAGCGAGTCGTCCAGGCGCTTGCGCTCGCGCTCGTTGAACGCAACGCCGAAGTGCTCACCGTCGTCGCCGAGCTCGACCGCGCCGTTGTTCTCGTCGTTCACCATCGCGAGCAGGCCGACCCAGCGCCGGTACTCCCGCACCGCCTCGACGAGCGGCTCACCCCACATCGGGCCGTTCTCGTCCTCGAGCGCGGTCGCGAAGCCGATCGGATCCTGGATCGTGGTGGCCTCGATCACGAAGCCGCCGTCCTCGTCGTGCTGGTGATCCATGCAGTGGGCGGTGATCGGGTAGGCGAGATGCGCGTCCTGCGGCTCGTCGAACAGACCGCAGACGATCCGTACCGGGTGCAGCCCCAGATGGCGCCCGACCGCACTGCCGCCGAGCCCGGAGCGAAGCAGGAGCTGCGGCGTGTTCAGCGCCCCACCTGCGACGACGACCGCGCCCGCATCGACGACGTGGCGCTCGCCGGCCCCGTCCGTGTACTCGACACCCGTCGCCTCTCCGCCGTCGACCAGCACGCGCTCGACGTTCGCGTTCGCGCGCAGGTCGAGCTTCCCGCGCGCCCATGCGTCGTGGATATAGGTGTTCTGCGTCGACTTGCCGGCGTTCGTGGGGCACCCCTGCAGGCACGATCCGCAGCGCATGCAGTTCGCGTCGGTGTAGCTCGTCACCGACTCGAGGTGCTTCCCGAGCGCATCGAACCCCGCCTGAACGGTCCGGACGCTCCTGGTCCAGTCGTTCCGCTCCCGCACGCCGAGCCTCTGCTCCACGCGATCGTAGAACGGCGCGAGATCGGCGGTCGAGAACGGCTCACCCCGCGCGTTCGTCAACCCGGTCGCGTCGTGCCATTTGCGCAGGTCGTGCTCGTCGGCTCGAAGCGCCACCTTGGTGTTGATCGTGGTCGTGCCGCCGACGCACCGCCCGGCGAGGAGCGCGACCGGCGGGCCGTCCGCCCGAAAGGCGAGGCGAATCGGCCAGAACAGGTCGTGGTTCGCCTTCGCCTCGAACCGGGTGAAGTCGGCGGCGGTGCGGTGCGGCCCGGTCTCGAGCAGCAGGACCTCGCGCCCCCGCTCGGCGAGCTCCCCGGCGACCACCCCGCCGCCGGCACCCGAGCCGACCACGACCACCTCGAACCGATGGTTCATGCCACCCCCAGCCACGAGAAGTCGCGGGCGAGACGGCGCGCGAGCGGCGAGTTGAAGTCGATGTCGGCCCACGCGCCCGGGGCGTCGCGGCCAGGCGCGACGAAGTCGCTGTAGTACGCCTCGATCGCGAGCGCCCGGACGAGCCCGAACGCCGGGGTGCCCGCGCAGGCGCCGAGGTCGCCGGCGGCGTCGAGCTCTTCGATCGAGGCGACCGCGAACGCACCCGCATCGGGCGGCATCTGCTCGATCAGGGCCTCGACGTAGACGGCCGGCCCGACGGCGGCCGAGCCGGGCACGAACGCCTCGCAGAGGCGCTCGAGCGCCTGGCGCTGCGCGTCACTCAGCGCCACCGGCTGCCTCGGCGACGGCGCGCTGCTCGCGCAGGAGATAGGCGGACTGGAGCCGCCCCGGATGGGCCTTCAGCTCGGCGGCGGTCCCCTCGTAGACGATCCGGCCGCCCTCGATCACGTACGCGGTGCCGGCGATGCCGAGCGCGACGTGGACGAACTGCTCGATCAGCAGCACGCCGACGCCTTCGGCTGCCACCCGTTCGAGCGCCGGGATCAGCCGCTTGACGACGACCGGCGCGAGGCCGAGCGACAGCTCGTCGACCAGCACGAACCTCGGGCGCGAGACGAGCGCCTGTGCGAGCACGACCATCTGCTGCTCGCCGCCCGAGAGCGTGCGGGCGGTCGCCTTCCACCGCGTCTGGAGATGCGGGAAGAGCTCGAGCGCGTGCGCGATCCCCTGCTTCGCATCGTCCCGCGACAGCGCGTAGGTTGCGACGCGCAGGTTGTCCTCGACGCTCAGCGCGGGCAGCAGGCGGCGCCCTTCCGGCACGATCGCGACGCCGGCCGCCCGGATCTGCTCGGGCCGCAGCCTGACGAGGCTCCTGCCCTCGAGCGAGACGTCGCCGCCGGTCGCGCGCAGGACGCCGCCGATCGCGAGCACGAGCGTGGACTTGCCGGCGCCGTTCGGGCCGAGCAGGGTCGTGACCTCGCCCGGCGCGACGGCGAGCGACACGCCGTGCAGCACCGGGTGCCCGCCGCGGGCAACGGACAGGCCGTCGACGACCAGTGCGCCGTCGCCGCTCACGACGCCGCCGCCGCCTCGTCCTCATCGACGTCCTCGGTGCCGAGGTACGCCCGCATCACGTGCTCGTCGCGGAGGACCTCGACGGTCGGGCCCGAGGCGATGAGCCTCCCGAAGTCGATCACCGCCGTCGTCTGGCAGCACGCAGAGACGAGGCTCATGTCGTGGTCGACCAGGATCACGAGCGCACCCATGTGCTCCGGGATCTTCTGGATCACCTGCGAGAGATGGCCGGTCTCCTCGTCGGGAAGCCCGGCCGCCGGCTCGTCGAGCAGCACCACCCGCGGCTGGCCCACGACGGCGCGCGCCACCTCGACGAGCCGGCGCTCGCGGGCACCGAGCCCGCCGACCTTTGCACGCGGCGACGCCGCGAGGCCGACGAACTCGATCGCGTCGAGCACGTCCGCGCGCCGCGACGTGCGCTTCGCGCCGGAATGCTCGTGGATCATCGCGACGTTCTCGAAGATCGAGAGCCGCTCGATCGCCATCTCGGTCTGGAACGTTCGCCGCAACCCCCAGCGGGCGCGGCGATAGTCGGCCATCCTGAGCAGGTTCTCGCCGAACGCGGTGATCGTGCCGGCGGCGGGCTTCACGAACCCGGAGAGCACGTTGAAGAAGGTCGTCTTGCCGGCGCCGTTCGGCCCGATCAGGCCACAGGTCCCGTCGGCAAACGTGACGCTCATGTCGTCGATCGGCGTCACGCCCGCGAAGCGGACGGTGAGACCGCTCACCTCGATCACGCCGACGACTCCTTCGGGCGCCCCTTGACGAGGCGCAGCACCGACCCTCCCAGCCGCTTCAGGTCCCGCGGAAGCTGCGTGACGATGCCCTCCGGCGCCGTCACCAGCACCTGCAGGACGCCGATGCCGAAGATCACGAGCAGGAAGTCGGGGTTCCGCAGGAAGAAGCCGATCCAGCTCTGCAGCATCGCGGGCAGCAGCTGCTGGAGCATCGCGGCCACGACCGCCCCCCACAGGCTGAAGATGCCGCCCATCAGCACCACGGCGAGCAGCGAGACGGAGTCGATCGTCCGCGCTCCGGAGAACTGATAGCTGTAGAGCCTGCCGACATAGCCGGCATAGAGGCCTCCGGCCACGCCGGTCATGAACGAGGCGAGCGTGAAGGCATAGAGCTTGTACAGCGTGATGTTCACGCCGGCGGCGAGCGCGGCGGGCTCGCTCTGCCGGATCGCCGCCCAGGCACGGCCCGACTTGGAGCCGACGTGCACGAGCGCGACGAGGAACATGATCGCGGCGACGACGACCGTGTAGCGGAAGTAGGCGGAGTCGCTCTGGGCGATGCCCGGCCGCCGGATCACCAACCCTCCCGTCGACGCCTCGGTGTGGCCGAGGACGCCGGAGCCGCCGTTCGGGAAGTTCGTGGTCGGCACCACGATCGCGACGAGTCCGGCGAACATCAGCGTGATCAGGGCCAGGTGCAGACCGCCGAGCCGGAGGGCCGGCAGCCCGACCAGCGTGCCGAGCGCGGCGGTCACGAGCCCCGTGATCAGCAGCACGACCGGAAAGGGCAAGCTCGTGAGGAAGAAGAGGCGGGCCGCGACCCAGCAGCCGAGAGCGAGCAGCGCCATCTGGCCGAGCGAGACGAGACCGACGCGTCCGAAGAGCAGGTTCAGGCCGAGCGCGACGATGGTGAAGACCGCCACCCCGGTCGAGACGCTGATCCAGTAGCCGCCGAGCAGGCTCGGCAGCACCAGCAGCACGAACAGCAGCAGGGCGCCGATGACGACGACGCGGATGACCGTCGGCCGGTCGGCGCCGGCCCGGATCCGGGCCCAGGCGGTCTGCGCCGTCTCCGTGGCCCCGGCCGCCGTCACCCTACGCGTCCGTCCGCGAGACCGAGACCACGCGGCGGCGCGCCAGGAAGAGCAGCGTGACGATCGCGATCACGAACGGCGCACCGCCCCGGTAGCTCGAGAGCGAGAACTGGTAGTTGGCCTCGCTCGGCCAGGCCGTGATCGGCGTCAGGAGCGCGGTGCAGAGGCCGACCGCGAGGCCGGCGAACAGCGTCGCGACGAGTGAGCGCAGGCGCGCGATCAGCGCCGCGGCCAGCGACGAGATGACCAGGAACGTCAGGTTCACGGGGTCGAGCCCGACGAGGTCGGAGAGCAGGAGCCCGGCCGCCCCCGCCAGCAGGCCGGAGCCGAGCCACGCCGCCGCCTCCACCCGCCGCACCGGCACGCCGAGGGTGGCGGTGATCTCACGGTCGTCGGCCAGCGCCCGCATCGCCGTGCCGAGCTTCGTCAGGCGCAGGAACGCCGCGATCCCGAACGTGACCACCACGCCGAACGCGAGCCCGATGATCTCCGTCATCGTGATGTCGACGTCCGCGAAGCCGAGGTGGTAGCTGAAGTCCGGCTTGCTCGTCGGCAGCGTCATCGTCCGGCCGATCGGCGGCCACAGGTACGACATCAGCCCGAGCAGGATCAGGGTGAGGCCCAGCGTCCCCACCGCCTTGACGAGCGGGTCCCGACCGGCGAGCGGCGGTCCGAAGACGAGCCCGTACACGAACGTGACGGCCCCGCCGAAGAGGATGCAGACGAGATAGGACGCCCATTCCGGGAACGCTGGATGGTGGTTGATGAGGGTCCAGGAGATCAGGGCGCCCATAGCTCCGATGGCGCCGAACGCGAGGTTCAGCACGCCCGTCGCGCGGTAGAGCACGACGATGCCGACGCCGGACAGCGCGTACACGCCGCCCAGGGCCAGGCCCGTGACGATGTACGGCTTGAAGTCGACGAGGCTCGGCCACATCGGAGTCTATGAGCGCCCTGACATTCGATCAACGTCCTTCCTTCTTCTTCCGCTTCTCTACTTCACCGGGTACGGCTTGCCCGTGTTCAGCTGCGGATTCTTCTTCTCGACCGCACGCGCGGCCGCGATGTCCGGGTCGGCTGCGGAGACCTTGAAGCAGCCTTCCTTGACGGCCATCTTCCCGTTGCTCGGCGTCACCGTGCGGTCCGTGTTGTTCGGGATGTGGACGTTCACCTTCCCGAAGTACCACGGCGAGCACAGGATGTCCGTGTGGAAGTTCCGCACGCCGGCGAAAGCCTGGCCGACCCGCGCGAGCGTGTACGGAGGCTTCATGTTGAGGAGCGCGGCGGTTGCGATCCGCGCCTGGACGAAGCCCATCTGGCTGAAGCTCCCGAGGCCGAACGCCAGCTTGATCTTCGAGGCGATCTGCCGGTAGAGCGTGCTGTCCGGTCCCGCAGCCGAGGGCAGGTTCAGCTCGGCGTTGACCCCGAGCTTCCCGTCCCACGCCGATCCGAGCGCCGAGGCGACGAAGTCGGAGTTGCACGGGGTCGAGCAGGCCCACGCCTTCACCCTGTCGACGAGACCCTGCTTCTGGGCCGCCTGCAGGATCAGCAGCGCCTGGTCGGGCGTGAAGTTGAGGACGACGCCGCCGTTCTGGCCCGCCGCCTGCACGAGCTTGAGGGCGACCGAGTTCGCGTCCTGGAGCGGCACGGTGTCCGTGAAGTCCTGGATCGGGATCTTGGCCGCCTTCGCGACCGCGTTCGGCCCCGCCGAGATGTACCCCGTGCCGGGGACGTTCGACTGGTCGAAGGCGATCTTGTCGACGCCCTGGCGGATCACGTACTGCGTCGCACCGTCGGAGCTGTAGCGCGGCCCCATGTTCACGGATGCGATGTTCGTGTCGCCCTTGCCGTAGCACTCGGGCGCGATGCCCGCTGCGATCTCGTAGACGTGCAGCTGCTCGTAGTACTTGTGGTTGATGGAGCACTCGATGATGCTCGTGCTGCCGACCATGCCGACCACCCGGTCCGTCTGGATCAGCTTCTTCGCGGCCGCGGCGTCCTGAGCGGGGTCAGTCTGCTCGGTCTGGATGAAGTACTGGATCCGGTGGCCGTTGATGCCGCCGTTCGCGTTCACGCAATTGAAGTACGCCGCGGCCGTGTTCGGAATGTCGGTGAAGTCGGTTCCCGGCTGCTTGGTGGCGATCGCGCCGAGCTTGATCGGGCTGCCGGTGGCCTTCTTGCCGGTGCCGAGGCCGCAGACGCTCTTCGCCGCCGACGCCGTGCCCGATCCGAGCACGTGCACGTGCGCCGGGCCGGTGGTCGCCCCGGTGGTCAACGCCACGATCAGGGCGGCCGCGACCGCGAGCATCACTGCAACAGCAATCCTACGAAGCTTCATCCCTCTCCCTTCTCCTTCGTCGAGGTGTGGATCCACGTTCTGGGGGGCGGGTGGGCATCTCGCCGCAGCACGAGCTGGATGCCGAGGCAACGATCCTCCTACAGCACGCGTCACCCTGCAAGACGGCGTTCGACATATTCGAAAGGTGTCAGTAGTTGAACGTGCGGGTCGGAGTGATGGCCACGTCGATCAGCAGGGGCTCCCTGCGCTCGTGGAGCGTCGGAACGAGCTCGTCGAGCGAGGAGGCGAGCTCGTCGTACGTCTCGATGCGGCGCGCGGGACAGCCGAACCCCCGCGCCACGTCGGCGAGCCGGATGTCGTCGAAGCCGGGCCACGGGCCGGAGCCCCCGTCCAGGCCGGCAATCACGTCCATCACCGCGTAGCCACCGTTCGCTAGGACGACGAACACCGCCCCGATGTTGTAGTGCGCAGCGCTCCACACGGCCTGGATCTGGTAGATCGCGGAGCCGTCGCCGACGACGGCCACGACCGGACGGTCGGGCAGGCCCATCCGCAGGCCGGTCGCGCCGGGCAGCGCGAAACCGAGCCCGCCCTGGGCTGCGCTCACGTAGCCGAGCGGCTCGCGGGCGATCAGCCGGCCGGCGAGCTCCGGCCGGTCGACGGGGGCCTCCTCGAGGACGACCGTGTCGCGCGGGAGGCGCTCGGCGAGCGCCGCCAGCACGTGGGACGCCGTCAGCGGCTCGCCCGGCCCCGGCGGCCCGGGCACGGGCGGGCGGGCGAGCGGCTCGGGGGCGGCGGCCTCGCGCGCGGGCAGCTGCACGGCCAGCTGCCGGACCACCGCGGCGGGCGGGGCGAGCACGGCGAGCGCCGCGGGACTGCGGTGGATCTCCTCGGGATCGTCGGAGACGACGGCGATCCTGGTGCCGGCGGCTGCCAGCCGGCCGGGCGCGAACGCGGACTGCCGGAACGCCGGCGCCCCGACGACGAGCAGCGTGTCGTACGCAGCGAGCCGCTCGCGGAGGCGGGGCCGGTCGGCGGGAAGGGTCCCACGGTAGAGCGGGTGGTCCTGCGGAAAGCCGGCCCGTGCGCCGAAGGTCTCCTGGAAGACGGGAAGGACGAGGCGCTCCGCCAGCTCGACGAGCGCCGACCACGTCTCGGGGTCGTCGGCGCCGGCGCCGACGACCAGCGCGGGCGACTCCGCCTCGGCGAGCAGGGCAGCGAGTGCGTCGATCGCCGCCGGCGCGGCGGCCGCGGCACGGTGCACCTCGCCGACTGCCGCCGCCGGCTCGCGTTCATCGTCGGCGGCCTCCGCCCAGTCGTTCATCGGCACGATCACCAGGGCCGGGCCCTTCCAGGTCGTCGCGGCGTGATACGCGCGCTCGATCGCGCCGGGGACGTCCTGTGCAAGGACGGGCTGCTCGATCTTCACCGGATACTCGCCGGCGAGCCCGGCGAGCTTCCCGGCGAGGAACGGCTCGAAGGACAGATGCCGGCGGTCCTGCTGGCCGACGAGCGCGACGAGCGGCGCCCGGTTGACGCGCGCGGTCGCGAGCGCGCTGACCGCGTTTCCGAGCCCCGCGGTCGTGTGCAGCAGGACGAGGGCGGGCCCGCGCCGCCCGAGCGCGTAGCCGGTCGCCATCCCGACGACCGAGCCCTCGTGCAGCCCGAGCACGAAGTCGAAGTCGCCGGGGAGGCCCGTGAGGAACGCCACCTCGGTCGAGCCCGGGTTCGCGAACATCGTGGTCAGGCCGCGGCGCCGGAGCACGTCGAACGCCGCGTCGCGCACGGTGCGCACCGGCGCCTTCCGCCGCGCGCGGCTCGCCTGCGCGGCTGTCGCTTCGGTGCTCAATGTACGAAGAAGACCGTCGCGTCGTCGCCCTGCATGCGGATGTCGAAGCGAAAGGCGTCGTCCTGGCGGCGCGCGACGAGCGTGGCGCGTTCGCGCGGATCGAGTGCCTCGAGCACGTCGTCGCCCTTCTGGTCGAGGTACACGCGCGTCCACTGGTGGCGGAGGAGCCCGCGCGCGAACACGTAGGCCTCGAAGAACGCTACGTCCCGCGGCACGCGGAAGGAGAAGTTCCCGTCGGGCCCGGTGCCGCTCCTGCCCCAGCGTGCGCCTGCGGCATCCCAGAGCTCGATCAGCCCGTCCCCGATCGGTTCGCCCTGACCGTCGAGGAGCTGCCCTTCGAGCATCGCGCCGTCGGGATCGAGAACGCCCTGTCCCTCGTGCACGAGACCGATCGAGTAGAAGGGGCCGACCGTCTGCGACGGCGTCTTCACGCGTCCTCCTCGAGCGGCGTTGCGCCGTCGCCGCGCCCGAGCACGACGTCCCACTCGTAGGCGAGCGCCCACGCCGGCATGGTCTGTGAGAGGTCGAAGCGCGAGACGAGGAGCGCCCGGGAACGCGGGTCGCGCACCGAGTTGAAGATCGGGTCGTACGCGAACAGCGGATCGCCCGGGAAGTACATCTGCGTCACGAGCCGCTGCGTGAACAGCCGCCCGAACAGCGAGAAGTGGATGTGCGCGGGGCGCCACGCGTTCTCGTGGTTGCCCCAGGGGTACGAGCCGGGCTTGATCGTGACGAACCGGTAGCGGCCCTCCGCGTCGGTGAGGCAGCGGCCGGCGCCGGAGAAGTTCGGGTCGAGCGGCGCCGGATGCTGGTCGACCTCGTGGTGGTAGCGGCCGCAGGCGTTCGCCTGCCAGATCTCGACGAGCGCGCCGGAGAGCGGGCGTCCGTCGGTGTCGAGGACGCGACCGTGCACGACGATGCGCTCGCCGAGCGGCTCGCCCTCGTGCTGACGGGTCAGGTCGTCGTCGGACGGCTGCACCGCGTCCTCGCCGAAGACGGGGCCGGCCAGCGAATGCAGCTCCTCGGGAAGCGTCACGAGCGGCCGGTCGGGCGCGCGCCACCGCGTCGAGCGGTAGCCGGGGTAGTCGACCTGCACCTCGGGCCCGAGGCTCGGGTCGTCGGGCAGGACGATGTCGCTCAGCTCTGACAAGCGGGAACCTCCTCCATGACGTGCTCGCCCATCCAGGCGAGGAACCGGTCGCGGTCGCGGCTGATCTCGTCCCACGCGACGTAGAAGTCGTTGTCGCGCTCGTAGTAGCCGTGTGCGTACGAGGGACGGGCGCCGCCGGGGACACAGGCGACGGCGTCGACCACCCACGCCGGCAGGACGATGCCGCCGGGCTGCAGCTCGAGCTCGCCGACGATCTCCTCGACCGTCACGATGGAGCGCGCCGAGGCGAGCACGACCTCCTTCTGCACGCCGGTGATCCCCCACAGCTGCACGTTGCCGTGCCGGTCGGCCTGCTGCGCATGGACGATCCCGACGTCGGGCCGAAGCGCGGGGACGGCCGCCAGCTCCTCGCCGGTGAACGGGCAGACGATCGTCTTGACGCGCGTGTGCGCTGCGAGGTCGGTGCCGACGTAGCCGCGGAGGAGGCCGAACGGCAGGTTGGCCGCGCCGGCGGCGTATGCGGCCGCCATGCCGGCGTGCGAGTGCTCCTCGAGCTCGAGCGGCGCGGGCCAATCGTGCTCGACCGCGTCGCGCAGCCGGTGCAGCGAGCCGACGCCCGGGTTGCCGCCCCACGAGAAGACGAGCTTGCGCGCGCACCCCATCCCGATCAGCTGGTCGTAGATCACGTCGGGCGTCATCCGCACGAGCGTCAGGTCGCGGCGGCCCTGGCGGATCAGCTCCTGCCCGGCCGCATTCGGAATGAGGTGGGTGAAGCCCTCGAGCGCGACCACGTCGCCGTCGTGGACGAGCGTGGACACGGCTTCACTCAGCCCGACGACCGGCAGTTTGCCTCCACCTTCCCCGCTGGTTTGCAACCGCGCGACAGCCTGATGGCGAGGACGCTAGGGATGGCCGGTTCCGATGTCAAGAATGGCGTTCCGAATATCGGAACATCAGAGCCGAAGCAGCCGGGCGGCGTTCTCCTTGAGCACGAGCGGCCGCACCTCGTCGCGAAACGGCGCCTCGGCGAAGTCGGTGAGCCACCGGTCGGGGGTGATCAGCGGGAAGTCGGAGCCGAACAGCACCTTCGTTCGCAGCTGCGTGTTCGCGTACTGGACGAGCTGCGGCGGGAAGTACTTCGGCGACCAGCCGGAGAGGTCGATCCAGATGTTCGCCTTGTGCAGGCAGACCGAGATCGCCTCGTCCTGCCAGGGGAAGGACGGGTGCGCGAGCACGATCTCGAGCTCCGGCAGGTCGGCGGCGACGTCGTCGAGGCAGAGCGGGTTCGAGTACTTCAGCTTGAGCCCGCCGCCGCCCGGGAGCCCGGTGCCGATGCCGCTGTGCCCGGAGTGGAAGAGCGCCGGCAGGCCGGCTTCCGCGATCACCTCGTAGAGCGGGTAGGCGGAGCGGTCGTTCGGGAAGAACCGCTGCAGGTTCGGGTGGAACTTGAAGCCCCGCACGCCGTGGTCGTCAATCAGGCGGCGGGCGCGCTCGACCGCGTCGGGGCGGGCGGGGTCGACGCTCGCGAACGGGATCAGCACGTCGGCGTTCGCGTTGGCGCCCTCGGCGATCTCCTCGTTCGCCACCGGGGCGCGCCCGCTCGAGAGCTCCCAGTCGACGGTGAAGACGACGGCGGCGAGATTGCGCTCGCGGTAGTAGGCGGCGACGTCGTCGATCGTCGGCAGCGCCTCGCCGGTGAACGCGTTGCCGAAGTAGCGGCCGGCCGCCTCGCGCAACTCCGCGGGCATCGGGTCGTGGCCGTCGCGCGAGCGCTCGGTGTGAACGTGCACGTCGATCGCGGTGACTTTCTCGACGTCGATCATGCGCGCACCGTTATAACGCGGCGCAGAGATCCGCGACAGGCGCATCGACCTCGAGCCCTGGCCGGCGGCCCTACCGACGCGAGTCGATCCGCACGACCGCCTTCATCACCTCGGCGGGGTGGTGCATCGCGTAGTCGATCGCGCTCGGCGCCTCGTCAAGCGCGAACTGGTGCGTGAGGAGGCCCGCGGCGACGGCCCGCCTGCGTGAGACGAGGTCGACCGCGGCGGCGAAGTCGTCGGCGCGGCAGCAGCTGACGCCGAGCACGTCGATCTCCTTGAGCGGGAGGTCGCCGACGCGAACCGGCGCGTGCTCGCTCGAGAGGCTGACGACGACCACGCGGCCGGCCTGCGCGACCGCCTCGACGGCGGCCTGCGTGAGCGGAGCAACGCCGGTCGCCTCGAAGATGACCTCCGGCCCGTCGTCGCCGGCCCAGTCGCGCGCGACGTCGCGGACGCTCTCGCCGTCGCGCAGCGCGTGCACGTCGGCGCCGATCGTCTCCGCCCGTCCGAGCCGGCTCGCGACCGTGTCGACGACCAGCACCGACGCGCCGCGGTCGATCGCGGCCAGAGCGAGTGTCTGGCCGATCGGGCCTGCGCCGAGCACGACCACCTGCTCTCCGGCCGCAACCCTGCCGCGGTCGACCGAGCGCATCGCGATCGAGACCGGCTCGATCAGCGCCGCCAGCTCGGGATCCTGGTCGCCGACCGGGAAGACCTGCGCCGCCGGTACGAGCAGTTGGTCCTGCAGCGCACCGTCCTGGTGCACGCCGATCAGGCTGATCGCCGCGCACGCGTTCGGGCGTCCGATGCTGCACGCGTAGCAGCGGCCGCACGCCGACACCGGCCACAGCGCGACGCGCTGCCCCGCGGCGAGCGGCGGCGGACAGTCGGGCCCGAGCTCGAGGATCGTCCCCGCCGCCTCGTGGCCCTGGATGCGCGGGTAGAGCGACGACGGGTGGTCGATCGTGCCGATGTCGCCGAGGAAGTAGTGGAAGTCGGAACCGCAGAGCCCGACCGCCTCCGGCGCGACCAGCACCTCGCCAGGGCCGGGAGCGCCGGGCGCGTCGACCGCGCCGACCTCCATCACGCCTCTCGCCCGCGTCACGGCTGCGCGCACGGTCGTCACGCGCTGGATCGAACCAGCTGACGGCGGTACGCGCAACGTCGTACGATTGCGCGCGCCGTGCCCGAGCCGCTCTTCACCGAGACGATGCAGATCTCGATCGTCGTCCGCGATCTCGAGCAGACGCTGCGCACCTACGTCGAGGAGTACGGCATCGGGGCGTGGGAGATCTACGACTTCAACCCAGACACCGTCACCGAGATGGCGACCGCCGACCGCTTCCGGATCGCGGTGACGATGGTCGGCAGCGTGCAGTGGGAGCTCGTGCAGCCGCTCGAGGAGACGGGCGTCTTCGCCGAGTTCCTCGCGGCGAAGGGCGAGGGCGTCCATCATGTCGCGGTCGGGGGCCGCGACTACGCCGAGACGCTCGAGGCGCTGCGCGCGAAGGGCAACGGGGTCGTGCAGAGCGGCCACTACAACGGCGTCACGTTCGCGTACGCGTCGACGGCGAAGGACCTCGGCGTGATCACCGAGATCTTCGACTGGCCGGAAGGGCTCACGCAGGAGCCCGACGCGACCTTTCCCTAATCGGCGACGCCGATCGCCGCGTCGGACGCGGGCTCGCCGATCCGCCTCGGGCCGCGCGACCACGACGCGACCGCCGCCACGAGGCAGGCGGAGGCGGCGAAGAGGAACGCCTCGTGGAGCCCGTTCCGGAACGGATGCGTGATCAGGCTCGGGAAGAAGCCGCGACTCGTGAGCGCGGCCACGTGCGCGTGCGACAGGTGGTGGAGGACGTTCGCCGGCACGAGCCTGTCGACGGGGCTGTAGCCGAGGAAGGTCGCGAACAGCACCGACACGGGCGGGAGATGCGCGACGTGCTGCGCGGTCTGCGGCGGCACGCCGTTGACCGCCAGTCCCGCCGCGAGCGTGTGCGGCAGCGTGCCCGAGAGCCCGACGATCATCAGCGTGAAGAAGATGCCGATCGACAGCACCTGCGCGGAGTTCTGGAACGTCTGGTTCATGCCGCCGCCGGCGCCGCGATCGCGCGCGGGCAGGCTGTTCATCACGCCTGCCCGGTTCGGCGACGCGAACGCGCCCATCGACAGCCCCATCAGCAGCAGGATCGCGGCGAACGCGCCGTAGGAGAAGTCGGTCGGCAGCAGCGCGAGCAGCGCGAACGCGAGCGCCGAGACGAGCATGCCGCCGGTGGCGAACAGTCTCGGCCCGTAGCGGTCGGACAGGTAGCCCGAGATCGGGCCGGCGACGAGGAAGCCGACGGTGAGCGGGAGGATGTAGATCCCCGCCCAGAACGGCGTGCGGCTGAAGCCGTAGCCGTGCTCCGGCAGCCAGATCCCCTGCAGCCAGATGATCAGCATGAACATCAGCCCGCCGCGCGCGATCGCGGACAGGAAGCTCGAGAACACGCCGAACGTGTACGCGCGGATCCGGAACAGCTCCAGCCGGAACATCGGGTGCGGCACGCGGCGCTCGACGAGCACGAAGGCAACCAGCAGCAGCACGCCCAGCGAGAGGCAGGCGTCGACGAACGGGCTCCCCCACCCCATCGGGCTGCCGCCGTACGGCCGGATCCCGTACGTGATGCCGATCATCACCAGCACGAGGCCGAGCGCGAACGTCGCGTTGCCGACCCAGTCGATCGGCGCGCGCTCGGGCAGGCTCGTCTCGCGCAGCTTGAGGTACGACCACACCGTCCCGAACGCGCCGAACGGCACCGACACGAGGAAGATCAGCCGCCAGTCGATCGGCGCGAGCACGCCGCCGAGGACGAGCCCGATGAACTGGCCGCTGATCCCGACGACGTTGGTGATGCCGAGCGCGAGCCCGCGCTGGTCGGGCGGAAAGGCGTCGGTGAGGATCGCGGACGACTGCCCGATCAGGAACGCCGCGCCCACGCCCTGGACGACCCGGAACGCGATCAGCCAGTCGGCGCCCGCCCGGCCGTGCATCCAGTCGATCGCGAGCAGCAGCGACGACACCGTGTAGATGACGAAGCCGAGGTTGTACATCCGCACGCGGCCGTACAGGTCGCCGAGCCGCCCCACGCCGACGACGAGCACGCTCGACACGACGAGGAAGCCGAGGATCATCCACAGCAGGTAGAAGCTGTTGCCCGGTCGCAGCGGATCGAGCCCGATGCCGCGGAAGATCGCCGGCATCGCGATCAGCATGATCGACGCGTCGATCGTTGCGAGCAGCACGCCCAGCGTCGTGTTCGAGAGCGCGACCCACTTGTAGCGGTCGCCGGGGGACAGGGTGACGGTGCTCGGATGCACAGGCCGCCTGTTCAGCTTACCTGTATAGTTTGGCGGGACGTGAGCCGGACCGTCGACCTGACCCGCTCGGCGAGCGAGTTGCGCATCGTGCTCGGCCAGCTCGTCCGCAGGCTGCGCGCCGAGCACCGCTTCTCGATCTCGCAGGGCGTGGTCCTGGCCCGGCTCGACCGCGAGGGCCCGCGCACCACCAGCGCGCTCGCGACCGCCGAGCGCGTGCGTCCGCAGTCGATGGCGCAGACGGTGGCCGAGTTGCAGGCCGCGGGGCTCGTCTCCCGTACGCCGGACCCCATCGACCGGCGCCAGGTGCTGATCGAGCTCACGGACGGCGGCCGGGAGGCGCTCGCCGCCGACCGCCGCCGCCGGGAAGGCTGGCTCGCCGAGGCGATGACGAGCGAGCTCACGGCCGACGAGCAGGAGACGATCATCCGCGCGGTGCCGCTGCTCCGGCGGCTCGCCCAACTCTGACCGGAACGGAGAGCCCATGCAGATTCGCTGGTACGGCCAGTCCGCATTCCTCGTCAGCGGCTCGCACCGCGTGGCGATCGACCCGTTCGGCTCGATGGAGCTCGCCGCCTCGCGCGGCCTCGTGTTCGACTACCCGCGGATCGAGGGCCTCGAGGCCGACGTGCTGCTGATCACGCACGAGCACGGCGACCACAACGGCGTCGAGGTCGTCGGCGGATCGCCCGCGACGATCCGTTCGCGGGCAGGCACGCACGCATCGCCCATCGGCGACGTGGTCGCGGTCGCCTCCGAGCACGACGACGTCGCGGGAACGAAGCGCGGCCCGAACGCGATCATGTGCTTCGAGCTCGACGGGCTCCGGCTCTGCCACTTCGGCGACTACGGCCAGGCGGCGCTGCGCCCCGAGCAGCGCGCGGCGATCGGCGACGTCGACGTGCTCTTCCTGCCGGTCGGCGGACAGGCGACGATCGGCGGCGACGACGCTGCGGCCATCGTGCGTGCGCTCGAGCCGCGGCTGGTCGTCGCGATGCACTTCGCGACGCCGGCGGTGAACTTCCTCGAGCCGCCGGACGCGTTCCTCGAGGCGGTCGGCGGGCGGGTGGAAAGGCTCGAGGCGAGCGAGCTCGAGGTGGAGGATTGGATCGCCGAGCCGGGCTCGACGACCACGGTCGTGCTCGCCCCGCCGCTCCGATGAGCCGGGGGCCGGGCACCGGTCGTTCACACGACGTGGGTTCGGACCTCGAGACGCGTCATCGCCGCGGTCGCCGCGGACAGGGCTGCGCCTCCGTCGGCACCCGTCGCGACGACGTATCCGCGCCGGTCGGCATCGACCTGGACCGGCCTGATCGTCTCGCCGAGCTGGATGTACAGATCCGCGGCGAGCACACCCGGAGCCGCTCGAACGGCGTCGAGCCCGCTGACCGAGCGGACCTGCCCGGTCGGGAGGATCCCGGGTGCGGCGGTGAAGAACCGGAC
Source organism: Gaiellaceae bacterium (assembly GCA_036376615.1). Taxonomy (GTDB): domain Bacteria; phylum Actinomycetota; class Thermoleophilia; order Gaiellales; family Gaiellaceae; genus PALSA-600. The sequence continues at coordinate 28,875 of DASUZZ010000035.1, forward strand.
CGCGACCGGACGTGTCTCACCCGGGCTCACGGCATCGTCGGCCACCGCCCGACCGAGCGCCTGGCAGAGCGCGATGTCGATCAGGTCCACCCCGATCGCGTGGTAGACGAGATCGGCCATCTGGCCGGCGGGGACGCGCGCCGCGACCTCGACCACGTGGATGCCCTCGTCGTTGACGAGGAGTTGGGGAAAGGCGATGCCATCGCGCAGCCCGAGCGCGCGGACGGCGCGAATCGCGACGTCGGCCGCCTCTTCGAGCGCGGTCGCAGCCAGCTTCGACGGGTAGCAATGGATCCAGCCGACGCCGAACCCGACGCCGGGAGGCCGCAGTCGGTCCGAGATCGTCAAGAGCTCGACCCGGCCGCCGCGTGCGACCGCGATCACGTTCAGCTCGGATCCGTCGACGTAGCGCTCGACGATGGCGGTTCCGGAGGTCGAGAACGCAAGCGCACCGGCCAGGAGGCCGGCCAGATCCCGCCGGAGGTCGATGCGAAACACGCCTCGCTGGCCGCCGGAGTCGACCGGTTTGATGACGGCGGGCATCCCGATTCGCGTGATCGCCGCGACCGCCTCCTCGAACGTTCGCACGACGGCAAACGGTGGCTGGGGCACGCCGTGCTCGGCGAGCCAGGCGCGCATTGCAGCCTTGTTCGTCATCCTGAGCGCGACGTCGGTGCCGATCCCGGGCAGCCCGAGCTGCTCGGCCGCCGAGGCAGCGGCCAGGACGGCGCGGTCGCTGCAGATCGCGGCGAGCCCGTCGACGCGGAGGCGGCGCGCAGTCTCCACGAGCCGGCCGACGTCGCTGAAGTCAACCTGCACCGCCTCGTCTGCCTCGACAAAGCCGAGCGCCCCCTCGTCGCCGTCCGCGACCACGACCCGCAGCCCTCTCGCGCGCGCGTGCCGAATCGCCGGTAGCTGGGAGACGCTTCCTCCGAGGATCAGCACCGCCTCCACGTGCCGCCGATCGTAGGAGCGCCCGGATCAGAGGACGGCGCCGCTCGACGGCCCTTAACCGCGGAGGTAGCGAAGTCTTAACCGGCGCCAACACGCGCCAACGAAACTGAAGCCACTGAGTGACCACTGGCGCGAGCCGTCTTGACGCGCAAGACTTGCGGCGACGTCACGATCGCAAGGGAGGCGGAGCGATGCAGGTGATCGGAGTCAAGGTGAAGAACGAGGACGCAGGGCAGTTCGTCCTGGAGTCGTTGTACCGGGCGATCGATGCCGAGCGCGTCAAGCTCGAGGACATGGCGCTCGTCACCAAAGGGACCGACGGCAAGGTCAAGATCCAGCAGACGAAGCACAGGATCCTGGGCAAGTTCCATGACAGCGGCGTGAACGACAAGCTGATGAAGCAGATCGCCGAGTCGCTCGAACCGGGCCAGGCGATCGTCTTCGGACTCGGCGAGGACTCGCAGATCGTGGCGATCGACGCCCGGATCAAGGAGCTGACCGCCGGCGACGAGGGCGAGTTCGTGACGTTCACGCTCGCGGAGGACGGGTCGGCGCTGCGGGAGATCGCCGCCGACCTCCCGCAGACCGAGTAGCGGCTGACGCGCGTTCAGTAGCCGGAGTCGCGCCGGCCGCCGTAGACGAGCAGCCCGTAGATCACGAGCACGTCCGCGACCATCGCGCTGACCGCCCACACGGGATACGCGTGGGCCCACGAGAACTGCGAGATCAGGTTGAAGAACGCGGTCGCGATGCCGACGAAGATCGCCCACGTCGCGCCGCCGAGGATCGCGAAGCCGGCGAGCACCTGGATGATCCCCCAGATCAGGAAGAACCAGCCCCAGGCGTTCAGGCTCGAGAACAGCAGCTGGTTGATGAGGTAGTTCGCCCCCGAGATGGCGGAGATCCCCTCGATGATGTTGAGGGTTCCCACCAGGATCAGGATCACGGCGGCAAACGTGATCCAGCCGTATCCTGCCCTGCCCTCCGCCCGTCCAACGCTCTGCGTAGACACGTGCACTCCTTTCCTAAGCGTTCCGGGCGTGTTGTTCAGCGCCGGAGCGGAAAAGCCTCCACGGCTGGACCTAGACGCGCTGCGTGTCGCGCCGGTAGGCCCAGGCAGCGGCGGCGGTGAGGACGACCGTCCACGCCGTCACGACGAACCAGCCGAGCGCGCCCCACGCCTTGCCGCCGCTCGCGACGTGGCAGGCCTGCACGAGCCAGTAGGACGGGAGCGCCTGGGCGAGTAGGTGCAGGAACCCGCCCGTGATCGGGAACCAGACGCCCCCGAGGATGCTGAGGAGCGCCGTCAACCCCCCGACCGCGGGCCCGAGCGAGTCGACCGTCAACAGGTGGCCGAGCGCGATCCCGAGCGCCGCGAACGGCAGCAGCCCGACCAGCAGCAGCGCGATCATCTCGGCCCAGTTCGCAACCGACAACCGGACGCCGAGCGTGGCGCCCGCGACCCCGAGCACGACGATCGCCATCAGCGCCGTCATGTACGAGACGAGGATCTTGGTCGCCAGGTAGTTGCCGGGCGTCAGCGGCGTGAGGCGCAGCTGGCGCGTCCATCCGACGCTCCGGTCGAGCGCAATTCTTGCGCCTCCCGACACGACCGCGTTCATCGTCCCGAACGCCGCGAGACCGACCATCAGGTACAGCGGCGCCGACACACCGCTGTCGCCGAAGTCGTTCACGTTCTTGTTCGGCCCGGCGATCAGGAAGTAGAGGACGAGCGGAAAGCCGAGCGAGAAGATGAAGAAGCGCCGGTTCCTGAGCATGCGCAGCAGCTCGTAGCGAACGTAGGTGACGGAGAGCGTCATGCGGCCTCCACCGCGTTCTCCTCGCGCGTCAGCTCGAGGAACGCCTCCTCGAAGCCCGCTCCCGTGATCTCGAGGTCGCGCGCATCGGGGTAGGCCTGCAGCAGCGCGCGAACGGCGGCGTCGGAGTCGGTGCAGCGGAGCACGACCGCGTCGCCGCGGCCCTCGGCGCTCTTCACGCCCGGCAGCCGCGCGAGCGCCGCCGGGTCGGCGCCGGGCAACGTCGCGCGAATCGTGCGGAGCCCGACCATCGCCTTGATCTCGGTGGTCGGGCCGTCGACGACGACCCGGCCGCGCGCGATCAACACGGCACGGTCGGCGTACGCATCCGCCTCCTCGAGGTAGTGGGTGGCGAACAGCACCGTCCTCCCACGCGACGCGTACTCGCGCATCGTCGTCCAGAACGCATGGCGGCCCTCGACGTCCATCGCCGCGGTGGGCTCGTCGAGCACGAGCAGCTGCGGGCTCGTCACGAGCGCGATCGCGAAGCGGACGCGCTGCGTCTCGCCGCCGGAGAGCTTCTGCGTGCGCCGGTGGGCGAGCCCGGAGATGCCGACCTGTTCGAGGACCTCGTCGACGTCGACCGGCGAACGGTAGAGCGAGCCGATCACCGTGACGAGCTCGTGCACGGTGAGGTCGCGCAGCAGCGAGCCGGTCTGCAGCATCGCGCCGACCATGCCCTCGGCGATCGCCGCCGCCGGCCCACGCCCGAAGAGCGCGGCCGAGCCCCCGTCGGGCTTCGCGAGCCCGAGCAGGACGTCGATGGTCGTCGACTTCCCGGCGCCGTTCGGGCCGAGGAGCGCCACCACCTCGCCCGGCGCGATCGAAACGTCGATCCCTCGGACCGCGTGGACGGGACCGGTGGGGGAGCGAAACGACTTCTCGATGCCGCGCAGGTCGACGGCAGGGGCTGCGATCGACATCGGCCCAATGGTGCAGGCTCGGGCACCCGCACGGGAGGAGACCCGGTCCGTGACCACGAATTCGTGACGAACGGCGCAAGGACCTGCGCCTTCCCGCCGACTCATCGTCTACGGTGCCCGCTTCGCTCGTGCTTCGGTCGCTGCTTCGCCCCCTCATGCTTCTCGCCCCCATCGCCGCCGTCGCGGTGCTGTGGGCGGCCCCCGCCCCGGCGCCGGCCACGGCGCTCGCCGGCGACTGCTCGGCGCCGGGCTCGTGGGCGCCCGACCGCGCCGACCTCGCGAACGCCGTGGTCAAGCTGGTGAATGCGCACCGTGCCTCGCTCGGCCTGCACCCGCTCGCGGTCTCCCCCGCGCTCTCACGGTCGGCCGTCTGGAAGGCGCGGCACATGGCGACGTACCGGTACATGGCGCACGAGGATCCGGCACCCCCGGTCGCACGGAGCCCCGGGCAGCGCCTCGCGGCCTGCGGGTACTCGAGCAGCTGGGGCGAGAACATCGCCGAGGGCTTCCCGACCGCGTCGAGCGTCGTCGCGGCCTGGCTCGGGTCGCCCGGGCATCGCGCCAACATCGAGAACCCGTCCTACCGCGTCACGGGCTCGGGTGCCGCCGTCGCGAACGGCGGGATCGTCTTCTGGGCGCAGGACTTCGGTACGACGGCCGACGCCGGCTCGGCGCCGCCGACGGGAACCGGGACCGCGACCCACGCGATCGTCCTCCGCAACCTGCGCCTCGCGCCGCACCGGCCGCACCCCGGCGGCACGCTCAGCGTGCACGTCGGCGCCGTCGGCGCGCCGTCGATGAAGCCGCTGGCGCACGCGACGGTCGCGTGCCACGGCACCGCCGGCGGACGCACGCTGCAGGTCGTCTCACACGGGTTCGCCGACGGCGTCGCCGCGTGCACCTGGCGCGTCGCCGGCACGGCGCTCGTCACCGCGCGAGTCGTCGTCTCGAGCGGCGGCCACGCGGCGGTCGCGAGCTTCGCGACGCAGCCCTCCTAGAAGATCTCGGCGCACCACGGCTCGGCGTCGGCCCGAAAGAGCGCGTCCGCGCGCTCGACCGCGCCGGCCCGGAGCTCCTCGACGCGCATGGCGCGTGCGAGATCGGCGAAGCGAAAGGCGCCCAGGTAGACGGAGCCGAGCGCAGCGACCCCGAGCCGCAGGTCGGCGGCGTCGCGGGTCCGCTCGACGCCTTCACCGGTCACGCGGAAGCAACCCTCGTTCCACGGCGCCGCCGGGTCGGCGACCTCGAGCACGACCTCGCCGCCGCCGGCGTACGCACGACCCCGAAGCGCGGCCTCGACATCCACCAACCGGGCGTGGAGGCCGTCGGCGACCCTGAACGCCATCCGGGCCGGCTCGGCGAGCAGCAGGAAGAGCGGGTGATCGGGCGGCAACACGCCGGCGACGAATCGAGACGTCCAGTCGAAGTCGAGCAGCCAGCGCCAGAGCTCCCGCGTCGACTCCGCGGTCGGCGTCACCGCCTCGACGATCCGGACGGTGCCGTCGGTGACCCCGGCCTGCCAGTCCTGCGTCACGCGGTAGAGCGCGTACGCCGCCGGCTCGCCGTCGAGCGAGAGCAGGGCGATCACGAGCGGGCCTCCGCCTCGTCGGCGCGACGGGTCGTCGTCGAGACGCCGCGTGCGCCACCACGCCTCGCTTCGCGACATCATCCCGGGCCGGCTCGCCCGCATCCGCTCGTAGATCGCGGGAACGACGCGGCCGGCCGCGTCGGCGTCGATCAGCGCGACCTCGCCGCGCGGCTCGAACGGTCGGTCGAACGACGTGTGCTCGCGCCCGAGCGTCAACTCGCCGATACGCGTGGCGAGGCCGTAGCCGTAGCGGCCGTAGATCGCCGCCTCGGAGGCCCACAGGCATGCGATCGCCTCGCCGCGGGCGCGCGCGTCCTCGAGCTGGGCTTGCATCATCGCGTTCAGCAGCCCACGGCGACGGTGCGTCGGCAGAACGCCGACAACGGTGACTCCTCCGCACGGGATCGTCGCGCCGCCGGGGACCGAGACGTCGAACGACACGGTTGCGGCACCGCCGACGATCTGCCCGTCGGCGCGCGCCGCGAGCACGCGCTCGAGCTCGAGCCAGTTTGCGGCGCGCTCCGCCCGGTCGTCCGATCCCGGCACGCCGAAGTAGTGGCCGATCCCCGCCAGCGCCCCCGACAGCTCCTCGATCGAGGCGCACGGGCGAACCTCCACGGTCAAGATCCCGGCTCCGGCGCCGGCAAAGCCGGCACCTCCGCTCCCGATGAGCCTCCGTCGAGCCTACGGCTCAACGATCTTCTCCAGCGGCGCGTACTCGAGCATCAGACGGCGCTCGCTGCCGTCCTCGAACCGCACCGTGACGACCCCGTCCCCCCCGATCGCGAGCACGACGCCGCTGCCGAGCGACGAATGGCGCACGCTGTCGCCGGTCGCGATGTCCGGGAGCACCTCGCGCGGCACGAACTCGCGCTGCACCGCACCGCCGTAGTCCGACCACGACGCCGGCCGGAGACGCTCGCGCTCGACGCCCAGCCCGGGCAGTTCGTCGAGAAAGCGCGACGGGAGGTTCGCCTCGCTGCGCCCGAACAGGTTGCGCCGCATCGTGTGCGTCAGCGTCAGCCGCTCCTTCGCGCGCGTCATGCCGACGTAGCAGAGGCGCCGCTCCTCCTCGAGCGAGTTCTCCTCGAGCGCACGGACGTGCGGGAAGACGCCCTCCTCCATGCCGAGCATGAAGACGGAGCGAAACTCGAGGCCCTTTGCGTTGTGGAGGGTCAGCAGCGTCACCTGGCCGGCGCCGTCGTCCTCGCCGCGCAGCGCATCCTGGTCGGAGTAGAGGGAGATCTCCTGCAGGAAGCCGGAGAGCGAGGGCTCCTGCGCCGACGCGTCGTACTCGCGCGCGACCCCGACGAGCTCCTCGAGGTTCTCGATGCGGCCTCGCGCCTCGATCGTCCGCTCGGCCTCGAGCGCCTCGAGGTAGCCGCTCCGCTCGAGCACCGCCTCGACGATGCCGGCCACGGTGGAGTCGCTCGCCGTGGCGAGCAGCGACTCCATCGCGCCGCGGAAGCCCTTCACCGCGCGCGCCGACGCCGGCGCGAGGCCGGCCGCCTCGGGATGCCCGGTCGCATCCCACAGCGAGAGCCCGAGCCCGTCGGCGTACGTGACGAGCCGCTGGAGCGAGGTGTCGCCGATCCCGCGCCGCGGCCGGTTCGCGATTCGCAGCAGGCTGACCGCGTCGACCGGGTTGTCGAGGACCTGCAGATAGGCGACGACGTCCTTGATCTCGGCGCGTTCGTAGAACCGCGGGCCACCGATCACCTGGTAGTCGATCCCCTGCCGGACGAGCACGTCCTCGAGCACGCGGCTCTGCGCGTTCGTGCGGTAGACGACCGCGATCTCGGCGGCGCTGTAGCCGGCGCCGATCAGCGCCGCGATCTCGGCCGCGACGAAGCGCGCCTCCGCATGCTCGTCCTCGGTCTCGACGACGTGGACGAGCTCTCCCTCTCCGAGCTCCGACCACAGGGTCTTCTCCTTTCGCTCACGGTTGTGCGCGATCACGGCGTTCGCCGCGGACAGGATCGTGTTCGTCGAGCGGTAGTTCTGCTCGAGCGGGATCACGCGCGTGTTCGGAAAGTCGCGCTCGAACTCCATGATGTTGCGGATGTCGGCCCCGCGGAATGCGTAGATCGAGTTGTGCGTGACGATCCCTTCCGCGACGAAGTTGTGCGTCCGCGCGACGTCGAGGTCGTAGACAATGGCGTCCTCGTCCAGCCGCTCAACCCGTTCGACGAGGTCGAACTCGCCGTGCTCGTCGACCATCACCATGCCCGGACGAACAGCAGCTGCCGGCATGAACGGAAGGGCGTTCTCCTCCTTCCCGACTGTGTCGGTCGGCGTCGCGAGCCGCGCTGTGAAGCGAACGCGCGCGCCCGTCGCCAACTGAGCGCGCTGTGCCCGCTCGAGCAGGGTCGCGAGGCTTCCGTGAGCGGACTCGAAGCGCCAGCCGGCTGAGCCCTTGTAGGCGGGGCGCAGCGAGAACCCCGCGGCCTCCATAGCCTGGCGACCATCCTCGTCGTATCCGAAAAGCGCGATTCGATGCATTGGGGTGCGCCCTCGACGGTCGCCGCAGAGGCAAACGTTCAATCGTCGTCTCGTCCTCGCCCCGGGGGTAGTCGTCGCAGCGATGAAGTGCGGGTGGTCGAAGCTGAGACCTTCGTCGACGAGCAGGGAATGTCCACCCGGCTCTGTCTCGAGATCGCCGAAAAGCCCGAGAAGGCGCTGGTCGCCGACGAGACTGCCTTGCGTGTGACGGGACCGCCGCCGTGCCACGAACGGGATCGTCGGCAGGGAGTACCGCAACGAGAGCAGCGTCTCGTGGACACGGGCTTCAGCCTCACTCTCATGGACTCCCACAACCCACGTCGAGTCCGCGTGCTCCTGCGTCATGCGCATCGCCGGTCCCGGCAAGCTCTGTCCGTGCCGGCTCGTGTACGTCCGTGACGTCCCGACCCGGAAGCCGACGCCGTCCTTCCACATGAGATAGGTCATGTGGAGCTGCGGGGTGCGCCCGACCTTGAACCCGGCGAAGTGCATGTGCTCCGGTGTGGAAACGATGCGCCGCCCCGACGCAAGGGTGATTGCCACCAGCCCGCGCCGCTCCGACGAGTGAGTGCGCGTTACGGCGGCAGGCCCGAACCGGCCGCTCCCGTAGCACGAGAGGACGTCGTCTCCCTCGACGACGTCCTCGATCGGCTTCAGCGAGCCGTCGGCCATCCGGACGCGCGTCCCTTCGACCAGGCACTGGTCCGGGTCCCCGACCGCCATCAGGTTCTGGTGCTCGCTCGCGAGCAGCTTCAGCAGGACGTACTGCGCGTGGTTCGTGTCCTGGTACTCGTCGACGAGGATGTAGCGGAACGCCTTCGCCCAGCGCTCGTGCGCCTCCGGGAAGCGCTGAAGCACGTCGACCGTGAGCATCAGCATGTCGTCGAAGTCGACGGCATTCGAGGCGAAGAGCCGCCGCTGGTAGAGCCGGTAGACGTCGGCGACGGTCTGGTCGTAGAAGCTCGCGACGCGAGCCGCGTATTCGTCGGCGGAGATCAGCTGGTTCTTCGACTTCGAGATCTGCGCGTGGATCCCGCGCGGCACGAAGCGCTTCGGGTCGCGGTCGAGCTCCTCGAGACACGCCTTCACCAGCCGCACCTGGTCGGCCTGGTCGTAGATCGTGAAGTTCGAGCGGTAGCCGAGCCGCTCCGCCTCACGGCGCAGGATGCGGCCGCAGGCGGAGTGGAACGTCATGATCCAGATCGCGCGCGCAACGGGGCCGAGCGCCCGCTCGACGCGTTCCTTCATCTCCTGGGCGGCCTTGTTGGTGAAGGTGATCGCGAGGATCTCGTTCGGCTTCGCGCCGACGGCGGCGAGCAGGTGCGCGACGCGATGCGTGAGCACGCGCGTCTTTCCCGACCCGGCACCGGCGATCACGAGCAGGGGGCCCTCCGTCGTGAGGACGGCCTGGCGCTGAGCGGGGTTCAGGTCGGCGAGGTAGGTCTCGGGCTCGGCAACGGGCATCCCGGCCACGTTAGCGGTCAGATCAGGCGCTCGACCTCGGCCTCGAGCCAGCCGCTGGCCGCTCTGAGCGCGTCTTCGTCTGCCGACTTGAGCACGACCTCCACCCAGCGCCGTCCGGGCTCGAAGCTGGGGTACGACCCGACGCTGACCGACGGCCAGCGCTCGGTCGCGGCCTCGAGCGCGGTGACGATTGCCGCCTCGGTCGTCGCATAGGAGCGCCGCCACGCGCCGATCGGCGCGCCGGCGCGGAGCTCCTCGGCGTACCGGTCGAACATCGCCTCCATCTCACGCGGCAGCCCCGGCAGCACCCAGACGTTCTCGACCCGGAAGCCCGGCGCGCCGCCGAGGGGGTTCTCGAGCGGCTCGGCGCCGTCGGGGAGCGCCGCCCAGCGCGCCGCGTATTCGGGCGCGCCCTGGAACCTTGCGCGCAGGTCGGCGGCGAGCTCCGGGAGCACGCGCTGCGCGATGCCGAACGCGGCAGCGACGGACTCCCGCGTGATGTCGTCGGGCGTCCCGCCCAGCCCTCCCGTGACGAGGAGGCTGTCGACGCGCGCGCGCTCGCGCCGCACGATGTCGACGATCCGCTCGAGCGTGTCGGGCACCGAGGCGGTCAGCACCACCTTGACCCCGAGCCGCTCGAGCCGCTGTGCGAGCCACGACGCGTTCGTGTTCGGGACGTCGCCCGCCACGAGCTCGTTGCCGATCGTCAGGATCGCCGCATCCATCACGGGAGTATCGCGGCCGTCAAGCCCGGTGCCTGGCACCTTGGTGCCAGGCACCTGTCGTCTCACAGCGGGAACGGCCGCTTCGCCAGCGCGGCCAGGACCTGCGCGGTCACCCACACCGGCGTCGTCACGTACTGGGCCGAGTAGCGGTAGCTGCCGTCGGGACGCTTCAGCCGCGCCAGGTACGCGAACGCGCTGCGCGGCGGCGTCCGGCCCGCTGCGACGAGCCCCTGGATCGCCCACGCGGTCGACTGCGCATCGGAGCCGCGCCCCTTTGCCAGCTCGAACCCGCCGTCACCGCGCTGGAAGCCGAGCAGGAACGCGACGGCCCGCCTCGCCGGCCGCCCGGTGACGTGCGCGACGCGGAACAGCTCGAGCGCGGCCGCGGTGTCGTTCGAGTCCGGCTGACCGCCCGCGTACCACGCGAAGCCGCCGTTTCTCGCCTGGTGCGCGAGCACGAACCGCGTCGTCGCGGCCGGCGAGCGGCCGAGCGCGAGCACGGCCCAGATCGTCGAGTTGACGCTCGGCCCGATCTGGCCGTTCGGACGCTCCGCCGCAGCGAGCCGCGCCACCAGCGCAGCGGGTGTCCCGCCGAGCGCGCGCTCGGCGAGCGCGACCAGCGCGACGTCCGTCGTCGACTGGAGCGCGGGCTCCTGCGACCGGAGGTATTGCAGCGAGCCCGGCGCGTCGGCGCCGGCCGCGCGCAGCCCCAGCACCGCCCAGGCGGTGAGCGTGGCATCGGCGCGGCCGCCGGGCTCCGCGAACGCGCCGTTCGCCGAGTGCGCCTGCAGGAACTGCGCCGGCGAGAGCGCGAGCGCGGCCGCGGCTGCGACCGCCGCTACGCCGCCCACACGACCTCCGTCCGCAGCCGTCTCCGGTAGCGGTCGAGGAGGCGCCGCAGCTCCGGTCCGGCGGCGAGGGCGATCGCGACGTTCCCGGCCGCGTGTGCGACGTCGAACCACAGACCGCGCGCGAGCACGGCGTACAGCGACGGCAGCGTGTGCGGGAAGAAACCCCACCACAGCCACACGTCCATGCTCGCGCTGAACGCGAAGCCGAGCACCGCGGTGAAGGCGGCGAGCACCCACCGGTTGCGCAGGACCGGCGCGGCCAGCGCGCCGGCGACGCCGCACAGGCCCCAGCCGAGCATCTGCTGCGGCGTCCACACGCCCTGTCCGAGGAAGAAGTTCGACGCGAACGCCGCCAGTGCGCCGGTCGCAGCTCCGGCGCGCGCACCGAGCGCGGCACCGGCGACCACGGCGATCACGGTGACGGGCTGCACCCCGGGAATCGCCGCGAAGACGACCCGTCCCGCCGCGGCGGCGCCCGCGAGGGTCGCGACGAGCGCCAGCTCACGCGTGGAGCCGCGGCTCGACTCGAACCAGGCGATCCCCACGGCGAGCAGCGCGCCGGAGCCGAGCAGCGTCGCCAGCGCCCCGTCCCGGACGAAGAGGGCGGCGACGACCAGCACGCATGCGGCGACGACGAGCCTACGCACGCACACGCTCCCGCAGGCCGAGCGACACGATCCGGTCTGCGACCTCCGTCGCCCACTCGAGGTCGTGCGTGACGATGAGCGTTCCGCGGCGCGGGGCCTCGGCACGCAGCAGCAGGCGCAGCTCCTCCTTGCGCTCGGGGTCGATACCGCGCGTGGGCTCGTCGAGCACGAGCAGCGCCGGCTCGGTCGCAAGCACCGCCGCGAGCACGAGTCGCTCGCGTTCGCCCGACGAGAGGTCGCGCGGGTGACGGTCCTCGCAGCCGGCCAGGCCGACCCCGCCGAGCGCACGCCGCGCACGCTCCACGTCGGAGCCGAGCGCGACCTCGTCGAGCACGCGCTCGGTCACCAGGTGCCGCCCCGGATCCTGCGCGAGATACGCGGCGGGCACGTGCTCGACGTCGCCCCCGTCCGCCGCGAGCAATCCCGCGGCGATCTTCGCGAGCGTGGTCTTCCCCGATCCGTTCGGCCCGGTGAGCGCCACGACCTCGCCGCGACGCACCTCGAGCGACGCGCCGTCGACCGCCACCCGGTCGCCGTAGGCGTAGCGCACGCCGCGCAGCCTGCACGCGTACGCCGGCTCGTGGGCGACGTACAGCGGTCTGTGCTCCCGTAGCCATTCGATCGCCTCGTCGCGCGGCGCGTCGAGGACGATGCGGCCCGCGTCCATGAACAGGATGCGATCGGCGCGCTCGAGCGGCCGGGCGGGCCGCTGCTCGGAGAGCAGCACCGCGCAGTCGAGCGCCCGGACCGCGTCGAGGAACCCCTCCGCGCCGTCGGGATCGAGCTGCGACGTCGGCTCGTCGAGCAGCAGGAGCCGCGGCCGCAGGGCGAGGGCCGCCGCGAGCGAGACGCGCTGGAGCTCCCCGCCGGAGAGCTCGTGCACCGTGCGGTCCGCCAGGTGTGACGCCCCGACCAGCTGCAGCGCCGACTCGGCACGCGGCCAGATCTCGCTCGGGTCGGTGCCGATGTTCTCGAGGCCGAAGGCGACCTCGTTCGCGACCTGCGCCATGACCACCTGGTCCTCCGGATCCTGGAACACGGACGCGACGATGCCCGTCAGCTCGGCCGGGCGCGCCTCGCGCGTGTCGCGCCCGCCGACGACGACGCGCCCCGAGAACACGCCGCCGTGGAAGTGCGGCACGAGCCCCGACAGCGCGCGCAGGAGCGTCGACTTGCCCGACCCCGACGGACCCAGCAGCACGACCTGCTCGCCGTCGTCGAGCTCGAGCGACACGTCGTCGAGCGCCGGCCGCGCACCGGCCGCGTACGCGAACCGCAGCCGTTCGACGACCGCTACAGCCACAGCACCCCCGTCACCACGAGAGCGCCGGCAGCGGCGAGCGCGCCGTAGTCCAGTCCGCGCCAGGACGGTCGCGGCGCCCGCGTGCGACCGGGGCGGCCGTACCCGCGTGCCTCCATCGCCTCGGCCAGGTCGAGGCCGCGCTCGAGCGACCCGGCGAGGAGCGGCGAGAGGAGCCGCACCGGCCCCAGCTCGACGTTCCGTCCCCGGAGCGCCACGCGGAGATCGCGCACGTCCCGCTCGAGCAGCGGCACGAGCCGCGTCGCCAGCGCGGCGGCGAGGCTCGAGCGGCGCGCCCAGCCGGAGGCGGCGAGCAGCCGGTCGTGGTCGACCCGCAACGCGTAGACGGCGAAGGCGAGGCCGACGGCAGCCAGCCGGAGACCCTGGAAGATCCCGCCTCGGATCTCCTCGCGCGTGACGTCGAGCTGGCCGAGCACCGGCACGGTCGGGCCGACCCAGAGCTCGTGCGTGCCGATCGTCTCGACGAACGGCGTCACGATCACGACGAAGAGGGCGCTGACGAGCGTGCCGACGAGATACGGCCAGCGTCGTTCGGCCGGTGCTCGCAGCGCGGCGGCGAGCAGCACCACGCAGATGAGCGCGACCGAGACGGCGTGGGTCGCCGACAGCGCGGCCACCACCGCCGCCGCGAGCAGCAGCGTCAGCGGGACGGCACTCACCCCGTCACCTCGTAGCGGTAGCGAAGCACGGACGGGTCGGCGGCGAGGCGCGCCGCTGCCTTCGTCCCGAGCACGAGCCTGACCGCGCCGCCGGCGCGCGTCGCGACCGCGCTGCCGGCCGGGGCGGTCGCGGAGACGACGATCGCATTCGGGCCACGCCGTCCGACGAGCGCCTGCAGCTTTCGCACCGACGGCCCCGTGCCCGTCACGCGCGCACCGGGCTTCGCCCACTCGAAGCCGTGGCGGAACGGCTCGGGAAACGCGCCGACGACGACCGGAACGCTGAAGCCCGATCCCTTCCACGATCGATAGTCCCACCACTCGACGTCGCCCGGCCGCAGGTGCACCTCGGTGGCGCCCACGCCGACCTCGATCCCGTTGACGAAGTACAGCCAGTCGCGCTGGCCGGAGAGGGAGCCGCCGATGCCGTCGATCGACTGCACGAAGCGGCCTCCGTACCGCGTCGACACGTGCAGCCTGCGCTCCAGAGCCTGCATCGCCGTCAGCCCCGCCGGGACGGTGCCCGAGTAGAGGACGTGCGCGCCGCGGTCACGCGTCACCCAGAGTTTCGCCGTCCCGTGCTCGCGCGCACCGCCGCAACCGACGAGGGCGAGCACGAGCAGCGGGACGGCGAGCCATCTCACCTGAGCGCGTTCGAGCGGACCGTGCCATCGGCGGTTGCGCGGACGAGCAGCCCCCTGTGCGGCCCGGGACACACCTTCTGGTTCGCCTTCGCCGGCATCGTGCGGCTCGAGCCGACGTGCAGCACGACGTTCGAGACCGCAGCCTGCTTCCCGCTGTCGTCGAACGCCCGGGCGACGTAGCAGCCTCCCGTCGCCGCGTCGAGCTGCAGCGTCGGCGGGCCGCCGTTCGGCCCGAAGGTCGCGTAGTACCAGAGGACGGTGTCGCCGTCCTTCAGCACGACGTGGTCGGCACCGACCGGCGGCGAGGCGTTGTCGACCTTGAACACCCACCCGCTCGACCCGGAGCCGGGATAACGGCCGATCTGGTCGACGTAGGGGCCGGCGCCCGTGACGGTGACGTGGTAGTAGAACTCGCCCAGGATCGACGCCTGCTCGAGCGCGTCCATGGCGTTCGCCGCGGTGACGGTCACCGTGGTCGGCCCGAACAGGTTCCGGGTCTTGCCCTCGACCCGCACCTTGACGGTCGCCGACAGTGCGGTCGCGGGCAGGGTGAGCGCGAGGACGACGAGCAGGATTACACGCTTGGCCACGAATCCTCCTTCCACGAGAGGCTCGGGGGTTGAAGGGCGACCGGCAGGTCTTCTGACTCGGGGCGCCCCCTCCACCGCCTTCCCGGGCCGCAGGCCCAGTGGCGTCGTGGTGGAGGGCTTCTCCCCTCACAGCGGCGGGACCGTCCCGGACTTGCACCGGGTTCCCTCACCGCTCGCCCGTTTTCGTGCCGCGAATCTACCACGGGGCGTGGCCCGTACACTGACCGCATGGAGCGCAGCGAGGTCACCGACCGCCAGCTCGAGGCCGTGCTCGCACGCCTCGATCGCATCGCCGACGAGCTCGGCCGGCTGAACGCGCGCGACGAGCGGCGCGAGGAGCTCACCGTGATCGCGCACGAGCTGCGGAACCTGAACGAGTCGCTCCAGGCGCTCGCCTACGCCGCGCTCGGGCAGCAGGGACCGCAGGTGCGCCGGCGCCGCGCCGGCTAGCGGAGGTGGTAGATGTCCAGCACGCCGGTCGTGGCGTGATCGTTTGCGTTCCCCTCGCCGATCGCGACTCGCCCGTCCGCCACGATCGGGCTCTGCCAGTGCGCCGTGCCGAATGACAGCGACGCGACGCGACGGCCGGTCGTGGCGGCGTAGACGTTGATCGCGCCCGACGTCGCGACGAACAGGAGGTTGCCGGCGATCGCCGGCGAGGTGCCGCTCGTCGAGTTCGACCAGGCGGAGCGTAGGCGGCCGCCGGCCAGCCTCCACGCCTGCGTGCCGCCGTCGTCGGCGACGAACACCCACGTCCCCTGCCAGACCGCCGGCTCGCTGAACATCGCCGACCCGCCCGGGGTCGGCACGGTTTGCAACTCGCCGCCGAGAGCCGCGCCGGCGCCCGGCAGCCTGTCGAGCCGGAGCAGCCGGAGCAGGCCGTCCTTGCCGCCCTGGACGGCGTAGCCGCCGGCGAGGAGCGCCGGGCTCGTCGAGCCGATGTCGAGGTCGGCGTCGTTCAGGTGCTGCTGGTCCGAAGGCGTCCAGTGCCGGAGCAGCTTCGACGCGTCGGGTGAGAGGACGAGCACGCTGTCGCCCCAGTTGGTGCTGCCGTTCCAGGGCGCGTTGCCGGTCGCGACCACGAGGTTGCCGGTGTCGGGATCGACGGCGGCGCCGTTGCGGGACCAGATCGCCGAGTCGCTCGCGTCGCACGTGCTCGGCGTGATCAGCGTGTGCCGGTCGGAGCAGAGCGAGTTCCACACGTGGACGATCGCGCCGGTGCGCTCCTGCAACGTGACGACGTGGCCCTGGTAGGGCGGCGCGTCGCCGACATAACCGCCGGTGGTGACGAGCACGAGCCCTCGCGAGACGTTCAGCGACGAGGTGAGCTTCTCGTGCGTCGCGTCGCGCGTGACCGAGCGCGACCAGAGCACCTTGCCGTCGGACACGCGCAGCTTGCGGATCACCCCATCAGGCGCTGCGGCGTAGATCGCACTGCGGTCGGTCGACGCGACCGGCGTCGCGTTGGTGATCTGTGCCGTGCCGGCGAACGAGCGGTAGCCGGGTGGAGTGAAGCGCCAGAGCAGCTTGCCACTCGCGGCGTTGATCGCCTCCGTCTTCCCGTAGGTGGTGGTGACGAAGAAGACGTCGTGCGTCACACCGTGGACCCGTATGTCGTGCAGGTAGATCGGCGCCGAGTCGACGGTGCCGTCGAGCCGCACCTGCTGCCGTACGAGCTGCGAGACGTTCGCCGCGGTGAGCGGCCCGGCCGGGCCGACGCCGTGCCGTGCCGTATCGAAGCCGAAGCGTGACCAGTCGGTGCCGCTTGCCCCGGACCAGGCGACCGCCGGGACCGCCGCGGCGACGAGCGCAGCGGCGAGCGCGAGCCTCGCTTTCACCGTGCGGCGAGGTCGGACGAGGAGACCCACGGGCCGGGCGGCGTCAGCAGCGACTCCGCGTGCAGGTACGCCAGGCCGGCGAGCGGCAGGTCGCCCCAGCGCTCGAAGCAGAAGTAGCGGCGCCGCCAGTGCGGGAAGAACTTGCGGCTGAAGCTGTGCAGGCGCTCGAGCTGGAACAGCCGGTCGCCCTTGAGCAGCACGAACCGCGTGGCGCGCACGAGCGTCCGTGCATCCTCCTCGGCGCGGAGGAAGTCGGCGAACACCGCGAAGTTGAGCGACACCTCGGCGACCGCGTGCGCTCGCGCCCATGCGATCGTCTCCGTGATCAGGTACTCCATCAGGCCGTTCGGCGTGTCGCGCCGCCGGCGCATCGACGCCAGCGAGTAGCCCTCGCTCGCGGGCGACGGTACGAGCTGCAGGAAGCCGCCGATGGAGCCGTCCGGGCCGACCGCGACCGCGAGCACCGTGTCGGGATACGCGAAGAGCGCATCCATCGCCATCGTGAACCCGCGCTCCGGCCAGTTGCCGCGCCATTCGCGCGACACCGCCTCGAGCTCGCGGCGCAGCCCGTCGTCGGCGTCGGCGACCGAGAGCACCCGCACCTCGTACCCGCACTTCTCGAGGCGCGAGACGGACTGCCGTACCTTGCGGATCGCACGACCGTCGAGCGTGAACTCCGAGGGCCGGATCACCGCCTCGTCGCCGAGGTAGAGGGACTTGAACCCGAGCGCCGCGTAGTCCTCGAGCGCCTCGCTCGACGCACCGGCGACGGCGACGCGCCACGCCTTCGCCCGCGCGACCCGGACGAACTCGGCGACGAGCTCCCGCCGCTCGGACGGATCGCCGATCGGGTCGCCGGCGACGAGAGCGGTCCCGCCGACGACGCGGTACGCGAGGAACGAGCGGCCGCTCGGAGAGAAGACGTACGCCTTGTCGCGGCGCAGCGCGAAGTACGCGAGGCTGTCCTCACCGCGCTCGTACACGAGAGCGGTCGCGCGGTCGTGGGCATCTGCGGAGCACGGCGCCGCGCCGGGCGGACGAAGCCAGAGCCAGAGCGCCCGGAAGGCCAGCGCGCCGACGACGAGTGCGAGAGCCCGCTCGATGCGGATCGACGTGTCGTCGGTCAGGTAGAGCTCGGCGAGCAGGCAGACGACGCCGACTCCGATTGCCGTCGCCACCTGGACGAGCGGCATGATCGTCGCCGGATCGCCCGGCGCGACGAACTGCCGGCGCGCCCGGAGGAGCGCGAGGAGCAGCGCGAGGTGCACGGTCGCCTCCTCGACGTCGAGCCCCTGCGCGAGATGGGCGACCGCAGATGCGGAGACGAGCGCGGTTGCGAGTACCCAGGCCCGTCGCTTGCGCCGTGCAAGCCCCCGCGCGAGCCAGATCGTGCCCACTCCGAGCGCGAGCACCAGCGTGCGCGCGGCCGCGGGGACGCCGGGCGGCAGGACGCCCTGGACGAGGCGCAGGCGATCGGCCATCTCCGGCGTGAACGCGGACACGATCGAGAGAAGGCCGGCACCTGCCGCAAGCCATGCGAGCAGAGTCGGTGTCGCCGGACGGCGCACGTTTCCCACGGTAGCGCCGATCCCGGATGGTTGCGTTAAGTGCGGAAAGCGCCTAGAGGGAGCCTCTAATCGCGCAGCAGCACGCGCCGGAGCTCGTCTTCCTTGCCCGGCTCGAGGATCGCGAGCACCTGGTCGCCGGCCTCGAGCTGTGTGTCGGAGTCGGGCACCTCGGCCTTGCCGTCGCGCACCACCGAGATCAGCCGCGCGCCCTCGGGCAGCCTGACCGCCTTGATCCGCTTGCCCTCGCACGCAGCGCCGCGGTTGATCGTCACCTCGACGATCTCGAGGTTCTCCTGCCGAAGCTCGATCAACTGGATCAGGCCGTGCTCGGGGACCTCGTGCTCGACGAGCGCCATGATCGCGCCGGTCGCCGAGACGGTCGGCGAGATGCCGAGCAGGTCGAAGTACACCTGGTTGCGCGGGTCGTTGATGCGCGCGATCACCTTGCCGACGTCGTAGCGCTCGCGCGCGAGCTGGCAGATGACGATGTTGTCCTCGTCGTCGCCGGTCGCGGCGACGAGCAGGTCGGGCGGGCGCTTGATGCCCGCACGCTCGAGCGTGTGCACCTCGGTCGCGTCGCCGCGCACGACCTGATGCTCGAACTCGACCTCGAGCCGGTCGAAGCGCGACGGCCGCTGCTCGATCAGCGTCACCTCGTGCCCCGCGCGCAGGAGCGTGCGCGTCACGTTCGAGCCGACCTTGCCGCCGCCTGCGATCAGGACATACATTCGGTACGCCTCATGCGGCGACCTCGGCCGCCCGGACGGTCTCGACGAGCGTCTCGATCGCCGCGGAGGTCGGGCAGACGATGCGCAGCCCCTTCTCCGCGTAGAACTGCGCACGCGCCGGATCGAGGATCCGGACGACCACCGTCGGGACCTCGAACTGCTTCTGCGCCACCTGGGCGATCACGATGTTCGTGTTGTCGCCGTCGGTCGTGACCACGACCGCGTCCGCGTCCTCGATCCCGCCCTCGCGCAGCAGCTGCAGGTCCATCCCGTGGCCGACGACGAAGCCGCCGGTCCAGGCCTCGCCGAGCCGCGTCAGCGAGTCCTCGTTCTCGTCGAGGACGGTGACGTCCCAGCCGGACCCGGCGAGCTGCTGGGCTACGGCCGAACCGACGCGGCCGCAGCCGATCACGAGTGCCCTCACGACCCGGGAGGGTACAGCGGGCGATCAGGTCGCCGCGAGCTCCTCGTCCATGACGGACTGCGGGAACGCGACGATCAGCACCTCGCACGGGGCGTAGCGGAGGACGTAGTCGACGGTGGGCGAGAAGAACCGCGACTGGCGGCGCCAGCGCGGGGCCGACCCGAGCACGATCAGATCGGCCTCGACCGCCCGGGCGTGCTCGACGATCGCCGAGCCGATCGCCCGGGCACGGACGGTCGTCCCCGAGACCGTGACCCCGAAGTCGGCGCCGAGCTCCTTCGCCGCCGCGAGCGACTCGGCCGCCCGCGCGTCGTCGGACGGGTGCGGCGCGTCGAGCGAGTCGGCGAGCGACACGCGGATCACGTGGAGCGCCTCGACCGCCGCGCCGTGGTCGGCTGCGATCTTCACCGCGGTCGCGAGCATCTCCTCGCCGATGATCCCGAGCTTCATCGGCACCAGGATCCGGTGCACGTCGAGCGCCGGCGACACGACCAGCTCGTCCGGGGCGCGCACCCGCTCGAGGAGGCCCTCGCCGCGCGTCAGCCGGACGGCCGCGAAGACGCCGAGCCCGCCGGCAAGCCAGAGCGGCCCGGCGTACCGCGCCGCCGGATGGGTAGCGAGCGCGACGATCCAGATCGCGAAGGTGAGCACGGCGCCGACGAGTGCCGGCACCGGCAGCTCGACGCCGCGAATCCGCACGTTGAACGGAGCGCGGAACGGTCGGGGCAGATCGGGCTCGTCGATGCGGAGCTTGATCACCGCGAGTTGCGCCGCCGTGAACGCCAGCAGGACCCCGAACGAGAACAGGCTCGCGAGGCCGGTGACGTCGTTCCTGACGAGGGACGTGACCACCACGAAGACGGAGGCGACGATCGCGACGGAGAGGATCGCCGGCGGCGACACGTGCGCGCGTCGCGAGAGCCGCCCGAAGCTGCTCGGAAGCTGCCCGTGCTCGCCGAGCGAGTAGGCGAGCCGTGAGAACCCGGAGATCGACGTGACGACGGCCGTGAGCAGGATGAGCGCGCCGGTGATGCCGACGTAGAAGCGGAGCGCGTCCGCGATCGCCGTGGGCAACTCGGCGCCGATCCGGTCGGCGACGCCGAGCAGCGGCGCGTGCACCCACTTCGTCCCCAGCTCGGTGTGCGGGCCCGGAAACGCCGACAGTGCGACGACCGCGATCGCGACGTACAGCGTGATCACGGTTGCGAGGCCGCCGAAGACCGAGCGCGGAAGCTCGACCGCGGGACTTCGAGCCTCCTCGGCGAGGTTGGCGACCGTCTCGAGCCCCGTGAACGCGAGCATGGCCAGCGGAATCGAGAAGGCGATCGCGTGCCAGCTCGGATGGGTGCCGAGCGACGTGCCGTGCGAGAGCGCGTGCGGGTGCCAGACGTACACGAAGCCGAGTACGACCAGCAGGAGCTGGGTGAGCAGGTCGAGTGCCGGGATCACGATCCCGACGCCGTACAGCGAGGGTCGCCGCACGAGCCTGACGATCGCCACCACCGCGATGACGACGACGGCCACGATCACGTCCCAGGGGTTGCGGTCGAGCGCGTGGACGCGCAGGGCGCCGGCGAGGTAGTGCGGCAGGAAGAGCGCCGAGAGCGCGATCACGATCAGGTAGTCGAGGAAGAGCGCCCAGCCCGTGATGAACCCGGCGAGGTCGTTCCAGGCGCGGCGGACGAAGGTCGCAGCGCCGCCCGTTTCCGGAAGAGCCGCGGTGCCCTCGGCGTACGAGAGCGAGACGACCAGGAAGAGGACACCGACCCCGAGCAGCACGATCGGGGTGAAGCCGAGCGCGTTGGCCGCGATGACGCCGAGGGCGAAGTAGATCGAGGAGGCGACCTCGCCGTAGGCGACCGAGAAGAGCGCCCGGGCATCGAGCTCGCGCGTGAACCCGGGAAGCTTGCGCGCCACGTCCTACCCCCGCCGCCGCATCAGGTAGAGCCGCCCCGCCCCCGCCCCCACGAACAGCACGCCGAGCAGGATCCCGACCCCGCCGCCGCGTGCGAGCGTGTACGCGAGCATCACGATCCCGAGACCGATCATGACGACCGCGAGCAGCTGGACGGAGCCGCGGTACATCAGGCGGCGGCCCGCTTGCCCGCGGCGACCATCACGCGGCACGGCGCGTGCTTCAGGACGTAGTCGACGGTGTGGCCGAAGATCGCGCGGTGTCGGCCGCGGGGCGCGCCGAGCACGATGATCTCCGAACCGCGCCGCTGGGCCTCGTCGACGATCGCGTGCCCGGCGTGCCGCGCGCGCACGACGCGCTCGACGACACGCACGCCGTACGGCGCGGCGACGGCACGCGCGTCGTCGAGCACGTCGTTCGCATCCTCGAGCTCGCGCGTCAGGTCGGCGTCGAGCGGCAGCTCGAGCGGTACGACGACGACCCGCAGGAGCACGATGCGGCCGGCGCGCTCGGTGGCGAGCCGCGCTGCCACCTCGACCGCCTCGTGCGCCTCCGGGCCGGTCACGATCGGGACGAGGATCGAGCGGTACTCGAGCGCCAGCGCGGGCCCCAGCGGGACCGGCGCACGCACGGTGACCGTGAGCGGCAGATGGGAGCGGAGGCGGTAGATCGGGTAGAAGACGAACCCGGCCGCGAGCCACGCAAAACCGGCGTACCGCGTGGCCGGGTCCTGCACGACGACGACGAGCCAGGCGATACCGGTGCCGAGCCCGCCGAGGATCGCGAACAGCGGCCACGAGACCCCCCGAATCGTGATGTTCGGCCGCGCCCGCCATTCGCTCTCGGCGTCACGATGGCGCGCGCGCAGCGCGATCAGGGAGGCGTGCGCGATCGTGAACGAGAGCATCGCGCCGAACGCGTACATCCGACCGAGGAAGTCGACCTGCCCCGACAGCAGGAAGATCGTCGGCCCGATCGCGCCGAACACGAGGAGCGCGAGCCACGGCGTCTTGAGCTTGGGGTGCAACCGGCGGAACAGGTCGGGCAGCTGGCGGTGGCTCGACATCGCATACGTGATGCGCGAGGCACCGATCACGCCCGCGTTGGTGGCGATGAAGAGAATGGTCGCCGCGAGGATGCCGACGTAGACCTTGGCGGTGGAGAGCGTGTAGCCGTGCAGGCCGAGGTTCTCGACGAGGCCGAGCACCGGGTCGTTCTTGAACCCGTGCGGCGGAGCCTGGCCGAGCTGCGTGACGTACTTGCCGCCCTCGTGCACCACCGGCATCGCCGACAGCGCGATGAACGGCAGCGTGAAGTAGATCGCGAACACGGCGATCGCAACCCACGAGATCGCCCGCGGTATCGACCGCACCGGGTCGCGCGCCTCCTCGGCGAGGTTCGACACGGTCTCGATGCCGGTGTACGCGATCATCGCAACCGGGATCGCGAGCAGGAACGAGCTCCACGTCGGCGCGACGCCGAGATGCACGTTGTGGATCAGGACGTGCGGGCTGAAGATGAGGAAGAAGCCGATCGCGACCAGCAGCAGCTGGGTCGCGAAGTCGATCACCGCGAGGAAGATGTTGAGCCCCGCCGCCTCCTTGATCCCGACGATGTTGATCCCCACGAGCAGCCACGTGAGCACGATCCCGACGATGATGTCCCACGGGTTCGTCCGCAGCGGCTCCCAGAAGATGGAGAGATAGTGCGGAACGAAGATCACCGAGATCGCGACGGTGATCACGTAGTTGAGCATCTGCGCCCATGCGGCCCCGAACGAGACGAGCTCGTTGAACGCGTGGCGCGCGAAGCTCGACGAGCCGCCCGCCTCCGGGTACCTGACCGTGCCCTCGGCATAGGTCGCGGCGGTCGCGGCGAAGATGAGGCCGCTGATGATGAAGACGATCGGGGTGAGCCCGAGGGCGATCCCCGCGGTCAGCCCGAGCGCGTAGTAGATCGACGACCCGACGTTGCCGTACGCGGTGGCGAAGAGCGCCGGCGCGCCGAGCACCCGCTCGAGGCCATGCGCTTGTCGGCGCCGCCTGGGCACGGCACGATGCTACGCAGCCCGCCAGCTGGGAAGAGGACCTACGGTGTCTGGCACCTAGCGGCCAGGCACCTGTCCTTCGATTACGCGGCGGCGGCGGCCGGGCTCGGGCGGAGCACGACCGTCTCGGCCGGCGCGTGTTCGAGGATCCAGCTCAGCTCCTTCGCGGTGAAGCCCGACCCGTTCCGCTCATGGCCCGCGGGCGCGACGATCCGGTCGAAGTGCTCCACCTCCCACAGCCGCCGGAGCGCGTGGGTCGCCGACCGGCCCTTCTCGATCCGCGCGTCGACAGGGACGTGGGCACGCGACGCGGCGAGCTCGACCGCCTCCAGCAGCGGCAGCGCCACGGCGACTCGCTCGCGCTGCGGCGAGTCCTCGGAGAACTGCAGCGGCACGACGAGCAGGTACGCCGCCACGAGCACCGCGTTCTCGGCCCGCGCGATGCGGATGGCCGCACGCAGGACGGTCTCGTCCAGGGCGCCGGAGAACGGGACGAGCACCCGGGCGACCCGCCCGTCCGCGGTCTCCGAGCCGGCACGGCGTCTCCGCGCGACGAGTCCGCCGCCCGCGATGACCGCTACCGCACCGAGGATGAGAGCCAGGACGGTCATCGCACGAACTCGTCGCGCCGTGCGCGGTTCGCGACGACGCGGATGTCGACACCGGGAAGCTCGCGGACGAGCGCCGAGACCAGGGAGCCGCGGAGGATCTCGCGGCGCCGGCTCTCGTCCGGCGTCCCCACGAGCACGTAGGTCGAGCCCCGTTCGGCGACGAACCGCCGCACCGCCTCGACCAGGTCGTCGCCGTCCACCTCGACGAAGTGGCCGCCGAGCACGACCGCGAGCCTTCGCAGGGCCGCGAGCTGGATGCGCTCCTCCTCGGTCGGCTGTCGGCCGGGCTTCCGGACGTACAGCGCGTCGAGCTGCGCACCGAGCCGCTCGGCCGATCGCCAAGCCCGCCGCAGGATCCGCTGCGACCGCGGCTCCGGCGTCACGAGCGCGAGAACGCGCTCGGCCACCGCCTGCGCGCTCAGCGGATCGAGAACGGCCGCCTGCCGTTTCGCGCCGATCTCCTCGGCCACTTCCCGCAGCGCGAGCTCGCGAAGCGCCGACAACCGCTCGCTGCGGAAGAAGTTGTCGAGCGCGACCTCGGCGCGATCGCGGCGATACACCTTGCCCGCGCGGAGCCGTTCGCGGAGCGCCTCCGGCGCCAGGTCGACGAGCACGACCTCGTCGGCGTCCTCGAGGACGCGGTCCGGGAACGTCTCACGCACACGCACGTCCGTCAGCTCGGCGATCTCGTCGTTCAGGCTCTCGAGATGCTGGATGTTGACGGTCGAGATCACGTCGATCCCTGCGTCGAGGACGTCCTCGATGTCCTGCCAGCGCTTCTCGTGCCGCATGCCGGGCGCGTTCGTGTGGGCGAGCTCGTCGATGAGCGCCAGCTCCGGGCTGCGGGCCAGCAGCGCGTCGACGTCGAGCTCGTTCAGCTCGAGGTTTCCGTGCTCGGAGCGCAGGTGCGGCACGGCCTCGAGCCCGTCCGCCAGCGCCGTCGTCTCCGGCCGGTCGTGCGCCTCGAGATAGCCGATCACGACGTCACGGCCCTCGGCGTGCGCGGAGCGCCCCTCCTGCAGCATGCGGTAGGTCTTCCCGACCCCTGCAGCCATCCCCAGCAGAATCCGGTAATGGCCCCGCATCGGAGTTCATGCCCCGAACAGGTTGTGGATGACGAGGTCGATCAGCTTGATTCCGACGAACGGCAGGATCATGCCGCCCGCGCCGTAGATGAGCAGGTTGCGCCGGAGGAGCGCGGTCGCTCCGATCGCGCGGAACTTGACCCCCCGTAGGGCGAGCGGCACGAGCGCGGGGATGATCAGTGCGTTGAAGATGACGGCCGAGAGGATTGCGCTCTGTGGATCGCCGAGATGCATGACGTTGAGCGCGTTCAGCGGTCCGCGCTCCCCCGGGACACGCGCATAGGTGTACGCGAAGATCGCCGGGATGATCGCGAAGTACTTCGCGACGTCGTTCGCGATCGAGAAGGTCGTCAGCGCACCGCGCGTGATCAGCAGCTGCTTGCCGACCTCGACGATCTCGATCAGCTTCGTCGGGTTCGAATCGAGGTCGACCATGTTCCCCGCTTCCTTTGCCGCGGAGGTGCCCGTGTTCATCGCGACGCCGACATCGGCCTGCGCGAGCGCGGGCGCGTCGTTGGTGCCGTCACCGGTCATCGCAACCATGCGGCCCTTCGCCTGCTCCTCCTTGATCAGCGCGAGCTTCGCCTCGGGGGTCGCCTCGGCCAGGAAGTCGTCGACGCCGGCCTCCTGCGCGATCACGCCCGCGGTGACCCGGTTGTCCCCGGTGATCATCACGGTGCGGATCCCCATGCGCCGCAGCTCGTCGAAGCGTTCGTTCATCCCACCCTTCACCACGTCCTTGAGGTGGACGACGCCGAGAGCCCAGTTGTCGCGGGCGACGACGAGCGGTGTCCCGCCCTGCTCGGCCACGCCCTGGACGAGGCGGTCGAGCTCAGCCGGGGCGTTTCCGCCCTGCTCGGCGATGAAGCGCTTGACCGCGTCGCCGGCTCCCTTGCGGATGACGGTGCCGTTCATATTCAGGCCGCTCATGCGGGTGGTCGCGGTGAACGGAACGAACTGGTGCTCTCCGAGCACCTGCTCGCGGAGCCCGAAGCGCTCCTTCGCGAGCACGACGATCGAGCGTCCCTCGGGCGTCTCGTCGGCTAGCGACGCCAGCTGCGCGACCTCAGCGAGCTCCCGCTCCGCCACTCCGCCGACCGGCAGGAACTCCGTCGCCTGGCGGTTGCCGAGCGTGATCGTGCCCGTCTTGTCGAGGAGGAGCACGTCGACGTCCCCGGATGCCTCGACGGCGCGACCGGACATCGCCAGGACGTTGCGCTGCACGAGACGATCCATCCCCGCGATGCCGATCGCCGAGAGCAGCGCGCCGATCGTCGTCGGGATCAGCGCGACGAGCAGCGCGATCAACACGGTCTGCGATGTGGGCGTCCCTGCATAGACGGCGAACGGGCGCAGCGTGACGACCGCGGCGACGAAGGTGATGGTCAGGCCCGAGAGCAGGATGTTGAGGGCGATCTCGTTCGGCGTCTTGCGACGCTCGGCGCCTTCGACGAGCGCGATCATGCGGTCGAGGAAGGACTTGCCCGGCTCCTGGGTGACCTCGATCACGAGGTAGTCCGAGAGAAGCTTGGTTCCGCCGGTCACGGCCGAGCGGTCGCCGCCGGCCTCCCGGATCACCGGCGCCGACTCGCCGGTGATCGCCGACTCGTCGACCGAGCCGACGCCTTCGACGATCTCGCCGTCGGCGGGAATGATCTCCCCGGCCTCGACGATCACGACGTCGCCGCGCTGGAGCTCCGGCGCCGGCACGGTTCCGCCGTCCCGCAGCCGTGCGTCCGTCGTCGTGCGAGTCGCGCGCAGGGCATTTGCCTGCGCCTTGCCGCGGCCCTCGGCGATCGCCTCGGCGAAGTTCGCGAAGAGGACGGTGAGCCAGAGCCAGATCGCGATCGACGCGACGAACCAGAGCCCCGAGTCGTGGCCGCGCGCGACGTTCAAGAAGAAGATGCCCGTCGTGATCACGCTGCCAAGCTCGACGATGAACATGACCGGGTTCTTCAGTTGGAGCCGCGGGTCGAGCTTGGGGAACGAGTCGCCGATCGCCGCAAGGACGATGTCGCGCGAGAAGACTCTGGAGGACGCGCGCGTCATCGACCGCCTCCGAGCCGGTCGAGTGCGAGGTTCAGGTCGAGGACGTTGACGCCGGGCTCGCCGAGGAAGCCGAGGCTGCGGCCGTCGGTGCTCTGTCGGATCAGCCGCTCCACGGTGCCGAGCGGGAGGTGCCGGACCGCCGCGATGCGGTGCGACTGGAGGGCGGCGTAGGCCGGCGAGATGTCGGGATCGATGCCCGAGCCGGACGTCGTGACGGCGTCGACCGGGATGTCGTGGACGGTGAGCCCCGCCACGTAGGGCTTCTCGAGCTTCAGGATCGCGGCGATCCGCCGGCGCACGTCCTTGGCAAGATCCTTGCTCGTAGGCCCGAGGTTGGCGAAGGTCGTCGCTCCGGCGTTGTAGGGAGGCGTCGTCGCCGACGGCCGCTCGTGGAAGTACCGCAGCGAGGTGAACCCCTGGGCGGCGAGCCGCGATCCGACCACGGTGCCGTCGCGCTCGATCAGGCTCCCGTTCGCCTTGTTGTTGAAGGCCACCTGGGCGAAGCCGGTGAACAGCGCGGGAAGCCCGAGCCCGAGCACGAGCGTCGCGACGACGAGCGAGACCAGGGTCGACCTGAGGTCGCGGAGCACCATCAGTGCGACAGTCCCTCGACGAGCGGCCCGAGCGCAAGCGCCGGGAAGATCATAAGGCCGGCGGTGAGCAGGACGACGCCGACGAGCAACACGGCGAAGGTCGGGCCGTCGGTGCGGAACGTCCCGACCGACGCCGGCACGGACTTCTTCGCGGCCAGCGCCCCGCCGAGCGCGAGCGCGGCGAGCAGCGGCGCGAAGCGGCCGAGGTACAGGGCGATCGTCCCGAGCTCTGCGGCAAAGTTGGTCGCGCCGTAGCCGGCGAATGCGCTGCCGTTGTTGTTCGCCTGCGAGGTGTAGGCGTAGAGCGCCTCGCTGAACCCGTGCGCTCCGCTGTTGAAGATCGACGCCAGGCCGGCCTTCGTCGCGACCGAGATCGCGGTCAGCGTCAGCACCATCGTGGGGACGAAGAGCGCCCCGATCGCCGCGTACTTGATCTCGCGCGCCTCGATCTTCTTGCCGAGGTACTCCGGTGTTCGCCCGACCATAAGCCCGGCGAGGAACACCGCGATGACGATGTAGAAGAACATCCCGTACAGGCCGGAGCCGACGCCTCCGAAGATCACTTCGCCGAGGAACATGTTCACGATCGGCACCGCGCCGCCGTAGGCCGTGAGCGCGTCGTGGCCGCCGTTGACGGAGCCGTTCGAGGCGTCGGTCGTCGCCGTCGCCCAAAGCGCCGTGTTGGCGATGCCGAACCGGACCTCCTTGTCCGACATGTTCCCACCGCTCTGCCCGTGACCCTGCGTCAGATCGACACCCGAGGCGCGCAGCACCTGCGAGCCGTGCTGCTCCGCCGGCAGCGCGACGGCGACGCCGAGTGCGAACACGGCGAACATCGCGGCGAACACCATCCAGGCGTGCCGCCGCGCCAGCACAATCCGGCCGAACATGAACACCTGCGCGGCCGGGATCAGCAGGATCGAGATCATCTCCAGGAAGTTGGTCAGCCCGTTCGGGTTCTCGAACGGCACGGCCGAGTTCGAGTTGTAGAAGCCGCCGCCGTTTGTCCCGAGCTGCTTGATCGCGACCATCAGTGCGACGGGGCCGCGGGCGATCGTCTGCGTCACCCCCTGGAGCGTGTGTGCGGTCGCATGGCCCGCGAACGTCTGGGGCACGCCCTGCGAGACGAGCAGCACCGCGAGGATCAGCGACAGCGGCACCAGAACGTAGACGAGGGAGCGGTAGAAGTCGACCCAGAAGTTGCCGAGCTCCTTCGAGTTGCGGCGCGCGATGCCGCGGACGACGGCAACGAGCACGGCCATGCCGACGGCTGCCGAGAGGAACTGTTGCACCGCGAGGCCAGCGATCTGCGTGAAGTTCGACATCGTGTACTCGCCGCCGTAGAACTGCCAGTTCGTGTTGGTGACGAAGCTGGCTGCGGTGTTGACCGCGATGTACGGCGAGACCGCCGGCACGTGGTCGGGGTTGAGGAAGAGATGGCTCTGCAAACGCTGGATCGCGTACAGCAGCAGCGACGAGACGACGCTGAAGACGATCACCGACTTCGCGTAGCCCTTCCAGTCCTGCTCGCGCGCGTCGGTGCCGATCAACCGGTAGA
Organism: Gaiellaceae bacterium; assembly: GCA_036376615.1. Lineage (GTDB taxonomy): Bacteria > Actinomycetota > Thermoleophilia > Gaiellales > Gaiellaceae > PALSA-600. Next base: position 57,976 of record DASUZZ010000035.1, read on the forward strand.
AGCCGGTCTCCAACCGGCCGAGCAACGAGCGCCCCGCACGGCCCTCGTAGACGCGCGCCATGTAGACGCCGAGGGGATAGCCGAGCGCCACGAGCACGACCGCGTAGACGAGGATCTGCGAGATCCCTTGCGGGCTCATCTAGAGCTTCTCGCCGCGGAGCAAGGCGTAGACGAGGTAGGCGAAGACGCCGAGCGCGACGGCGAGCCCGAACGCATCGGCAGCCGACATCAGACCTTCCCGAGCGCGTACAGCAGCGCCGCCACGAACGCGAAGCACACGGCCGTCACGGCGAGAACAGCGAGATCGGACATGCTTTGACGCTAGGCCCTCCGCCCTCTACGCGGCCTCAAGGCTCGGGCGCCGGCTCTCAAGAGGTTCTCAAGACTGCGTCGTCGGATCGACGAGCCGGTACCCCGCGCCCGCTTCCGTGAGGACGTAGCTCGGACGCGACGGGTCCGGCTCGATCTTCGCCCGCAGATGCGACACGTACACGTGCACGTAATGCGCCTCCTGCTGGTAGGCCGGCCCCCACACCTCGCGCAGGAGCATCCGATGCGTTAGCAGCTTCCCCTCGTTCTGCGCAAGGACGCGCAGTAGGTCGAACTCGTGCGGCGTGAGCTTGACGCGCGCACCGCGCACGGTCACCGTCCGTTCCGGGACGTCGATCTCGATCTCGCCGACGCTGATCGTGGGGCCGCTCGTAGGGGCGTTCCGACGAAGCACCGCCCGAAGACGCGCGAGCAGCTCGTCGACGCTGAAAGGCTTGGTGACGTAGTCGTCGGCACCCGCGTCGAGCGCTGCGATCTTTTCGCGCTCCTCGCCGACCGCGGACAGCACGACGATCGGCGCTTCGGTCCACGTCCGCAGCTCGCGCGCGACGTCGGTGCCGCTGCCGTCGGGCAGGACAAGGTCGAGGATCACCGCGGCCGGAGGATGCGCCGCCGCCGCGGTCAACGCGGTCTCTGCCGTCGCGGCCGTCTGGACGTCGTAGCCCGCGCCGCGCAGCATCGTCTGCAGCGCACGGAGGATCTGCGGCTCGTCGTCGACGACGAGCACCCGCTGGCCGCTCATTGGGCAACCTTCGGTTGGCCAATAGTCTCCGCTCCGGTACCGGCGAAGCCGGCACCTCCGCTTTCGATGAGCTCCGTCAAGCCTACGCTCATTGGTCAACCTTGCTGTTGGTTTTGTCTGTTCTTTGAAAATCGAGAGTCCGCCCACGCACAGTCAGCGAGGGCGACGTCGACCGGCGCGGTTCGTAGCGTCGGCTCGTGGCTGACCACCGCCGGGAGAGCGCCCTCAACGCTTGCCGCGTAGACGGCCCGCATGAGACCTGCGCCTCCCGGCGGTGTGAGGCACCCGGAGCGGCGACAGGACGTCGCCCCGCCGAGGGCCCGTCAATGAGCAACCGCCACGGTACCTCGCCGGTCGGCCCGCATCCAGCACGCCAAGCGAAGGAGGACGAATGGACGACCCTACCGCGGGGATCGATCTGGCCAGCGAGGAGCACCGGCTGCTCGTCGTCGACGGCGACGGCCGCCAGCTCGAACAACATCGGATCAGCCACAGCGAAGACGGGATCGAGGCGCTCGTCCAGCGACTGCTCGCGCTCGGCGTCGCACGAGTCGCGATCGAGCAGCCGAACGGGCTTGTCGTCGACCGGCTGCTCGAGGCGGGCATCCAGGTGGTGGCGGTGCACCCCAACCAGCTGGCCGCCGCCCGCGACCGCTACCGCAGCGGCGGCAAGTCGGACGGCTTCGACGCCTACGTGCTCGCCGAACTCGCCCGCACCGACATGCACCGCTTCCAGCCGCTCCGGCCCGACAGCGATGAAACGAAGGCGCTCAGAACGTTGACCCGCACCCGCGAGGACCTGGTCGAGCAGAAGGTCGCGCTCGCCAACCAGCTCCGGGCGCAGCTCGACGCCTTCTGGCCCGGCGCCAGACAGATCTTCGCCGACGTCGACTCGCCGATCGGCCTCGCCTTCCTCGAGCGCTACCCCAGCCCCGCCGACGCGCGCGGGCTCGGCAGCAAACGAATCGCGGCCTTTCTCGCCCGCAACGGCTACTGCGGCCGCAGAACCGCCGACGAGCTGCTCACCCGGCTGCGCGCAGCCCCGGAAGGCAGAGCCGGCGACGCCGAACTCGAAGCCCGCCGTGCGGTCGTGCTCGCGCTCGTCGCCGCCCTCAAGCCACTGGTCGAACAGATCCGCCTGCTCACCAGCCAGATCGCCGGCGCCCTCCGCAACCACGACGACGGAGCGATCTTCCTCTCGCTCTTCCGCGACCCCAAAAGCGTCATCACCGCCGCCGAACTGCTCGCCGAGATCGGCGACAACCGCGCCCGCCACCGGACCAGCGCCTCGCTCGAAGCGATCGCCGGCCAAGCCCCCGTCGCCGTCGAATCCGGCAAAAAGAAAGTCGCCCGCTTCCGCTGGGCCTGCAACAAAAACCTCCGCGACGCCGTCAGCGTCCTCGCCGACAGCAGCCGCAAACACAACCCCTGGGCCAACGACATCTACCAACGCGCCCGCGCCCGAGGCCACGACCACCCCCACGCAATCCGCATCCTCGGCCGCGCCCGGCTCCGCATCATCTGGCGCCTCTGGCAAGACCGAACCACCTACAACCCCCACCGCCACGGCAGCCTCAACCGCCTCCTCGCGACCGAGGGTTGACACAGGACGTCTCATGCG
>DASUZZ010000036.1:0-2230 GCA_036376615.1 Gaiellaceae bacterium
TGCGGTGCTCGGCCCCTACTGGCGGCGCCAGCTCTGCGTCATCAAGGCGACGTACTCCCGGGCGGCGCTGATCCGCGTGGGCAGGCGCATGGAGCGGCTCATGACGTCGCGACGCTCTGCGGCGTACGGCTGGATCACCAGTGCCGGCGGAACGTGCGGCAGCGACAGCGGCCAGCCGACCACGTGCGTCGAGGTCCTCGTGGAGACCCCGCGGCTGCGGGCGCTCGTTCGACGATTGCCTCCGGGCCTGCTCGTCGTCCAGCCGGTGCTGCGCCCCGTCGGCCGCGCCTAGGCGTAGCCGCGGACGCGGAAGTACGCGATCGCGACGCTGCCTGCGGCCACCACGAGCAGCCCGAGCACGCCGGGGATGCCGATCTGCCCGTACTGCGCTCTCCCGTCGCGCCAGTGCGCGTAGGCGAGCATGATCAGGATCCCGCCGATCAGGCCGCCGACGTGACCGCCCCAGGAGATGCCGGAGAACGAGAAGCTGATCACGAGGTTGATGACGATCCATGTCATCGCCTGGCCGGCGAGCCGCCCCGTGATCTGCCACTCGAGGATCATCATCGCGCCGAGGATCCCGAAGATCGCGCCGGATGCACCGACGGTCGGAGCGAGCGGGGCCTGTAGCAATGCGCCCGCCGCCCCGGCCAGGCCGGAGACGAAGTAGAGGCCGACGTAGCGCACGGGTCCGAGGTACTGCTCGACCGGCCTTCCGATGAACCAGAGAGCGACCATGTTGAAGACGATGTGCAGGAGGAACCCGTGGAGGAACATCGAGGTCACCAGCCGGTACCAACCTCCGTGCGCGACCAGCGGCCCGAACAGCACCCACTGCACGTAGAGGCGGCCGCCGGGGTTGTTGATGCCGCCGTGTCCTTGAACCACCGTGACCAGGTAGATCACGACGTTGACCCCGATCAACGCCCGGGTGATCGGCGCGACCCCGGTGGCGAGCGCGATGCCCGGCGCGCGGCGCACCGGGCGCGGCCGGATCTTCGTGGCCGGGCCGCGGCGAACTCCCGCGTGATCCGGGCAGCGGATCCCGACCGGCGCGAACGTCGCGCAGTCGGCGCAGATCGGCCGGCCGCACTCCGAGCACGACAGCCCCGTCTCGCGGTCGGGATGCCGGTAGCAGTAGCGGGGCTCGGCCGTCGACATCCGGACTAGCCTAGTCCCCGCCGTGCGCGTCCATGTGGCCTTCACGCCGGGCGAGCTGACGCCCGCTCCGGTCGGGATCGTGGTCGACGTCCTCCGCGCGACCTCGACGATCTGCCAGGCGCTCGCGTCCGGCTACCGGCGCGTCCTCTGCTGCGCGGAGATCGACGAGGCGCGTGCGCTCGCCGAGAGCGAGGGGCCCGCGAAGCTCGCCGGCGAGCGGCGGCTCGAGCACATCGAGGGCTTCGACTTCGGCAACTCGCCGCGCGAGCTCGAAGGCGAGCCGGCGGCGGGAACGCTCGTCCTCACGACCACGAACGGGACGCGGCTCCTCGTCGCGGCGGCCGAACGATTCGAGCGCGTGTACGTCGGGTCGCTCCTCAACGTCGACGCCGTCGCCGCCGCGGCGCGCGATAGTGGAGAGGACGTCGCGGTGCTCTGCGCCGGCGTGCTCGGCGAGCTCGCGCTCGACGACGCGTACTGCGCGGGCCGCATCGCCGCGGCGCTCGGCGGCGAGCCGGAGGATTCGGCCCGCGCGGCGATCCTGCTCGCGCAGAGCTTCCCGAACGCCGTCGAGGGCCTCGGCGCCAGCCGCAGCGCGGCGAACCTGCGCCGCCACGGCCTCGAGGCCGACGTCGAGCGGTGCGCGCGGGAGAACGTCCTCGACGTCGTCCCGCGCTACGTCCGCCGCATCGGCCCCGCGGCCGAGGTGACGCTGTGACTACGCGTTCGCGCGCACGGCGACGTCGTACTTGCTGACCGACGTCCGCTGGCCGGGCGTGTCGGGTCCCGGCATCGAGCTGAGGATCTCGTCGCCCTTCCGATAGTCGTCCTCGTTGTCGAAGACGACGATCGCAAGCGACCGCTCGCCTTCGGGATCGTGCAGGATCATGAGCTCTGCGGGCGGCATCCCCTCCGGCGGATCGCCGCTCTCGATCTGGCTCTTGAGATTCGCCATGCGGTCCGGGCTGACTCCCTCGAACGAAACGACGCGGGCCAGTGCCATGCGAAGTCCTCCTTGAGACTGAGTGTGGGCCCGAGCCTACGCTTCCGCGGCCAGCTCGACCAGCGC
>DASUZZ010000037.1:0-9557 GCA_036376615.1 Gaiellaceae bacterium
GTGCACCTTCGGGTACTCGAGGAACGTCCCGACGACCTCCTGCTGGGTCGCACGCGGCTGGGCCTCGATCTGGCCGGTGGCCGGCGTCGTCAGGACGTTCGGGAGCGGCGTGGTCGTCGTCCGCGTCGCGCCGAGCGCGGCAGGCGCGAGCGCGAGCGCCAGGACGACGGCTGCGGCGATCCTCAGCGCCGGAAGCTCCAGAGCTTGTTGCCGAGGAAGTTGAGCGGCGTGACGAGGATGATTGCAATCGCCTGGGACACGATCTTCCCGAGCCCCATCAGGTCGAGGAAGAGGAACAGCCACAGCTGGTTCACGATCCAGCCCGCGACGGAGACGGCGAAGAACCGCATGCCCTGGTGTGCGAATGCGCCGCGTTCGCTCGCGAACGTCCACACGCGGTTCCACCAGTAGTTGTTCACCGCGGCGACGACGAAGGAGATTGCCGCCGCCTTGTGCGCGCCGATCCCGAGCAGCGCGGCGTAGACCGCGAGGTTGATGACATAGCCGCCGAGCCCGACGATCGAGAACTTCGCGAGCTGGATCCAGTTGTGCGGGCTGCGCAGCGCAGCGACGGCACGGGCGGAGGCGGTCACCGTCGGCGAGGCTATCGGACGCCCTCCACACCCCGAAGCGGCACGAAGCGCACCTCCGCGAGCGGCCGGGCGGCGAACCCGTCGCCCCTTCGCTCGATCAGCATGAGGCGCTGGCTGCGCCGGCCGCCGAGCGGGACGACCATGCGCCCGCCGGGCGCGAGCTCGGCCAGCAGGCTCGGCGGCGCCCGCCGGGCCGCCGCCGCCACCGCGACCGCCGCAAACGGGCCACGGCCGGGGACGCCGAGGCTGCCGTCGCCGACCAGCACCTCGACGCCGGCGTAGCCCGCCGCAGCGAGGGCCTCGCGCGCGCGCGCGGCGAGCGCCGGTACGCGCTCGATCGACACCACCCGGCCGCCGAGCTCGGCGAGCACGGCAGCCTGGTAGCCCGATCCGGTGCCGACGTCGAGCACGGCCTCGCCGCCCTGCAGCGCGAGCGCCTGGCAGATGCACGCGACGATGTACGGCTGGGAGATCGTCTGGCCGTGGCCGATCGCGAGCGCCGCGTCGTCGTAGGCGTGCGATCGCAGGTCCTCCGGCACGAACTCCTCGCGCGGAACCGCGGCCATCGCCGCGAGCACGCGCGGATCGTCGATGCCCCGAAGCCGGAGCTGGCGGTCGACCCAGCCGGCCGGGATCACGCGGCGCGCGCGCCGGCCGAACGGAAGTGGCCGACGACGAGCGGCTTGATCCCGGTGATCGACGCCGGCGGCGCCCCGAGCGCGACCGTCAGCATCGGCACCTCCGAGTCGGAGACGTCGAGCGAGCCGTGGCTGCCGCCGCCGAGATGGTGCCGACCCGCGAGGTCGACGAACTCGTAGCCGGGCGCAGCCGAGACGAGCACCTCGCCCGCGTTGGGGTTGCGAAGCGCGTGCTCCGCGCGCGCCCGTCCGTCCGGGACGGCGTCGAGCAGCGCGAGGTCCTCGTCGCCGTCGCGGCGCGCGACCAGGCGGTCGCCCTCGAGGAACACGACGATGCCGGCGGCCGGCTCGCGATCGAGCGACACGGCGGCCGCACGCGGGTCGTCCGTGTACACCATCGCCGCGCGGTTCGATGCGGTCACGCGCGCGTCGCCCGCCTCGAGCTTCACCGTCGCGGACACCTTCGACTGGCCGTGGTCCGAGCACACGATGACCGCGTAACGCTCGAGAAACTCGTCCGGCCCGCCGGCCGCATCGAAGAGCGCCGTGATCGCGTCGTCGCTGCGACGCAGCGCATCGTGCGCGGCGTCCGGGCCACGGGCGTGCGACGCGTAGTCGTAGTCGGGCAGGTAGTGCACGAGCAGGTCGAAGCCGTCACGCGTGACGAGCCAGCGGCCGACGGTCGCGGCGTACGCGTCGATCGAGCCGAGGTTGCGGTTCCGCACGGCGATCGGCGCGCCCGTCGGATCGCTCTCGTAGAGCGAGTAGAAGAAGAACCGCTTCGGCCCGTAGACGGCGGGTGCGCCGGGGATCGTCGGTAAATGCCGGTGCGTTCCGCGGTAGCAGGTGATGTTGATCGCGGCAGCCGTGAGCCCGGCACCCTCGAGCGCCTCGTAGACCGTCTCCGCGTCGGGGGACAGATGGCGTGCGTTGAGATCGACGATCGTGTCGCGCAGGCCGCGCGCGAGGCCGGCCGCGCGCAACGCGCCGAACGACGATCCGTACTCGACGACGCGGCGCTCCTCGCGATGCCACCAGACCAGATGCGGGATCCGGTGGACGTCCGGGTAGGCGCCGGTCGCAATCGAGGTCAGGCAGACGGGCGTCAGCGACGGGAACACCGACGCGGCGCGCCTGTACTCGCCGTGCTCGGCGAGGAAGCGCAGCGCCGGCGTCTCCGCAGCCTCGAACATCGACGGCGTCAGGCCGTCGATCACGATCAGCACGACCGGCTTCACGTCAATCGCGCGCGAGCGTGCGCAGCCCGGCGTGCGTGTCGGGCGTCCGCCGGCGCAGCCGCGTCCCGAGGATGAGCACCGCGATCGCCTCGAGGTAGCCGAGGACCGGCACGAACGCGAGCACGGCCGCGCCGAGCGCAGCGCCGCCCAGCAGCATCGCCGTCCCGCCTCGCGTGCCGCCGCGACGGAGCGTGCCGGCGACGACGGGCATCGTTCCGAGCACGCCGAAGGCGGCGCCGGCCAGACCGCCGGCCGCCTGCGGCCAGCCCCACACGACCGCGCCGATCACGACCGCGACCACGAGCGCGACCACGAGCGCGAGCGCGAGACGCCGGACCGCCGCGCTGACGGCGATTCCGACGGCCGTTCCGAGACCGAACATCACCCCGACCGTGTACCAGGCACCCACGGCGGTCCAGTGTAGACCCGGTTTGCCCGGTCTCAGACCGGCTGCCGCTCGAGCCGGCCGATCACGTCGAGCGCGAACGCGGCGGCGCGCGCGCCGTCGACCACACGGTGATCGAACGTGACGCTGACGTTCCCGATCGCGCGCGCGACGATCTCGCCGTCGCGCACCGCCGGCCGCTGCGCGATCCGGTGCACGCCGAGGATCCCGACCTCCGGCGCGTTGATCAGGGGCGTGACGAGCAGGCCGGCGAGCCTGCCGGCGCTCGTCACGGTGAACGTCGATCCGCGCAGCTCCTCGGGCGCGAGCGTACCGGCGCGCGCCCGCTCGGCGAGCGCGTCGACGTCGGCGCGGAGCTCCTCGGGCGCGCGCGAGTCGCAGGCACGCACGACGGGCACCACGAGCCCCTGGCCGGTCTGCACCGCGATGCCGAGGTCGTAGCGATCGAGGTAGACGATCTCGTTGCCCTCGAGCCGCGCGTTCAGCTCGGGGAACTCGTGCAGGGAGTGCGCCGTCGCCTGCAGCACGAGCGGCAGCAGCATCGTCATGTCGACGCCCGTGAAGTCGCACTCCTCGACGTACGTGACGGCCGGGATCTCGCGGTGCGCGCGCGTGAGGTGCTCGGCGATCGCGCGCCGCACGCCCCGCAGCGGCTCACGCCTGCCCTCGGCCGCACCCGGGCCGCCGCCGGCGCCGCGGACGTCGTCCTCGGTGATGAGGCCGCCGGCGCCGGTCGGCATCACCGCCGCCAGGTCGACGCCGAGCTCCTGCGCGATCCGCCGAACGAGCGGCGTCGCCTTCACCTTGCCGGCCGCGGGCGCAGGTCGGCCGTCCTCCGGGTCGCCGCCGATCACCACGAGCACGGTCCCGACCGGCACGACCTCGCCCTCGCGGACGAGGATGCGCCTCACCGGCCCCGCGGCCGGCGAAGGGATCTCGACGGTCGTCTTGTCGGTCTGGATCTCGACGAGCGGGTCGTCCTCGGCGACCTCGTCGCCCTCGGCGACGAGCCAGCGCGCGACCTCGCCCTCGGTGAGGCCCTCGCCGAGGTCGGGGAGCTTGAAGGCGTACGCCACGGCGGCAGGCTACCGCCGGCGCGGGCGGCCGACCCACGACCCGGCCGGCACGATCAGCACGCGCAGGCCGGGGCCGGCGCGCCAGAGCGACACCGCCTGCTCGCTGCCGTCGAGCGCGGCGGCGTGCTCGCGCGGCACGTACCCGGCCTGGAGCGTGCGCTCCGCGTTCCAGATCGCAACGGCGTTCGGGTCGTGTTCGTTGTCGGGCTCGGGGACGAGGGCGAGCGGCAGACCGGGGTCGAAGGAGGGGTCGAGCACCGCGTCCTCGCGGAAGGAGACCCCGGCCACCGGGACGACGAGCACGCGCGGGTCGTCGGCGCGCACCGCCTCGCCGGTGGCCGCGTCCCGGAGGTGGTAGCCGGCGCCGTCGCGCGACCGCTCGAGCCAGAGGCGAAGCCGATCGCTCACGGCGTAAACCGGTGCCAGGCACCACGGTGCCTGGCACCTGATCCACGCGGTCGCGTCACCCGACGAGCGTCCGCACGGCCGTCGCAACCCGCTCGGCCGACGGCACGTACGCATCCTCGATCGCCCAGTACGGATACGGAACGTCGTACCCGGTGACGCGGATCACCGGCCCCTGCAGGTCGAAGATCGCCTTCTCGGCGATCAGCGCCGCGAGCTCGGCGCCGAAGCCGGCCGTACGAGGCGCCTCGTGCACGATCACGGCACGCCCCGTCTTCGCGATCGAGCCGAGGATCGCCTGCTCGTCCAGCGGACGCAGCGAACGAATGTCGACGATCTCGCACGACACCTCGCCCTCGACCTCCGCGGCGGCCTGCTCGCAGACCGGCACCATCGCGCCGTACGCGATGAGCGTGACGTCGTCGCCGGTGCGCGCGACGCGCGCCTGCCCGAGCGGCACCACGTGCTCCCCTTCGGGCACCTCGCCGCGCGCGGTGCGATAGACCAGCTTCGGCTCGAAGACGACGACCGGGTCGGGATCGCGGATCGCCGCCGCGAGCAGCCCCTTCGCATCGGCCGGCGTCGACGGGATCGCGACCTTGATGCCCGGCGTGTGCACGTAGTACGCCTCGGGCGAGTCGTCGTGCAGCTCGGGCGCGCGCACGCCGCCGCCGTAGGGCATCCGGATGGTCAGCGGGAACTGCATCTTCCCGCCGCTCCGCCAGCGGTACCGCCCGACGTGCGTGATCAGCTGGTCGAGGCAGGGATACGAGAAGGCGTCGTACTGCATCTCGCAGACGGGCCGCCATCCGGCCATGCACAGGCCGACGGCCGCGCCGAGCAGCCCGGCCTCGGCGAGCGGCGTGTCGACGCAGCGGTCGGCGCCGAACCGGTCGCGCAGGCCGGCGGTCGCGCGAAAGACGCCGCCGGCGCGGCCGACGTCCTCGCCGAGCACGAGCACGTCCGGATCGCGGCCGAGCTCCGTGTGGAGCGCGTCGTTGACCGCCTCGACGAGCGTCAGCTCAGCCATCGCGCACCGAGGGCGGCGGGTCGACGTAGGCGTTTTCGAAGAGCAGCCCCGGATCGGGCGCGGGCTCGGCCTCGGCGGCGGCGATGCCGTCGCGGAGCGCCTGCTCGGCGTCCGCGCGGACCTGCGCGGCGTGCTCCCCGGTGAGCATGCCGGTACGCGTCAGGAACTCCTCGTAGCGGCCGAGGCACTCGCGGGCGCGCTCCTGCTCGACGCGGTCGGCGTCGACGTACGCGCTCGGGTCGTCGGCGGTCGCGTGCGGCGCGGCGCGGTAGTGGACGGCCTCGATCAGAGTCGGCCCGCCGCCGCCGCGCGCGCGATCGACCGCCTCGCGCGCCGCCGCGTAGACCGCGAGGACGTCGAGCCCGTCCACGCGCACGCCGGGGATGCCGTAGCCGACCGCCTTGTCGGCGAGCGACTCCGCGCGCGTCTGCGCTTCGATCGGCGTCGAGATCGCCCACTGGTTGTTGTTGCAGACGAACACCGCGGGCGCGTTCATCACCGCCGCGAGGTTGACGCCCTCGTGGAACGCGCCCTCGCTCGTCGCGCCGTCGCCGAAGAACGCCATCGCGACCGTGTCCTCGCCGCGCAATTTCTTCCCCCACGCGAGCCCGGCGGCGTGCGGGACGTGTGTCGCGATCGGCACGCAGATCGAGGCGACATTCCAGTCGGCGGGGCTCCACCAGCCCGAGGGGTGTCCGCGCCACCACTGCAGGATCGTCTCGACCGGCATACCGCGGACGAGCCCGATCGCGCTCTCCCGGTACGACGGGAAGATCCAGTCGCGGTCCTCGAGCGCGAAGGTCGCGCCGACCTGGATCGCCTCGTGGTTCCAGAAGATCGCGTACGTCCCGATCCGGCCCTGTCGGTGGTACACGACCGACCGCTCGTCGTAGGTGCGCATGAGCACCATCCTGCGGTGCAGCTCGAGCAGGTCGGTATGCGTGAGCCCGGCCGGCGGCTCGGAGCCGTCGAGGACGCGGCGAAGCTCGGTCACGGCCTGCGCCATCGCCGGGGCAAGTTACCTACACGAGGACGGACACCGCGTCCCGTCTCGACTCGAAGACCGCCTCCCCGACATCGCCGAGGTCCTCGCCGTCGGCCTGGAGCGGCAGCGGCCGGTCGCAGTGCACCTCGATCCGGTCGAGATCGTGGCCGGTCAGGATGTCCTCGGCCTCGAGCTGTCCGCGGCCGCGCACGAGGTAGAGGATCAGCCGCGGCACGTCGCGGGCGCGGACCCGCGTCGGTGCGACGAAGTCGAGGCCCCCCGCGAACTGCGCGGCCGGCGCGACGTGGAGCGGGATCCTGCCGGCGTACGAGTACGGGTCGCAGTTCGCGACGAGCACGAACGCGGCCCGGCCGATGCCTTCGATCTCGAGCTCGGGCGCCCATCGCCCGCGCCGCTCGGCGAGCAGCCGCGCCACCATCCGGACGAATGCGAGGTCGCCGGGCCGGGCACCGCCGGGCGAGCGGCCGAGCTCGTCGAGGCGGCGGACCGCCTCGGCGTCGAAGCCGATCCCGGCCGCGAAGCAGAAGCGCCTGCCGTTGACCGAGCCGAGCGAGATCCGCCGCGTGCGCCCGTCGGCCAGCGCACCCGCGACCACGCGCGCCGCGTCGACGGGGTCGCGCGGCAGCCCGAGCGCGCGCGGCAGGACGCTCGTCCCGCCGCCCGGCAGGAACCCGAACGGCACCGAGCCGTCGGCGCCGTTCAGCGCCTCGTTGTACGTCCCGTCGCCCGAGAGGACGAGGATCGCATCGGCGTCGCGGCCCGCCTCGGCCGCGAGCTCGGTTGCGTGCCCCGGCCCGTGCGTGAACTCCGTGCGTACGTCGACCCGCTCGCGGAGGACGTTCTCGACCTGCGAGATCAGCTCACCCGTGACGTGGGTCGAGTAGGGATTGACGATCATCGCCGCGCGCTTCACGCTCGCGAGCATGACACGACGGGCGACGCGCGCCGGCGGACGCGGCGCCGCTCCAAGCTTCAGTCGCTGGTCGCGTAGCCGCGCATGCCGTCGAGCAGCACAGCGTAGAGACGGTCGGCGAGCGCGTCGGTGTCGGCACCGGGCTGCAGCCACGTGTAGGCCCAGTTCGCGGCCGAGAGGAAGAGCAGCGTCGCCGTGCCGACGGCGAGGTCGGTGCGCAGCTCGCTCTGCTCGACGCCGTCGCGGAACAGCTCGCGGATGCGCTGCTCGTAGCGCCGGCGCTCGCCGACGAACGCGGCGCGCCGATCGCCGCTCAGGTAGCGCCACTCGCGCACGAAGACCGTGGCGACGTCGAGCTGCCCGGCGACGACGGCGAGGTGCGCGCGCAGCGCGAGCCGGATGCGGTCGGCGGCCGGCGCGCCGGCCGGGACCGCGTCGAGCGCCGCGTGGAACGCGTCGGCCCCCTCGCTCGCGACCGCCCACAGCAGGTCCTCCTTGGAGGCGATGTGGTGGTAGAGCGAGGGCTTCTGAACGCCGAGCGAGTCGGCCAGGTCGGCGAGCGACGTGCCCTGGTAGCCGCGCTCGGCGAACAGCCGTGCGGCGATCCGGGTGAGCTCCTCCCGTCGCTGCGACATCTTCTACACTGAGCCTAACGATCGGTCGGTAGGGAGGTCGCGGTGGAGCAGCGGACGGAGGAGTTTCTCGCCCGGGTCCAGGCGGGCGGGCAGGTCGAGGCCACCGACTGGCTGCCGGACGAATACCGGCAGAAGCTCGTCAAGTTCGTCGAGATGCACGCGAACAGCGAGCTGATGGGCGTGCTCCCCGAGCGCGAGTGGATCCTCAGGGCGCCGACGCTGCAGCGGAAGCTCGCGCTGACGGCGAAGGTGCAGGACGAGGTGGGGCACGCGCAGCTCATCTACCGCATCGCGGAGGACCTCGGCAAGCCGCGCGAGCAGATGTTCGCAGACCTGATCTCCGGCAAGGCGAAGTTCCACAACGTCTTTCACTACCCGACCCACACGTGGGGCGACGTCGGCGTGATCGCGTGGCTCGTCGACGCCGCCGCGATCATCAGCCAGAAGGCGCTCCTCAAGTGCTCGTACGCGCCGTACGCGCGCATCATGCGGAAGATCTGCTGGGAGGAGTCGTTCCACATCCTCCACGGGCGCGACGTGATCCTCGCGATGATGACCGGCACCGACGCGCAGCGCGAGCTCGTGCAGGAGGCGGTTACCCGCTGGTGGCCGCCGCTGATGCAGTTCCACGGGAACCCGATCGCGCGCGACCACGACCCGATGTGGGTCTGGCGGATCAAGTCGCAGGGGAACGAGGAGGCGCGGCAGCAGTTCCTCGAGGGCTACGTCCCGCGGATCTGGGAGCTCGGCCTCACGATCCCCGACCCGAAGCTGCGCCGGCGCGACGACGGCGTGTGGGAGTACAGCGAGCCCGACTGGGACGAGCTGCGCTCCGTCGTCACCGGCCACGGACCGCGCTCGCAGGAACGGCTCGCGTTCAGACGCCGCTTCCTCGACCAGGAGCGATGGGTGCGCGACGTCGTGCTGGCGGCGTAGCCGTGGCAGGCGTGGGCTTGACGGAGCCTGACGAGGAGCGGAGGCGCCGGCTCGGCCGACGCTGGAGCGGGTGATGGTCTTCGAGGTCTTCCGCCGCGAGCGGAAGGGACAGCCGTTCGAGCACGCGGGGTCGATCGAGGCGCCCGACGCCGCGTTCGCGGACACGTGGGCGCGCGAGCAGTACGGGCGGCGCGGCGAGTCCGACGCGCTCTGGCTCGTCCCGCGGGGCTCGATCCACGAGATCGCCGACTGGGCCGACGAGTTCGACCTCAAGTACCGCCGCGTCGACGGCTACTCGATCAAAGGGCGGTTGGCGGAGGCGCGGCAACGCGCCTCCGCCAACCGCCGGGAACCCGGCGTAGGCTCGACGGAGCCGTCCGGAGATCGGTGAGCGAGCGCTCGGACCTGCTGCTGACGCTGGCTGACGACGAGCTGATCCTCGGCTGGCGCGACTCGGAGTGGACCGGGATCGCGCCGACGCTCGAGGAGGACGTCGCGTTCTCGTCGATCGCGCAGAACGAGATCGGCCACGCGCGCGCACTCTACGAGCTGGCGGCGGTCGAGCTCGGCACGGACCCCGACGCGCTGGCGTTCGACCGCGAGCCCGCCGACTACGCATGCGCGCCGCTCGTCGAGTTGCGGCTGCTCGACGACTGGGCGATGACCATCGCGAGGCGCTAT
>DASUZZ010000038.1:0-22809 GCA_036376615.1 Gaiellaceae bacterium
GGACGGACGGCGCCGTGGAAGGGCTACGCGACGCTGCTCGACGGCTTCGAACGCGCCGTCGGCCAGGGCCTCGACGCCCGGCTCGAGATTCGCGGCCCGAGCTCGAACGACGCCGAACGGACCCACCGTGCAGAGCTCGCCGCCCGCATTGCAGGCAGCGCCGTGCTCGCCGCCCGTGCCGAGCTGGCCGAGCCGGTCGCCCGGGGCGGCATCCCGTCCCTGCTCGGCAGCGCGGACGCGCTCGTGACCGCGGCGGACAGCGGGAGCGCGACCCAGACGCTCGACAAGGTCGTGTACGAGGCGTCGGCGTGCGCCGTGCCCGTGATCGCGTCCAACCCGGCACTGGCCGGCTACCTCGAGGGCCTCCCGGTCCGGCTCGACTTCCGTCCCGGCGACGCAGCGGATCTCGCGCGCGCGTTGCTCGAGTTCGGCGCTGCTCCGGCGGCGCTCCGCGAGCGGACGGGCCTCGAGCTCCGCGAGCGCGTCGAGCGAGGTCACTCGGTCGACACGTGGGCCGACCGCGTCGTCGCGGTCGTGCGCGAGGTGAGCGGTGGCTGACGCGCCCGACATCTCGGTCGTCGTCACCGTGCTCGACGAGGCGGGCGCCGTCGACGAGCTGCTCGCGCGGACCGCCGCCGCGCTCGACGGCGAGGCGTGGGAGGTGATCGTCGTCGACGACGGCTCGACCGACGGCACCTTCGAGCACCTCCGTGCGGCACACGCGCGGGACCCGCGCATCCGCGCCGTGCGTTTCAAGCGCAACTTCGGCCAGCATCCCGCGATGCACGCCGGGCTCGCCCGCGCCCGCGGAGAGCGGATCGTGACGATGGACGGCGACCTCCAGAACGAGCCCGAGGACCTGCCGAAGCTGCTCGACGCGCTCGACCGTGCGGACGTCGCCTCGGGCCGGAGGGTCGCGCGCCGTGACTCCCCGGGGCGCACGGTGCCGAGCCGCCTGATCAACAGCCTCCTTCGCCGCTTCACCGGCGTTCGCATCTCCGACTTCGGCTGCGCGTTCAACGGCTACCGCCGGGAGGCGATCGAGCCGATGCTCGGCGCGATCGGGCGGCAGAAGTTCACCAAGGCGCTCGTGCTCTCGACCGGCGTATCCGTCGAGGAGGTCGACGTCTCGCATGCGCCGTCGCGGGCGGGCTCTCGCTACTCGCCGCTGCGGCTCGTGCGGCTTGCGCTCCACGTCGTCGCGGGCTTCTGGCCGCAGCCGGTGCAGTGGATCGGCGTCACGCTCGGGCTGGTCTGCTCGCTCGCCGCGGCCGCGCTCGGCATCTACGGCGTCGTCTACTGGGTCGCGAACGCGAACTTCCCCGGGCCGCTCTTCGCCGGTGCCGGCATCGTGCTCGTGCTCGGTGTGCAAGGGTTCGTGCTCGCGCTGATCGGCGAGTCGCTCGGCCGCATCCAGCGTGACGTCGAGGGCAGACCGTTGTACTCAATCGAAGAGGAGCTATAGGGCTTGAGCAAGCGGGTTCTCGTGACCGGTGGGGCGGGGTTCATCTCGTCGAACTTCATCCGCCACCTGCTCGAGGCGACGCCGTACGAGGTGGTGACGCTCGACGCGCTCACCTACGCCGGCAACCTCGAGAACCTCGCCGACGTGCTCAGTCATCCGCGGCTCTCGTTCGTGCACGGCGACATTCGGCACGCGCCGCTGGTCCGCGACCTCGTCGAGGGGGTCGACGTGATCGTCAACGCGGCGGCCGAGTCGCACGTCGAGAAGTCGATCGCCGACGGCGCCTCGGAGTTCGTGACGACGAACGTCGAGGGGACGCAGATCCTGCTCGATGCGATCCGCGAGCGCCCCGTCGAGCGCTTCATCCTCATCTCGTCGTCGGAGGTCTACGGGACTGCCGAGTCGGCGCCGATGGACGAGGAGCATCCGCTCAACCCGCGCTCACCGTACGCCGCGACGAAGGCGGGGGCCGACCGACTCGCCTACTCGTACTGGACGACCTACGAGCTGCCGATCGTGATCGTCAGGCCGTTCAACAACTACGGCCCGCGGCAGCATCCCGAGAAGCTCGTTCCGCGGTTCATCACGCAGGCGCTCGACGACGAGCCGCTGACCATCCACGGCGACGGCCATGCGTCGCGCGACTGGCTCTACGTCGGCGACGACGCCGAGGCGATCGAAAACGTGATCGCGGCACCGATCGACGACATCGCCGGGGAGGTGCTGAACGTCGCGACCGGCGTCGACATCTCGGTCGCCGGCGTTGCCGAGCTCGTCCTCGACGTGCTCGGCAAGCCGAGCTCGCTCACCTGCAACGTGCCGGAGCGGCCGGGACAGGTCGACCGGCATGTCGGGTCGACCGAGAAGGCGGAGCGCCTGCTCGGGTGGCGCGCGCGTACGTCGTTCGCCGACGGCCTGGAGCGGACCGTCGGGTGGTATCGCGAGAATGAGGCGTGGTGGAGAGCGATCCTCGCTCGCGAAGCCCGCGCCTACTCGTCCTAGGCGCAGGGCCGGCTCAGCTCGGGCTGCTCGAGGCGGCGCGGGCGCGCGAGATGTGGCTCGCCGTCGTCGACCGCAACCCGTCCGCGCCGGGCTTCCGCTTCGCCGATCGCCGGTGCATCCTCTCGGTCGAGGACGAGCCGGCGATCGACCGGCTCGTCGACGCACTCGGCATCGACGGCCTGATCGCGCCGGGCACGGACCGGCCGCTCGGCGCCGCCGCCCGAATCGCCGAGCGGTTGGGCCTGCCGCACCCGTTGTCACCGCGAACCGCCGTGCTGGCGACGAACAAGCTGCGCCAGCGCGAGCGCCTGAGCGAGGCGGGGGTCGCGCAGCCGCGCTGCTTCGTCGTTGCGGCCGGAGAGGCTGCGCCGGCGGTCGACTTCCCGTGCGTCGTGAAGGCGCCCGACAACCAGGGCCAGAAGGGTCTGACGCTCGTGCTGGGAGCCGACGAGCTCGGGCCGGCGATCGAAGCGGCCCGGTTCGAGTCGCGCGCCAACCTGGCGCTGGTCGAAGAGCTCGCCGACGGTCCGGAGGTGACGGTGATCGGGTACTCGACAGGCGGCTCGTTCCGGGCGCTCGCGGTCACCGATCGTCTTGTCGCCGAGCCGCCTGCGTTCGGGGTCGCGCTCGCGCACGTGTGGCCGAGCGAGCACGGCGCGGACGCCGCCGCGGTCGCGGGGAAGGCGGTGCGCGCTCTGGGCATCGACGAGGGCCCTTCGTATTCGCAGCTGCGGGTCGGGCCTGACGGAGCCAGTGTGATCGAGGTTGCGGCCCGCCTGGGCGGCGGCCACGACGCCGAGCTCGTCGAACGCGCGACCGGCGTACCGCTGAACGACCTCGCGATCGATTCCGCGCTCGGCCGTCCCGTCGAGCTGCCCAGCCCAGGACGGCTCGCCGGCGGCGTGGTCACGCGGTTTCTCGTCGCGCCGCCCGGCACGCTCGCCGGCACGGACGTGCCGTCCGGCCTCGACGGCGTCGAGCGCGTTCGTCTCTATCGCGAGCCGGGCTACGTCTTCTCCCCGTTTCGGCGAGGCTCCGACCGTGCGGGCGCGCTGCTCGCTGTCGGCCACTCGCGGGGGGAGGCGCTCGACCGCGCCGACCGGGCGGCGGCCGCGATCACCTTCCGCGTGGACTCTGCGCAGGTGGCGTAGCAGTTCCGCCGGCGGCCCCGCCCGAACAACAGGTGCCTGGCACCGAGGTGCCAGGCACTGGATCGAAGGACGACGTCGCAGGTCGTCCCGATCGTGCGGTTACCCTTGCCCGCGTGGAAGCGACGCGCCGCGCGACGTTCCTCGGCTTTCAGCCGCCCGCTGTCGACGAGGACGAGGTCGCGGCGGTGGCCGAGACCCTGCGCTCGGGCTGGCTCACCACCGGCCCGCGGACGGCCGAGCTCGAGGCTCGGATGCGCGACTACCTCGAGGCGAGCCATGTCCTCGCGGTCTCGTCGTGCACAGCCGCCCTCCATCTGTCGCTCGTCGCGCTCGGAGTCGGCCCCGGCGACGAGGTGATCACGAGCTCGCTGACGTGGCCGGCGACGGCGAACGTGATCGTGCACTGCGGCGCGACGCCGGTGTTCGCCGATGTCGACGACGACACGTTGAACATCGACCCCGCGCGAGTAGCCGAGCTGATCGGGGAGCGGACGAAGGCGATCCTGCCGGTCGACCTCTACGGGCAGCCCGCCGACCTCGATCCGCTCCTCGCCCACGGCATCCCCGTGGTCGAGGACGCCGCGCACGCCGCCGAGGCGCGCTATCGCGGCCGCAAGGTCGGCTCGATCGCCGACGCGACGTGCTTCTCGCTCTACGCGACGAAGAACATCACGGCGGGCGAGGGCGGCCTGATCGCGACGTCGCGCGACGACCTCGCCGCGGCGCTCGACGACCTGCGCGTGATGCGCCGCGGCCACGGCTCGCGCTACGACATCGCCGTCCCCGGCTACAAGGCGAACCTCTCCGACGTCCTCGCTGCAATCGCGCTCGTGCAGCTCGACAAGGTGGAACGGCACGGCGAGATCCGCCGCCGCCACCACGACCTGTACAGCGAGGGTGTCGCCGGGCTCGACGGCATCTCGGTCGTAGGCCGCGACCCGCGCGACACCCACGCGAACCACCTCTTCGTGATCAGGATCGACGCAGAGGCTGCCGGCGGCACGCGGGACGACTACCAGCAGGCGCTGGCGGACGAGAACATCGGCACGTCGATCCACTTCCTGCCGGTGCACCTGCTGAGCGCGTACCGCGGGCACGCCGCCCCGCATCAGCCGCCGCTCCCCGTCACCGAGTGCGCCGGCGCCGAGGTGCTCTCACTCCCGTTCTCGCCGGCGCACTCGGACGACGACGTCCGCGATGCGATCGCCGCCCTGCGGCGCGTCCACGCGCGTCTTTCAGGATGAGCCCGAGGCTGCGCCTCGCCGCGACGCTCGCCGTCTCGGCGCTGGCGATCGGCTACATCGTCTTCAAGATCAACATCGGGCAGACGCTGCACATCCTCGGCAGCGCCGACCCCGCCTGGGTCGCCGTCTCCGCCTTCCTGATCCTCGTGACGATCTTCCCGATGGCCTGGCGCTGGCAGCAACTGCTCGGCGCCCGGGACATCCACGAGGGCTTCGCGTGGCTGACGCGCGCGTACTTCGTCTCCTACGCGGTCGGGCAGGTGCTGCCGACGTCGGTCGGCGGCGACGCCTCGCGGATCTACGAGACGTCGCGGCGTCACCCGGGGCAGATCACGCCGATCACGGGCTCGGTGCTGCTCGAGCGCGCCCTCGGCGGCGCAATCACGCTGCTGCTCGCCGGAGTGGGGTTCCTGCTCGCGATCGGCCGCTACGACATCGGCGCATACCTCTGGATCGAGCTGCTCTTCGTGCTCGGCACGATCGTCGCCGGCGTCGTCTTCTTCTCGCGCACCGTCCGCCGCCACCTGGCGTTCGCCGTGCCGCTCGCGCGCCGGCTCCGTGTCGAGCGCATCGCGCGCGCCGTCTACGACGGCATCCACGGCTATCGCGATCACCTCGGCACGCTCGCCGTCGTCTGCCTCGCGACCCTCGTCGTCCAGATCGGGCGGATCCTCTCGATCTACGCTGCCGGACGGGCGGTCGGCATCGGCCTCTCGCCGCTGCCGTACATCGTGCTCGGACCGCTCCTGTTCCTCGTCATGCTGGTGCCGTTCACGATCAACGGCCTCGCGGTGCGTGAGGCGTTCTTCGTGAGCTTCCTCGGCAAGCTCGGCGTCGACGCCGACCAGGCCTTCGCCTGCGGCTTCCTGTTCTTCCTGCTGACGCTCGTCCTATCGCTTCCCGGCCTGGCGGTCATCCTGTGGGAGAACGTGCGGCGCTCACCGGTCGTGTCGGATGGCCCCGCGGCCTGACGTCTCGGTCGTCGTCGTCACGTTCGACGCGCTGCCGTGGGTCGAGCGCTGCCTCGAGTCGGTCAGCGGTCACGACGTGATCGTGGTCGACCACGGCTCGAGCGACGGCACGCTCGAGCTCGTGCGCGAGCGGTTCCCGGACGTGCGGATCGTCGAGCAGGAGAACCGTGGCATGGGCGGCGGCAACAACGCAGGCATGCGCGTCGCGACCGGCCGGTACGCCTTCCTGCTCAACTCCGATGCATGGGTGGTCGGCGACGGGCTCGAGCGGCTCGTCGCGTTCGCCGACGCGCATCCGGAGGCGGCCGTCCTCGGGCCGCGCCTCTCCAACACCGACGGCTCGCTACAGCGCTCGGCACGCGCGGAGCCGACCGTCTGGCGCCTCGCCACCGAGTACGCGGGCGTGCGCAAGCTCGCGCCCGGCTCGTCCCTGCTCAACCCGCTCTACCTGGGGGGGTTCGACCACACGTTCGTGCGCGAGGTCGACTGGCTCTCCGGCGCCGCTCTCCTCGTCCGGCGTAGCGCAGCGGAGGAGGTCGGCCTCTTCGACGAGTCGTTCTTCATGTTCAGCGAGGAGGTCGACTGGCTGACGCGGTTTCGGCGCGCCGGGTGGGAGGTGCTCTTCTACCCGCAGGCCGAGGTCGTCCACGTCGGCGGGGCGACCCACGGCGGGCGCCTGTACGCCGAGAACCTGCGCGGGCAGCTTCGCTTCCTCGACAAGCATCGCGGGCGCCGCGAGGCGGAGCGCGCGCGGCACGTGCTGCTCTGGTCGCTGCGTGCGCGCGGGCTCGTATTCAGGGGCGAGCGGGGCGAGACGTACCGGGAAGGCGCCCGCTTCCTTGCCTCGGGCGACGTCGACGCGCTGCTCGCATGACCGAGTATCTCCGGCTCGCCGTCGGCACGATCGTCGTGCTGGCACCCGGTGCTGCGGTCGCGGCGGCGCTCGGCCGCCGCTCGGCCGCCTCGCTGCTCGCGTGGGCGGCGGCCACGGTGTTCGTCGCCTGGGCGGTCGTCTTCACCGTGCACGGGACCATCCGCCTCGCGGGGGCCGTGCTCGCTGCGGTTTTCGTCGCCGCGGTCGGGGTCGGGCTCGCGCGCGGCCGCCGCCCGCGCGACGGGTCCTCGCTGCGCGCCTCGTGGCCGTGGCTCTTCGGCCTCGTCCTCGGCTGGCTGCTCTGGCCCGCCGCGAGCGCCGTCACCGGCGACGGGCTCTTCCACGAGGCGCGGATCCGCAAGCTCGTCGCTCTCGGCGACCTGCATCTCCGCACCGTCGACGAGTTCAGGGACGGGGGGCTGCACCCGGGCTACGCCTTCCCCCTCTGGCACGGCTTCCTGGCGCTCGTCTCGTGGGTGTCGGGCGTCGACCCCGGCGAGGTCGTGCGCCACGAGCCGTCGCTCCTCGCCCCGCTTGCGTGCGCGCTCGCCTGGGAGGCGGGCGCAACCGTCTTCGGCGAGCGCTGGGCCGGGGCATCGGTGCTCGTGGCGACGCTCGGGATGTTCGTCTTCGGGCCGGCGCACGGCGGTTCCTATGCCGCCCTCGCCCAGCCCGCCACGGCGGCGCGGCAGCTGTTCGTCCCGGCGGTGATCGTGCTCTTCTTCTCGACGTCCTCGTGGCGCGCGCGCACCGAGCTGGCGGCGGCGTTCGGTGCGCTGGCGCTCGTCCATCCGACCTACGCGCTCTTCATCCTGATTCCGTTCGCCGGGTATGCGGTGCTGCAACCGCGGGTCTGGCGCGAGTGGGTGCCGTCGCTGGCGGCCGCCGTCGTGCCCGTCGGCCTGGCACTGTTGTGGCTGCGGCCGATCGTCGACGAGACGGTCTCCCACGACCCGGGCGCCGTCGAGAAGGCGCGGGCGCTGCGGCAGTACGCCGACCAGCTGGTGATCACGAACGAACACCACTACCGCGTGGCGGCCGAGCTGTTCGGCCGGAGCGGCGCCGTCGCGGTTGCGGCGCTGATCCTGCTGCCGGTCACGGCGCTCGCGTGGCCGCGCCGCTGGGTCGCGTTCGTTCTGGGCGGCACCCTGCTCGTGCTCGTGCTGCTCGAGGTGCCGTGGCTGTTCGTGCACTTCTCCGACGCCGTGTCGCTGTCGCAGTCTCGCCGCGCGGCGGGTTTCGCGCCGCTGCCGTTCGTCCTCGCCGGCGCGTTCGCGCTGCTCACGCGATCGGTGCTCGTGCTTCCGGTGGCGTTCGCCGGCGGTGTCGTCCTGCAGCGTCTGTGGCCGGGCGACTTCGAGTACGGCCTCACCCACGGCGGCCCCGCGTTCGCGACGTGGATCGCGCTCGTCGGAGGTGCGGCTGCGCTTGTCGCCGCCATCGTCCTGCGGGCGGCGCCGTGGAGGGAGCATCACCGGCTTGGCACCTTCGCGATGCTCTGCTTCGTCGCCCCGGTCGTCGCCCACGGTGCCTGGCACTGGAGCGCGCAGACCCCGACCGATCGAGGCGCGCTCTCGCCCGCGCTCGTCCACGCCCTGCGGACAGAGGTCCCGCAGGGGGCGGTCGTGCTCGCGCCGCTCGAGGTGAGCTACCGCGTCGTCGCAGCTGCCCCGCTCTACGTCGTCGGGCTTCCCGTCACCCACGTCGCCGACACGAGGGCCAACGATCCCTACGGCCGTGCCGCCGCGGTGCGGCACTGGGCGGCGACGGGCGATCCACGCGTCGCGCAGCGTTACGGTGCCACCTGGGCGATCCGCGGCGGCCGTCTCTATCGTCTCCCGCGGTGAAGGTGCTCCTCGTGACGATGTACTTCCCGCCGGCGGGTGGCGGCGGGGTCCAGCGTCCTCTCAAGTTCGCGACACACCTGCCGGAGCTCGGCGTCGAGACTCACGTGCTCGCGCCCGACGATCCGAAGTGGATCCACCGCGACGAGGAGCTGCAGCCGCCGACACTCGCCTGGGTACATCGCGCGCGCTACATCGGGCCGAAGGGCCGCAGGCCGGCCGAGGAGCTCCATGGCACCGGCGGTCTCGAGCGGTTCACGCGCCAGGCGCAGCTCACCGGGCGTCGGCTGCTCGTGCCGGACGAGAACGTGAGCTGGAACCTGACGGCGATCCCGGCGGCGATCCGGATTGCGAAGCGCGAGGAGATCGACGTCGTCGTCACGACCTCGCCTCCCTCGTCGGTGCATCTGATCGGTGCCGCCGTGAAGCAGGCGGTCGGCATCCCGTGGGTTGCCGACCTGCGCGACTCCGTGGTCGCGCATCCGCACCGTCGGGCCGAATCGCGGCTCGTCCGCGCCAAGGAGACGGGGGAGCATGCCGTCGCGCGGCTCGTCTCGCGCTTCGCGGACGCGGTCGTGTGCGTCTCCGATGCGATCGCGGACGAGATGCGCGAGCGGTCGCCGGCCGGCAGCGTCACGACGATCGCCAACGGCTCCGACTTCGACGACTTCGCCGGCCTCGAGCACCACGCATCGTCGCGGTTCCGCATCACGCATGCGGGGTCGTTCTTCGGGAAGCGCGATCCGCGGCCTTTCATCACGGCGCTCGCGCACTCCGAACTCGACATCGTCGCTCGCTTCCTCGGCGACTTCCGCTCGGCCGACCGCGAGTGGGCAGAATCGCTGGAGCTCGGCGACCGGCTGGAGCTGATCCCGTACGCACCGCGGCGACGCTCCCTCGAGCTGCAGCGCGACTCCGAGGCGCTGCTGCTGCTGATTCCCGAGGCGGGTGGACGGGGCAAGGGAGTCCTGAGCGGGAAGGTGTTCGAGTACCTCGCGGCGGAGCGGCCGATCCTGGCGCTCGTGCCGCAGGACGGCGCGGCCGCCGAGCTGATCCGCGACGCGGCCGCCGGGGTCGTCGTCGCCCCGGAGGACGTCGAGGGGATCGAGGCGGCGTTGCGCGACCTTCACGCTCGCTGGCAGGCGGGCACGCTGGAGGCGGCGCCCCTGTCCGCCGAGTGGCGGCGCAGGGTGTCGCGGCGCACCCGGGTCGAGGAGCTCGCGACCCTGCTCGATCGGGTGACGGGATGAGGCAGGTCACGAGCTTTCTCTTCCTCGCGAGCGTGTTCTGCGTCACGTTCGAGAAGGTGCACTGGACCTTCGCCGGCACGGTCGGCCTCGCCGACGTCCTCGCGATCGGCTTCCTGATCGCCTTCGTCGCTGGAACGAAGCGGTTTCGCGTCCCGTACACGACTGTCGTGGTGCTCGGCTTCTTCGCCGTCTTCCTGATCGCCTACCTGCTCGGATACTTCGACCTCTCCGACTCCGACGCGCTCGGGCAGTGGGGGAAAGGCCTGACGAAGTGGCTGATCCACTTCCTCTTCCTCGCAGCCGCGGTGGTGTGGCTCTCGCGGCGAGGACAGCGCTACTTCTGGAAGACGCTCGCGTGGTTCACGGCCGGTTTTGTCGTCAACGCCGTTTACGGCGTGTTCCAGCTCCTGGACGCGCGCCGGGGCGGGAATCTCGACGCGTCGGTGCTGTCGCCGATCACCGGCGGCGCGAGCCAGATCAACATCTACGGCGCGATCAACGGCGCGAACGTGTACCGGCCGAACGCGCTCACCGGCGACCCCAATCACCTCGGGATCATGCTGATCATGCCGCTGCTCGTCCTGACGCCGCTCTACCTGCGGCTCGAGAAGGGCCATCGCTTCCGGCGCTGGCTGATGCTCGTGATCGGCTTCCTGCTCGTCGTCGAGGCGTTGACCTTGTCCCGGAGCGGCTTGCTCGGGCTCGGAGTCGGCGCGCTCATCCTCCTGCTGCCGTATCGCCGTTACCTGCGGACGGCTCAGCTCCTCGTCCCGATCGGCGCCGCGCTCGCGCTGCTGCTCGCGATCGTCCTGTCGCGGCGCAGTTTCTTCACGACCGTGCTCAAGTCGCGCGTCGAGACGAGCGGCAGCTCGGAGAACGCGCACTTCCAGGTCTACTCGTTCATCCCGCACGTGCTGCACGCCGATCCGCTGTTCGGGCTCGGGTTGAACACGTTCTCGGTCTACTACCAGTTCGTCACCGGCAAGACGAACTGGGGGCCGCACTCCTACTACGTGGCGCTCATCGTCGAGACCGGCCTCGTCGGGACGCTGCTGTTCGCGGCCTTCGTGCTCTGGGTGTTCCGTCGGCTCAACGCTGCGCGTAGGCTCGGCCGCGCGATGGCCGCCGCGCGCGACCCGCTCGCCGCGCGCGTCCGTCCGCTCGCGTGGGGCTTCACGGCGGCCCTCGCCGGCACGCTCGCGGCGAACGCGTTCTACCTGACGATGCAGTTCTATTACTTCTACGCGTTCGTGGCGCTCGCGCTCTCGATTCCCGTCGTGTTCGCCGCGCGCGAATGAAGGTCGTCGTCCTCACGACCTCGTATCCGCGGGACGAGGACGACGTCGCCGGCAGCTTCGTCGCGTCGGCGGTCGAAGACGTGCGCGAGCTCGGAGTCGACGTCGACGTCGTCTCGCCGGCGAGTTTCCACAACTTCGGAGTCGCCTACGGCGGGGGCATCGTCCAGAACCTGCGCGACGCACCGTGGAAGCTCGCGCTCCTCCCGGCGTTCCTGGCCGCGTACGCACGTGCGGCCCGGGCCGCGTCGCGTGACGCCGACCTGGTGCACGCGCACTGGATTCCCTCGGCCGTGGCTGCGCTCGCCACCGGCAAGCCGTACGTCCTGCAGGTGTGGGGCACGGACGTGGAGCTCGCGCGGCGCGCGTCGGCGCTCGTACGTCCGCTGCTCCAACGCGCCCGGATCGTCCTCGCCGCTTCCGGCTACCTCGCCGACGCCGCTTCCGAGCTCGGGGCGCGGGAGGTCCAGGTGGTCTCTCCGGGCGTCGAGCTCCCCGCTCGCGTGGGCGAGCCGGCGCAGCCGCCCCACGTGCTCTTCGCGGGCCGGCTGAGCGAGGAGAAGGGAATCCTCGAGTTCCTCGAGGCGACGGACCGGCTTCCGCGGGTGATCGCCGGCGACGGGCCGCTCCGCCGCCGCGTGCCCGAGGCTGTCGGCTTCGTGCCGCCGCACGAGCTCGGCGCCTACTACGAGCGCGCGTCCGTCGTCTGCGTGCCCTCTCGCCGCGAGGGGTACGGCATGACGGCGCGGGAGGCAATGGCCTACGGGCGGCCGGTCGTGGCGACCCGCGTGGGCGGCCTCGCCGACCTCGAAGGCGACGGTGTCGTGCTCGTCGAGCCGCGTGACCCGGCGGCGCTGCGACACGTGCTGACGGAGCAACTGGCGGACGAGAGCGAACGCCGCCGGCGCGGCGCTGCGGCGCGGAGCGCCGCTGCTTCCGGCGACCGGCGCCATGCGGCCGAGGCGCTCCAGGGCGTCTACGAATCTACACTCGCGCGGTGATCGTCATCGTCGTCCTGTTCTGGGCGTCGCTCGCCGCGCTGGCGTGGACGCACCTTCTCTATCCGCTCGTTGCGATCGCGTTCGCGCGCGTCGCGCCGCGGCCCGTGCGCTCCGGCGACATCGAGCCGACCGTCACGGTGATCGTCGCCGCGTACAACGAGGAGCCGGTGATCGCGCGCCGGCTCGAGAACCTGCTCGCGCTGGACTATCCGGCGGAGCGGCTCGAGATCGTCGTCTCCTCGGACGCGTCCGACGACCGCACCGAGGCGATCGCACTGCAGTACCCGGGGGTGCGGGTGATCTCGAACCCGCGCGGCGGCAAGGTTGCCGCCCAGGACCGCGCCGTTCGCCTGACGGAGAGCGAGATCGTCGCCTTCACCGACGCGAACGCGACCTGGGCGCCCGATGCGCTGCGCCGGCTCGTCAGGCCGTTCGCCGACCCGGAGATCGCCTACGTGTGCGGTCAGCTGCACATCGTCGGCTCGGACGGCGCGAACCAGGAGGGCGCGTACTGGCGCTACGAGCTCGGCGTGCGCGGCGCCGAGTCGAAGCTGGGCTCGGTGACGGGCGGCAACGGCTCGATCTACGCGCTGCGGCGGTCGGACTACGTCGAGGTCGACCCGCGCTTCGGGCACGACCTCGCGCTGCCGTACCTGATGGTGCAGCGCGGCCGGCGGGCCGTCTACGAGCCGACCGCGGCGGCGCACGAGAAGGCGACGCCCACCAACGAGTCCGAGTACCACCGGAAGGTCCGCATGTTCGAGCACTGCTGGCTGATCGTCGCCCGCGGCCGCATGCTGCGCCGGCTCGGCGCGCGCTATGGCGTGGCGATCGTTTCCCATCGTCACCTCCGCTACGCGTCAGGGATCCTGCACCTCGTCCTGCTCGCGACCTCGTTCGCCCTGATCGGGCACGGCTTCGTCTACGACCTCGTCCTTGCGGTGCAGCTCGCGCTCCTGCTCGCGGCGGCGCTCGGCGTGGGCATCGCGCGCTACTACGTGCTCGTGACCTGGGCGACGGTCGTCTCGCTGTGGAACTACGTGCGCCGAGGTGTTCCCGCGACGTGGGAGGCGGCGGAGGGGACGCGGTGAACCGCGGGCTCGACGTCGCGATCGCCGGCACCGGGCTCGTGCTCACGGCGCCCGTGCTCGCCGCCGCCGCCCTGGCGGTGAAGCTCGAGGACGGGGGCCCGGTCCTCTACCGGCAGACGCGCGTCGGCAAGGACGGCGTCGACTTCGAGCTGCTCAAGCTGCGCACGATGGTCGTCGGCGCCGAGAAGCTCGGCGCGGGCTATGCGATCGACCGCGGCGACAGCCGCATCACGCGCGCGGGCCGCGTGCTCCGCCGCTTGTCGCTCGACGAGCTGCCCCAGCTGTGGAACGTCGTCCGCGGCGAGATGTCGGTGATCGGACCGAGGCCGACGCTTCGCTACCAGGTCGACCGCTACGACAAGCAGCAGCTGCACCGGCTCGACGTCAAGCCCGGCATCACCGGCTGGGCGCAGATCCACGGCCGCGCGTCGCTGCCGTGGGCCGAGCGGATCGAGCTCGACCTCTGGTACGTCCGCCACCGCGACTGGAAGACCGACCTGTTGATCTTGCTACGGACGCCGCTCGCGCTCTTCGGCGGCACCTACAAGGGCGAGACCGGCGGGTGGCACGGCTAGGCTCCGCCCGTGCCCGAGCCGATCCAGTTCGTCGATCTGAAGCGCCAGTACGCCTCGATCAAGGAGGAGGTCGACGGCGCCGTGATCGACGCGATCGCCTCCACCCAGTACATCCTCGGCGAGGAGGTCGCGCGGTTCGAGGCCGAGTGGGCGTCCTACTGCAACGTCGAGCACGCCGTCGGCGTCTCGTCGGGCACGGCCGCGCTCGCGCTCGCATTCGACGCGCTCGAAATCGGCGCCCGCGACGAGGTGATCGCGCCGGCCAACACCTTCATTGCGTCGATCCTCCCGCTGGTGCGGCTCGGCGCGACGCCGGTGCTCGTCGACTGCGACCGCTTCGGCCAGCTCGACGTCCAGCGTGCGGGAGCGGCGGTCTCCCCGCGGACGAAGGCGATCGTCGGCGTCGACCTGTTCGGTCATCCCTGCGATGCCGATGCAATCCGCGCGATCTGCGACGCGCACGGGCTCGCCTTCGTCGAGGACGCCGCGCAGGCTCACGGCGCCGAGTACAAGGGACGCCGTTGCGGCTCGCTCGCCGACATCGCCGCCTTCAGCTTCTACCCCGGCAAGAACCTCGGCGCCTACGGTGACGCCGGCGCCGTCGTGACGAACGACGAGAAGCTCGCGGGCGCGATCCGGGTGCTGCGCGACCTCGGCCAGAGCCGCAAGTACGAACACGTCGTGATCGGTGGCAACGAGCGCCTCGACACGCTCCAGGCCGCCGTGCTGCGCGTGAAGTTGCGGCGGCTCGACGCCTGGAACGAGCTGCGACGGGGACACGCGGCCGCGTACACGGAGCTGCTCGACGGCGCCGTCACCACCCCGGAGGTTGCGGAGTGGGCCGATCCGGTGTGGCACCTGTACGTCGTCCGCACGCCCGAGCGCGACCGCGTCCGCGACGCGCTCGGCGCCGACGCGATCGCGAGCGGGATGCACTACCCCGTTCCGCTCCATCTCCAGCCGGCGCTCGCGTCCCTCGGCCATGGTCCGGGCGACTTCCCCGCCGCCGAGGCGTGGGCTGCCACGGGGCTCTCGCTGCCGCTCTTCCCCGAGCTCGAGCCGGTCGAGCTCGAACGGGTCGCCGCCGCCGTGCGCGCCGCCGTCGCATGACCGCGGCCCCGGCGAACGACGCGCCGTACCGGCTGCTCGACGACGTCGAGTTCGGCGAGGGTGTCGTCGTACAGTCGTTCACGAACCTTTACGGCTGCCGGATCGGGGCCGGGACGCGCATCGGCCCGTTCGTCGAGATCCAGCGCGGCGCCGTGGTGGGGGCGCGCTGCAAGATCCAGAGCCACACGTTCATCTGCGACGGGGTCCGGATCGGCGACCGCGTGTTCGTCGGGCACGGGGTGCTGTTCGTGAACGACAAGACGCCGCAGGCGACCAACGACGCCGGCGAGCTGGCGGACGAGAGCGACTGGACCCTGCTGCCGGTGCGCATCGGGGACGGCGCGGCGATCGGCTCGGGCGCGGTGATCCTGGGCGGCGTGACGGTCGGCGAGAACGCGCTGGTCGGTGCCGGCGCGGTGGTCACGCACGACGTTCCGGCGGGTGGCGTGGTCGCCGGAGTGCCGGCGCGCCCTCGCTACGCTGCGCCCTCGTGACCGCCGTCCTCTTCACGTGCGCGGGTCAGCGCGTCGACATCGTGAGCGCGTTCCGCGACGCCGGTGCGACCACGATCTCGGCGGACGTGGATCCGCTCGCGCCGGCGCTGTACCACTCCGACCGTCGCGCGATCGTCCCGCGCGTCGACCATCCGGGGTACGTCGCCGCGCTCCGCGACCTCGTCGAGCTGCACGAGGTCAAGCTGGTCGTCCCGCTCACCGACCTCGACCATCTCGTGCTCGCCGAAGCCCGCGACCAGCTCCGGGACGCCGTCGTGCTCGTTCCCGAACCGGAGACGATCCACCGCTGTGCGGACAAGTACCTCGCCCACCTCTTCTTCGAGCAGGAGGGGATCGGCACGCCGCCGACGTGGCTGCCCGGCGAGGTGCCGGACGACCTCCGGTATCCCGTGCTCGTAAAGGCGCGCCGCGGGTTCGGTTCGCGGCACATCTACCGAGCCGACGACCGTGCCCAGCTCGACTTCTTCCTCGGCTACACGGCGGCCGACTCGATGGTGCAGTCGTGCTGCCTCGGCGAGGAGTTCTCGGTCGACGTCTTCTGCGACCTCGACGGCCGCTGTTTGGCCGCCATCCCGCGGACGATGATCGAATCGAAGGGCGGCGAGTCGATCAAGGGGATGACCATCGCCGACGCGGAGCTGGTCGAGCACGGGCGCCGGGTGTCCGAGGCGTTGCGCATCATCGGACCGGCGAACGTGCAGTGTTTTCGAGAACCGGATGGACAGCTGCAGGTGACCGACGTCAACCCGCGTTTCGGCGGAGGCTTTCCGCTGCCGACGGCGGCGGGGTCGCAGTATCCGGAGCTGGCGCTGCAGCTGGCGAACGGCGAACGCCCGGAGCCGAGGTTCGGCGAGTTCAGGGAGGGCGTCGTGATGACGCGGTACTTCGCGCAGGTGATCCTGGAGGACGCGGCCGGCTCGCTCGAGCCGCTGCGGGAGCAGGCGGAGGAAGCGGTCGCGCCGGAAGCGTGAGGCGCGCGGCTTGCCTGATCGCCGTGGCCGTGCTGGCCGCCGGTTGCGGCTCGCACGAGCGGGCCGCGACGAGGACCGCCCAGCCGGCGCCGGCCCGGACCCCGGCGCGCGACCCTGCGCCCGACACGCTGCGGCCGGACCGGCCGCAGGCGGTGCAGGTGACGGTCGTCGACGGCGACCTCGGCACCGTCGTCCGCGGCGCCCGCGTGCGCATCGGGCGGCACGCATCGCGGAGCAACGCCCAGGGCGTCGCGCGGATCCGTGTCGGCCGGCGCGCGGCGCTCGTCACGGTGGCCACGAAGCCCGGCTACGCCCCGCGCGCCGTCCGGCTTGCGTTTCGCAGGCGCCCCAAGTCCACGATCCGGATCTACCGCCGCTCGCTGCAGTGGGCGATGTACGGCGCCGGCCCCGAGCGGACGCAGCAGCAGGCGTCGATCAGGCTCCGGCCGCCGTTCCGCGTCGTCTGGTCGCGCGGGCTCGGGTCGCTCGTCGAGTTCCCCGCCGTCGTCACGGACGGAGCCGCGTTCGTCGCGAACGCACAGGGGACGGTCCGTGCGATCGACATGCGCGACGGGCGCGTGATCTGGCGGCACGACACGCCGCACGGGAAGATGGCGTCCTCGCCCGCCGTCGCCGGCGACGAGGTCGTCGTCCACGGCATGGACGGCTACGTTCAGGTGCTCCGCCGCTCGGACGGGCACCTGCTCTGGCGCTTCGACGCCGGCTCGCCGATCGAGTCTTCGCCGGTCGTCCTGCCGGACGGGATCGACGTGTTCGGCACCTGGGACGGTTCCGTCACCGCTCTCGACCTGCGCACGCACCGGGTCGACTGGCGCTACCGCGACGGCTGCAAGATCACCTCCTCGGCAGCCGTCGCCGGCGGCACGGTCTACCTCGGCGACTACTGCGGGCGGCTGATCGCGCTCTCCACGAGCAGCGGCGCGCTCCGCTGGAGCGGCTCGGTCGACGGGCGCGTGTACGGGACGCCGGCGGTGGCCGGCGGCCGCGTCTTCGTCCCGAGCTCGACCGGGGGATCGCTGACGGCGTTCTCGCGCGACGGCGCGAGGCTCTGGTCCCGCTCGACCGGGTCGTACGTCTACTCGTCGCCGGCCGTCGCCGACGGGCGTGTGTTCTTCGGGTCGTACAACGGCGTCTTCTACGCGCTGTCGGCGCGCACGGGCGCGACGCTCTGGGCGCACGGGACGGGCGGACCGATCTCGGGCGCGGCGGTCGTCGTCGACGGCGTCGCCTACGCGGGCTCGTTCGCTCACCGGATCCTCGGCGTCGACGCCGCGAGCGGTCGGGTGGTCCTCGACTTCCCGCACGGCGAGTACGTGCCGGTCGCCGGCGGCGGCCGCAGGCTCCTGCTGCACGGCTACTCGCGCATCTACGCGGTCGAGCGGCGATGAAGCGCCGGATCCTGATCGCGGCCGGCGTCGTGATCGCGCTGGGGCTCGGCGCCGGCACGGCGTGGTACCTCCACATCAAGCACGACTCGCGCGACATCAAGGGCTCGTCGTCGATCGAGTTCGTCGCCACCCAGCCTCCACCCCCGAAGCCGCAGGAGCCGGGGATCTTCTGGCCGGTCTACGGGCACGACCAGGAGGGGCAGCGGTTCGGCAGGGGCATCTCGCTGGCGCCCCCCTTCCGCACCGTCTGGACGTTCCGTGCGCGGACGCTCGTCGAGTTTCCGCCGGCGGTCGCCTACGGGAAGCTCTTCTTCGCCACCAACGGCGGCAAGGTGTATGCGATCGACGCCGTGCACGGACGCAGCGTGTGGGACTACGCGTCGGGCCGGTGCGTCGCCGCCTCGCCCGCAGTCGACGACCACCTTGCCTTCGAAAGCTTCCTGAACGGGCCGCCGTGCAACCGGACGCCGAGCTCGACGCTGACCGGCGCGGTCATCGCGTTTCGCGTGGACGACGGCAAGATCGCCTGGCGCCGGACGATCGGCCCGTCGGAGTCCTCGCCGCTCGTGGCCGGCGGCAGGGTGTACACGGGCGACTGGAGCGGCAAGGTCTATGCGTTCGCCGAGCACACGGGGAAGACGCTGTGGGCGACACAGCTCGGCGGCCAGGTGAAGGGCGGCGTCTCGAAGTCGGGGAACCGGCTGTTCGTCGGCGACTACTCGGGCCACGTGTACGCGCTCGACGCCCGCACGGGCCGCGTGATCTGGCGTGCGAGCGCACAGCCGCGGTTCGGCTCGACGGGCCGCTTCTACGCGACGCCCGCGGTCGCCTACGGGCGGGTCTACATCGGCGCCACCGACGGCAAGGTCTACTCGTTCGGCGCCACGACCGGCGACCTGCGCTGGTCGCAGTCCACCGGCGGCTACGTGTACTCGTCGTCTGCGGTCTGGCGCGACCGGATCTTCACCGGCTCCTACTCGAACAGGTTCTTCTGCTTCGACGCGGCGACCGGGAACATCGTCTGGCAGTTCGCCGCGAACGGGCCGATCTCCGGCTCGCCGACCGTGATCGCCGGCCGCGTCTACTTCGCGACCCTGGCCGGCACGACGTACGCGCTCGACGCGCGGACCGGCAGGCAGGTGTGGACCTTCCCCGACGGCAAGTACACGCCGGTCGTCGCCGACCCCGATCACCTCTACCTCACGGGCTACACGCGGATCTACGGGCTCGTGCAGCGGCGCGGATAACCTGCGCCATGCGTTACGGGGTCACCGGCGCCGCCGGCTTCATCGGCTCGCACCTCGCGGAGGAGCTCGTCCGCGGCGGTCACGACGTCGTCGGCTTCGACTGCTTCACCGACTACTACGACCCGCGGCTCAAGGAGGAGAACGCCGCGGACCTCGACGTCCGGCGGATCGACCTGGCGGTCGACGAGATCGACTTCGCCGGGCTCGACGGCGTCTTCCATCTCGCGGGACAGCCGGGCGTCAAGAGCTTCGGCGACGTGTTCCCGCTTTACGTGCACCGGAACGTGCTCGCTTCGCAGCGAGTGTTCGAGGCCGCCGCGCGCGACGGCGTGCGCGTCGTCTTCGCCTCGTCCTCGTCCGTCTACGGAGCGCCCGAGCGCTTCCCGACGCCGGAGGACGAGGAGCCGCATCCCCTGTCGCCCTACGGCGTGACGAAGCTCGCCTGCGAGCTGCTGCTCGACGCCTACGTGCGGTCGTTCGGTCTCGACGGCGTCGTCCTGCGCTACTTCAACGCATTCGGCCCGCGGCAGCGGCCGGACATGGCGTTCACGCGGATCGCGTTCGCTCTCGCAGAGGGAGCGACGTTCGAGCTCTACGGCGACGGCACGCAGTCGCGGAGCTGGACGTACGTCGGCGACGTCGTCGGCGCGACGGTGCGGGCGATGGAGGCCGGGAGCGGGACGTACAACGTCGGCGGCTCCCTCGAGGCGTCGATGTCGGAGGCGATCTCTCTCTTCGAGCGGCTCGCCGGGCGGACGCTCGACGTCCGCCGCGGCGAGGCGGTGGCGGGCGATCAACGACGGACCGTCGCCGATACGACGCGCATCCGGCGAGAGCTCGGCTGGGATCCCGCCGTGCAGCTCGAGGAAGGGCTCTCCCGGCAGTGGGAGTGGGCGTCGGCTACAGTCGCCGCGCGATGACGTCGCCCTCGGCTGATTCCGGCGCGGAACGCGAGGTCGACCTCGCCCGCTGGCGCCGCGCGGTCGCCAGGCTCTGGTGGCTGCCGGTGGGCGGCCTCGTCCTCGGCGGGATTCTCGGCGGCCTCTACTCGCTTCGCGGCGGCAAGGACTACAAGGCGGCGGCGCTGATCTCGCTCGGCCAGCCCGTCTCTCCGGGCGGCGCCGTCATCAACGGGTTCTATTCGAACCCGCGGGCGATCGCGCTGATCACGAGCTCGGCGTCGGCGCAGGCGGGCGCGGAGCAGAACGCCGGCCTGGCGAACGGGGCCCTCCGCGGCAACGTCTCGGTCGCGCAGGTCGGGACGACGACCGGCGCCGGAGCCACCCGGGCGGCGCCGCTTATCTCGCTGACGGTCCAGGGGGCGAACGCGGAGAAGACACAGGCGGCCGCCAACGCCCTCGCCGCGATCGTGGTGAAGCGAACCACCGCGCCGTACGTCGGCAAGAAGATCGCGACCTACCACACCGTGCTCCAGACGACGAACCAGCAGCTCGCGTCGATCAACAAGCGGATCGCGGCGGTCGACAGCGCGATCAAGAAGGCGCACCTGAACGCGCTCGACCAGCTCGTGCTCGTCACGCAGCTCGACACGTCGCTGCAGCGGCAGGGCAACCTGCTCAACCAGCTCTCGTCGACGCAGACCCAGCTCGCCTTCTCGCAGAGCGTCGAAAGCGCCAAGGTGGTGACGCTGGCGAAGGCCGTCAAGTCGTCCGCCCACTCTCGCTCGAGCTCGATCCTGATCGGCGCGCTGATCGGCCTGATCGTCGGTGCGATCGTCGCGGTCGTCGGCGACGGCCGCATCGGCTGACCGGCGCCCGCCGTACCATCCCGGCGTGCTCGAAGGAAAGAGCATCGCCGTCGTCGTGCCTGCGCACGACGAGGAACAGCTGATCGCGGCGACCCTCCAGGGGATCCCCGGTTTCGTCGACCGCATCTTCGTCGTCGACGACGCGTCGGCGGACGCGACGGCGGAGAACGCTCGCTCGATCGACGATCCACGCGTCCAGGTCGTCGTGCACGAGCGGAACCGCGGCGTCGGCGCGGCGATTGTCACCGGCTACAAGCTCGCGCTCTCCGCGCGCATCGACGCCGTCGCGGTGATGGCCGG
This sequence comes from Gaiellaceae bacterium, assembly GCA_036376615.1. Taxonomy (GTDB): domain Bacteria; phylum Actinomycetota; class Thermoleophilia; order Gaiellales; family Gaiellaceae; genus PALSA-600. Next base: position 21,084 of record DASUZZ010000038.1, read on the forward strand.
CGACAACCAGATGGACCCGGACGAGCTCGAGGGGCTCGCCATGCCGGTCGTGCGGGGAGAGCTCGACTATGCGAAGGCGAACCGGCTGTTCACGGGCAGCGCGTGGAAGCTGATTCCGCGCAGCCGCTATCTGGGGAACGCCGTGCTCAGCCTGTTCACGAAGATCGCGTCGGGCTACTGGCACGTCGCCGACTCGCAGGCGGGCTACACGGTGCTGTCGCTGCGGATGCTGGCGCTGCTCGACCTCGACCGCATCTACGCGTCGTACGGCTTCCCGAACGACATGCTCGTGCACCTGAACGTCTGGAACGCACGGGTCCGCGACTTCCCGTCGCGGCCGATCTACGGGGTCGGCGAGCGGTCGGGGATCAGGATCAGGCGCGTCGTCCCGCGGATCTCGTGGCTCCTCTGGAAGGGGTTCTTCTGGCGGATGCGCGAGAAGTACGTCATCCGCGACTTCCACCCGCTCGTGTTCTTCTACTTCCTCGGCTTCGCGATGACGATCGTCGGGCTCGGGCTCGGGATCGCCGAGTCGGTGCTCCGCATCACCGGGCACGGGATCCCGGCCGCGACGATCGTGCTCGTGGCGCTGCTCCTGATCTCCGGCAGCCAGTTCACGCTGTTCGCGATGTGGTTCGACATGGAGTCGAACAAGGACCTGCGCTAGGCAAAAGAGGGAGGCCTCGCCCATGCGGCTCGGGCGAGGCCTCCTGGGGGGCCCGAGACGCCGCTTAGAGCGCCCCGGGTGGGACGAGGGCACGTCCGGGGTCCACCGTACCGAACCCGACCCCCGAGGCGCGGCGGTAGGCGCTGTATCCGGCTCGTTCAGGCGATGCAAAGGGTCCGTAAGAAGAGCCGACGGGCTCCGGTGGGCGAAGTACAGTGCACCGATGCCGACCTCCGTGGTGACCGGCGGGGCCGGGTTCCTCGGCTCCCATCTCTGCGATTTCCTCGTCGCCGAGGGACATCGCGTCGTGTGCGTCGACAACCTCGACTCGGGCACGCTCGAGAACGTCGACCACCTGCGCGGCGACCAGTTCATGTTCGTGTACCACGACGTGGTCGAGCCGATCCACGTCGACGGCGACGTCGATTTCGTGTTCCACCTCGCGGCGCTGGCGAGCCCGGTGGACTACCTTCGCGCGCCGCTGAAGTCGCTGAAAGTGGGCTCGTACGGCACGCACAACGCGCTGGGGCTGGCGAAGTGGAAGCGGGCGCGCTTCCTCATCTCGTCGACCAGCGAGGTCTACGGCGACCCGCTCGAGCATCCCCAGTCCGAGAGCTACTGGGGCCACGTCAACCCGATCGGCCCGCGCGGCGTATACGACGAGGCCAAGCGCTACGCCGAGGCCCTGACGATGGCCTACCACCGCCAGCAGGGCGTGGACACCGCGATCATCCGGATCTTCAACACCTACGGCGCGCGCATGCGCCCGCACGACGGCCGCGCGATCCCCACGTTCCTGCGCCAGGCGCTCGCCAACCGGCCGATCACCGTGTTCGGCGACGGCAGCCAGACCCGCTCCTTCTGTTACGTGTCCGATCTGATCCGCGGGATGATCGCGCTGGCCGAGTCCGGCCACCACAACCCGGTCAACATCGGCAACCCCGACGAGTTCACGCTGCTGGAACTCGCCGAGACGGTCAAGGAGCTGACCGGCTCGGAGTCGGAGATCATCTTCGAGGCGCTGCCCGAGGACGACCCCAAGCAGCGCAAGCCCAACAT
>DASUZZ010000039.1:0-2570 GCA_036376615.1 Gaiellaceae bacterium
CCCGGCGATGCCGACCGTGGGACACGAGCCTGCGGGGATCGTCAGCCCCAGCGGCGTGAGCCCGCTGTAGACGTCGATCAGGCGAGCCCCGGCTCCGACCGTCGCGATGCCGCCGTGCACGTGCACGCGGTTCATCCGCGACACGTCGACGACGACTCCCTTGTTCGTCGTCGAGTAGCCGGCGTAGGAGTGGCCACCGCAGCGAGGGACGATGTGGATCGCGTGCTTCTGCGCCCAGCGCACCGTCTTCTGGACGTCCTCCGCGGACTCGCAATACACGATCGCCTGCGGGTGCGCGCCGTCGAAGCGGGCGTCGATCAGCAGCCTGTCCCGCGCGTACGCTCCGCTCGACGGCGTGACGACCGTCCCCTGGATCTCGCGCGCCAACTCGCGGAAGGGCCCAGCGACCGCTTCGAACCGGAAACCGGAGAGCGCGCCGACAGCGCCCGCGCCTAGCGCGACACCCGCTGCCCGCTCCAGGAATTCACGGCGGTCGATGGCGCGACTCTACGCCGAGGGTGCGACGGCCGATCCGTGGCCGCTACGAGCTCGACGATGCGGCGCTGCGACCGCGGTCGACCGTGTAGCGGCCCCACCGCGAGAGGGCGTCACCTGCGGCCGCGAGGCCGCCGAGCCAGCACAGCAGCCCCATTCCCAGCGCGTAGAGGGCAGCAGTTTCGATCCAACTCCAAACCATCGGGCGAGGGTAGCGAGAAGGCTGTTAGCTGCGTATGAAGGTCGGAGCTACATCCCGCCCATACCCATGCCGCCGCCCGGGACGACGAACCCCGGCACGGAGCCGGGCGCGGCGAGGACGCCGACGGCGAGCAGGAGGAGGAGCAGCGTCGTCGACCAGACCGCGACCCGCCGCCAGGGCATGACCTTCTCGATCGTGATCAGGCCCGCGACGACGGCCATCCAGAGGATGCTCATCACCCCGAGCGCGAACAGCGCCGCCATCAGCGCCCAGCAGCAGCCGAGGCACCACGCGGCGTGCTTCGAGCCCATCCCGAACGCGCCTCGGACGCCTTCGCGCCACGTTCCGAGCAGGAAGCCGAACGGGCTCCGGCACTTGCTGAGGCAGATGTCCTTCAGCGGCGTCAGCTCGTAGAGAGCCGCCACCGCGAGCACGCCGCCCACCAGCCAGCGCCCGCCGGAGTGCCAGGCGAGCTGGCTCCCGAGGGTGTGCCCCGCGAGCGCGTACAGCCCGTACGCTCCCACGCCGGCCGAGCCCCAGACGACGAGATAGCCGGCGGTGAACGCGACGGGCCGCGCGATGCCTCGCTGCCGCGTCATCCGTGCGTAGAGAGCGACCGTCGGCGAGACCGCCGGCAGCATCATCGCCGCCATCATCACGATCCAGACGCCGATGAACCAGCCGAGCGTGCCGAGGTCGGCGCCGGGGCTTGCGACCATCCCGTCCATCGCGCGGACGGTCGACCACCACGCGAGCGCGGCCAGCCCGACGAGGAGCGCGACGAGTCCCAGCCGCGCACGAGCCGCGGCGAGGGCGTCCAGTTCGAGCGAGCTCACGCGGCCCAGGCGAACTCGGAGCGCGAGAAGCCGGACTTCCCCTCGTAGGAGATGCCGAACGCGTCGATCTGCGAGCGCGTAGCGTGAGAAATCACCAGCTCATTGCCCACCGGATGGAACATCCCCGCCATTCGCACCGGTTCACCGCTTTCGACGCCGAACGGGACGATGTCCTCGATCTCGAAATCGACCGAGTCGCCGATTTTCACGGAGTGCGTGAGCCCTTCCTCGCGTACCTCGATGGGCGCCCGCTCGACGCCAAGGTTCTCACCGACCAGCGGTCCGAGCGCCTCCATCGGTCCACCGAGTGCGCCTGAGAACACGCCGCCGAGCTTCTGCGCCTGCTCGTCGGACGCGGCTGCGTCGATGAACACCCCCAGGCGCCAGTTTCCCTCCGTCATCACCTTCGGCGTCTCGGCGATCGCGGCAACCGTCAAGCCGCTTACGTCGACCCCCTCGATCTCACCCTCCCTTACGTGGAAGACGAGCACGATGCGACAGTAATCCTCACTCGCTCCGAACGACATCGACGCACTGCACGGGCATACGACGTCGCACGAGCACGTCTCGAAGTAGGAGCCTGCGATCCTCCACGACATTGTTCCTCCCCTGGTCTTAGCGGTCGGGGATGATTCTTTCGTCCCGCCACGACGGAGTCAACGCGCGCGCTACGCGTAGCCGAGCTCGCGGAGGAGCGGGCCGGCCTCCGCTTCGACGTCGGCCAGCTGTTCCGCCGTCAGCTCCGTCCGCCAGCGCCCGATCGAGGCTCCACGGAAGCCGTCGAGCGCCCGGTGTGCCGAAGTCACGTTCGCACCGAGGAACTCCGCGAGCCGGTCGGCAACGGTCGCGAGACCCTCGTAGCGCACCTCGAGCAGGCGGTCGCCCGCGTCGGCCGCCCGCGCGGCCTCGACGTAGCGCCGCCAGGCCCACGCGCAGCGGCGGGCGTCGCTGACCTGCGAGAACTCCTCGCGGCGCTCCGGCTCGACCCAGAAGCGCGGCTCGGCTCCATACGCGAGGCGCGCATCGTCTCTTCCCTC
>DASUZZ010000040.1:0-55332 GCA_036376615.1 Gaiellaceae bacterium
CGCGATCCCCGGCTTCCGCATCGTGGGGCAGGTGCTCTACCACGGGCACGACCTCTACGCGGCCGGTGTCGACCGCGTCGAGGTGCGGCGGCGGATCGGCATGGTCTTCCAGCGGCCCAACCCGTTCCCGAAGTCGATCTACGACAACGTCGCATACGGGCTACGCATCCTCGGAATGAAGGACAACCTCGACGACCGCGTGGAGCAGGCGCTGCGCGGTGCCGCCCTGTGGGACGAGGTGAAGACGCGCCTCAAGCGCTCTGCACTCGGACTGTCCGGCGGGCAGCAGCAGCGCCTCTGCATCGCGCGCGCGATCGCCGTGCAGCCCGACGTGATCCTGCTCGACGAGCCGGCCTCGGCGCTCGACCCGATCTCGACGTCCGCGATCGAGGACCTGATGCACGAGCTCAAGCGCGAATACACGCTCGTGATCGTCACGCACAACATGCAGCAGGCTGCGCGCGTCGCCGAGATGACCGCCTTCTTCAGCCTGGACGTTCACGACGACGGGACGCGCAACGGAGTCCTGGTCGAGTACGACTCGACCGAGAAGATCTTCACGCAGCCGGCCGACGAACGGACCGAGGGATACGTCACCGGCCGCTTCGGATGAGAATCTCGTTCACCGAAGAGCTCTCGCAGCTCGAGGCCGCGCTGCAGGAGGAGGGCGACCTCGTCCTGCGTGCGCTCCGGTCGTCGCTCAACGCGCTCGCGCGCGGCGACGCCGAGCTCGCGGACGAGGTGATCGGGTTCGACGACGAGGTCGACCGGCGGTACGTCGCGATCGAGACGGGCGTGCAGTCGCTGCTCGCGCGGCAGACACCGGTCGCGGCCGACCTCCGCTTCGTCCTCGCGGTGCTCCGCGTCAACCTGCATCTCGAGCGGATGGCGGACTACTGCGTCACGGTCGCCAAACTGACGAAACTGATGGGCGACCTCGAGGTCGAAGGCGAGGCGATCAGCAGCTCGATCGAGGACATGGGGCGTCGCGCCGAGCAGATGATCAGGGTCGCGATGGACTCGTTCGCCTCTCGCGACGCGGAGAAAGCGCAGACCCTCGTCGAGCTGGACGAGCTGATCGACCGCGCGAACCGGAACGCCACCGACGACGTCCTCTCGCTCGGCGACTCGCCGCAGGAGCGCGAGTACGGGCTGCGCATGCTCGTCGTGTCACGCTGCGTCGAGCGGATCGGCGATCACGCCGTCGACATCGGCGAGCAGGTCGCGTACCTCGTCACCGGCGAGCTCCGCGAGTTCAGCGACGCCTCGCATCCGGCGTAGACTCGCACGACCCGATGAGAGAGACGGGCGTCGAGGATGCGACGCGGCGAACGCGGCTCGCGAACGAGCGGACGTACCTCGCGTGGTGGCGGACCGGCCTGACCGTCGGCGTCGTCGTCCTGCTCGGCCTCGCCGTGATCGCGGTGATCATCCTCGGCTAGCCAGAACGGGAACCGTTCCGGCTACGCGTTCTTCACGAGGATGTTGCCGACGAAGTGCGCCGCCGTCTCGCAGGCGTCGACGGCGTCCTCGAGCGCCTCGTAGATGTCCTTCCAGCGGATCACGAGCACGGGGTCGATGCCGTCGTCCTTGAACAGGCTCGCGCGCGCCGCGCGCGCGACCGTGTCCGCCTCGTCCTCGATCTCCTTGATCAGCCGGATCTCGTCCGAGGACCCGTGCATCGACTTGAGACCGGCGAGCAGGACGGCGAGCCGCTCGGACGCGCGCACGAGCAGCGCGCAGAGCTCGAACGACTGCCGCGTCGCGACGTCGACGCCGTAGAGGCCGAGCAGCTCTGCGGCGTTCTCGCCGGCATCCGCGACCTCGTCGACGGCGAACGCCAGCGCGACGATGTCCTCGCGGTCGTACGGCGTGACGAAGAGCTTGTTCGTCTGCAGCAGCAGCTCCGAGATGACGCGGTCGGCCTCGTGCTCGAGTTCCTTCACCTCCGCCTGCGTCGGGCCGGACGGCCACTGCAGGAACCGCTGCTCGACCGCGCGGCTGACCGCGAGCACGCGCTCGCCCGCCTCCGCGAGGAGCGCGTGGATCTCGCCGGTGACCGGACCAAGGCTGAACCGCAGCCTCATCGGAAGATCCCGTCGATCGGCCACCACAAGACCGCCGCCACGAGGGCGGCCGCCGGCAGCGTGAGCACCCAGGCGACCAGGATGTTCCCCGCGATCCCCCAGCGGACGGCCGACAGGCGCCTCGTCGCCCCGGAGCCCATCACCGCCCCCGAGACGACATGCGTCGTCGAGAGCGGATAGCCGAGCCTCGTCGACCCGTAGATCACAAACCCGGACGTCACCTGCGCCGCGAAGCCCGCCGGAGGGTCGATCTGAAAGACACGCTGGCCGAGCGTTCGCATGATCCGCCAGCCGCCGACGTACGTGCCGAGGCCGATCGCGATTCCCGCCGAGACCTTCACCCAGTCCGGGACGTAGAACGACGAGATCGAGCCGTGCGCGAACAGCGCGAGGGCGATCACCCCCATCGTCTTCTGCGCATCGTTCGCCCCGTGCGTGAACGCGACCCAGGTGCCCGAAAAGAGCTGACCGAACCGGAACGACCGGTTCGCGAGGCCGGGCGTCAGCCGCTGGAACGCCCAGTAGATGGCGAGCAGGACGGCGAAAGCGGCGCCGAACGCAATTGTGGGCGCCCAGATCGCCGGGATCACGACCTTGTGCACGACACCGTGCCACTCGACGCCGCCGACTCCCGACTGCGCGAGCGCCGCGCCGATGAGCCCGCCGATCAGGGCGTGCGACGACGAGGAGGGCAGTCCCCGCCACCACGTGATGAGGTTCCACGTGATCGCTCCGAGGACCGCGGCGAGGACGGTCTTCGGCGTCGCGAGACCGGTGTTGATGATCCCCTTGCCGACCGTCGTCGCGACCGCGGTCGTCACGAACGCGCCCGCGAGGTTGGCGAGGGCGGCGATCAGCACTGCAAGCCGCGGTGAGAGCGCACGGGTCGACACGGACGTCGCGACCGCGTTCGCCGTGTCGTGGAATCCATTCGTGAAGTCGAACGCGAGTGCGAAGGCGACGGTGACGACGAGGAGCGCCACGCCTCAGCGGTTCTTGACGAGGATCGCCTCGAGGACGTCGGCGGCGTCGTCGCAGGCGTCCACGGCCTCCTCGAGCTGCTCGTGGATGTCCTTCCAGCGAATGATCGTGAGCGGGTCCGTCGTCGACCGGAAAAGGTCGGCCACCGCCTCGCGCGAGAGACGGTCGCCCTCGTCCTCGAGCTCGCGCAGCTCGGCGAGCTGGGTGGACGAGTCCTTGAACCCCTCGAGCCGCGCGACCGCCTCGTGCAGCCGGGACGCCGCACGGTAGATCACCTCGGCCTGCTGCCTCGCCTTCTCGGGGACGTGCTTCACCTCGTACGCGTCGATGTTGTCCGCCGCCTCGTCGACGTGGTCGCAGACGTCGTCGATCGCAGACGCGAGCCGGTACAGGTCGTCGCGGTCGAACGGCGTGACGAACGTGCGGTTCAGCAGGTCGACCACCTGGTAGGTCAGCCGGTCGCCTTCGTGCTCGAGGTCGCGGATCTGCTGCAGCCGCGACCGGTCGTCGGGCCAGTGCTCGAGCAGCTCGACGAGCATCTGCGCGATCGCCTGGGCGTTCCCGGATGCCTGCCCGAGCAGGTCGTAGAACTCCCGCTTCTGGGGGGTGAGACGCAGCGCCATCCGCAGGCGTGTTTACCAGATCGCCCCGATCGCTCGGACGGCGGTCCGACGAAGGCGGCGGATGGGCCAGATCGCGAGACGCGTCCCTATCATGAGAGTGGGATGCCGGGTAGCCGATGACGCCGACCACCGAGATTCCGAGCGCCGGCGAGGCGCTGATCAACCGCGAGCTGTCGGCGATCGCGCTGATGGCGCGCGTGCTCGACCTCGCCGCCGACCCGGCCGAGCCGCTGCTCGAGCGGGTGAAGTTCTGCGGGATCGTCTCCGACATCCTGGACGAGTTCTTCATGGTTCGCGTGGCGGGCCTCTACGACCAGGTCATCTCCGGCCTCGCCGTCCGCCTGCCCGACGGGCGCACGCCGCAGCAGACGCTCGACGAGGTCCGGGAGCGCGTGCGCGGTCTCGTCGGCGCGCAGTCGCGGCTCTGGCGCGACGAGCTCTCGCCGGCGCTCGCCGCCGAGGGGATCCGGATCGGCACCGTCGACGACGCCTCTTCCGACGAGCTCGAGGAGCTCGAGCGGGTCTTCCTGCGTCAGATCTATCCCGTGCTGACGCCCCTGGCGGTCGGGCCGGGCCAGCCGTTCCCCTACATCTCGGGCCTGTCGCTGAGCCTCGGCGTGATCGTGCGTGACGACACGACGGGCGAGGAACGCTTCGCCCGTGTCAAGGTGCCCGAGGTCCTTCCGCGGTACGTCCCGGTCGGATCGAACGGACTGCGCCTCCCGCTCGAGGCCGTGATCGGCCACTTCCTGACCGTTCTCTTCCCGGAGATGGACGTGCTCGAGCGCGTCGTGTTCCGGCTCACACGGGACGGCGACACGGAGATCTCGGACGACGCCGACGATCTTCTCGAGGCGGTGGAGAGCGAGCTGCGCAAGCGCCGCTTCGGCGCCGTCGTCCGGCTCGAGGTCTCGAGCTCGGCCTCGCGCGGGATGCAGTCGCAGCTCGAGTCGCGGCTCGGAATCGCGACGGCGGCCGTCTATCCGGTGAAGGGCATGCTCGACTTCGCCGACCTCGGGCAGCTCTACGCCCTCGACCGGCCGGACCTGAAGTACGAGCCCTGGGTCCCGTACACGCAGCGCCGGCTCACGAGCCCGAAGAACGACGACCTGTTCGCCGAGGTCGCGTACCGCGATCTCGTCGTCCAGCATCCGTACGACTCGTTCGCCACGAGCGTCGAGGCGTTCGTGGAGACGGCTGCACGCGACGACTCGGTCGTCGCGATCAAGACGACCGTGTACCGCACGACCGAGGACTCGGCGCTCGCCAACGCGCTCGTCGAGGCAGCCGAGAACGGGAAGCAGTGCGTCTGCGTCGTCGAGCTGAAGGCCCGCTTCGACGAGCGGCGCAACATCGAGTGGGCGCGCTCGCTCGAGCAGGCCGGCGTCCACGTCGTCTACGGGTTCCCGGACATGAAGATCCACGCGAAGACGACGCTGATCGTGCGCCGCGAGGGCGACACGCTGCGCCGCTACGTGCACATCGGCACCGGCAACTACCACGCCACCACCGCGCGCACCTACGAGGACATCGGGATCTTCACCGCCGACCCGGAGATCACCGCCGACATCGCCGACCTGTTCAACTTCGTCACCGGGTTCGGCCGCCCGCAACGGTTCCGGAAGCTGCTCGTCGCGCCCTTCAACCTGAAGAAGCGCATCGTCGAGGAGATCCGAGGCGTCGCCGCCGCAGCCGAGGCGGGCGGCCCGGCCCACATCCGGATCAAGTGCAACAGCCTCACGCATCCGGACGTGATCGAGGAGCTCTACCGCGCGTCGCAGGCCGGCGTCGAGGTCGACTTGGTCGTGCGTGCGATCTGCGCGCTCGTCCCCGGGGTCCCGGGCCTCAGCGACAACATCCGCGTGCGGTCGATCCTCGGCCGCTTCCTCGAGCACAGCAGGCTGTACTGCTTCGAGGCCGACGACGAGCGGACGTACCTGCTCGGCAGCGCGGACCTGATGCCGCGCAACCTCGATCACCGCATCGAGGTCATGACGCCCGTCGAGGACCCGCACATGCGCGCGGAGATCGACGCGGTGTTCAAGGCGCTGCTCAACGACAACTCGCTCGCGTGGGAGCTCCGAAGCGACGAGACGTGGCAGCGGGTGACGGGGAAGAAGGGCGAGCGGCGGAAGCCCGCGCAGGCCCACTTCATGCGGCGCCGCGACCGGGCGCGCAGGCTGCAGCGTCCCGTCTGAAGCAACCGCGCGCCGTCGTGTGGCGTCGTCACCATGCTCACGTGCGCCCGACCCGGGGCCTCGGTGCATGGAGCGAGCGCGGCGGGCCGCCTAGCGCAGGGCGGCGCGGCCGGCGTCGAGTGCGGCGTCGACCGTCTTCGCCCACCGCGCGCGGACGCCGCGACGGCGGTCGCGCTCGAGCCCGATCAGCCGGCCGGCAGCGAGTGCGCTCCGCGGTGTGGCGACGGCCCGGAGGCGCTCCTCCGCGACCACCGCGTCCTGGTGCTCGCCGATCACGTCCTGCACCTTCGTCACGGCCTCGACGTAGCGTGCCAGCCGCTTCCCGCCCGTCAGCGCGGCGAGCTCCGCGGTGTACCGCGCGCGCTTGGCGTGGATGCGCAGTGAATGGAGCGCCTCGTCGGACGGGTTGGACGCAACCTCGTCGGCCGCGCGCTCGAGCCGACGGAGCTCGGCCTCCGCGGGCGACCGCGGGTCGCCCTCGAGCGTGTCGGGAAGCGACTCGACGGCGTCCGCGAACGCGTCCAGCAGGGCCAGGTAGCGATCCGAGCCGAGCGCCGACAGCAGGTCGCCGCGTCGCGCCTCCCGCTCGACCCGCAGGGTGTCGAGGATCGACCCGCCGGCCGCGACGTCGACATCGAGCGTCGCGACGCCGGACTCGAGCCTCGCGAGCAGCACGTCGAGGTCGCGAACCGCGCCGAGGAGGTCGGCCAGCCATCCGAGCTCTTTCGCGACCGACGTCAGCTTCGGCCCGGCCTGCTCGCGGACCGCGCGGATCAGCGCCCGCGACCTGCGGGTCGCCACGCGGAAGCGGTGGACGTCGTCCGGTTCCCCGCCGAGCCGCACGCCCGGATCGCGCGCTTCGAGCTGCTCGAACTGCCGGCGCAGCTGGTAGACGAGGACCTCGTGCAGCGTGGCGCGCTTCGTCGGAGCGACCGGCTCGGCGACCGGCACGACACGGCGGACCTTCGAGCGACCCTCGGAGCGCTTCGCGCCGGCTCGCCGCAGCTCGCGGCCGAGCGACGCGAGGTCGTGGTCCGCGCCCTCGTCCACCAGCTCGATCTCGAGCTCCGTGAAACCGTCGACACGACGGCGGCCCTCGAGGACGTCGACGTCGTCGACGGTCACCTCGGCCACCGATCGTTTGCCGTCCACGACGTGGATGCCTGCGCGGCGGGTGCGGAGCGACGCGACTGGCTCGAGCGCACCGCGGCGCAGGTGGACGACGAGGAGCGCCGCGAGCTCGGACGGGAGCCCCGAGGCTCCACCGGCAGCCTCGAGCTCGGCGCGCGCGCCGTCGGCTCTCGGCAGCTTCAGCTGCCAGAGCGAGCGGCGGTTCTCGACCCGTCGCCGCAGCGTGATGCCCGACCGGCCGAGCGAACGCGAGGGCGTGTCGTAGTACGTCGACGTGAACACGCGGCCGGCGAGCGGCGTTCCCGGCAGGTCCGGGAGCTCGAACCCCGCGGCCGCATCGAGCTTGAGCTCGCGCTCCAGCGTCGTCTTCATCGCCTGATCGTAGAGGCGACCGATCGAAAAAGGTGTTACGGACGGCCGGGCTCAGTAGCGGTAGAAGCCCTCGCCTGACTTGCGGCCCAGGCGGCCCGCCTGGACGTAGCGGCGGAGCAGCGGGCACGGCGCGTACTTCGGGTCGCCGAGGCCCTGGTGGAGGACCTCCATGATCGCGACGCACGTATCGAGGCCGATCAGGTCGGCGAGGGCGAGCGGGCCGAGCGGATGCGCGAAGCCGAGCCGCGCGATCGTGTCGATCGCCTCGGCCTCGGCGACGCCCTCGAGGAGCGCGTAGGCCGCCTCGTTGATGAACGGCATCAGGATCCGGTTCGAGACGAATCCCGGGAAGTCGCGCGCCTCGGCGGGCTCCTTGCCGAGCTCGCGCGCCAGCTCGACGATCGCCGCCGCGGTCTCGTCCGACGTCTGCAACGCGCGGATCACCTCGACGAGCCGCAGCACCGGGACGGGGTTGAAGAAGTGCATGCCGATCACGCGGTCGGGACGGTCGGTGACCGCGGCGAGCGAGGTGATCGGGATCGAGCTCGTGTTCGAGGCGAGGATCGCCGCGGATGGGAGGAGCTCGTCCGCCTGCCGGAACAGCTCCTCCTTTGCCCCGGCATCTTCGGTGATCGCCTCGATCATCAGGTCGGCGGCGGCGAGCGCGTCGACCGGGGTGACGCGGGCGAGCGTCTCCTCCGGGTCGCCTCCACCCTTCCCGGCGAGCCGCTCGAGGCTCGTGCGCATCGTGCCCATGCCGCGCTCGACCGCGCCGGGGAACGGATCGTGCAGCGAGACGCGCCGGCCGGAGGCTGCGACCACCTGCGCGATGCCGCCGCCCATCTGCCCCGCGCCGACCACGAGCACGTGCTCGAACCTCACGGCGCGGGACACTACCCTTCGCCCATGGTCGTCCGGGAGGCAGAGCCCGACGACGCGTTCGCCGTCGAGTCGATTCGCGTCCGCGGCTGGCAGATCGCGTACCGCCACGTGTTCCCGCCCGAACAGCTCGACGCGCTGCCCGTCGACGAGACGCGCTGGCGCCGGCGCTTCGTCGAGCAGCCGCCGGGCTGGTCGACGTTCGTCGCGGAGCGCGACGGCGACGTGGTCGGCTTCGCGTCGGTCGGGCCGAGCCGTGACGAGCAGGGCATCGGTGAGCTGTACGCGATCTACGTCGATCCCGACGAGTGGTCGCAGGGGGTCGGCTGCGCCCTGATCGGGCGCTCCGAGGAGCGGCTCGCCCGCGACTTCGACGAGGCGACGCTGTGGGTGCTGACGAACAACCCGCGCGCGCGGCGGTTCTACGAGCGCTCGGGCTGGCAGGTGGACGGGGCGAGAAAGGTGGAGCACCGTCTCGGCGTGCGATCGGAGGAGACGCGCTACCGCAAGCGGCTGAGCAGCTCGCGGTCGCCGGCGTAGCTGAGCAGCGAGGCCGCGTCGGCGGGTGACAGCCAGCGCAGCTCGTCGACCTCCCCGTCGCGAGCGCCGGCGTCGCCGAGCGGCTCCATCCGGTACCAGCGCACTTCCTTCGGCCTGCCCCGCGACTCGTAGTGCGTCGAGCCGAGAGCCGGGCCGAGCGCGCACGCGTAGCCCGTCTCCTCGAGCACCTCGCGGAGCGCCGCCTGCTCCCAGGTCTCGCCGTCCTCGAGCTTTCCCTTCGGGAGTGACCAGTCGTCCTGACGTGTGCGGTGGACGACGAGCACGCTGCGTTCGCGCACGACCACGCCGCCCGCCGCCCTGATCTCTGCCACGCGGTGGTGATACCACGACGGCGAGACACCGGGCAGCGGGCTGTCGGGGTGGGATCGCCGCGCGTAGCGTAGGAGCATGTTCAGGGCAGTCGTCGCCGGACGGACGTGGCGCGAGACCGCGTACCTGCTGGTCGACCTTCCGGTCGGGATCGCCGGGTTCACCTTCGTCGTGACCGGGCTCTCGCTCGGGCTCGGGCTCCTGATCACGCTGGTCGGGCTGCCAGTGCTCGCGGCGACGCTGCTCGGCTGCCGCGGCGCCGCGTGGCTCGAGCGTGAGCGCGCCCGCCTGCTCGGGCTTAGCCTGCCCGACCCGCCGCCGCGCGACCGCACCGGCTCGTGGCTGCGGCGGCTCGTGCGCCCCCTCGGCGACGGAGTCGCGTGGCGCGGAGCCGTCTACCTCGTGCTGATGCTGCCGGTCGGCGTCGCCGCGTTCACGATCACGGTCACCTTCTGGTCGCTCGCGCTCGGGCTGCTCACCCTTCCGGCGTGGGCGTGGTCGCTGCCGCACGGCGCACAGCTCGGGCCTTCGTACTACTGGAACCAGCCGTGGCAGCTCGCGCTCGCGTCCGTCGCAGGCGCGGTGCTGACGCTACTCGCGCCGTGGGTCGTCCGCGGCGTGGCGTGGGCGAACGGCGGGCTCGTCCGCGGGCTGCTCGGCAGGTCGCGCCGCGCGCTCGAGCGCCGCGCGGAGGTGCTGAGCGAGACACGCTCCCGCACGGTCGACACGTCCATCGACGAGCGCCGTCGGCTCGAGCGCGACCTGCACGATGGAGCGCAGCAGCGGCTCGTCGCGCTGGGCATGGACCTCGGCATGGCGCTCGAGAAGCTGGACAGCGACCCGGACGCCGCGAAGGCGCTCCTCACCGGCGCCCACGGCGACGCCCAGCTCGCGCTCCGGGAGCTCCGCGACCTCGCGCGCGGGATCCACCCCGCCGTGCTGACCGACCGCGGCCTCGATGCAGCCGTCTCCGGGCTTGCCGCGCGCTCGCCGATCCCGGTGCGCGTGCGGGGATCGCTGCCGCGGCGCCCGCCCGCCTCGGTCGAGGCGACCGCGTACTTCATCGCGTCGGAGGCGCTCGCGAACGTCGCCAAGCACGCCGGCGCGCGCTCGGCCGAGGTGGCGCTGGAGCTGCGCGGCGACCGGTTGCGCGTCGAGATTGCGGACGACGGGCGCGGCGGCGCCGACCCCCACGGCGCCGGGCTGCGCGGGCTCGCCGACCGTGCTGCGGCGCTCGACGGGTCGTTCGCGGTCGAGAGCCCGGACGGCGGCGGCACGCGGATCGTCACGGAGCTGCCGTGCGCGTCGTGATCGCGGAGGACTCGGTGCTGCTGCGCGACGGCCTCGTGCGCCTGCTCGCGGAGGACGGGCACGTCGTCGCCGCCGTGGTCGGCGACGCCGCCGAGCTGGTGACGGCGGTCGACCGCGAGCGTCCGGACGTCGTGGTCGCCGACGTGCGCATGCCGCCGACGCACACCGATGAGGGGATCCGCGCGGCGGTCGAGCTTCGCGAGCGCCACCCGGGCCTGCCGGTGCTCGTCCTCTCCCAGTACGTGGAGGAGCGGTACGCGAGCGAGCTCTTCGCGGAGGGCGCGGGCGGCGTCGGCTACCTGCTCAAGGATCGCGTCACGGATGTGCGCGCGTTCCTGGACGCGCTGCGACGGGTCGCGGCGGGCGAGTCGGTGGTGGACGGCGAGGTCGTCGCGCAGCTCGTCGCTCGCTCACGCGCGGCGAGCCCGCTCGACGAGCTCTCCGCCCGCGAGCGCGAGGTGCTCGAGTTGATGGCGGAGGGGCTGTCGAACGCGGCGATCGCGCACCGGCTCGTCGTCACCGAACGGGCGGTCGAGAAGCACGTGCGCTCGATCTTCCAGAAGCTGCGGCTACCGCCCGACGAGACCGGCAACCGCCGGGTGATCGCGGTGCTCCGCTTCCTCGAGACATCGCGCTGAGGGACATGTCTCGTTGCCAAACGAGGGTGACAAAGCTGCAACGGACGGTCGCGGCCGGACTCGGAATCCCACTCGTTGCGCACTGCACGCCGATACGGCCGCGTCGCTCGGAGCCGTGTCCCGCTCCCAAACGAGGGTTACGAAACCGTCACGCCTCGAGCAGCAGCGCGTCGCCCTGGCCGCCGCCGGAGCAGATCGCGGCGAGGCCGAGGCCACCGCCCGAGCGGCGGAGCTCGTGCACCATCGTGGCGACGAGACGGCCGCCCGAGGCGCCGATCGGATGGCCGAGCGCGACCGCGCCGCCGTTGACGTTCACGTTCGCCTCGTCGGCCTCGAGCAGCTCCGTCGACTTCGACGCGACCGCCGCGAACGCCTCGTTGATCTCGACCCGTGCAACATCGCCGATCTGCTTGCCGGCCTTGCCGAGCGCAATCGCGCCCGCGTTCGCGGGCGTGCGCGCGAGGTACGCGAACTCGTCCGCGACGTAGCCCTGCGCGAGGATCGTGGCGAGCGGCTCGAGGCCGCGGCGGCTCGCCCACTCCTCCGAGCAGACGATCACGCAGCTCGCGCCGTCGTTCACCCCCGGCGCGTTCCCGGCCGTCGTCGTCCCCTCGGGATCGAACACCGGCTTGAGGCTCGCCAGCTTCTCGATCGTCGTGTCCGCACGCACCGACTCGTCGGCCGTCACGTCGCCGACCGGCACGAGCTCGTCGGCGAACCGGCCCTCCACCTGTGCCGCCGCCGCGCGCGCGTGCGAGCGCGCCGCCCAGACGTCCTGGCGCTCGCGCGAGATGCCGAGCTCGCGCGCGACGATCGAGTTCTGCTGGACCATGTGCAGCCCGTCGAACGTCGACGTGAGGCCGTCGAAGACCATCGAGTCGATCAGCTCACCGTTCCCGAGCCGGTAGCCGAAGCGCGCACGCGTGAGCAGGTAGGGCGCGTTCGACATCGACTCCATCCCGCCGGTGACGACGACGTCGACGTCGCCCGAGCGGATCATCGAGTCGGCGATCTCGACCGCGCGGATCGACGACGCGCAAACCTTGTTGATCGTGTCGGCGGGCGTCTCGACCGGGATCCCGGCGCCGACCGCGGCCTGCCGCGCCGGCGCCTGCCCGACGCCGGCCTGCAGCACCTGGCCCATGATCACGTAATCGGGTTCCCGCGGCTCGATGCCGGCGCGGTCGAGCGCCTCGCGGATCACGATCGCGCCGAGCTCCGTCGCCGGGTACGCGGCAAGACCGCCGCCCAGCTTGCCGAACGGCGTGCGGAGCGCGCTGACGATCACGCTGCGGGGCACGACGCGAAGTTAGCGCAGGAAGCTCGTCTCGCCGTCGATCCGCGCCGCAAACGCGACGATCAGCCGGGTCGCCGCCTCGACGTCGGCGAGATCGCAAAGCTCGGTGGGGCTGTGGATGTAGCGGGTCGGGATCGAGAGCAGGCCCGTCGGGATGCCCGCGCGTGTCCGCTGCACCTCGTCCGCGTCGGTCGACGTCGAGGTCGAGTACACCTCGAACGCGTGCGGGATCTCGTCCGTCCCGGCGACCTCGGCGAGCAGGTCGGTGAGCTTCCGGTTGAGCGTCGGCCCTCGGCCGATCATCATCCCGGCACCGAGCTCGATCCGCCCGGCGAGGCGCGGCTGGCCGCCGGGATAGTCGGTTGCGGGCGTCACGTCGACGACGACCGCGGCGAGCGGGTCGAGGCCGTACGCCGACGTGCGGGCGCCGTACAGCCCGATCTCCTCCTGCACGGCGGCCACTGCGACCACGTCGATCCCGGCGCCGCCCGACTCCGCAATCCGGCGGGCCGCCTCGAGCACGACGTACGCGCCGAGCCGGTTGTCGAGCGCATGCGACAGCAGGCGGCCGCCGGGAAGCTCGACCGGCGCACCGATCCAGACCGCGGGGTCGCCGATGCGCACGAGCGCCGCGGCCTCCGCGCGGTCCCTCGCGCCGATGTCGACGTGCAGGTCGGCGTGCTCGACGCGCGGCCGGTCGCGCAGCTCCTCGGGCGAGAGACGCTTCCGCCCGACGGCGCCGACGATCTCCCCGCGAGACGTCGCGAAGCGCATCCGTTGACCCAGGAGCGTCTCCGGGCTCACCCCGCCGATCGTCGTGACGCGAAGCAGCCCGCTCTCCTCGACGTCGGTGACCGCGACCCCGATCTCGTCGATGTGGCCGACGAGCGCGAGCGTGCGCGGTCCCCCCGTCCCGGCCGCGGCGACCCGGGCGAAGCTCGTGCCGAGCGTGTCGGACGTCACCGTCGCGAACCCGGCGGCCGCCTCGCGCCAGACGCGGGACACCTCCTCCTCGTGCCCCGACGGGCCGAAGGCCTCGAGCAGCGAGACGAGGAGCGGAGGGACGGCCATCGGCTTGCGCATTCAAACGCAACCGACTACCGTCATGGTCGATGAACCTCCGCACCCGCACCTGGTGGCGCACACGCCGCGAGCGGGGCGGAAGCCCGGGCGCGTAACCGCGCGACCGGAACTCCGATGAAACCGCTCGACCCACGACCCGCGAGGGTCGTTTTCGTCTACCGATGATCGCCAGCACCGTCGTCAACACCGATCTCGTCACGCCGCTCGGGGCGTACCTCCACCTGCGGGAGCTGCACCGCGGCTCGTTCCTGCTCGAGTCGGTCGAGAAGGGCCGCCTCGGCCGCTACTCGCTCGTCGGCTGCGGCGAGCGGATCGTCTCCTTCGAGGAGGCGGCCGCCGCGGCGGCGCCGGTGGTCGGCTACCTCGGCTACGACCACGTCGCGCGGCTCGAGCCGACCGTCGAGCTCCCCGGCGCCGGCCCGGACCTTCCGGAGAGCCTGTTCGTGGTCGCCGACGTCCTCGTCCGCTTCGACCACGCGAGCGGCATCGCCGAGGTCCTCGCGGGCGACCCCGGCGAGCTGACCCGGCTGCTGCAGGCGCCGATCCCGCCGCTGCCCGTCGCGGCCGGCGGCAGCGGCGGCGCGACGCGCAGGCTGCCCTCGCGCTTCGACTACGAGCAGGGCGTCGAGACCTGCCGCGACCACATCCGCCGCGGCGACGCCTTCCAGATCGTGCTGTCGCAGCGGGCGGAGCGGAAGACGACCGTCTCCGCGCTGCAGATCTACCGGTCGCTCCGCCGCGTGAACCCGTCGCCGTACCTCTTCCTGCTCGAGCTCGACACGCTCGCCCTGGTCGGCTCGTCGCCGGAGACGCTCGTCCGCTGCGATGACGGCCGCGCGTCGGTGAACCCGATCGCGGGCTCGACCCGGCCGGGCGAGGGAGACGCCGAGCGGCTCCTCTCGTCGGAGAAGGACCGCGCCGAGCACGTGATGCTCGTCGACCTCGGCCGCAACGACCTGTCGCGCGTCTGCCTGCCGGGC
Source organism: Gaiellaceae bacterium (assembly GCA_036376615.1). Taxonomy (GTDB): domain Bacteria; phylum Actinomycetota; class Thermoleophilia; order Gaiellales; family Gaiellaceae; genus PALSA-600. The sequence continues at coordinate 14,451 of DASUZZ010000040.1, forward strand.
ACCGTGCACGTCGAGCGCTTCCTCGAGCCGGAACGCTTCTCTCACATCACGCATCTCGTGTCCGAGGTCGCGGGCGAGCTCGTGCCGGGAACGGCGTCCTTCGACGTGCTCCGCGCGTGCTTCCCGGCCGGGACGGTGTCGGGTGCGCCGAAGGTGCGCGCGATGCAGATCATCTCGGAGCTCGAGGGCTATCGCCGCGGGCCGTACGGCGGCGCCGTGCTCTACGCGCTCCCGGACGGGCCGCTCGACGCGTGCATCACGATCCGGACGATCGTGCTCTCGGGCGGCGTCGCGCTCATGCAGGCCGGCGCCGGCATCGTGGCCGACTCGAGCCCGCAGGCGGAGCACGAGGAGTGCCTGCGCAAGCTCGCCGCGCTCGAGACCGCGATCGACCTCGCGGAGGCGCGAACGTGATCCTCCTGGTCGACAACTACGACTCGTTCACCTACAACCTCGCGCACCTGTTCGGCACCCTCGGCGCCGAGGTGGCCGTCCACCGCAACGACGCGATCACACCCGACGAGGCGGCCGCGCTCGCGCCGTCGCACGTCGTCGTCTCGCCGGGCCCCGGCCGGCCCGAGGACGCGGGTGCGACGATGGCGATCGTCGACCGGCTCTCCCCCACGACGCCGACGCTCGGCGTCTGCCTCGGCCACCAGGCGATCGTCGCCTGCTTCGGCGGCCGGGTCGGCTATGCGCGCGAGCTCGTCCACGGCAAGGCCACGACCGTCCGCCACGACGGGAGCCCGCTCTTCGCCGGGATCCCGCCGGAGTTCGAGGCGGGCCGATATCACTCGCTCGCGGCGACAGCGCTGCCAGACTGCCTCGAGGTGACTGCGCTCGCGACCGACGGCGAGGTGATGGCGGTTCGGCACCGGGAGCTGCCGGTGCAGGGCGTGCAGTTCCACCCCGAGTCGGTGCTCACCCCCTCCGGCCCCGCCCTCGCGCGCAACTTCCTCGCCGGAGCCGACAGATGATCGAGTCCGCGCTCGCACAACTGCTCGACGGCAAGGACCTGACGCGCGCGGAATCGCGGCGCGTGATGGACACGATCATGACCGGCGGCGCGACGTCGGCGCAGATCGGCGGCTTCCTCGTCGCGCTGCGGCTGAAGGGTGAGACGCCGGACGAGATCGCGGGTGCTGCGGAGGCGATGCGCGACCACGTGATCGCGGTGCATCCGGAACGCGACGACCTCGTCGACACGGCCGGAACGGGCGGCGACGGCGGGCGGACGTTCAACATCTCGACCGCCGCGGCGCTCGTCGCGGCGGCGGCGGGCGCCGGGGTCGCAAAGCACGGGAACCGCTCGATCTCGTCGCAGTCCGGCTCGGCCGACGTGCTCGAGGAGCTCGGCTTCAACCTGGAGCTGCCCGCCGACGCGATTGCGCGCTCGATCGACGAGCTCGGGTTCGGCTTCATGTTCGCGCCCGCCCACCACCCGGCGATGGGGCATGCGGCGCCGGTCCGCCGCGAGCTCGCGACGCGTACCGTCTTCAACGTGCTCGGCCCGCTCACCAACCCTGCCGGCGCGCGGAGTCAGGTCGTCGGCGTCTACGACGCCGCGCTCGTGCCGGTGATCGCCGACGTCCTCGTGCAGCTCGGCGCGCGGCGCGCATTCGTCGTGCACGGCGCCGGCGGCATCGACGAGCTCTCACCGGCCGGCCCGAACCTCGTCTGCGAGGTGGCCGACGGCGAGGTCCGACGGCGGGAGATCGACCCACTCGACCTCGGCGTGCCCCGCTGTGCGCCGGAGGAGCTGCGCGGCGGGACGCCGGTCGAGAACGCCCGGCGCATCCGCGCGGTGTTCGCAGGAGGCGGCGACACAGCCGCGCGGTCGGCGATCGCGATCAACGCCGCCGGAGCGATCGCTGCGGCCGGTCACGCGGACGACCTGCGCGACGGGCTCGAGGCGGCTCACGAAGCGCTCGACTCGGGCACCGCGGCGACGCGCCTCGAGGCGCTCGCCGCGTTCTCGCAGCAGAAGGCGGCGACGTGAGGTTCGCCGACGCACTCGCGGCACCCGGGTTCGGCGCCGTTGCCGAGTTCAAGCGCCGCTCGCCCTCCGCCGGCGACCTGCGGCCCGGCGGCGACCCGGCAGCCGTGGCGCGCGCCTACGCCGCGGCCGGTGCGCGCGCGATGTCGGTGCTCGTCGACGAGCGCTTCGGCGGCACCTTCGACGACCTTCGCGCCGCACGGGGCGCAACGACGATGCCGCTGCTCGCCAAGGGGTTCTTCAGCAGGCGCGCGGACCTCGAGGCGTGCCGCGACGCAGGTGCCGACGCGGCACTGCTCCTGCTGCGCGACCTCGACGACGCGGCGTGCCGCGCGATGCTCGAGACGGCCGCGGAGCTTGGCCTCGACACGCTCGTCGAGGCGCACGACGGCGATGAGCTCGACCGTGCGGCGCGTCTCGACGCGCCGGTCGTCGGCGTGAACGCGCGCAACCTCGCCGACTTCTCGATCGACCGTCGCACACAGCTCGAGCTCGTCGCCCGAGCGCCGCGCGGCCGGGTGGTGATCGCGGAGAGCGGCATCGAGACCCGCGGCCAGGCCGCCGCGGCCGAGCTGGCCGGCGCGAACGCGGTGCTGGTCGGATCGGCGCTGATGCGCGCTGCCGACCCCGGCGGGAAGCTGGCGGAGCTCGTCGCGCGACCGCTCGTGAAGGTGTGCGGTCTGACACGCCGGGAGGACGTCGACGCCGCGGTCGATGCCGGCGCCGACCTCGTCGGCTTCATCCTCGCCGACGAGAGCCCGCGGCGCGCCGTCGCGCTGCTCGATGCGCCGCCGACGGTTCTGCGGGTGGCCGTGTTCGTCGGCGAGACGGCCGACACCGACGCCGACCTCGTCCAGTTCTACGCGCGCGAGAACGGCCACCGGTCGCGCGACGCCGTGCTGCTGCGGGGCGGCGATCGGGTCGGCGCGGTGGTCGACCTGCCGTGGGAGGAGACCGACGGGACCCATCTCGAGCGCGCACGGTCGACACCCGGTCGCGTGATGCTGGCGGGCGGGCTCGGCCCGGAGAACGTCCGCGGCGCGATCGACGCGGTGCATCCGTGGGCCGTCGACTCGGCGCGCTCGACCGAGATCTCGCCGGGTGTCAAGGACCACGAGCGCGTGCGTGCATGGGTGGCGGCGGCACGATGACACGGACGTTCGGCGCCTACGGCGGCCGCTACGTGCCGGAGACGCTGATCCCGGCGCTTGAGGAGCTCGAGTCGGCATGGCGTGGGCTCGCCGGCGACGACGGCTTCCACGCGGAGCTCGACGAGCTGCTCGCGACCTATGCAGGACGACCGACGCCGCTCACGCGCGTCGAGCGGTTCGCGCCGGGCACGCGCATGTACCTGAAGCGCGAGGACCTCCTGCACACGGGTGCGCACAAGCTGAACAACGCGCTCGGGCAGGCGGTCGTCGCGCGCAGGCTCGGCAAGCGGCGAATCGTCGCGGAGACGGGTGCGGGGCAGCACGGCGTCGCGACCGCGACCGTGTGCGCGCGCTTCGGGCTCGACTGCGTCGTCTACATGGGCAGCGAGGACATCCGGCGCCAGGCGCCCAACGTCGCGCGCATGAAGCTGCTCGGCGCCCGCGTCGAGCCGGTCGAGTTCGGCACGCGAACGCTGAAGGAGGCGACGAGCGAGGCGATCCGCGACTGGATCGCGAACGTCGACACGACCTACTACCTGATCGGGTCGTGCGTCGGGCCCGCGCCCTACCCGGAGCTGGTGCGCGAGCTGCAGCGCGTGATCGGGCGCGAGGCGCGCGAACAGGTGCTCGCCGCCGAGGAGCGCTTGCCCGACGCCGTCGTCGCGTGCGTCGGCGGCGGCTCCAACGCGATCGGCATCTTCTCGGAGTTCGTCGGCGACGAGGGCGTGCGGCTGATCGGCGTCGAGGCGGCCGGAGCCGCGTCGCTCGGAACGGGGCGCGCGGGCGTGCTCCACGGCGCGCGGTCGTCGCTGCTCGCCGACGAGGACGGGCAGATCCTCGATGCGCATTCGATCTCGGCGGGGCTCGACTATCCGGGCGTCGGCCCGGAGCACGCGCAGCTCCGCGACGAAGGCCGCGCGGAGTACGTGACCGCGACCGACGAGGATGCGCTCGCCGCGTTCCATCGTCTCTGCGCGACCGAGGGAATCGTGCCCGCGCTCGAGTCGTCGCACGCGCTGGCGCGCGCCGCCGAGCTCGCCGGGCAGCTCGTTCTCGTCTGCCTCTCGGGCCGCGGCGACAAGGACCTCGCCGAAGTGCTCGCCCGATGAAGACGCTCGTCGTCTACCTGATGGCGATGCCCGACACGCCCAGGCTCGTCGAGGCCGCAGTCGACGCCGGCGCCGACATCGTCGAGTTCGGCTTTCCGTTCTCCGATCCGCTCGCCGACGGCCCTGTCATCCGCCGGGCAGGCGAGCGCGCGCTCGCCGCGGGAATGCGCACCGCGCGCTGCCTCGAGTGCCTCGCCGAGACACGCGCACTCGTCGACGTGCCGCTCGTGCCGATGACGTATGCCTCGCTGCTCGACGCGTACGGCTACGAGCGGTTCGAGCAGGAGGCGAAGGAGGCGGGCGCGACGTCGCTCATCGTCGTCGACCTCCCGGCGGACTCGCATCGGGAGCTGCGCCGCATCCAGCTCGTCGCACCGACGTCGACCGACGAGCGGCTCCGTCTCGCCGCCGACACGACCGACGGCTGGCTGTACCTCGTCACGGTCACGGGGACGACCGGCGTCCGCCCCGAGCTGGCGCCGACGCTCGCGCCGCTCGCAGAGCGCGTACGGGCGATCACCGACGCGCGGCTGTACGCGGGCTTCGGCATCGCGACGCCCGCGCACGCACGCGCCGCAGCCGGGCTCGTCGACGGCGTCGTCGTCGGCTCGCGCGCCGTCGAGGCGGCCGAGGCGGGCGTGGACGAGCTCCACGCGCTCGTCCGCTCGCTCCGCGGCGCGCTCGACGCCGCCGCGCCCGTCGCGTAGCCTCGAGCGATGAAGGAGCCGGCGCCGGAGCTGGGATGAGCGAAGCCGTCGTCGTCGGCGCGGGTGTCTTCGGGGCCTCGACGGCGCGCGAGCTCCGGAAGCGTGGCTGGCGGGTGACCGTCGTCGAGCAGTACGCGCCGGGAACGGTGCGCTCGGCTTCGGGCGGCGACACGCGGCTGCTCCGCATGGCACACGGGGACGCCGAGTGGTACACGGAGCTGGCACGGCGGGCGCGCACCCTGTGGCTCGAGCTGCAGGAGTCGAGCGGCGTCCACATCTGGGAGCCGGTCGGGCTCGCCTGGTTCGCGCGACGCGACGGCGGCTTCGAGACGCAGAGCCGTGCGACCCTGGCGCGGCTCGGCGTCGAGCACGAGTGGCTCGAGCCGGAGGCGGCGACCGGCCTCTACCCCTCGCTCGGGGTCGACGACCTCCACGGCGTGCTCTACGAGCCCGACGCGGGCGTGCTCCACGCGCGGCGGGCGACGCAGCTCCTCGTCGAGGACGCGGAGCGGCTCGGCGCCCGGGTCGAGCCGCGGCGCGTCACGGCCGCCGACCCGCCGGATGCCGACGTCGTCGTCTGGGCCTGCGGCGCGTGGCTGCCGGCGCTCTTCCCGGGAGAGCTCGAGCTCGTGATCTCGCGGCGCGAGGTGTTCTTCTTCGGCGGCGGGCCGGACTGGACCGGCACGCCCGGGTTCTGCGAGTACGACGCGCCCTTCTACGGCCACGGGGACGTCGGCGGGCTCGGCGTGAAGATCGCGCCCGACGGCCCGGGCGAGCAGGTCGATCCCGACACGCTCGAGCGAGTGCCGTCGGACACGGGTCGCCGCGAGGCACACGCGTTCGCTGCGCGTCGCTTCCCGGCACTCGCGGAGGCGCCCGTGATCGGCGCCCGCGTCTGTCAGTACAGCCTCACCGGCGACTCGCACTTCGTCGTCGCCCGGCATCCGGAGCAGTCGTCGTGGTGGCTCGTCGGCGGCGGCTCGGGGCACGGCTTCAAGCACGGCCCCGCGCTCGGCGAGTACATCGCCGACTGCGTCGAGGGCGTGCGCGAGCCGGAGCCGTTCCACGCGCTCGGCCCGCGCGCCGGCAGCGCCGGCCTCCGCTCTGCCGCGCTGCGCTAAGCAGCTTCGCCGCGACCGGCGTCGATCGCCTCGAGCGCGACGAGGAGCTTGCGCAGGAGGCCGTTCAGCTGCGCCTGCTCCTTCTTCGTGAGCACGGAGGCGAAGAACGCCTCGCGCCGCGCCTGCACGCCTGCGGCGCGGTCCCACGCGGCGCGGCCCTCGGGCGTCAGCTCGACCAGGATCGCCCGCCGGTCGTCCGGGTCGGGAAGCCGGCGCACGTGACCGTCGCGCTCCAGCCGGTCGAGCCGGCTCGTCATCGCGCCGGTCGAGAGCTCGAGCTCGGAGGCGAGCGCCCCGGGCGAGCTCCGGTTCTCCTCGCGCCGCAGCCTGAGCGAGCACAGCACCTGCCAGTCCTCGTGCGTCAGGTCGTGCTCGGCGAGCGTCCGCTCCATCCCGCGCTTGATGCGGCGGTTGATCCCACCGATCCGGTCGACGATCCCCTCGACCTCGAGATCGATCATCTCCGTTCCCGGCTGTTCCGCGAGCCGTGCCAGGAAGCGGTCGATGTGGTCTTCCGTCACGCGCGCAGTATCCGCCGAATTTCTCTTGACGTCAAGACGCTCCATAGCTAATATCTCGACCTCAAGATACTTGAAGTCGAGGGGAGGTCGCATGAGCAGCATGAACGGACCCTGGCTGCCCGACCACGCGAAGATCCTGCACGACGCCCACGTCGAGCATCTGCGAGAGCTCCGCGCCGTCGGCAGGCGCCGGCCCCGGCCGCGGCCGCCGCGCACGAACTAGGTGGGACTCGTCGGGAAGGGAACCCAGGTTCCCTTCCCGAGACCCATCCCTCCTCTTCGCCTGCCGTCGCGGTCGCGGCCCTCGCCTCCCGGCCGGCCAAGCCGGCCTCCGGCGGCAACCGCTTCGCGCTTTGACGACTGTGAGGGTCAGATTCGCATCGAGGCCGAAGCCGGGCTTCGCCCGGCGGGAGGCCAAGCCAACGTCGCGCCTTGTCGCGCGAGGAGGAAGGGGGGCCAACGGGGGGAAACAACCTTTCCCCCCGTTCAGGGCCAGAAATCGTCGACGTTCTCGGTGTCCCCGATCGGGTCGTCGATCCGCTTCGAGACGATCACGATCTCGGCGTCCTCGGGCTCGTCGTTCCAGATCCCGCGCCAGGTCCCGGGCGGGATGCGAATCGCGTCGTGCTTCTCGAGCTCGACGATCTCGTCGTTCAGCTTGAACTGGAGCTTGCCCGCGAGGACGAGCACGATCTCCTCCTGTGTCTTGTGCCGGTGGCCGTACGAGCCCTTGCTGCCGGTGTGCTGCGGCATCCGCCGGTGCGTGATCGCAACCTGCTCGGCGCCGATGGCGTACGTGATCCCGCGCATCTCGCCCGGGTAGTCGCCGAGCCAGTCCTCGACGTCCCCGAGCTTGACGATCTGGTAATCGCTCACGGTGAGCCTCCCTGTGTCTGCGAGTATCGAACACTTGCCGACGACGTCGCGCAACCGGCTGATCCTCGTCGCCTGCATCCTCGGCTCGGTCATCGTGTTCGTCGACTCGACGGTGGTGAACGTCGCGCTGCCCGCGATCCAGCGCGACCTCGGCGGCGGGCTCGCGCTGCAGCAGTGGGTGGTCGACGCCTACCTCCTCACCCTCGGCTCGCTGCTGCTCGTCGGCGGGTCGCTCGGCGACCTGTACGGGTCGCGGCGCCTCTTCATGCTCGGGCTCGCTGCGTTCGGCGCGGCGTCGCTGCTGTGCGCCGTCGCGCCGACCGGCAACGCGCTCATCGGCGCACGCGCGCTCCAGGGGGTCGCCGGCGCCGCGCTCACGCCGGCGGGGCTCGCGGTCATCACGCGCACGTTCGAGGGCGAGGCCCGCGGCGCGGCCGTCGGCACCTGGACCGCGTGGACCGGGATCGCGTTCGTGATCGGGCCGCTCGTCGGCGGCTGGATCGTCACGCACGTGTCGTGGCGCTGGGTGTTCCTGGTCAACGTCCCGTTCGTGGCGGGGACGCTCGCGCTGGTCGCGTACGCGGTGCCCGCGCGGCCGCCGGCCGACGAACGGGCACACGTCGACCTCGTCGGCGCGCTTCTCTGCGCGTTCGGGCTCGCCGGTCCCGTGTTCGCGCTGATCGAGGCGCCTCGGCGCGGCTTCGGCGACCCGCTGATCCTCGCCTCGCTCCTCGGCGGGATCGTGCTGCTCGTGCTCTTCGTGCTGTGGGAGCGGCGCACCCCGGCGCCGATGCTGCCGCTGCGGCTCTTCCGTCTCCGCAACTTCTCGTTCGCCAACGCGGAGACGGTGTTCGTGTACGCGGGGCTGTCGACGCTGACCTTCTTCCTCGTGCTGTTCCTGCAGCAGATCGCCGGCTACAGCGCGCTGCAGAGCGGGCTCGCGCTGCTGCCGATCACGGCCGTGATGTTCGTCCTGTCGCCGCGCTTCGGACGGCTGTCGATGCGGTCCGGCCCGCGCCTGTTCATGGGGTTCGGCCCGCTGGTCGCCGCGGCGGGCGTCCTCGCGACCGCCCGGCTCGGCGCGTCGTTCACGTACTGGACCGAGCTGCTGCCCGCGCTACTCGTATTCTCGGTGGGGCTGTCGCTGATCGTCGCGCCGTTGACCTCGACCGTGCTCGCCGACGCCGGCAAGGACGACGCCGGGACGGCGAGCGGCGTCAACAACGCGGTCGCACGCGTCGCGGGGCTGCTCGGGATCGCGGTCGTCGGCGCGGCGATCGCGGGCTCGGGCAACGAGCTCGACCTGACCGGCTACCGGCTCTCGATGGCGATCACGGCCGCGCTGGTCGCGGTCGGAGGCTGCGTGGGGCTGGCCGGGATCAGGAACCTGTGACGGCTGCCTCCACCGCAGCGGAGCTCGTCTTCGACCGCGTCAGCAAGCGCTACGCCGGCCGGGAGGTCGCTGCGCTGTCGTCGCTCTCGCTCGAGATCCCGGCCGGCACGTTCTGCGTCCTCGTCGGCCCGTCGGGCGGCGGCAAGACGACCGCGCTCAAGATGGTCAACCGCCTGATCCCCTACGACGAGGGCGACATCCGGATCGACGGCCGCAGCGTCCGCGAGCTGCCGGTCGCAGAGCTCAGACGCGGTATCGGCTACGTGATCCAGCAGATCGGCCTCTTCCCGCACATGACGGTCGGCGAGAACATCGGGGTCGTCCCGAAGCTCCTCGGCTGGAACCGCGCGCGGACGCGCTCGCGCACCGGCGAGCTGCTCGAGCTCGTCGGGCTCGAGCCCGGCGATGCGCGGCGCTATCCGGCGCAGCTCTCGGGCGGGCAGCGCCAGCGGGTCGGGCTCGCGCGCGCGCTCGCCGCCGACCCGCCGCTGCTGGTGATGGACGAGCCCTTCGGCGCGCTCGACCCGATCACCCGCAACCGCCTGCAGGCCGAGCTGCGACGCCTGCACCGCGAGGTCGAGAAGACGGTGATCTTCGTCACCCACGACGTCGACGAGGCGATCACCATGGGTGACCGGATTGCGATCCTGCGCGAGGGTGGCGTGCTCGCGCAGTACGACACCCCGGACGCGATCCTCGCGCAGCCGGCCGACGACTTCGTGGCGCAGTTCATCGGCGAGGACCGCGCCCTGCGCCGCCTCGCGCTGCGAACGCTGTCCGAGGTGACGCTCGACCCGGCGGCCGACGGCGACGCCGGCATGCGCGTGCCGAGCACCACCACCGTGCGGAACGCGGTCAGCCTGCTGCTCGAGTCCGACGCCGACCACCTCGTCGTGGAGAGCCCCGACGGCGCCGCGCTCGGCGTGTTCCGCTGGCACGACGCGACGGAGATCTTGTGAGCGTGGCTCAGCCGGTGAGCGGTCGGCTCGCGTCCGGCGGCCCGGTCATCCCGAACTTCGGGCACGGCAGCGCGTGCGTCCGCGGCGACCACACCTTCTGCTGGGACTGGGTGCAGCAGCACTGGCGCGACACGCTCCTCCCGGCGCTCGTCCAGCACATCGAGCTGACGCTGATCGCGGTCGGGATCGGGTTCGCGATCGCGTTCGTGCTCGCGCTGCTCACGCATCGGATCCGCGGCTTCGACAAGCCCGTCGGCGTGTTCTCGGCGCTGCTGTACACGATCCCCAGCCTCGCGCTGTTCCAGCTCCTCGTGCCGTTCACCGGCATCACGTACACGACGGTCGAGGTCGCGCTCGTCGCCTACACGCTCGTCATCCTCTACCCGAACATCGATGCCGGACTGAACGGCGCGTCTCCGGAGGTACTCGAGGCCGCACGCGGGATGGGGCTGACGGCGCGGCAGATCCTCTGGCGCGTCGAGCTGCCGCTGGCAGTGCCTGCGATCGTCGCCGGGCTCCGCATCGCCGTCGTGTCGACGATCTCGATCGGGACGATCGCCGCGTTCCTGCTGCCGAAGGGCCTCGGCTACCCGATCTTCGTCGCCCTCCAGTCGCCGACGCCGTTCAAGACGGAGATCTACACCGCCGGAGCGCTGGCAATCGGCCTCGCGCTCGTCTGCGACGGCCTGCTCCTCCTCCTGCGCCGGACACTCGCGCCGTGGACGCGGGTCGCGTGATCGTCTCCGGCGCATTCACCGGGGCGTTCCAGTTCATCGCCGACAACCCGCACCTGCTGGTGACGAAGGCGATCGAGCAGCTCGAGCTCGCCGGCGCCGCGCTCCTGCTCGCCGCCGTCGTCGCCCTGCCCGTCGGCATCGCGCTCGGCCACCTGCACCGCGGGTCGACCGTCGCGGTCGGGGCGTCGATCGTCGGTCGCGCGCTCCCGAGCCTCGTCCTGATCGGCGTGTTCGTGACGGTGCTCGGAATCGGGTTCACGAACAACATGGCCGCGCTCGCGGTGCTCGCGACCGGCCCGATGCTGACGAACGCCTTCGAGGGGATCGACCGGGTCGACCGCGACACCGTCGACGCCGCCCGCGGCATGGGGATGACGGGGATGCAGATCCTCCGGCGAATCGAGCTGCCGCTGTCGCTGCCGCTTCTCTTCACCGGCATCCGGGTGGCGGCGGTGACGGTGGTGGCGACGGCGCCGATCGCGGCGATCGCGGGCGGCGGCGGGCTCGGCGACATCATCGTCAACCAGGCGAGCTACCGCCTGTCCGGCGTGCTCGGGGCCTCCATCTGCGTGATGGCGCTGTCGGCGGGGGTGTTCGTCGCGCTGGTCGCGCTCCAGCGCGCCGTGACTCCCAGGGGCCTTCGCATGACTATGGTCCCCGAGGTCCAACGAGGGAAGGAGTAGGCGTGATCAGGAAGCACACGCGGCGCGCCGCCAAGGCGGCGTTCGCGATCTCGCTGGGAGTCGCGATCGTGATCGGACTAGTTGGGGCGGTTCTCGCCCGCCCAGCCCACGCGAGGACGACCGCAGGGCCGACGATCGTGATCGGCACGAAGAACTTCGGCGAGGAGTACATCCTCGGGCAGCTCTACAAGCAGGCGCTCGAGGCGAAGGGCTTCAAGATCTCCTACAAGGAGAACATCGGCTCCACCGAGATCATCCACAAGGCGTTGACGAGCCACAAGCTCAACTTCTACCCCGAGTACACCGGGGTGATCGTGCAGGACGTCTACGGTCGCAAGAGCTCGCCCAGGACCGGCCAGGCGACCTACCAGCTGGCGAAGAGGCTCGAGGCGGCGCACGGCATCACCGCGCTCCCGACGACCCCGTTCTACGACACGGACGTGCTCGCGGTCACGAACGCGACCGCGAAGAAGTACGGGCTCAAGTCGATCGGCGACCTGAAGAAGGTCGGGCCGTTCAAGCTCGGCGGGTTCCCGGAGTGCAAGACCCGCAACACGTGCTTCGTCGGGTACACGAAGCAGTACGGGCTGGCGAACGCGACGTTCGTCCCGCTCGGCTCGATCTCGGCGTACGTGGCGCTCGACCAGGGCAAGCTGCTGGCGGCCGACGTGTTCTCGACCGACCCGCCGCTCGGCAAGCCGTCGAAGTACACGGTGCTGGCCGACCCGAAGCACGTCACCGGGTTCCAGAACGTGACGCCGCTCGTGACGACGTCGGTGCTCAAGGCCGCGGGGCCGACGTTCGCGAAGACGGTCAACGCCGTGTCGGCGAAGCTGACGACGCCGGCGATCATCGCGATGAACAAGGCGTTCTACGTCGACAAGCAGTCGGCGGCGAACATCGCCAAGGCCTTCCTGCAGGCGAACGGCCTGCTCTAGCGGACGGAGCGGGCCTGCACGTCGTCGTCATCGGTGGAGGGTCGTCCGGCGAGCACTTCGTCGGCGCCCTCCGCCGGCTCGACGAGGACGCGAGGATCACCCTCGTCGAGCGCCGTCTCGTCGGCGGAGAATGCTCGTACTGGGCGTGCATGCCGACGAAGACGATGCTCCGCGCGCCCGAGCTCGCCGCGGCGGTGCGTCACTCCGGCGGCGCGCTCGAGGCGGGGCCGCTCGACGTCGGCCGCGTCTTCGCGTGGCGCGACCGGGTCGCCGAGCGCGACGACTCGTCCCAGGTCGAGTGGCTGTCGGATCAGGGCGCCGAGCTCGTGCGCGGTGACGCGCGCGTCGCCAGGCCGGGCGTGCTCGAGGTCGACGGCGACGAGCTCTCCTACGACCGGCTCGTGCTCGCGACCGGCTCGTCGCAGGCGGTGCCGCCGCTCGACGGGCTCGCCGAGGCCGGCTACTGGACCAACGTCGAGGCGACGGAGACGCTCGAGGCGCCGGCGCGCCTGCTCGTGCTCGGCGGCGGGCCGGTCGGCTGCGAGCTCGCGCAGTTCTTCCAGCGCGCCGGCTCGCAGGTGACGCTCGTACAGGCAGCGGAGCGCCTGCTCCCGCGCGTCGACGCCGACGCGGCCGCCCTGGTCGACCGCGCGCTCCGCGAGGACGGGGTCGACGTCCGGCTCGACGGCCGTGCCGAGAGCGTCTCGAGCGACACCCTGTCGCTCGCCGGCGGCGAGGAGATCGGCTTCGACCGGCTGCTCGTCGCGACCGGCCGGCAGCCGAACGTCGACGGGCTCGACCCGCTCGGCCTCACGATCTCGAAGCGCGGGATCGAGGTCGACGAGCGCCTGCGTGCGGCCGAGCACGTGTGGGCGATCGGCGACGTCACCGGGATCGCGCCGTTCACGCACGTCGGCAAGTACCACGCCCGGATCGTCGCCTACGACCTCGCCGGGCGCGACGTGCGAGCCGATCACCGCGCAGTCCCGGCCACGATCTTCACCGACCCGCAGGTGGCGACCGTCGGCGACACCTCCTCCGGCCTGAGCGCGACCTGGCAGCTCACCTCGACGCCGCGCCTCGCGACCTACGAGCGGCCGAAGCGCGACGGGTTCGTCAAGGTGGTGGCCGACCCGCAGCGCCGCGTCCTCACCGGCGCCGTCGCGGTCGGCCCCGAGGCGGGCGAGTGGCTGCAACAGCTCACGCTCGCGATCCGCGCGGAGACCCCCGTCGACGTCCTGCTCGACGTGATCCAGCCCTACCCCACGTTCAGCGAGGCGGTCTTCCTCGCCCTGCGTGAGCTGAACCTGGACCTGTAGGGCTCGGAGGGGGCACCGGGCCCCCTCCGAGCCGGCAACCGGTCAGCTCGACGCGAACGTGAACGTCGACTGCACGTCGTAGTACCCGGCCGGCACCCAGATGTCCTGGACGACGCCGTTCGCCGGGTACGACTGGGTCGAGCCGCAGTCGAGCGAGCCGCCGATGCCCAGGTTCAGCACCGGGAACGTCGACGTGGCCGTGCTCATCGCCACGCGGTCGATCGCGTCGAGCGAGCCCGAGTTGTCGGCACCGTCGGCGTACTCGCAGTACGTCTCCGGGCCGCCGCTCAGGCTCTCCGAGTAGATCAGCAGCCGCGGGTACACGTGCGCGCTGCCCGTCGACGGCGTGGCCGCGCTGAGCACGTCGGCCGTCGCCGACACCTTGCACGGCCCCGTGTTGCAGGTGAACCTGAACGTGCCGCCCGTCGTGTCGCCGACCGGCGAGCCGAGCGTGGTCGAGTACGTCGCCCAGATCGAGGCTCCCGACCCGCGGTCGACGCGGACGTTCGCGACGCCGTACTCGGGCTGCCACGCCGGGCCCGGGTCGCCCTTCGGGCCCTGCGGCCCCTGCGCGCCCGTCGCGCCCGTGTCGCCCTTCAGGCCCTGCGCACCCGTCGCGCCCGTGTCGCCCTTCGGGCCTTGCGCGCCGGTCGCGCCCGTCAGGCCCGTAGCGCCCGTGTCGCCCTTCGGGCCCTGCGCGCCGGTCGCGCCCGTCAGGCCCGTGGCGCCCGTCGGGCCCGTGTCGCCCTTCAGGCCCTGCGGGCCGGTGGCGCCCGTCAGGCCCGTGTCGCCCTTCGGGCCCGTGTCGCCCTTCAGGCCCTGCGGGCCCGGATTCCCGATCGGCCCCTGCGGGCCGGCGTTCCCCTGCGCGCCCGGCTGGCCCGGGTCGCCCTGGTCGCCCTTCGGCCCCTGCTGGCCGGCGGGGCCCTGCGGGCCCTGCGGCCCCTGCGGCCCGGGGATGCCGGTGCTCGGCCCGGCGGGGCCGGGATCGCCCTGCAGACCCTGCGGGCCGGCCTGTCCGCGCAGCCCCTGCGCGCCGGCGGGACCGGTCGCGCCCGTCGCGCCCGTCGCGCCCGCCGCCCCGGCCGTGCCGGTCGCCCCGGTTGCCCCGCGCTGGCCCTGCATGTTCCACGTGACCGTCCTGGCTCCCTTCGGGCAGCCGGACAGCCGGAGCACGCCCTTCGCGATACAGGCCGTGACCGCACCCTTCTTGATGCCGACCGGGTTGCTTCCGGCGGCGAGCGCCACGACCGCGCTCGCGAGGAAGGCCGCTCCGGCGACGAAGATGATCCTCTTCAAGATTTCGACCCTTCCGTTGGCTCCCCCGCGCGGTCGCGCGCAGGCCTTCACCCCGAAGTCTGCCGCTTCGCGAAGGATTTGCCAACTAAACGAAGGAACGGAGGCGATCCGCCCGGAGGTGGGACCCGCCGCTCAGGGGAGCCGCTCGCCCGTCAGCCCGGCGGCCGCGAGCGATCCGAGCAGGAGCAGGGCGGCCCCGCCGACGAACCAGGAGGAAACCTCCCGCGTCGAGTGACGCTTGATGATGCTCGAGCCGAGCTCCTTGTAGACCGCGCTGACCTTCGACGCCGACCGTGCCTGGTAGGACTGCCCGCCCGTCACCCTGGCGATCATCGCGAGCGTCTGCGGGTCCGGCCGCACCGGGAAGCGGCCGCCCCCGCCCCCGTTGAAGCCGAAGCCGAAGCCGCCGCCGAACGAGAGCGTGCCGTGGTTGGTGCCGAGCGCGATCGTGTACACGCGGATGCCGGCGGCGCGGGCCCGCGCGGCGCCCTGCTGCGGGCTCAGCACGCCGCGTGTCTGGGCGCCGTCGGAGAGCAGGACGATCGCCGCCGGCACCTTCCCGTCCGGGCCGCGCCGCACGGTGCCGAGCGACGACTCGGCGACCTGGACCGCGATCCCCAGGCCGTCGCCGATCGCGGTGCCCGCCTCGGGCGCGAGCAGGTCGATGCCCTCGTGCAGCTGGCCGCGGTCGACGGTCGGGATCACGAGGACGTTCGGGCTGGTGCTGAACGAGACGAGCCCGACCTTGACCTGCTTCGGCACCTTGTCGGCGAAGGCGGTCATCGCCGCCTGGGCCGCGCCGAGCCGGGTCGGCTTGACGTCGGAGGCGCGCATCGAGCCGGAGACGTCGACGAGCAGCACGACCGTCGCCCGCTGCGCCGGCTTGCTGACCGAGGCGCGCGGCCTGGCCAGCGCCGCCGAGGCGAACGCGAGCGCGAGCAGGAACAGCGCGAGCGGGATCCAGCGCCCGAGCCGGCGCCGCGGCGATGCCACCGAGGCGAGCACGTCGAGGTTCGTGAACGCGACCGGGTACTTCGCGCGCCGCCGGTCGAGCCAGATCGCCAGCGCCGTCACCGCCGGCACGACCAGCAGCACCGCCAGGAGATACGGAGACGAGAAGCTCAAGATCGCCGCTCCGCCCTCACGGCGCACACTCCGCGCCGACCTGGACGACGGCGTGGACGTCGATCGAGAGCCTGTCGGTCGCCGACGCCGTCACCACCGCCTGCCTGCCCGACACGGCCTTCGTCGCCCGGACGAGCGCCACGTTCGCCCGTGCGGGCGGCTTCTTCGTCCGGAACGCGATCGCGCTCCACGATCCGACGAGCTCCTCTTCCGGCAGGCACGTCGCCTTGCCGAACTGGAGCGCGCCCGGACGGATGACGACGATCCGCGAGCGCAGGACGAGCGCCGGCCCGACGGGCGTGACGCGCGCCGACACCGTCGAGCGCCCGCCGCCGCCCTGCGTCGGCACGCAGCCGAGGAGCGGCTGGAACAGCTCGGTGCGGGGCGAGGTCGACACGGCGCTGAAGAGCGCCGACGACGTCGTCGTCACGCCGGGCGAAACCGGCGCGCCGATGCGCGCGTCGAAGCCGACCCGCACGGCGCGCGAGGTCGCCTGTGCGTCGAGGCCGCCGACCACCCCCCGGCCCTTCGGGCAGCTGAGCAGGTAGTGGACGGCGCGGCCGGGCGGCACGACCACCCAGGGGCCGACGACGCGGATGCACGCGGTGATGCCGTGGCACTCGTTGGTCGCGTTGCCGGGCGGAGCGACCGCGAACGCCGCCGCCAGCGCGACCACGAGCGCGGCGAGCGAGAGGCGAAGGGTCACGGCATCCTCCGGAACCACACGCCGGACAGCAGGCCGCCGGCAAGCATGAAGACGAGCCCGCCCGCCGCGGCGACCGCGGTCACCTCGACGCGCTTCGGCTCCTTGCCGACCCGCGACCCGAGCTCGCCGTAGATCGCCTTCGGGTCGAAGTCGACCGCGTGCGCATAGAAGTGCCCCCCGCTCTGGCGTGCGATCGCCTGCAGCACCGCCGGCTGCGTGGGGACCTGAAACCGTTCGGTGTACCCGCCCTTGAGCTTCTGCTGCACGACGCCGTCCGTCGTCCCGACCGAGACCGCCGACACGGGCACGTGCGCCTTGCGCGCGGCGGCGGCGGCCTGCGCGGGCGAGACGCGGCCGGAGGTCTGGCCGCCGTCCGAGAGCAGGACGACGACGCCCGGCGGATGCTTCTGGCCGCCGGTCCCGCCGACCGACCGCGCCACCGCGACGCCCCGCGCGACACCGTCGGCGAGCGCCGTTCCCTGCGGGCCGTAGCGCGCCCGCGCGAGCGCGGCACGGACGGCCGTCAGGTCGCGGGTCGGCGCCTGCACGACGGCAGCATGATCGGAGAAGGTCACGACCGCCATCCGGTAGCCCTTCGGCAGGTGATCGACGAGGCGCTCGGCCGCCGCCCGGGCGGCGCCGAGCCGCGTCGGCGGTGCGTCGTTCGCGGCCATCGAACCGGAGACGTCGAGCACGACGATGACCGTCGCGTCCTGGCGCTTCTCGTGGATCGTCGCCTGCGGGCGCGCGAAGCCGACGAGCAGCAGCGTCAGCCCCGCGAGCAGCAGCCCGACCGGCAGGTAGCGCCGCCAGCCGCTCACCCGCGGGACCATGTTCCGCAGAAGCCCCGGTGGCGCCCAGGCCGACGCCCGGGCCGAGCGGCGCCGCTCGAGCCCGACGACCGCCCACGCCGCGAGCGGGACGACGAGCAGCAGGACGAGCAGGACCGGCGCCTCGAAGCTCACCAGCCGCGACGCCTCCGGCGCAGGAACCCGGCGAGCGGCCGGAGCCAGTCGCCCTCGGTGCCGAGCGCGACGTGGCGGACGCCTGCAGATGCGAGCATCGTCACCAGCGCGCGCCGCTCGTCGGCGGCAGCCGCCGCGAAGCGCTCGCGCAGCGCACGGTCGCCCGTGTCCACGCGCAGCTGCCGCCCCGTCTCCGGGTCGACGAGCCGCAGCTCGCCGACGTCGGCCAGCTCCTGCTCGCGCGGGTCGCGGATCTCGACGGCGAGCACGGTGTGCCGGCCGGCGAGACGCAGCAGCGGTGCGCGCCAGTCGGGCTTCCCGCGAAAGTCCGAGACGACGACCACCAGCGCGCGCTGCCGCGCGACGCGGTCGGCGAGCTCGAGCGCGTCGCGCAGCGTCCCGGTGCCTTCGGGCGGCAGGCCGCGCAGCATCTGGAGCGTGTCGAGCAGCGCACGGCGTCCCTGCCGCGGACGCTCGAACTGCTGGCGATTGCCGAACGCGATCGTGCCGAGGCGGTTCCCGCGCCGGGTCGCCGCCCAGCCGATCGCCACGGCCACGCCCTCCGCGACGTCCGCCTTGCGCCGCTCGCCGGTGCCGAACGCCATCGAGGCAGATGCGTCGAGCACCAGCCAGGTGACGAGCACGCGCTCGGCGAGCTCCACGCGCACGTGCGGCCGGCCGGTGCGGGCGGTCACGTTCCACTCGATGCGCCGAACGTCGTCGCCCGGCTCGTACGGCCGCAGCTGCCACAGCTCGGTGCCGACGCCGGCGAACGCGGAACGGTAGTCGCCGGCCAGCAGCCCGTCGACCCGCCTGCCGACCGACAGCTCGAGGGCCCGGAGCGACGCCGCCGAGAGCGGACCGGGACCCGGGTGCGCGGCGGTGCGGGCCGGTGCGAGCGGGTCGACGGCCGTGCTCACGAAACGGCTGCCTCCCGGTGGCCGAGGTCGATCTGCGGTACCGGCACCGCCGCCGTCACCTGCTCGAGCAGCGCGTCGGGCTGCACCTCCTCGGCGAGCGCGCGGTACGAGAGCACGAGCCGGTGACGGAACGCGTCGGCGACGAGCGCCTGCACGTCGGACGGGACGACGTAGTCGCGTCCGCGGATCAGCGCGAGCGCCTGCGCGGCCGCGATCAGGCTGATCGGCCCGCGCGGGCTGGCGCCGTACGAGATGTAGTCGGCAATGCCCTCGAGGCCGTGCTCGCGGGGCCGGCGCGTCGCCGTCGCGACGTCGACCGACCAGGAGATCAGCGCGGGGTCGACGTAGATCTTGCCCACGCGGCGCTGCAGCTCTGTCAGCTCCTCGATCGAGAGGACCCGCTCGAGCGCCGGCGCGTTCTCGAGCGAGCGCGCGACGACCGTCAGCTCCTCGTCGTGCGACGGGTAGTCGACGAGCACCTTGAGCATGAACCGGTCGACCTGCGCCTCGGGGAGCGGGTAGGTCCCCTCCGACTCGATCGGGTTCTGCGTCGCGAGCACGAGGAACGGGTCCGGCACCGGGAACGTCGTGTGGCCGATCGTCACCTGGTGCTCCTGCATCACCTCGAGCAGCGCCGACTGCACCTTCGCCGGCGCGCGGTTGATCTCGTCGGCGAGCAGGAAGTTGCAGAAGACCGGCCCGAGCTCCGTCTCGAACTCGGTCTTGTCCGGCCGGTAGACCCGCGTGCCGACGAGGTCGGACGGCACGAGGTCGGGCGTGAACTGCACGCGGTTGAAGCTGCCGCCGAGCACGGCCGCGGTCGTCTTGATCGTCAGCGTCTTCGCGAGGCCGGGGACGCCCTCGATCAGCAGGTGCCCGCGCGCGAGCAGGCACACGAGGACCCGCTCGAGCATCCCCTCCTGCCCCGCAATCACCCGCCGAATCTCGAACAGCGCCTGTTCGAGCTTGTCGCCCACGTCGTCTGCCACGTCGTCCTCCTGAAATCGCGGGTAGGTTGAGCCGAAGGCCGTAAGCATGCCCTGCGGACCTAAGTTCCCGTTAAGCGGGGCGATCGGTTCTCGCACGGTCGAGCGCCGTCCGCCACGACGACCGCTCGCGGGCCACCCGGGCAGGGTCGAGCCGGGGCTCGTAGACGGCCCCCTCGGCCACCCGCGCCTCGCCCCCGGCGGCGAGGGCGGCGGCGCCGAGGGCGGTCGTCTCCTGCTCGGCGGCGACCCGGACGGGCAGCCCGAGCAGGTCGGCCTGCAGCTGCATCAGGAATGCGTTTCGGGTCGCGCCGCCGTCGGCCCGGAGGGTGCGCAGCGGTTCCGGCAGGACGTCCACGACGTCCGCGACCTGGTGCGCGATTGCCTCCAGCGCGGCACGGACGAGGTGCGCCCGGGTCGAGCCGCGCGTGAGCCCGGCAATGAGGCCGCGTGCGCCGGCGTCCCACCACGGCGAGGCGAGCCCGGCGAGCGCGGGCACGAAGACCACGCCGCCCGCGTCCTCGACGCTCGCGGCGAGCGCCTCGCTCTCGGCGGCGTCGCCGAGCAGCCCGAGCCCGTCGCGCAGCCACTGGAGCGCCGCGCCGGCGACCAGCACCGCCCCCTCGAGCGCGTAGCCGTCCGCGGCGACGGTCTTGAGCAGCCCGTGCGGCGGGGGCGACGCGTCGTCGCCGGCGTGCACGAGCACGAAGCTCCCCGTGCCGTAGGTCGCCTTGCCCTCCCCGGGCGCATGGCAGCCGTGCCCGTAGAGCGCCGCCTGCTGGTCTCCGGCGATGCCGCGGACGGCGACGCGCACGCCCAGCAGGTCGCCCTCTCCCACCTCGTCGCGCGAGCCGACGATCTCCGGCAGCAGGCTGCGGTCGACGCCGAACAGCGCGAGCAGGTCGTCGTCCCACGCACGCGTGTGCAGCGAACAGAGCATCGTCCGCGATGCGTTCGTCGCGTCGGTGACATGCCGTACGCCGCCAGTGAGCCGCCAGACCAGCCAGCTGTCGATCGTGCCGAACGCGAGGCCGCGCGGATCGTGCCGCTGCAGCAGCCACTCGAGCTTCGTCGCGGAGAAGTACGGGTCGGGCACGAGGCCGGTGCGCTCGCGGATCAGGTCGCGGTCGAGCCCGGCGCAGCGTGCGGCGGTGCGTCGGTCCTGCCACACGATCGCGCGGTCGACCGGCCTGCCCGTCCGCCGGTCCCAGAGCAGCGTCGTCTCGCGTTGGTTGGCGACGGCCACCGTCTCGACGGAGCCGGGGCCGACGCGCGCGTCGGCGAGCGCCGCGGCGGAGGCGGCGAGCACGCCGTCCCAGATCTCCTCGGCGTCGTGCTCGACCCAGCCGGGCCGCGGATAGTGCTGCGCCACCTCCGCCGAGCCGCGGCCGGCGACACGAAGGTCGTCGTCGACGACGAGGCACGTCGTCGCGGTAGTGCCCTGGTCGATCGCGAGGATCAAGCGAGCCGGTCGACGAAGCCGAGCACCCGGCGCCAGGCGTCGTCGGAGGCTTCCTGGAACTCCTCCTGCTTGCGGTCGAAGAAGCTGTGCGGCGCGCCGGGATACGTGACGATCTCGTGCTCCACGCCGGCGGCGTCGAGCGCGGCGCCGAACGCCGCGTTGTCCGCGGCGGTGATGCCGGCGTCGTCGCCGGCCTGCAGCGCGAGCACCGGGCAGGCCATCTCGCCGGCGCGTGCGACGGCACTCGGGCCGCCTCGCTCCCGCGTGGGGCTGCCGTAGAAGCCGGCGGCGCCGGCGAGGCCGTGACCCGACGCCGCGGCGATCCACGAGGCGCGCCCGCCGTAGCAGAAGCCCACGGTGAACACCGCCGCGACGCCGCGGCGCCGCAGTTCCTCCACCGCAGCCCGGGTGTCGGCCTGGACGCCGCCGTCGGTCGTCTCCTCGACGTGCGGCATGTACTCGAAGTCGTCGTCGCGCACGTCTGTCCCGGCCGTGCGCCCGAAATAGTCGATCGCCGCGGCCGCGTACCCGCGCTCGGCGAAGCGAAGCGCGAGCTCCTCGTAGAACCGGTACAGGCCGCGGACGTCCGGCAGGATCACGACACCGCACGTCGCCTCGTCCTCCGGCACGGCGACGAACGCGGCGAGCTCGTTCCCGTCGACGGCGCGCAGCGTGAGCCGCTCGTGCGACACGGCGGCACCCGCAATGCGCGGGACCGGCGGTGCGGAGTCGACGTCGAAGCACATCGCGCCGGCTGCTATCCCTTCCCCTCGTCGTAACGCGGCAGGCCGTCGTCCGGGATCTCCTCCCACGCCGCCGCGTACGCGACGTACTGGCGGTGGCCGGGCCGGATGCCCGGATCCTCGTCGAAGGTGCCGAGGCGAACGCCGTACACGGGCGGGTCGTCGCGGCTCATGCTCCAGAGCGCTCCGCCGCAGGCCGAGCAGAAGCACTTCGGCCAGCCCTGGTCGGGCGGCTCCCACGCGCGGACGAGCTCGGCGCCGCTCGTGACCCGGAGCGCGCCGGGCGCCGTGCGCGCCTGCGCCGACGCGGCCGTGCCGGTGCGCCGCTGGCAGCGCGTGCAATGGCAGTAGGAGGCGGACAGGAGCGGCTCGGTCACCTCGTACCTCACGCCTCCGCAGAGGCAGCCGCCGGTCTGCGCCATCGTCAGTACGGAAGCTCGACGCTCGAGACGTCGATGCCCAGCGAGCGCGCAAGCCGCACGCCCTGCTCGAGGTCGTCCTTCAGCATGCGGATGTCGGTCTCGCGCATCAGGCTGCCGACGAACTCGCGCGCCTTCGGCCGCCAGAGCGTGTGCTGCGCGAACAGCGGCAGCATGCGATTCGCCGCCTCGATCAGCGTCGTCTGGACACGGCGGCCCGCTCCCTCGAGGAGAACGCGTTCGTACGCCATGCCGGCGCCGTGGTGGATGCCGTCGTCGATCGCGAGGCGGTTGCACAGGTCCTCGAGCACCGTGCCGCGCGACGACCGGGCGATCATGCGGAAGCGCGGGATGATCAGCCGCTCGTAGAACACCTGCATCAGGAAGACCTTCTCCTCGAGCGTGTCGGCGTCGAGCGTCATGTGCGCGAGGCGATCGAGGTACGGATCGCGCTCGGCCATCCCCCCCGCCTCGTGGATCAGCTTGAGCCATGCCTCCGTGTGGCGCGACTCGTCCTGCACCATCGTCGTGTAGTAGAGCTTCGCGTCGTGGTCGGGGGCGATCGAGAAGAGCTGTGCCGCCATCTCGACCGCAAGCTCGTCCGCCTGCAGCTGCTGCGTGACCACCGACCGCCAGAGGTCGCGGCGGCGCGCGAGCTTCTGCGGCGAGCCCTGGTACTCGGGAATCGGCGGCAGGTCGCCCCACGGCAGGTCGCGCACCTGCCATTCCGCCCGCTTCGCGAGCTCGTAGTAGCGATAGACGCCCTGGAGCTCCCGGTCGGGCCGGCCCGGCGGGAACGCCGCCTCTTCGACGCGCTCGGACACCTCCATCGGGCGACAGCCTAACGCTCGGTCGGGTGGAGTGGCTGCAGTGGCTGCACCAGGCCGGGCAGCTCGAACGCGCCGCCGAAATCGACCGCCGTGCTCCAGGCGCGCCATTCGCGGGGCGTGAACCGCAGCGAGAGGTCGTCGTGGCCGGCGATCGCCTCGCCGAGGTCCGGGTGCGCTCGCCCCCCGCTCGTCAGGTATTTCCGCCAGACGCGCTCGTTGAGCGCGCGCGCCTCGCCGCCGCCGGTCACGGTCACGTACCCCGACGCGGCGAGGCCGTGTAGCGGCCGCTCGCCGCGCCCGTGGACGAGCATCGCCGCCTGTGGGCGCGCCGCCGCGTTCAGCGCCTTGCGCGTACGGCCGCCGGTCGCGACCAGCAGATCGTCCCCGTCGCGGACGAACCACACCGCGGAGAGATACGGCAGGCCGTCGTCACCGACGGTGGCGAGCGTCGCGATCACGCGCGCGTCGAGCAGGTCGAGCCGCATCGGTTGATTCTCCCGGAGTCGTTTGGTCCCGGGCGGCGCGTGTCGTGCGCGCCGCCCGGGACCGGCTGTCACGGCGCGGCCGTGATCGAGCCGAACAGCCCGTTCGACTCGTCGTCCGGGCCTGCCGTGAAGTAGAGGCTGTCGGTCGGCCCGGCAGCGCCTCCGTTGCCGAACTCGAGCGACCACAGCCCGTCGATCGTGATCGGGCCCCCGCCGGCGGCGGCCAGCTGCCCCTGCGGCACTGCGGACAGCCCGAAGAACGGGAAGCCGCCGGGTGCGAGCCGGAACGCGTTGATCCGGCCGTCGCCGAAGTTCCCGACGAGAAGATCGCCGGCGGCGCTGCCGAAGCTCGGAGGCGCGAGGGCGAGCCCCCACGGCGCGTTCAGCCCGCCGCGCGCTGCCACCCGCGCGACGAGGACGCCCGTCCGTGCGTCGTACGCGTCGACGAAGCCGAGCCCCGGCCCGTGCGCCTCGTCGTTGCTGTCGAACTGGCGCTCCCCGTACGTGACGTAGATCCGCGACCCGATCGCCTGGATCCCGAAGGGAGCGAACATGCGCGGGATGGCGAAGTCGTGGAACGCGAAGAACGGCTGCGGCACGAGGTTGCCCGCAGCGTCGAACACGTCGACCCGCGAATGCCTGAAGTCCGTGGCATACAGGCGCGGGCCGGCGCTCGTCGCCGCGATCGCGAGCCCCTTGAACACGGCCCCCGAACCGGACAGGTCGCGGAACACCTGCGCCTGGGTGCCGCCGTTCCAGCCCGAGATCACGCCCGCTTCGCTGTCGAAGAGGAAGCGTGCAGGCGAGCCGTTCGGCAGCACGAAGCCGGTGGTGTTGTTGAAGACGATTCCCGTCGGCGCGTCGCCGACGTCGACGACGAGATTCACGCGGGCCCCTGCCCCCGTGTACAGCGTGGCCAGGTTCGAGCCGTTGTCGGCCACCCACCAGGGCGTGGTCGGGCCGGCGACGAGCCCCCAGGCGTTGACGAGGTTCGGGTCGGTGAGCGTCCCGGGCACCCCGTTGTTCGAGACGAGCGGCGTCACGTCGAACCCGCTCGCCCCGGCCGCCGCCGCCGCAGCGAGCGCGATCGTGATCGCTCCCACGAGCGCAGCGAGCCCCTTCAGTGGAGAAGAGCGCATGCGTGCCTCCTTCGTTCGGCTGTTCCCCTTGTGAGCGGCTACGGCGGGAAACGCAAAGCGGTTCTCGGCTGCGATCATGAGCCGGTGGAGGAGGTGCGCATCGACAAGTGGCTCTGGGCCGCCCGCTTCTTCAAGACGCGCGGGGCGGCCACCGAGGCGGTGCTCGGCGGCCTCGTCCAGCTGAACGGCGCGCGGGTGAAGCCGTCGAAGGACGTGCGGGTCGAGGACCGCATCGACCTCCAGGTCGGCCCGAACCGGTTCGACGTCGTCGTGCGCGGCCTCGCCGACAAGCGCGGTCCCGCCACCGTCGCCGCGACGCTGTACGAGGAGACGCCGGAGTCGCGCGAGCTCCGTCGACGCCGCGCACTCGAGCGCCGACTCGCCGTCCCCCTCGGCGCCGATCTCGGGGCACGGCCGACGAAGCAGGACCGCCGGCGGCTCGACGCGCTCCGCCGCGCCGAGCGCCGCCGTTCTCCCTAGGCCGCCTCGCCGACCGCCTGCTCGAGCTCATGCGCGGGCGCGGCGGTACGCGTGCGCAGCAGCGCGCCGCCGATCGCGGCCGCGGCGAGCGCGAACACGGCGCCGGCCATGAACGCCGCGTGGTAGCCGCCGACGAGCGCCTCGAGCTTGCTGCTGCCGGACGCCGAGAGGCTGTCCGTCCGGGACGCGGCGAGGCTGGCGAGCGCCGCGAGCCCGACCGCGCCGCCCATCATGAACGACGTGTTGACGACACCTGAGGCGAGCCCCGATTCCTCCGGCGCGACGTCGCTCATCGCTGCGAGCAACACCGGGTTGAAGGCCATGCCCGCGCCGACTGCGAGCAGGAGCATCGGCGGGAGGACGTCGACGGCGAAGCTGCCGCCGACCGGGGCGCGCGCGAACAGCGCGAGCCCCGCGGAGGCGACGACGAGCCCGACCGCGAGCGGCAGCCGGAACCCGAAGCGCATCACCAGCCTCGCCGACAGGCCGAGCGAGAAACCGCCCATGATGATGTTGGCCGGCAGGAACGCGAGGCCCACCGCGAGCGGGCTGTAGCCGAGCACCTGCTGCAGGTAGAGCGCCGACAGGAAGAACCAGGCGAACATCGCCGCCGCCCAGAGGACGCCGACGGCGTTCGCGGTCGTGAGGTTGCGGAGGCGAAACAGCCGCAGCGGCATCAGCGGCGAGTCGACGCGCGCCTCGATCACCAGGAAGAGACCGAGCAGCACGGCCGAAGCGGCGAGCAGGCCGAGCGTCTGCGCGGACGACCAGCCGGACTGGTTCCCGTTGACGATCGCGTAGACGGCGAGCATCAGCGCGACCGTCACCGTCACCGCGCCGGCGACGTCGAGCCGCCCGGACGCACGATGACCGTGTGCCGCCGGCACGAGGCGCAACGAGAGGAAGTAGACCGCGACGCCGATCGGCACGTTCACGAGGAAGATCCAGTGCCAGTCGAGCGCGTCGGTGAGGACACCGCCGAGCAGGACGCCGAGACTGCCGCCGCCCGCCATCACGAACCCGAAGACGCCCATCGCCTTCGCGCGCTCGGCGGGCTCCGAGAAGAGGCCCATGATCAGCGACAGCGCGACCGCCGACACGACCGCGCCGCCGACCCCCTGCACGGCACGCGCGCCGATCAGGAGGCCCTTCGTCGTCGAGAGGCCGCAGGCGATCGAGGCCAGCGTGAACAGCGAGACGCCGGCGAGGAACAGCCGCCGGTGCCCGAACAGGTCGCCGAGCCGTCCGCCGAGAAGCAGAAAGCCCCCGAACGTGAGCAGGTACGCGTTCACGACCCAGGCGAGCGAGGTCTGCGAGAAGCCGAGGTCGCTGCGGATCGAGGGCAGCGCGACGTTCACGATCGTCGTGTCCAGGACGATCATCAGGTCGCCGAGGCAGAGGACGATCAGGGCGAGCCAGCGTGCGCGGCTGTCGGTGGTCACGTCTCCGGTCATACCAGTCAGACGCCGGCCGCCGTCGGGACTCATCGTTCCGTGCACCGATGAGTTCCAGCCATGCGGCAGGTCTCAGAAAGCGTGGCCCCGCCCCCGGTCTTCGCGATCCGCGGGCCGATCGCCGAGTCCGATCTCGCCGGGCTCTGCGACCGCGTCTGCGCGCTCCTGGGTCAGGCGACCGGCCCGGTCGTCGAATGCGACGTGCAGGGCGTCGGCCCCGACGCGGTGACGGTGGACGCGCTCGCGCGCCTGCAGCTCGCTGCGACGCGACGGGGCTGCCGCATCCACCTGTGCCGCGCGTCGCCCGAGCTTCGCGACCTGGTTGCGTTCATGGGGCTGGCCGACGTGCTGGCGGTCGCCTAGTCGAGCCGCGGCGGCAGGCCGAACAGCGGGAACAGCGCGGCGGTGTCGAGGAAGAAGGTGAACTCGCCGATCCTGCCGTTCACGAGCTCCAGCACCTGCAGCGCCCACGGCTCGTAGCCACCGTCCGGCAACGGCTTGTACTGGCCGAACGCCGGCGAGTCGTTCGCCGCGCCGGCAGGAAGGACGCGCGATCCCTTGCAGCCGATCCCGGGGCCGAACCACCAGGTCAGGATGTCCTCGCGGCCGCGGAGCCAGAGGTCGAACGGCGGCATCGACTGCCGGGCGTCCTCGGCGATCAGGGAGGTCAGCGTGTCCATGTCGTAGTCCTGGAACGCCTTCACGTACCGCTCGAGCAGCGCGCGGTCGGACGCGTCGAGCTCCTCCACCGACGCGCCGACGGCGTCCGTCGACGAGAGTGTCGCGCGGGCACGCTGCAGCGCGCTGTTCACCGACGCGACGCTCGTGTCGAGCAACTCGGCGACCTCGGTCGCGCGCCAGCGCAGCACCTCGGACAGGATCAGCACGGCGCGCTGCCGCGGCGGCAGGTGCTGGAGTGCGGCGACGAACGCGAGCTTGATCGTCTCGCGGCCCTCGAGCACGTGCGCGGGATCGCCCTCGGGCGAGACCAGCGCATCGGGCACCGGCGCGATCCACGTGACCTCCGGCAGCATGTTCAGGTTCGACTCGACCGGCTCGGCGCTCGGGCCGAGGTCCATCGGGCGCGCACGCCGCTCGCGGCCGCCCAGCATGTCGAGGCACACGTTCGTGGCGATGCGGTAGAGCCACGAGCGGAGAGCCGACCGGCCCTCGAAGCGGTCGAGGTTCTTCCACGCGCGGAGCAGCGTGTCCTGCACGGCGTCCTCGGCCTCGAACGGCGAGCCGAGCATGCGGTAGCAGTACGCCGTCAGAGCAGGCCGGTGCTGCTCGACCTCGGCGAACGACGGCGTGGTGGCGACCGAACCCTCCACTGGCCCCATCCTAGGGATGACCGTATGCGAACATGTGTTCGTGTCGTGCGCCACCATCCTCCACGCCGACCTGGACTCCTTCTTCGCGTCCGTCGAGCAGCGCGACGACCCGCTTCTGCGCGGCCGACCGGTGATCGTCGGCCTCGGCGTCGTGCTCGCGGCGAGCTACGAGGCGAAGGCGTTCGGCGTTCGCACGGCGATGGGCTGCCGCCGCGCGCGGCGCCTCTGCCCGGCGGCGGTGTTCGTGCCTCCGCGCATGGCGGCCTACACCGAGGCGAGCCGGGCGGTGTTCGGCGTGTTCGAGGACGTCGCTCCCGTCGTCGAGGGGCTGTCGATCGACGAGGCGTTCCTCGACGTCGCCGGGATGGAGCGAAGCGTCGGCCCCGCCGTCGAGATCGCGGGCCGGCTGCGGCGCGAGGTGCGCACGCAGGTCGGCCTCCCCCTTACCGTCGGCGTCGCGCGGACGAAGTTCCTCGCCAAGGTGGCGAGCGGCGTCGCGAAGCCCGACGGCTTGCTCGTCGTCCCGCCGGACCGCGAGCTCGAGTTCCTGCACCCGCTGCCGGTCGAGCGCATCTGGGGCGTCGGCCGTGTGACCGCGGAAAAGCTGCACGGGCACGGGATCTCGACGGTCGGCGAGGTGGCGCTCGTGCCCGAGCAGGTGCTCGTCACCATGCTCGGCCGCGCCGCCGGCCGCCAGCTGCATGCGCTGTCTTTGGGCCGCGACCCGCGGCCGGTGCAACGCGGACGGCGACGAGGGTCGATCGGCTCACAGCGGGCGCGCCGCCACGCCCCGTGGTCGCCGGCGGTCGCGGACTCGGACCTCCTCGCGCTCGTCGACCGGGTCTCGCGGCGGATGCGCACGGCGAACCGCGTCGGTCGCACCGTCGTGCTGCGGCTGCGGTTCGAGGACTTCACGCGCGCGACGCGATCACGAACGCTCGCGCAACCGACGGCGAGCACCGAGACGATCCTCCGCGCCGCGAGGGTGCTCCTGCACGAGGCGACGCCGACGATCGAGGCGCGCGGGCTCTCGCTGATCGGCATCTCGGTGGCGAACCTCGGCGACGCGCGCTGCCTCCAGCTCGCGTTGTCCTTCGACGGGAGCGACCGCGACGCGCTCGACGCCGCCGTCGATCTCGTGCGCGAGCGGTACGGATCCGGCGCGATCACGCGCGCGGTGCTGCTCGGCCGCCGCGACCTGGCGATGCCGCTGCTCCCGGATTGAATTTAAACCTCGCGCGCGATCTCGAAACGGCATCAATTGGCGCAAGTTGATCACGGGTGCCCGGATAGCATGGCCGTTCGATCTCCGAAAGGAAACAACACATGCGTAGGAGCCTTCCCTCCGTTGTCCGCGTGACCGTGTTCGCGGGCGCGGCCCTCGTCCTCGTCCTCGCCGCCGCCGCGTGCGGCGGCTCGTCGAAGTCCTCCCGCGGCACGACCACCGGCACCACGACGACGTCGGCGCCGACGTCGACGAACCAGACGCTTCAGCTCGCGAGCGCGACGACCGACGTCGACTACAGCGACCCGGCGCTCGCGTACGGCGTCCTTTCCTGGGAGATCGAGTACTCGACCTGCTCGAAGCTCATGAACTACAGCGACGCCGGCGGTGTCGCGAGCAACGAGCTCACACCTGACGCGACAGAAGGCCTGCCGGTGATCTCGAAGGACGGGAAGACCTACACATTCACGATCCGGAAGGGCATCAAGTTCTCGAACGGCGCAGAGCTGACCGCGAACAGCTTCGCAGCCGCCATGAACCGCGACGCCAACCCGAAGATGAACTCTCCCGTCAACGCGTTCATGACGGACGTCGTCGGCTGGAACGACGTCGTCGACAAGAAGGCGAAGGCGATCAGCGGTGTCACGGTCGACGGCAACAAGCTGACGATCAAGCTGACGCAGAAGGACGGCGGCCTCCTCGACAAGCTGGCAATGCCCTTCTTCTGCGCGATCGACCCGGCGACGACGCCCGTCGATCCGCAGGGGCTGAAGACCGTTGCCGGGTCGGGCCCCTACTACATCGCGGCGCGCACCGTGGGCAAGCAGCTCGTGATGAAGCGGAACCCGTACTACCAGGGCGACCGCCCGCACCGGGCGGCAACCATCGTGTTCACGATGAACACCGATGCGCAGCAGACCTACCTGCAGGTGTCGAAGGGGACCTACGTCACCGACCCGAACGGGCTCGACAACCCGGCGGAGGCGGCGAGCCTCGCGAAGAAGTACGGCGTGAACAAGACGCGGTTCTTCATCCACCCGACGCCGGAGACCGACTACATCGCCCTCAACACGACCGGCAAGGCGTTCAGCTCGGTCAATACGCGGAAGGCGGTGAACTACGCGATCGACCGCCCGGCGCTGCTGCGCGTGTTCGGCTTCGGCGGCGGCAAGGTGACGACGGCGATCCTGCCTCCGTCCCTCGCGGGCGGGGTCGACGTCAGCAACCCGTACCCGGCGAAGGGCATCGACCTCGCGAAGGCGAAGTCGCTCCTCGGCGGCAAGCCGTGCGGCAACGTCGACGTCTGGTACCAGACGGGGCCGGTCGGCACGCCCCAGACGGGCATCTTCGCCTACGACCTGAAGCAGCTCGGCTGCAACGTCACCCAGAAGCCGTTCCAGGGCTACGCGATGTACACCGCGGCCGGAGTCAAGGGCGCGGCGTTCGACGCGGCGATGTCCGGCTGGTACCAGGACTACGCCGACGGCTACGACTTCTTCCACATCCTGCTCGACGGCCGGGCGATCGCAGGGTCGAACAACAACAACCTCGCGTACTTCAACGAGCCGAGCGTGAACGCGAAGATCGACTCGGCGAACGAGCTCACCGGCCGCGCGCGCTCGCAGGCGTGGGGCAACCTCGACAACTACACGATGACGAACTACGCCCCGTGGGCGTCCATGGACAACCGGAACGTCCGCGACTACGTCGGGCCGAACGTCGCCGGCTACCTCTTCCTGCCGGCCTACGGCGCGATGGATCTCAGCACGCTGTACCTGACCAAGTAGCGAATCGCAGTCTCGTTCGTCGCCGGCGCTACACCGCGCCGGCGACGAACGAGGCGATCGCCTCGGTGAACGCGCGGCGGCTCTCCTCCCATGCGTAGAACATGTGGCCTCCGCCGAAGTGGCGCACCGTGAGGCGGTCTGCCATCGTCGGATCGAGGCGCATCAGGTTGCGAAGCCGGTCGCTCGAGTAGTACGGCGTGATCAGGTCGTAGCGCCCGTGCGTGATGAACGCCTTCATGTGCGGGTTCAGGGACATGCCGTACCGGAAGTCGTCGGTGGCGCCGACGGGCGGCATGAAGAAATGCGCGTCGGTGTCCTCCTTCCAGTCCCGGTTGACCTCGAAGCTGAGGAGCTGGTACTCGCGGTCGGTCTCGACGCCGATCTCGGAGCGAAGCTGACGGTTGACCGCCATCGTGTACGCCGGGTTGATCCCCGAGAGCGTCGGGTCCGGGCCGGTGAACGGGTCCCGGTCCGGGAACGGATCGATCGCGGTGATCGTCGCGTCGTAGAGGCCGAGCACCTTGCGCTCGTCGCGGAGCAGCTCGCGCACGAACTGGTAGGCGGAGATGCGTCCCTCCGCGCGAGTAACGAAGTCGAGCGGAAGCCCGATCAGCTCGGCCAGCCGCGTCAGGACCCGCTCGCGCTCGGCCGCCGGCATCGACGCGCCGCGTGTGAGGAACGACGCGTAGTCGCTCGTGGCGAACGCCTCGGCCTCGCGCAGGACCTCCTCGAGCGCGGCCCCGGCGGCGAATGCGCGCGAGCGCCCGTGGTGGGCCGCGGCTGCGGCCATCGTCGGAAGAAGGTCGACCCGCGAGACGACGTCGTAGTCGTTCGGGATCAGCGAGGTCAGCTCGAGCGCGGGAGAGATCAGGATCGCGCCGTTGAGGCCGACACCCGTCGTCTCCTGCAGCATGCGCACGAGCCGCCCCACGCGGTAGCCGCCGTAGCTCTCCCCGGCGATGAACACCGGCGATCCCCAGCGGCCGTGCGCGGAGAGCCAGCGCCCCATCAGCTCGCAGAGCGACTCGAGGTCGCGCTTCTGCCCGAAGTACTCCTTGGGATCGGCCGCGTCGTCGGGCTTCTCGTCCTTGCCGTCGCCCTCCTTCGGCTTCTTCTCGATCACGCGGCTGAAACCGGTCCCGACCGGATCGACGAACACGAGGTCGGCGAACGCGAGCCACGACGACTCGTTCTGGACGAGTCGCGGCGGCATTTCGGGGAGCGTGCCGTCCGGCGGGAACGCGACGCGCTGAGGGCCGACGACGCCGAGATGGAGGTACGCAGACGACGCGCCGGGGCCGCCGTTGAACACGAACATGACCGGCCGCCCGGCATCGACGGGCTCGGCGACGTACGAGACGGAGAACATCTCCGCCGCCGGCTTTTCCTTCTTCCGGAGCACGAACCACTTCGCAGTCGCGGTGTAGTCGATCGGCTCGCCGCCGCCCGTCCAGGTGCCGGTCGTCTCGGCGCCCGCGGGCGGCTCATGGTCCGGCTTCCCTCTGTCGTCCTGTGTCTTCTCGTCGCTCATCGCCGGGGACGCTACACGGCCGCGCGAACGCATCACCGCTCCCGGCGCGACGATCCGAGGGCGATGCGCGGGTCGAGCCGCGCCGCGCCGAGATCGGCGAGCAGGCTGAGCACCGTCACGGCCACGGCGACGATGAGCACGATCGCGGCCATCGTCGGCAGGTCGTAGCCCTGCTCACCGCCCGACCCGAGGGCCGTCAACGCCTCCCTGCCGAGGCCGGGCAGGCTGTAGGCCGACTCGACGTAGATCGCGGCGGTCACCGCCGTGCCGACGTCGAGGGCCAGCATTGCGAGCGTTGTCGCGAACACGATCCGCAGAAGATGTCGCGCGAGGATACGCCGCTCGGAGGCGCCCTTCGCGCGCGCGACGACGACGTACGGCTCGGCGTAGGTTTCGACCAGCCGGGTGCGCAGGATGCGGACGTAGAACGGCAGCAGGAAGAGGGCGAACGTGACCCAGGGAAGGACCATGTGCTGGAACCAGAGCCACGGCCACGCCTCGCCGCGGCACGTCTCGCCGCCGTGGAACGCTGCCGATGAGTCAGCGGCCTGTGAAAGCGTCTCGTTCGAGCCGGGCGGCACCACCGGCGGGCCGACGTGGTGCATCGGGCAGTAGCCCCCGTACGGCAGGAAGTGCAGGTGGGTGCCGAAGACGTCCTTGAGGACGACCGCGACCACGAACGGGTGGAGCGCGATCCCGAGGACCGACACCACGAGGATCCCGCGGTCGATCGCCGTCCCCGCGTGACGCGCCGACACGATCGCGAGCGGTAGGGCGATCGCCAGCATCAGCAGCGCTCCGCCGGCGACCAGGAGCGCCGTGACCGGGATCGTGCTCGCCATCAGCGCGTTCACGCTCTCGCCCGTGAACGTGCGACCCAGGTTGCCGTGCACGATCCGCCAGAGGAAGTGCCCGTACTGGGCCGGCAGCGACTGGTCGACGCCGAGCTGGTGGTCGGCCGCCTCGAGCTGCGCGGGAGTCGGCGTCGGCCCTGCGATGATGTGGCCCGCGTTGTACGGGATCAGCCGGAACACGGCGAACGTGACGAACGTGAGCGCGACCACCACGACGATGCCGGCCCCGAGCCGCCGGAGGACGTAACGGGTGGTCACGCCGACTCCGGCGCGTCGAGCGCGCGGCGGATGCCCTCGCCGAGCAACGCGAACGCGACGACCGTGGTGAGCAGCGCCGCCGCCGGGATCACCTGCGTCCACGCGCTCACCTGCAGCGGGATGCCACCGACGCCGATGCCGCTGCTCGGGCCCGAGCGGAAGAGGAGCGTCCCGTAGTTGTTCGAGAGCATCGTCCCCCAGTCGGGCGTGTCCTGCTGGAGCCCGACGTTGAGGACCGAGAGTGCGGCCTCGAGCACGATGTTCGTCGCGAGGACCAGCGAGCCGTAGACGGCGAGGGTGCCGCCGATGTGCGCGAGCAGGTGCTTGCGGATGATCCACGTGCCGCGGGAGCCGATCATCCGCGCCGCCTCGACGAACTCCTGCTCGCGCAGGCTCAGGATCTGCGAGCGGACGATTCGCGCCGGATACGCCCACGTGAACAGCCCGATCACGAGCGCCAGCGAGAGGACGCCGCGCTGCATGAACCCGAGCGTCACGTCGTTCAGCCGGGCGCCGATCGTGTAGCCGAGCGCGATCACGAACAACAGGAACGGAAACGCGGCGACGAACTCGGTCGCCCGCGAGAACAGCCCGTCCAGCGCGCCGCCGTAGTAGCCGCCGATCGCGCCGAACACGACCGCGAACAGGATCGAGATGCACGTTGCGCCGAAGGCGATCTCGAGCGTCGTCTGCCCGCCGTAGAGCAGTTGCAGGAACTCGTCGTGGCCGAGCTGGCCGTCGGCGCCGAGGACGAACAGCGTCCGCGGCGTCTTCGCGGTCGGTGTCGGGACCGGGCTCGCCTGGTCGGGCACCCATGTCCACGGGCCGACCGGCTTCTGCTCGTCGTTCGTCGCGTATGCGAAGTACTCGAGCGGGCCGTGCCCGAGCAGCCGGTGCGCGACCGGCGCGCCGACGAACACGGCGAGCACGAGCACGACGACGAAGCCCGCCGCAGCGAGCGTGATCCGGTCGCGGCGCAGCCGCGCCCAGACCAACGACCGACCCCTCCGGGCTTCAGGCGCGTCCGCAGCCGCAGCCACGTCTCGATTCTGTCAGCGGTCGATCGGGGGCGCTTGGCCGTACTCGTCGTCGGTGACGTGCTCGCCCCAGGTCGCGGCGTTGCCCTCGTCGTCCACCTGCACGATCGCGAGGTGGATCATGAACCGCGTCGCCGAGGCGCCGTGCCAGTGCTCCTCGCCCGGCTCGAAGAAGACGCGGTCGCCGGGGCGGATCACCTCGACCGGGCCGCCGCGCCGCCGGCAGAGGCCGACGCCTTCCGTCACCCAGATCGTCTGGCCGTTCGGATGCGTGTGCCACGCCGTGCGTGCGCCAGGCGTGAAGTGGACGCTGCTCGCGCTGACGCGTGACGCGTCTCCCGGCGCCGCCACGGGGTCGATGTAGACGGAGCCGGTGAACCAGTCGCCCGGCCCCGGCGTGGTGGGAAGGCTGTTCCTCGTGATCTGCATCGGTGATCTCCTCGCTGGTGGTCGACGAGACGTGGAAGCCCCCGGAGCATGACGTAGGGCGCGTGTCGCCGGTCGGCCTCCACTCCGTCCGGCGCGGTCGCTAGTCTGTTCTCAGAAATGGCAACGCTCATTGCGGACATGTCCGAACAAGCGCTGGAGGACGAGCTCGCCACGCTGGCTGCACACATCTACGCCGGCACGTGCCGCTGGCTGGAGCTGGTCGGCGAGCTCGACCGACGTGGCGGTTGGACGGACGACGGCTGCGACTCCTGTGCAAGCGTCGCTGGCCTGGCGGTGCGCGCTGACGCCGCGCGCGGCGCGCGAGCACGTGCGCGTGGCACGGCGGCTGCCGGAGCTCTCCGAGACACATGCCGCGTTCGCACGCGGCGAGCTCTCGTACGCGAAGGTGCACGCGCTGACCCGCGTCGCAACGGCCGAGAACGAGGCGGAGCTGCTCGAGCTCGCCCGTTTCTGTACGGCCGCGCAGCTCGAACGGACGGCGCGGGCCTACCGGCGGGTGAGCGTCGACGACGCGAGGGAGCAGCTGGAGGACGCGTACCTGAGCGTCCATTGGAACACGGAGGGATCGCTCGAGCTCCACGGCCGCCTCGCGTCCGAGGACGGGGCGCTGCTCCTACGCGCACTCGATGCGCAGCGCGACTCGCGCTGGAGGAGCGGATGCGGTTCCGCGGAACCGCATCCGGCCCGGCAGGCGTCGAACGCGGAAGCGCTGGTCGCGGTCGCTGCGAGATCAGATGCTTGGTCGACGCGCGCCACGTTCGCCACTGGGCACACGGCGGCAAGACGACCCTCGACCACCTCGTCCTGCTCTGCCGCCGCCACCATCGCGCCATGCACGAGGGCGGGATCACCGTCGACGTCCACGACCGCTTCTTCTCTCCGTGGGGTACGGAGATCCCGCTCGCGCCCGGCCTTCCAGCGGTGCTCCCGCCGGCCTCGTCGGCAGCAATGCCCGCTTCGACATCGACGCCGCCACCTGCGCCACGGCGACGGGCGAGCCGCTCGAACTCGCCTACGTCGTCGACGTGCTGCTGGCCGACTCGAGCTGACCATCGCCGCGAGCACATCGACCGAAGCATCGCAGCGAGCATCGAACGTTCCCGCCCAAAGGAGCTAGAATCGGCGCGAAGGTCGCGGAGGCGCAAGTGACTCGGCAGTACATCGTCGGCGAGTTCTCGAGCTTCGTCGCCGAGTTGGAAGAAGAGAGCGGAGACCTGGCGTACGCCGCCCGTCGCCTGCGCCGAGAAATCGAGTCCTCTGGAGCGCGCAGGCTTCCCGAGCTTGCGCAGGAGGCACTGAATCTCGCCGATCGCGTGTGCTCGGTCGCTCTCGAGAACGGAGATACCGCGGGCTTCCGCCGCCACGCCGAAACCGCAGCGGCGCTGGGAGATTTCGCGTCGAGCGCGAGCCTGCTCCCGTAGCACGCGCTGCCGAGGCGACAGCAGTCGGCGCGCGCCCCAACGGCGCTGGTCTCATTCGTCGTCGTGCTTCGCAATCAGGTCGAGGTCGGAGCCGACACCCTCCAGGTAGGCGAGCACGCCCGGGTCGTCGGACTCGATCCGCTCGATCGGCTCGCCGGTACATTGCTGGAGCTCGACGATCGCGCGATGCTCGCCATGGTGGATGACGCGCCAGTGGGCGCCGGAGCGCGCCCAGTCCTCGAGCGTTTCGACGGTGAACGGCTGATCTGCCATCGAGACTCCTTCGCGTCGGCGGAGGGGAGCTGAAGCCCCCCTCCGCGTCGACAACGGACGCCCGCTACTCGGCCTGGCCGAAGGCCTTGATCTCCTCGAGCTCCTGCGCCGAGAGCTCGCGCGGGACGTCGCCCCGTGCGACCTTCTCGGCGCGCACGTGCGCGTTGATCTCGCTGACGACCTCGGGGTTCGCGAGCGTCGTCACGTCGCCGATGTCGGTGAAGTTCGAGATGCTCGCGATCACGCGCCGCATGATCTTGCCGGAGCGTGTCTTCGGCATGTCCGTCACGACCCAGACGTTCTTCGGACGCGCGACCTTGCCGATCGACTTCTCGATCTGGTTCGTGACCAGCTTCGCGACGTCGCCGTCGCTCGCCGCGACGCCCGGCCTGGTCGAGACGTACATCTCCACGGCGCGGCCGCGCACCTCGTCCATCACCGGCACGGCGGCCGCCTCGGCGATCTCGCCGACCTCGAGCGCGGCGGACTCGAGTTCCTTCGTTCCCAGGCGGTGGCCGGCGACGTTGATCACGTCGTCGACGCGGCCGAGGATCCGGAAGTAGCCGTCGGCGGCCTGCATCGCGCCGTCGTTGGAGAAATACGGCCAGTGGCGCCAGTCCTTGCTCGACGGGTCGCTGTTGTACTTCCGGAAGTAGGTGTCGACGAACCGCTCGTCCTGGCCCCAGATCGTCAGCATCAGCCCCGGCCACGGGTTGCGGATGCACATGTTGCCGGCCGTGCCCGAGCCCTTCGGCACCTCAGCGCCGTTCTCGTCGTAGATGACCGGGTAGATCCCGAGCACGCCAGGGCCGCAGCTGCCCGGCTTCATCGGCTCGAGCGCCGGCAGCGTCGAGCCGAGGAAGCCGCCGTTCTCGGTCTGCCACCAGGTGTCGGTGATCGCCGCCTCGCCCTTGCCGACAACGGTCCAGTACCAGCGGAAGACATCGGGCTCGATCGGCTCGCCGACCGTCGTCATCGTCTTGAAGTGGTAGTCGTACTTCGCCGGCTCGTCCGGGCCGACCTTGCGCAGCATCCGGATCGTCGTCGGCGACGTGTGGAAGATCCGCACGCCGAGCTTCTCCGCGATCCGCCAGGGCCGCCCGGCGTCCGGATAGGTTGGAACGCCCTCGTACATGACGCTCGTCGTGCCGAGCGCGAGCGGGCCGTAGACGATGTAGCTGTGCCCGGTGATCCAACCGATGTCGGCGAAGCACCAGTACGTGTCCTCCGGATGGATGTCCTGGTAGTACTTGGAGGTGCCGGTGACGTAGGAGAGGTAGCCGCCGGTCGAGTGCTGCGCGCCCTTCGGGCGCCCCGTGGTGCCGCTCGTGTACATCAGGAAGAGGACGTCCTCGGAGTTCATCGACTCCGGCTCGACCGTCTGTCCCTCGTACTTGCCGATCAGCTCGTCGACGAAGAAGTCGCGGCCCTCGACCATCGGGCTCTCCGAGTGGTACTCGCCGGGGACGCGCCGGAAGACGAGGATCTTCTCGACCTCGATGCCCTCCTTGCGCGCGGCCTCGACCGCCTCGTCGGCCTTCGCCTTGTGGTCGATCAGCTGGCCGTTGCGGTAGTAGGAGTCGATCGTGACGAGGATCGTGCTCTTCGCGTCTCCCATCCGCTGCCCGCAGGCCGCGCCGGAGAAGCCGCCGAACACCTCCGAGTGGATGACGCCGAGCCGGGCGCAGGCGAGCATCGCGACCGGTAGCTCCGGCACCATCGGCAGCTGGAAGGTGACGCGGTCCTGCCGCTTGACCCCGCAGAAATCTTTCAGGAGCGCCGCGAACTCGTTCACGCGACGGTGGAGCTCCCGATAGGTGATCTCCTGCGCCTCGTCCTCCTCGAGCTCCGGCACCCAGATGAGAGCCGGCTGGTCGCCGCGCGCCTCGAGGTGCCGGTCGACGCAGTTGACGCATGCGTTCAGCTTGCCGCCGACCCACCACTTCCAGAACGGCGGGTTCGAGGTGTCGAGGACGGTGTCCCACTTCCGGTCCCAGGTCAGCATCTCGGCGTACTCGACGAAGCACTCCGGGAACTTGTCCTCCGTGAAGCGGTCGCGAATCGCCAGGTCGTTCGCGTTCGCCTCCGCCTTCAGCCCCGGCGGCGGCTGGATGTAATCCTCCTCCCGCCAGTGCACGGCGATCTGAGCTTCGGAAACCTGGACTTCGTCAACTGATGCCAACGTACTCGCCTCCTGATGCCGATGGAGCTCGAATGTCTGTCATGAGACCCCCTGATCTGCGAACCGGTGCCAAGGCGCGACAGGTTCGGCAGCGGCTACGGCGGAACTCGAGCGAAACCGCGAACGTCTTCGAGACGTCGCCCAGCAGGTCGAAGACGCATCCAGAAGTCGCCCCTCGGTCACGAACGCCGTGGAGTCGGGCGGCGGGAAGGGTCTGGGCCAGCATGACGGGCCGATCCTCGCCGAACAGTCATGCCCATCGCCTCCTTCTCGGGAGCCGGCACGCCGGTGAGACGCTGCTCTCACAACTGTAACAGGATGGCCAGGTCAAGCGGACCACGATCCGTCGACGGTTCGATCGCAACCCGTGAACCCGCACAAAAGGCTTCGCACCCGCATTGACAAGGTCTGTTTGCAAAGATATCTTTGGCAGCCTATGGACGACGTGCATGCCGTACGGGCCCTCGCCCATCCGCTGCGACTCGAGCTCCTCGACCTGCTGCGCTTCGAAGGGCCGTCGACGGCGACGCTGCTCGCGCGACGAGTCGGCGAGTCGAGCGGTGCGACGAGCTACCACCTGCGGCAGCTCGCCCGGCACGGGTTCATCGAGGAGATGTCCGGCCGCGGCGGACGCGAGCGCTGGTGGCAGCACCGCGAGCGCCGGGTCGCCGTCCCTCGAGCTGGCGATTCGAGCGCGCGCACGCTGCTGGCCGAGCTCCTGAGCCGGGAGGCGCACGCGCTCGACCGCTACCTCGCCGAGCCGTCGCCCGCTGCCGACTGGGAGGAGGCGGCCTTCTTCCAGTCGCGCGCCCTGCGGCTCACCGCCGCCGAGCTCGCGGAGCTTCGCGGCGCCATCGAGTCGCTGCTCGCCTCGCTGCGTCTCGCCGATGCCGGCGATGCGCCCGCCGATGCGCGTCCGGTCCGCGTCCTCGCTTTCGGCTATCCCCGACCCCTGGAGGGATCGTGAACACACCGTCCATGCTGATCGGACCGGCGGCGGTCGTCGACCGCACGATCGAGTATCTGCTCACCTCGTACGTCTTCCCCGAGAGCGCGCAGCGCGCGGCGGACCTGCTGCGAGCGCGGCTCCACGCCGGCGATTACGACGCCGATGCCGAGGAGTTGTGCGAGCGCATCTCGGCCGACCTCTTCGAAGCGACCGAGGACAAGCACCTACGGCTGCTCTGGCACGACGAGATCGGCGGGAGCCGGAGCGAGGAGGATCTCGTCGCCGGGATCCGCGAGCTGTTCCGCTCGGAGAACTACGGCGTCCGCCGCGTCGAGCGCCTGGAAGACAACCTCGGCCTGATCGAGCTCACACTCGTCCCGGAGGCCGAGAGCGGCGGCCCCGCGCTCGCCGCGGCGATGCGGCTCGTCGAGCACACACGCGCGCTCATCCTCGACCTTCGCGCCACCCGCGGCGGCAGCCCGGACGGCGTGGCGTTCCTCGTGAGTCACCTCTTCCCCGACGGCGAGACCCGCCTCTGCGACATCGTCACAGGCCCGAACGGCCCAGCGCGCCAGTACTGGACGTACGCATCGGTCGCCGGCCCGCGCTACGTCGACCGACCCGTGTTCGTCCTCACCAGCGAGAGCACCTTTTCCGGCGGAGAGCAGCTCGCATACGACCTTCAGGCACTCGGACGCGCGCACGTCGTCGGCGAGACGACCCGCGGAGGCGCGCATCCGTCACAGGTCGTCTCGCTCAGCGACCACATCGAGCTGCGGCTACCGGTCGCACGAACCGTCAACCCCATCACCGGCGGCAACTGGGAGGGGGTCGGCGTGCAGCCGGACCACCCCGTCGCCGCCGCCGACGCGCTTGCGACCGCGCAACGTCTCGCACTCGCTGCGAGCGTCTCCTAGCCGAGTCAAGTCCCAGGACGTGGTGTAGCTCGTCGGTTTGATCGTCGGCTGCTCAGGCCGCGGTGAGCTCGAGCACCTCCTGTTCTTCGCGCTCGCCCCGCTCCTCGAGGAGCGGGGCGAGTGAGTCGAGCGAGAGGTAGCGGC
>DASUZZ010000041.1:0-41018 GCA_036376615.1 Gaiellaceae bacterium
GTCAATCCCCTCCTCGCCCTCGAGCAGATAGCTGACGACCTGCTCAGCCGTCATCCTCTTCGTCTCGGCCATCGTGGTGCCCCTTTCGTCGATCCCTTGGCAGGACCGACGAGTCTGAGCGCCACGGTGGCCGGACTACGCACCGGCTCCGTCCGACGCCCATCTACACCACGCTACGGGACGTGACCGCTAGCCGCGCTCGAAATCCCTGAGCAGATGCGTCTGCTCAGCCGCTTGCCGGTGACAGGATCGCCGCGACCGCGTGTCGCGTCTCGGCCCGGAGGGGTTCGGTCAGCCCGCCCCGTGCCTGCCGCGTCGCCGCTACCGTGACTGCGTCGATCAGCGCCAGCGCGGTGCCGGGGTCCCGTGCTTCCTGTCCCTCGAGCGCCTCGGCAAACTGTTCGAAGAGGTGCCGATGGCGGCTGCGACGAACGAGAACCGCGCGAAGCACGGCGGCGCCCGGAAGAACCTCGGGGCGCAGGGGAGCCGGTCGGCGAAGCGCACCAACCCGCTCCGCGGGCGCGTCTTCTGCGAGATCTGCGGACGCCGTCTATCGGGCACACATCAGAAGGGCAGCAATTGGTATCGCTGCCAATTCATCGACTCACGCAGCACTGGTGCCGCGGCGATCACCGCGCATCCGAAGAGCCTTCAGGTCAAGGAAGCGCCGATCCAGGAGGCAGTGCTCGACGTTCTTGCACGGCGCGTGTATCCGACCCGGGCGTCTTGAACTCCTGCGAGCTGAGCTTCTCGAAGAGGCGGAAGCTCCGAGTCGCGATTCCGCGAAGGAGCTTGAGGAGCTTCGTGTCGAGCATGCGAAGCTCGAACGGAGCATCGATCGCTGGCTGCGGGAGATCGAGAGACGAGGAGTTGCAAGAGCTGTTCGCCGCGTTCGACCTCCAAGTGCGCTTCGACAAGCGCTCAGACTCGGCCGAAATCGCGATCGCGCTGATTCCTGAACTCCCGGATGGCCTCCTGGAGTCGCACCGTGTCGATACGCCCCCTGAAACGACTCGACCGACCACAGAGGCCGGTCAGAGAAGTCGGTCTATAGCGGGGGCAGGATTTGAACCTGCGACCTCCGGGTTATGAGCCCGGCGAGCTACCTGACTGCTCCACCCCGCGTCGCTTCCCGCGAGCATAGCACCGTCCGGAGCCTCGAAAACGCCTGCAACCGGTGCCCGCGAGGCCCTCGTTACCATCGCTGGCACCGTGACCCGCGTCGCCGCCATCGACCTCGGCAGCAACGCGACCCGGCTGCTCGTCGCCGACGTCGTCGGCGACCAGACCACCGAGATCGTGCGCCGGACGCGTATCACCCTGCTCGGCGAGGGAGTCGACGTGCGGAAGCGGCTGCTGCCGCTGCCGATCGCGCGGGTGCGCAACGTCCTCGCCGACTATCGGCGCGAGGCGGAAGCGCTCGGCGCGGAGCGTGTTCTCGCGGTCGCGACGAGCTCGGTGCGGGACGCCGAGAACGGCGAGGCGTTCCTCGGCGAGGTCGAGTGGTCGTACGGGTTCACGACGCGGCTTCTGACCGGCGACGACGAAGCGGCGATGACACTGCGCGGCGTCGGACCGCTCGAGCCGGGCGTCGTCGTCACCGACATCGGCGGGGGCTCGACCGAGATCGCCTGCGCCGAGCTCCGAGAGAGCATGCAGATCGGCTGCGTCCGACTGACCGAGCGGCACGGGGCCGACCTCGA
Organism: Gaiellaceae bacterium; assembly: GCA_036376615.1. Classification (GTDB taxonomy): domain Bacteria; phylum Actinomycetota; class Thermoleophilia; order Gaiellales; family Gaiellaceae; genus PALSA-600. The sequence continues at coordinate 1,704 of DASUZZ010000041.1, forward strand.
CGCGGCGGCTGCCGCCGTCCGCGCGGCGCTACCGGAGCTGCCGTTCCGGGTGCACACGCTGCTCGGTGTCGACGGCACGACCGCCGAGGTCGCCGCGCTCCGCGGCATCCGCGAGCTGGACGCCGGCGACGTCGAGGCGGCGCTCCGCCGGCTGGCCGACGCGACCGTCGCCGAGCGCCGCACGCTCCTCTTCGAGCCCGACCGCGCCGGGGTGATCGTGATGGGCGCGGTGATCCTCCAGGAGCTCCTCCGCGGCCTCGACGCGACGCGGGCGGTCGTGTGCGACCGCGACGTCCTGAACGGCGCGGTGCTCGAGGCTGCGACACTCGGCGCGAAGCCGGAGGGCGATGCGCCCGCCGGCGCCCACACCTGCTGTTGAGCCTGGTTTCGGATTCCCGGACGATCGGGAAGAAACTTGCGGGCGCAAGCGTTACAGCCTCGTGTAGTTGCGTAATCAAGTTTCTAGGAGGACACCTCAGATGAGCATCACCGAGCAGTCGAGCACGATTCCCGCCGGCACGTGGCAGGCCGACACCGTCCACTCGAGCGTCGCGTTCGAGGTTCCCTACGCCGTCGCCACCTTCAGCGGCACGGTCCGCGACTTCGAGGCGGTTCTCGCCGACGGCCGGCTGACCGGCGTCGCCCGGATCGGCAGCATCGACATCAAGGACGAGAACCTCGAGGCCCACCTGCTCTCGCCCGAGTTCTTCGATGCGGAGCGGAACCCCGACGTGCGTTTCACCACCGACGCGATCCATCGCGACGGCGAGAACGTCGAGGTCGAGGGGAAGATCACGATCAAGGGCATCACGAAGCCCGCGACGCTGCGCGGGACGATCGTCGGCCCGGCCGTCGACCACTTCGGATCGGAGCGCGTCGGCCTGAGCCTCGAGACCACGGTCGACCGCACCGACTTCGACATGAACTGGAACATGCCGCTTCCGAACGGCGACCCTGCGCTCGCGAACGACGTCACGCTCAAGGCCGACCTCACCCTGGTGAGCCGGGAGTCCTAGTGAACGTTCTCGCGATCAGCGGATCGCTCCGGCACGGCTCTTTCAACACGCGCCTCCTTCGCGCACTGCGCGAGGAGGCGCCCGACGGAGTCGAGCTGACGTTCTGGAACGGCCTCAGGGACGTTCCCCCGTACGACGCAGACGACGACGGCGTCCCCGGTCCGCCGGCCGTCGACGCGTTCCGACGGCTCGTCCGCGGCGCCGACGCCGTGGTCTTCGCGACGCCCGAGTACAACTCTTCGATCCCCGGTGCGCTGAAGAACGCTCTCGACTGGGGATCGCGGCCGCTCGCGACGAACGCGTTCCGCAACAAGCCGGTCGCGGTCCTCGCGTCGAGCGCCGGCGCGTTCGGCGCGGTCTGGGCCGCCGCCGAGCTGCGCAAGGTGCTGGGCGCGATGGGCGCGCGCGTCGCCGATGTCGAGCTCGCCGTCGGCCACGCGGCCGAGAAGTTCGACGAGGAGGGGAACCTGATCGACGACGACGTTCGGCAGGGCCTTCGCGACGCGCTCGACATGCTCCTCGCCGAGGCGGCGCCGAACCTCGCGGCGGCCTGACCTCAGGCGTCGTCGCCGGGCGGATCGTCCTCGGCCAGCCGGCGCTGGACGACGGCCCGTGCGAGCACGCCGACGAGCCGTCCGTCCTCGACGACCGGGACGCGCTCGAAGTCGTGCTCCTCGAGGAACGCGAACGCGTCGGCGAGCGGCATCGCAGACTCGATCGTCGCGTTCGGCGGCTCCGCGATCGCGCCGAGCTCGGTCGCGATCGGGTCGCGGCCCGCGGCGACCACCTCGCGCACGAGCGTCTTCCGGGTCACGACGCCGACGAGCCGTCCGTCGCCGCCGCAGACGAAGACGGCGCGCACGTCCGGCCGCGCCAGCGCCTCCCCCGCCTCGCGGGCGCTCTGGCCGACGCCCAGGGCGAGCGGGTCGGCCAGCATCGCGTCGCGAGCGAGGTCCACTCACGGAGTCTAGGAGACATCGTCCTGCAGGATGACCTCGACGTCGCCTGCGGGGACGACGCCGTTCGGTGCCCGGGCGGGTTACCGTCAGGCTGATGACCTGGCACCGCGCGTGGCACCGACTGCGTCGCGACGCCGTCGACGTCCTGGTGATCGCGCTCGCGATCGCCGTGGAAGTCGAGGTCGTCGTCAATCGAGACGAGGTCGACGTCGCGGTGCTCGCGCCGTGCGCGCTGTTCTTCGTGTTGCCGCTGCTCTTCCGGCGGCGCCTCCCACTCGTCGCCCCCGGGATCTCGCTGGTCGCGTTCGTGCTCGCGGGCACGATCGACCCGTCCGGGCTCGAGCAGGTCAACTCGGCCGCCCTCGCCGGGATCGCGGTGATGATCGTGCTCGGCGCCGCGCGCGACCGCGACGGCGCCTACCTCGGGCTCGCGCTCGGCATCACGACAGGCGTCTACGTCCAGTACCGGTTCCCCGACACGACGGCGACCGACCTGCTCGGTGCCGTCATCGTCTACGGGGGCGCCTGGTTCGCGGGCCGCGCGCTGGCGGTGCGCGCGGAGCAGACCCGCATCCTGCGCGCAAAGGTCGCGGAAGCCGAACAGGCCCGCGCCGTCGCCGCCGAACGCGCTGCGGCCGAGGAGCGCGCACGGATCGCGAGCGAGCTGCACGATCTCGTCGCGCACTCCGTCTCCGTGATGGTCGTGCAGTCCTCCGGCGTGCGGCGGCTGTTGCGCGAGGATCAGCATCGCGAGCGCGATGCACTGCTGTCGGTGGAGCAGATCGGGCGCCAGGCGATGACCGAGATGCGTCGTATGTTGGGCGTCATGCGAACCGGAGAGGACGTTCAGCCGTCACTCACCCCGCAGCCGGGGCTGCGTCATCTCGAGGAGCTGATCGCGCAGGTCGTCGAGGCCGGCCTCCCCGTGACGCTCCGCGTCGAGGGCGAGCGCCCGGAGCTGCCGCCGGGAGTCGACGTATCGGCGTACCGCATCGTTCAGGAAGGGCTGACGAACGCGCTCAAGCACGCGCCCGGGTCGCACGCCGAGGTCGTCATCCGCTTCCGCGAGGATCGGATCGACCTCGAGATCGCCGACGACGGTGACGAGCTCGCAGCGCCCGACGGTCTCGGCCACGGGCTCGTCGGCATGCGCGAGCGCGTCGCGTTGTACGGCGGGACGCTCGAGGCCGGCCCGCGCGAAGGCGGCGGCTACGTCCTCCGCGCGGAGCTGCCGGTCGAGGTGATGCCGGCGTGATCCGGATCCTGCTCGTCGACGACCAGGCGCTCGTGCGCGCGGGCTTTCGGATGATCCTCGACGCCGAGGCGGAGATGGAGGTCGTCGGCGAGGCGGGAGACGGCCGCGAGGCGATCGACCAGGTGCGCGAGCTCAGGCCCGACATCGTGCTGATGGACATCCGGATGCCGGAGCTCGACGGCCTCGAGGCGACGCGCCGCATCCTCGAAGCCGGCGACGACGCGCCGAAGATCCTGATGCTGACGACCTTCGACCTCGACGAGTACGTCTACGAGGCGCTGCGCGCCGGTGCGAGCGGCTTCCTGCTCAAGGACACGCCTCCCGAGCAGCTCGTCTCGGCGATCGAGGTGATCTCGGACGGCGAGGCGCTCCTCTCCCCGACGATCACGCGGCGCGTGATCTCGGAGTTCGTCAAGGGCACGGGACCGAAGCCGCAGGCGCAGTTCCCGCGTCTCGAGGACCTGACCGCACGCGAGCGTGAGGTCCTCGTCCTGATCGCGCGCGGGCTGTCGAACGCCGAGATCGCGAACACGCTGTTCGTCTCCGAGACGACGGTGAAGACGCACGTCGCGCGCATCCTCATGAAGCTCAACCTCCGCGACCGCGTTCAGGTGGTCGTGCTCGCATACGAGTCGGGCACGGTGCAGCCGGGGGAGCCAACCTAGAGTTACGCGCGGCGCAGGACGACGAGCGACCGCGCCTCCAGTGTCACGTCGGCACCCGGCGACAGCCGGTCGGCGTCGAAGCGGCCGGTCTGCAGCTCGACCGTCCACCGCAGGCCGAGCCGCCGCGCCGGTAGTCGGAAGGCGACGTCCTCGAAGAACGCGTTGAACAGCAGCAGGAACGAGTCGTCGCGGACCTCCTGTCCGGACCGCGTCTCCGACTGCAGCTCGTCGCCGTTCAGGAAGACGCCGATCGCCCGCGAGTCGGGGTTGTCCCAGTCGCGGCGCGTCATGCGCCGCCCGTCCGGGCGCATCCACCACACGTCCGGCAGCTGCTCGCCTCGCCCCTCGAAGAACTTGGTGCGGCGGAAGACGGGATGTGCGCGGCGCAGCTCGATCAGCCGGCGCGTGAACGAGAGGAGCTCGTCGTCCGCCGCACCCCAGTCGAACCACGAGACCTCGTTGTCCTGGCACCACGCGTTGTTGTTGCCGCCCTGCGTCCGTCCGATCTCATCGCCGCCGAGCAGCATCGGCACGCCCTGGGACAGGAACAGCGCCGCGAGGAGGTTCCGCTGTTGCCGCGCGCGCAGCGCGAGCACTTCCGGGTCGTCGGTCGGCCCCTCGACGCCGCAGTTCCACGACCGGTTGTCGTCGGTGCCGTCGGCGTTCTCCTGCCCATTCGCCTCGTTGTGCTTCTCGTTGTACGAGACGAGGTCGCGCAGCGTGAAGCCGTCGTGCGCGGTGACGAAGTTGATCGACGCGAACGGCCTCCGCCCGTCGCGCTCGTAGAGATCGGCGGAGCCCCCGAATCGCGACGCGAACGCGGCGAGCGACGCGTCGCCCTTCCAGAAGTCGCGCATGACGTCGCGGTAGATGCCGTTCCACTCCGACCACAGGATCGGGAAGTTGCCAACCTGGTAGCCGCCCGGCCCGACGTCCCACGGCTCGGCGATCAGCTTCATCTGCGAGAGGACGGGATCCTGGTGGATGATGTCGAAGAACGCCGACAGGCGGTCGACGTCGTAGAACTCGCGCGCCAGCGCCGACGCGAGGTCGAACCGGAAGCCGTCGACGCGGCACTCGGTCGCGAAGTAACGGAGCGAGTCCATGATCAGCCGCAGCACGCTCGGGTGCACCGGGTTGAGCGTGTTGCCGGTGCCGGTGTAGTCCATGTAGTAACGCGGGTTGTCCGGCATCAGCCGGTAGTAGCTCGAGTTGTCGACGCCGCGCAGGCTGAGCATCGGCCCGAGGTGGTTGCCCTCGGCCGTGTGGTTGTAGACGACGTCGAGGATCACCTCGATGCCGGCGCGGTGGAGCGCCTTCACCATCCCCTTGAACTCCAGCACCTGGTTGTCGGTCGCCGCATACAGCGAGTGCGGCGCGAAGTAGCCGATCGTCGAGTAGCCCCAGTAGTTCGTCAGCCCGCGCTCGTGCAGGAAGCCCTCGTCGGCGATGTGGTGGACGGGGAGCAGTTCCACCGCTGTCACGCCGAGCGACTTCAGGTAGGCGATGGCCGACTCGCTCGCGAGGCCGCCGTACGTCCCGCGCAGGTCTTCGCGCACGTCGTCCCGCTGCCGGGTGAACCCGCGCACGTGCATCTCGTAGATCACGGTCTCGTGCCACGGAGTCCGGGGTCGCACCCAGTCGTCGTCCTCCCAGTCGAAGCTCGGGTCGATCACCGTGCACTTCGGCATCGCGGGCGCACTGTCGCAATCGTCGATCGTCAGGTCGGCGTCGTCGGTACCGGTGGGCACGTAGGGAAGCGTGTTGGCAGCGTCCCAGTCGACCGCGCCCTCGACCGCCTTCGCGTACGGGTCGATCAGCAGCTTCGCCGGGTTGAAGCGGCGCCCGGTGGCGGGGTCGTACGCGCCGTGGACGCGGTAGCCGTAGCACTGCCCGGGACCGACGCCCGGGAGGTAGCAGTGCCAGTTGAACGCCGTGCGCTCCTGGACGTCGACGCGCTCCTCGTTCCCGTCGTCGTCGAACAGGCAGAGCTCGACGCGCTCGGCGTTCTCCGAGAACAGCGAGAAGTTGGTTCCGTGACCGTCCCACAGCTGGCCGAGCGGGAACGGGTCGCCGGGCCACACTGCACGGCTCATCGCGAGACCGTACCCATCCGGCCCGGACGCGAACATGTCACCGTGATTCGCGAAGAGCTGTCGCGGCTGCTCAGCTACGAGGAGCGCCATCGCCGCCTCTTCGCGCGTCTGCTGCTCGTGCTGATCGCGACCGCAGTGATCGACGCGGTCGGCTCCGTGCTGATCTGGCTGCTCGAGCGGCACGCCGCCGGGACCGCCGTCCACTCGTTCGGCGATGCGCTGTTCTTCACGACCGTACAGCTGCTCACCGTCTCGTCACAGCTCCGCAACCCGCTGACGGCCTCCGGCCGCGTGGTCGACGTCGCGCTCGAGGTCTGGGCGGTGATCGTGGTCGCGGGCTCAGCCGGCGCGATCGCCAGCTTCTTCCAGAGCGCCGACGGCCGCGGGGCGTAGCCAGACGACGCCGAGGGGCGGCAGCGTCAGCGCCGCCGAGAAGGGCTGGTCGTGCCAGCCACGGCGCTCTGCCTCCACCGCTCCGAGGTTGCCGGTCCCGCTGCCGCCGTAGAACGACGAGTCGGTGTTCAGCACCTCGAGCCACGAGCCGCCCTCGGGCAGGCCGACGCGGTAGCGCTCGCGAGGAACCGGCGACAGGTTTGCGATGCAGACCAGCCTGCGCGCTCCGTCGCGCGAGATGCGCATGAACGCGAGCACGTTGTTCGGCGCGTCGTTCGGGTCGAGCCAGCGGAAGCCCTCGGGCGAAAAGTCGACCTCCCACAGAGCCGGTTCGCCGCGATAGACGCGGTTCAGGTCGCGGACCAGATCGCGCACACCGGCGTGCTCGCCGTGCTCGAGCAGGCTCCACGGCAGCTCGACCTGCTCGCTCCACTCCCACGGCGTCGCGAGCTCGCAGCCCATGAAGAGGAGCTTCTTGCCCGGGTGCGCCCACATGTACGCGTAGAGCGCGCGCAGGTTCGCCAGCTGCTGCCAGCGGTCGCCCGGCATCTTCTGCAGCAGCGACCCCTTGCCGTGCACGACCTCGTCGTGCGACAGCGGAAGCACGAAGTTCTCGTTCCATGCGTAGACGAGCGAGAATGTGAGCTCGTGGTGGTGGAAGCGGCGGTGCACCGGATCGTGCGCGAAGTACCCCAGCGTGTCGTTCATCCAGCCGAGGTTCCACTTGAAGCCGAAGCCGAGCCCGCCGACGTACGTCGGCCGGGACACCGCCGGCCATGCGGTCGACTCCTCTGCCACCGACAGCACACCGGGCTCGCGGGCGTACACGAGCTCGTTCAGCTCCTTCAGGAAGGCGACCGCCTCGAGGTCCTCGCGGCCGCCGAAGCGGTTCGGCACCCAGCCGCCCTCGGGACGCGAGTAATCGAGGTAGAGCATCGAGGCGACCGCGTCGACACGCAGGCCGTCGGCGTGATACTCGCGCAGCCAGAAGAGCGCGTTCGCGAGCAGGAAGTTCTGCACCTCCGTGCGCCCGAGGTTGAAGACGAGCGTGCCCCAGTCGGGATGCGCCCCGCGCCTCGGGTCGGCGTGCTCGTACAACGCCGTCCCGTCGAAGCGGACGAGTGCCCACTCGTCGCGCGGGAAATGCGCCGGAACCCAGTCGAGGATCACGCCGATGCCGTCCTCGTGCAGCCGGTCGACGAAATAGCGGAAGTCGTCGGGCGATCCCATCGACGACAGCGGCGCGTAGTAGCCCGTCACCTGGTAGCCCCACGACCCCGAGAACGGGTGGTGCATCACCGGCATCAGCTCGACATGCGTGAACCCGAGGTCGCGAACGTAGGGCGCGAGCTGGTCGGCGAGCTCGCGCCAGCCGAGCCCGTGGCGCCACGACGGCGCGTGCACCTCGTAGATCGCGAGCGGGCGCCCGAGCGGATCGGTCTCGTGTCGCGCGGCGACCCACGCCTCGTCGCGCCAGTCGTGCGACGGCGCGAAGACGACCGACGCCGTCTTCGGCGGCTCCTCCGCGCGAAACGCGAGCGGGTCGGCCTTCTGGTGGCCGTCGACGTCGTACTTGTACCGCTGCCCCTCGGCGGCGCCCTCGACGGTCCCCTCCCAGATACCCGTCGCGTCGACGGGGGTGAGCGGGTCGGCGCCCGCCTCCCAGCCGTTGAAGTCCCCGACCACGCTCACGCGGCGCGCGTTCGGCGCCCAGACGGCGAAGCGAACGCCGCCGTCGACGAGGTGCGCGCCCAGCTTCTCCCACAACTGCTCGTGGCGGCCGGCCCGTGCCAGCCAGACGTCGAGCTCGCCGAACGACGACTGCGTCATACCGGCACCTCGGCGTCGAGCAGGCGGACGATGCCGGCGACGGGGATCGGCAGCCAGTCGGGGCGGTTGTTGAGCTCGTAGCGAAGCTCGTAGACCGCCTTCTCCAGCTCGAACACCTGCAGCAGCTTGTCCATCACCGCGCCCGAGGGGACGAGCGTCGGATCGACGCTGTCGCGATACGCGTCGAGGAAGACGGCACGCGCGCGCTCCTCCCAGTTCGGGGGCGGCGCGACACCGCGCTGCAGCGGGCCCGCCGACGCCACGTAGGCGAACGACCGCAGCATTCCCGCGACGTCGCGCAACGGGCTTCGCTTGCGACGGCGCTCGGGCACCGAGCGTGCGGGCTCGCCCTCGAAGTCGATCAGCACCCAGCCGTCGTCGGTGTGGAGCGCCTGCCCGAGATGGAAGTCGCCGTGGTGGCGGATCACGCGGCCGACGCCGCCGATGTTCGTGAGCAGGCGCAGACGCTCGCGCACCTCCTCCCCGCGCCCGCGCAGGGGCTCGAGCTCGGGATCGTCCTCCGGGAGGTCGAGGAAGATCTCCTCGATCTCCTCGTCGACGGTCGCGGTCAGCAGGCCGAGCGACTCGGAGGACGGTTGCTCGGGCGCGAAGCTCGGATCGGTCGGATCGGAGCCGAGCACGGTGTGCAGCTCCGCCGTCACGCGGCCGAGGTCGTCGAGCTCGTTCAGGAACCACTCCGTGCGCACTCCGAGCGTCTCGAGGGCCAGCTCCCAGCCGTCGCGCCCCGCCGAGACGAACTGCTGCAGGATCCCGAGCGTCGACTCCATCTGCCGCCCGACGTACTGGTACCAGCCGGCGAGGCGCGGTATGTGCGCGAAGCCGTGCTCGGTGAGGAAGCGCAGCAGCTCGAGCTCCGGATTGACGCCCGGCTCGAGCCGCCGGAAGATCTTGAGGATCAGGCGGTCGTCGAGCACCACCGACGTGTTCGACTGCTCGACCCCGATCTGGCGGCTGACGGCCACGTCGTCGGAGACGCCGTCGAGCGAGCCGGCGACCGGGATCAGCTCGACCGTCCCCTCGCGCCCCGGGACGGTGGTGCCGCGCCGGATCAGGCGCACGAGCTCGGCGGCGGACTCGGGCTCGGCGAGTACCCCGAGCGCCCCGTGGGAGAGCAGCTGGTAGGTGTCGTGCGTCCCGGTGTCGAAGCGGATCTCGACGAGCAACACGTCGAGCGGGGGCTCGCCGGCGCCGATGGTCACCCGGTCGACGACGCTCGCGTGCGCGACGTCGCGCGTCTTCGAGCCGAACCAGCGCTGCGCGGTGATGAACTCGACGAGTGCCTGCTGCTCCGAGGTCATGGCTCGTCCTTCCTCAGCTGGAACCAGAAAAACCCTCGAGGGGCGAGCGTGAGCAGGTAGGGCAGCTCCCCGATCGCGGGAAAGCGCGCCCGCCCGAACATCTCCTCGGGGATCATGCCCTCCCAGCGCGAGAGGTCGAGCTGCACCGCCTGAGCCGAGCGCGCGAGGTTGTGCACGCAGATCACCGTGTCGTCTTCGTACTGCCGGACGTGCGCGAAGATCCGTGGGTTGTCGGGCCGCAGTGCCTCGTACGATCCGACGCCGAAGACGGGGTGATCCTTGCGGAGCGCGATCAGGCGGTGGATCCAGCGCAGCAGCGAATTCGGCTGTCGGAGCTGTGCCTCGACGTTCACCGCCTGGAAGCCGTAGACCGGGTCCATCAGCGGAGGCAGGTAGAGCTGCGCGAAGTCGGCGCGGCTGAAGCCGGCGTTGCGGTCGCCCGTCCACTGCATCGGCGTGCGCACGCCGTCGCGATCGCCGAGGTAGATGTTGTCGCCCATCCCGATCTCGTCGCCGTAGTAGAGGACCGGCGAGCCGGGCAGCGAGAAGAGCATCGCGTGCAGGAGCTGCACCTCGTCGCGGCCGTTGTCCACGAGCGGAGCGAGGCGCCGGCGGATGCCGAGGTTCAGCTTCATCCGCGGGTCCTTCGCGTACTCCTCGTACATGTAGTCGCGCTCCTCGTCGGTCACCATCTCGAGCGTCAACTCGTCGTGGTTGCGCAGGAAGAGGCCCCACTGCGCGCCCTCCGGCACCGGCGGCGTGTTCTCGAGCACCTCGACGATCGGCAGGGCGTCCTCGCGGCGGACGGCCATGAACATGCGGGGCATCACGGGGAAGTGGAACGCCATGTGGCACTCGTCGCCGTCGCCGAAGTACTGGACGACGTCGTCGGGCCACTGGTTCGCCTCGGCGAGCAGCACGCGGTCGGCGTAGCGGGCGTCGATCTCGGAGCGGACGCGCTTCAGGAACGCGTGCGTCTCGGAGAGGTTCTCGCCGTTCGTCCCGTCGCGCTCGTACAGATACGGGACGGCGTCGAGGCGGAAGCCGTCGAGGCCGAGATCGAGCCAGAAGCCCAGTACGTCGAGCATCTGCGCCTGCACCTCGGGATTGTCGTAGTTCAGGTCCGGCTGGTGCGAGAAGAAGCGGTGCCAGTAGTACTGCCCTCGCGTCGCGTCCCACGTCCAGTTCGACGGCTCGGTGTCGACGAAGATCACGCGCGCCTCGCCCCAACGCGAGTCGTCGTCGCCCCAGACGTACCAGTCGCCGTACGGGCCGGCCGGGTCGGTGCGGCTCGCCTGGAACCACGGATGGTCCGACGAGGTGTGGTTCATGACGAGGTCGGCGATCACGCGCAGGCCGCGCTGGTGCGCCTGATCGACGAACGTGCGGAAGTCCTCGATCGTGCCGTAATCCGGGTGGACGCCGAAGAAGTCGGCGATGTCGTAGCCGCCGTCGCGCAGCGGGCTCGGGTACGCCGGCAGCAGCCAGATGCAGTCGACGCCGAGCCACTGCAGGTAGTCCAGCTTCTCGGTCAGGCCGCGGAAGTCCCCCGAACCGTCGTCGTTCGAGTCGAAGAACCCGCGGAGGTGGATCTCGTAGAAGACGGCGGTCTTGAACCAGAGCGGGTCCCGCTCGAACCAGTGCCCCGGCTCGGTCACGGCGACCACCCCGGGCGGCAGCCATCCGCACGAAACTGTGACCGACCCCTCCCTTTCCCCTGCTCAGGCGGAAATGCTCCGGCGGCAGCCGACGTCACGAAACTCACACGACCACCGCGAGCACGTGGCTCGCTCCCGGGCCGAGGGCGACGTAGTTCCGGCCCGCACGCCACACGAACGTCTCGTCCGTCAGCAGGTCGCGCACCTCGAAGGCGGGCGGCAGACCGAGCGACACGGGGATCACGCAGACGCCCTCGCGGCCGGTGAACGGATCGAGGTTGACGACGCAGATCACGCGGTTGTCCTTCGCATAGCCGATCAGCTGGTCGTTCTCCGTCTCGAGCCACCGGAGGTTGTCGACGTGCTGCAGCGCCGGCTCCGCCCGGCGGACGGCGTTCAGCCGCGCGATCAGCGGCAGGAGGGGGCCGTCGAGCGTCCGCTGCTTCACCTCGTACTTCTCCGAGTCGAGGTACTCCTCCGACCCCGGCCCCGCCGCGAGGTTCTCGTAGTTCTCGAAGCCGGAGTAGATCCCGTACGACGGCGACAGCGTCGCCGCGAGCACGAGCCGCGCGTGGAACGCCGCCGGCCCGCCGCGCTGGAGGAACTCGTGCAGGATGTCCGGCGTGTTGACGAACGCATTCGACCGGTAGAACGGCGCCCACGCGACGAGCTCGGCCATGTACTCCTGCAGCTCGTACTTCGTGTTCTTCCACGTGAAGTACGTGTAGCTCTGCGAGAACCCCGACTTCGCGAGCGTCGTCATCTTCGCGGGCCGCGTGAACGCCTCCGAGAGGAAGATCACGTCGGGCTCTTCCCGCCGCACCTCGCCGATCAGCCACTCCCAGAACGGCACCGGCTTCGTGTGCGGATTGTCGACGCGGAACACGCGGATGCCGCGGCCGACCCAGAAGAGGAGGACGTCGCGGAGCGCCTCCCACAGGGCTCGCCAGTCCTCCGACTCGAAGTTGACGTTGTAGATGTCCTGGTAGCGCTTCGGCGGGTTCTCGGCGTACTTGAGCGTGCCGTCGGGGCGCCGGTTGAACCACTCGGGATGCTCGGCGAGCCACGGATGGTCGGGCGAGCACTGGATCGCGAAGTCGAGCGCGATCTCGACGCCCGCCCTTCGCGCGGCCTTGATCATCGCGTCGAGGTCGGCGAGCGTGCCGAGCGACGGGTCGATCGCGTCGTGACCACCGAGCTTCGAACCGATCGCCCACGGCGACCCCGGGTCGTCGGCGCCCGCCTTCACCGCGTTGTTGCGCCCCTTGCGATTCGTGACCCCGATCGGATGCACGGGCGGCAGGTAGACGACGTCGAAGCCGAGGTCGGCGAGCTGCGGCAGCACGCGCGCCACGCCCCTGAACCCGCCGAACGAGCGCGGGAAGAGCTCGTACCACGCACCGAACCGCCCGAGCTCGCGGTCGACGTCGACGCCGAGCGCCGGCGACATGACCTGGTCGTGCCGGTCGCCGGCCTCGGCGGCAAGGCCCTCCTCCACGGTCAGCGAATTGCGGCCGAGCAGCACTGCGCCCTCGGCGAGCTCCCCCTCGAGGTCGACCTGCCCCGCTTCCAGCTTCCGCCCGAGCTCGTGCTGCCACGTCGCGAGACGGTCGGTCCACGCGACGACTGCGAACGTCCAGCGGCCCGGACGGTCGACGACGAACGTCCCGCCGAAGCGGTCGTTGCCGAGCAGCGCCATCGGCGCCTCGCGCGCCCTCCCTTTCGGCGGCCGCACGCGAATCGCGGCGCCGAGGACGTCGTGCCCGTCGACGACGACCGTCGCGTAGACCTCGACGCGCTCCCCGACCGTCCGCTTGACGGGGTAGCGCCCGCAGTCGACCACGGGCTCGACGGCCTGGATCTGGATCCGGGGTGGCGGGCTCGCTGTCTTCGGGAGGGGCACCAGGCGTGAGATTCTCGCGGGAATGCGACTCGAGCGTGCGTCCGGCATCCTGCTCCATCCATCGTCGCTGCCGAACGGGGTACTCGACGGCCAGGCGTACCGCTTCGTCGACTGGCTGCACGACGCAGGGCAGCGATGGTGGCAGGTGCTCCCCCTCGGCCCGCCCGACGAAACCGGCTCGCCGTACATGGCGTCCTCCGTGTTCGCGGGGTCGCCGGAGCTCGTCGCCGACCGGAGCGCGGCAGTCACCGACGCCGAGCGACGCCGGTTTCGCGACGACAACGCGTACTGGATCGACGACTGGGCCGCCTTCGGCGGCGACCTGGACGACCAGGTTCGATTCGAGCGGGAGTGGCAGGCGCTGCGCGCGTACGCGCGCGATCGTGGCATTCGCATCTTCGGCGACCTCCCCATCTACGCGGGCCGCCGCAGCGCCGACGAGTGGGCGCACCCGGAGCTCTTCCTGCGCGGCGTGATCGCGGGCGTCCCGCCGGATGCCTTCTCCGACACGGGGCAGCTCTGGCGGAACCCGCTCTACGACTGGGCGGCGATGCGGCGCGAGGGCTATCGCTGGTGGATCGAGCGCCTCCGCCGCGTGTTCACGCTCGTCGACCTTGCGCGCATCGACCACTTCCGCGGGTTCGTCGCCTACTGGGCGGTGCCCGCCGGCGAGGCGACCTCCGCCCGCGGGCGCTGGCGCACCGGGCCGCGCGCCGCCGTCTTCCGCGCCGCCGAGGCCGAGCTCGGCCCGCTGAACGTGATCGCCGAGGACCTCGGGGTGATCACGCAGCCGGTGCAGCGACTCCGCCGCGAGCTCGGCTATCCGGGGATGGTCGTGCTCCAGTTCGCCGACACACGCGATCCACGCAGCCCTCACCTGCTCGCGAATCACGTCGAGCAGTCGGTCGTGTACACGGGCACGCACGACAACGACACCGCCGCGGGCTGGTGGGTGGGCCTTCCGCGCGAGCGCCGCGCCTCCACCGGCCTCCGCGGCGACGACCCGTCGTGGGAGCTGCTCGAGGCGGCGTGGGGCTCGATCGCAGCGCTCGCCGTGGCGCCGCTGCAAGACGTCCTCGGCCTCGGCCCGGAGGCGCGGATGAACACGCCCGGGACGGAGGAGGGCAACTGGCGGTGGCGGGTCGAGCCGGGCGCGCTGACGCCGGAGGCCGCGGGCCGCCTGCGCGCCCTGACGGAGCGGACCGGCCGCGCGTGATGCCGGGGGAGGGAGTCGAACCCCCATGTCCTCGAGGGACACCCGGTTTTAAGCCGGGCGCGTTTACCCGTTTCGCCACCCCGGCGAGGCCGACAGAGTGTAGTTCCGCGCTACTGCGGGCCCATGCCGGGCTCGTCGAGCGAGAGGGGGATCCCCTCCGGCCCATGCCCGCGATAGGCCTTGCGGAACGCGTCGAACGCCTTCAGCGTCGCGGCGTCGACCCGCGGGCAGATCGCGAGATGTCCCTGCCCGAAGTAGTTGTTGCTCCCGTACTTCGCGGGGTCGCCCGTCCAGGCGCTGATCGCGACCTTGCCGCCGAGCTTCGGGTACGGCGTCCCGAAGGTGCCGTCCGGCTGCTCGCTGTAGAAGGCGCGGAGCTGCTCGACGGTCGAGCCCGGCACGTCCGTCCCCCACCAGAGGATCACGCCGCCGTGCTCCTCGTTGTGGACGACCATCCGCGGGTTCACCGGCTGCGTGTAGAAGCCCCAGACCGCCCACACCGGGTAGTGCTGGCCGTTCGAGGGCGGATCGGTGTTCCAGGGGAACTTCTTCGTCAGGCTCTTGACGTGGACGCCCTGGCCGGGTGGGACGTACGCGGTGACGGTCTTGAAGTTGCAGCCCGCCGCCGACATCAGGCTCGCGACCTGCTTCTCGCCCGTGCCGCCGCTCGAGCCGAGCGCGAAGAAGCCGATCAGCGCGAGGACGACGAGGGCCGCGACGCCGCCGGCGACGTACAGCCAGACCCGGCTGCCCACCGTGCGGGGCCCGCCCGGGGTGCCGGTCCGCTGCTTCGGGGCCTGCACCTTGCGGGGCGGCTGCGGGGCTCTGGGCTTCTTCTTCTGGGCCATCGCGAGCCGACCATTCAAGCGGATACGGGCACCCGCTCGCCGAAAAACGCCGCGACGGCGGCGCGATCGTCGACGAGGGGGCATTGCGGCAGCGCCTCCAGGAAGACACGGCCGTAGCCTCGGCTCCGCAGGCGCGGGTCGAGGATTGCAACCACGCCCGAATCAGCGTGCCCGCGGATCAGCCGGCCGAAGCCCTGACGGAGCTGGAGCACGGCGGTCGGCAGCGCGTAACCCTGGAACCAGTCGCCGCCGTCACGCTCGACCGCCTCGCAGCGCGCCTCGTGCAGGGGATCGCCGGGAGCCGCGAACGGCAACTTGTCGATCACGAGCAGTGACAGCGACTCGCCAGGAATGTCGACGCCGTGCCAGAACGTCGACGTGGCGAGCAGCACCGACCCGACGTCCTCGCGGAAGCGCTCGAGCAGCCGCTCACGCGGCGCCTCGCCCTGGACGAGGACGTCGTACGGGACGCGCCCGCGCACACGCTCGCGGTACGCGTCGAGCGCGCGGTAGCTCGACGTCAGGACGAGGGCCCGTCCCTCCGACAGCGACAGCAGCGCGACGATCTCGTCGGCCGCGAGCTCGTGGAAGCCGTCGGCGCGCGGGTCCGGCATCGTCCGCGGCACGTACAGCAGCGCCTGCTCGCGGTAGTCGTACGGCGAGCCGACGATCGTCTCCCGCGCGGCCCGAAGCCCGAGCCGGCGGCGCACGAAGCGCGCGTCGTCGCCGACCGCGAGCGTCGCCGACACGAGAATCGCGGTCGGTCCGTCCTCCCACAGCCGCTCCTGCAGCTCGCCGGCGACGTCGACCGGAGCCCAGGCGAGGGCGTCCGGCTCGGCCCAGACGACGCGGCCCTGCGGCTCGGCGTCGAGGGTCGCCTCGACCTGCGCCGCCTCCGCGAGCGAGCGCCGCGCGAGCGCGTCCTGCTCCTCGCCGCCTCCCTGCAGGGCGAGGGCGAGCTCACCGAGCGCGTCGACGAGCACGAGCGCGGGCTCGACCGGCGTGGAACGAAGCCGCCGCCGCCCGCTCGGGGGCGCCACCGCCTCGAGCAGTCGCTCGCCGCTCCGCAGGACCCGTCCCAGCTGCCGCTCGGGCAGCGGCTGCCGTGCGTCCCGCGCTGCACGTTCGACGTCGAGCACGAGGCGGCGCAGGCCGCCGCGCGAAACGCGGCCGCCGAGCCAGCCTGCCGCGGACTCCTCGAGCCGGTGGGCCTCGTCGAAGACCACGGCGTCGTGCTCGGGCAGCACGCCGCCGCCCGCCGCGAGGTCCGCGAAGTAGAGGGCGTGGTTGACGATCACGAGCTCCGCCTCGGCCGCGCGGGCGCGCGCCGCCTCTGCGAAGCAGGTGCCGACGAACGCGCAGCGGCGGCCGGAGCAGCAGTCGGCACCGACGGCGAGCTCGGCCCACAGAGCGGCGGAGGGCTCGACGTCCAGCTCGGCGCGGTCTCCGGTCTCGGTCGACCCGAGCCACCCGTGCATCGCCTCGAACGCCGCTCCGTCGCGCCCGGCCGCGTCGAGAGACGGCTCGAAGCTCTGGAGCTGCCGCCGGCAGAGGTAGTTCTGCCGGCCCTTCAGGAGCTCGACCTGTACGCGCCTGCCGGCGACGGCGGCCGCGACCGGGACGTCGAGCGAGAGCAGCTGCTCCTGCAGCGCCTTCGTCGCGGTCGCGACGACGACGCGCTGTCCCGACACGAGCGCGGGAACCAGGTAGGCGAGGCTCTTGCCGACGCCCGTGCCCGCCTCGGCGAGGAGGTGCTCGCCCGAGGCGAGCGCGCGCTCGACCGCGGCCGCGAGCGCGGCCTGCTCGGCGCGCGGCTCGTACCCCGGCAGCGCGCGGGCGAGGGTGCCGCCGGGGCCGAACACGTCGTCCATCTCGATCCCGCAAGGCTACGGGTGCGAACGGACGTTCCCACCGTCCGTCACCGCCCCGGCGTGAATTTGTCCGCAAATTGCGACAACCCGCCGGGCGGCGCGTTGACGGCGATGTCCGCATCCGACTAGGTTCTCCCCGTCGGATCGGGTAGCTCTTCGGAGTCGCTCGATCCGGCATATCAGCTCCGGTAGGTCTTCGGACTCGCCGGGGCTGATTTTTTTGGGAAGGGCACCTGCGGTTCCCTTCCCAAGGCCCATCCCTCCCTCTTCGCGCGGCGTCGCGGTGCCGCATCTCTGTCTGTCCGACGGCCTCGTTAGCGTTTGTCGGTCCATGGCAGTGCTGATGCTCATCGTCGGTGTGGCCCTCGGCGCCGGCGCCGTCTACGTCTGGGCGCGCACGACGCTCGCCGCACGCGACGAGCTCCGCGCCCAGGAGCGGGCGGCCGCCGGCGAGCACGTGGAGCTGCTCGAGCGCACGCAGGCGCAGTGGGAGGAGCGCTTCAAGGCGGCCGCCGGAGACGCGCTCTCGCGCAGCCAGACCTCGCTGCTCCAGGCGACGGAAGCCAGGCTCGCTCCGATCAAGGAGACGCTGCAGCGCTTCGAGAGCCAGGCGCGCGAGCTCGAGCAGCAGCGGCTGCGCGCGGTGTCCTCGGTCGGCGAGCAGCTGCGGATCGTCTCGGAAGGGCAGGAGCGGCTGCGCGCCGAGACCGGGAACCTCGTCACCGCGCTGCGTGCGCCGCACGTGCGCGGCAGCTGGGGCGAGGTTCAGCTGAAACGGGTGGTCGAGCTCGCCGGGATGGTCGACTACTGCGACTTCCGGACGCAGGAGAGCGAGCGGGACGACGAAGGCCGCCTGCTGCGCCCCGATCTCGTCGTCAAGCTGCCGGGCGGCAAGAGCATCGTCGTCGACTCGAAGGTGCCGATCGACGCCTACCTCGACGCGGTCAACTGCGACGATCCCGAGACGAAGCGCCTGCACCTCGCCCGGCACGCGGCGCAGCTGCGCGACCACATCGGCAGGCTCGGGCAGAAGCGGTACTGGCGGCAGTTCGATCCGACGCCGGAGTTCGTCGTCATGTTCGTCGACGAGGGCCTGTACCGGGCTGCCCTCGACCAGGACGGGTCGCTGTTCGAGGCGGGCGCGGAATCGGGCGTGATCGTCGCCTCCCCCGCCACGTTGATCGGGCTCCTCAGGACGATTGCCTACGGCTGGCAGCAGGAGACCGTGGCCGAGAGCGCGCGTGCGGTCTCGCGGCTCGGGCGGGAGCTCTACGAGCGCCTCGGCGTCTTCGCGAGCCACCTCGCCAAGGTGGGGCGCGGCCTCGACACGGCCGTGGGGGCCTACAACCAGGCGGTCGGCTCGTACGAGTCGAGGCTGATGGTGACGGCGCGCAAGTTCCCCGAGCACGGCGTCGGGGGCGATCCGCCCCCGGAGATCGCGCAGCTCGACCGGACGCCGGTGTCCCCCACGGCGCCCGAGCTGTCACCGGTCGACGACGTCCACCGGCTGCCGCGCGCCGACGCCGACGCGGCATAGTGGGGAACGTTCAGCGGCCGCAGGACGTTGAAGAGAGAGGAAGGAACGAACCCCGGGAGGAGCCCCTTGAGCGACACGAACGTCCGCGACCTGATCATCATCGGCGGCGGTCCCGCCGGCTACACGGCCGCGCTCTACGCCGCTCGCGCCGACCTCGAGCCGCTCGTGATCGAGGGCTTCGCGTGGGGCGGCCAGCTGATGATCACGAGCGACGTCGAGAACTACCCCGGGTACGCCGACGGGATCATGGGCCCCGAGATGATGGCCGACTTCCGCCGGCAGGCCGAGCGTTTCGGCGCGTCGTTCATCACCGACGACGTCACGAGCATCGACTTCTCGCAGCAGCCGCTGCGCGTCACCGTCGGGGGCGACGAGTACGCCGCGCGCGCGGTGATCGTCTCCACCGGGGCGAGCGCCCGCTGGCTCGGGATCGACTCGGAGCAGAAGCACAAGGGCCGCGGCGTGTCCGCGTGCGCAACCTGTGACGCGGCGTTCTTCCGCGAGAGGGACGTCTACGTCGTCGGCGGCGGCGACTCCGCGTTCGAGGAGGCGCTCTTCCTGACGAAGTTCGCGACGCGCGTGCATCTCGTGCACCGTCGCGGCGAGTTCCGGGCATCGCGCATCATGGTCGACCGCGCCGTCGCGAACGAGAAGATCGAGTTCGTGCTGAACACGGTCGTCGACGAGATCCTCGGCGACCAGAACGTCGAGGGCCTCCGCCTGCGCAGCACGGCGACCGGCGAGACGTGGGAGGTTCCCGCCGACGGAGTGTTCGTCGCGATCGGGCACGATCCCAACACCGCGCTCTTCGTCGACCAGCTCGACCACGACGACGCCGGGTATCTCGTCACGCACCCCGGCTCCACGGCCACGAACATCCCGGGGGTCTTCGCAGCCGGCGACGTGCAGGACCACGTCTACCGGCAGGCGGTCACCGCGGCCGGCTCCGGCTGCATGGCCGCACTCGACGCGGAGCGCTATCTCTCTTCGCTCGGCCACGGCGCCGGCGAGCCTGCCGCGGCGGCGGCCCGCTCGCGCTGAGCCCGTCCGGAGGCGGGGCTAGCCTGGCGCGGGGATGGCTCCCAGTTGGATCGACCTGATCGACCCGGGCGCCGACGAGCTTCGCGCCGCACTGCCCGACGCGGTTCACCGGTCGGTGGTCGAGACGCTCCTCGCGCCGCACACGCACGACGACGAGCCGCGACCGCGCATCGAGTCGCACGGCGGCTATGTGGTCGGCGTGCTGCTGCTGCCGGCCAGCGTGCCGGAAGCGGATCGCATCGAGTACAAGGAGCTCGACTTCGTGATCACGCTCGACCGGCTCGTCTCGATCTCGAAGACGCCGCCGGACGGAACGCCGTTCGACCCGAAGCCGGCAAAGGAGGCATGCCGCGCGCACGAGGAGGTCGGGATGTACGCGTTCCACCTCATCGACGACATCGCCGAACGCTTCCTCGATCTGATCGACTCGCTCGACGACGAGATCGACGAGCTCGAGGACATGATCGCCGAGCACCCGGTGCGCGAGTCGGGACACCGCCTGCGCGAGCTGCGGCACGACGTCCTCGGAATCAGGCGGGTGCTCGCACCCACGCGCGACGCGGTGCGCAAGATCGTCGACAACCGCGTCGACCTGGACGACGGCGAGCTCTTCCCGCGCGACGTCGAGATCTCGTTCGGCAACGCATTCGACAAGCTCCTGCGCGCGTCGGAGGGCCTCGACGCCTCACGCGACGCGCTCGCCGGCGTGCGCGACTTCATCCAGGGCAAGATCGCGGTCGACCAGAACGAGGTGATGAAGCGACTGACCGTCATCGCCTCACTCCTGCTCCTCCCCACGCTGATCGTGGGCGTCTACGGCCAGAACTTCCACGAGATCCCCGAGCTCCACTGGGGGTTCGGCTACGCGTGGAGCTGGGGGCTGATCGTCCTCACCACCCTCGCCCAGCTCGCGTTCTTCCGCTGGAAGCGCTGGATCTGAGCGGCTTTTCGGGGTCGCATCCGACGCGCTTGCGTTCGCCGGGAACATCACTTTACTGAGAGATAGCGTGCCCTCAGCGACACGCTCGAAGGGGGCGGCCCAGATGTCGCCGCACCGGGGCCGCCCTCTTCCCACCCGGTCATAACCCGATTCGGCGCCGCGCGGCCCACCCGTCCGTACGTCTTTCGCCGAGACGAACGTCCTGGTTAGAAGGCGCTCTAGGTGATGGGCGCGAGCCGTCCCGTCCTGATCGCGCGCACGCAGGCGGGCGGATGAGCCGGGTCGACGAGGATCGCGGCACGCCGGAACATGCGCGGGTAGGCGAGCGGGACGCGCAGGGCGAGGCGGCTGACGACGTAGTGTCCCGCGGCGTCGCGGCCCGTGACGCGCCCTGCTGCGAGACGCCGTCGACGCGGCGCGACGACGAACACGGTCCGGCAGACGCGCCGGTTCGGCTTTCCCGCGTCGAGCACCGGCGCGTGCGGCAGGTACCACTCGAGCGGTGCGCGGAAGACGAAGAGGTTGCCGAGCACGGCGACCGGGTCCGCGGGCCGCCAGCCCTCGGCCACGAGAGCGTGCGCGATCCCGGCGAAGGGCGGCGGCGAAGCGCCCTCCTGGCGCAGCAACGAGACGGTCAGCAGCGCGACGACGGCGATGCCGGTCGCCGCCGCCGCGCGCACCGGGACCGCCGCGACGAGCGCGGCGACGGCGAGGGCGACCGCCGGGCCGATCTCGATCAGGTTGCGCACCGCGAAGATCTCGAAGCCTGCGCCCCAGAGCACGCCGGCAACGAGCAACGGCCCGAACGAGAGCGCGGCGACGAGACGACCCGGCGCGCCGCCGCGTGCGAGCCGCACGCACCCGAGCGCGACCGCCGCGACGAAGAGGACGGACAGCACTGCCCCCTCCGGGCGACCGTTGTACGCGGTCGTGAAGAGGCGGAGCGGAACGGTGAGCAGCTCGCGCAACCGGAACTCGCCGATCCACCAGAAGCGGTTCCGGTGGTACTGCACCAGCATCACCGGCGCCCAGGCGGCGGCGACGACGCCCCCGGCGGCGATCGCGATCGACGTACGCCGACGAATCGACCGCGCAGCGGGGTCGAGCCACAGCCACGCGAGCGCCGCGACCACTGCGAACGCGAAGAAGTAGTGCGTCAGCCCGCCGAGCGCGACGACGGCGCCGATCGCCACCTCCGACCGGAGCCGCGGGCGTTCGAGCTCGCGCAGGAGCAACAGGACGAACAGCGCGGTGAGGAACGCGAGCAGCTCGTAGGAGCGAAGCGCATGCCCGTGCCGGACGAACTCGATGCCGAACGCGACGAGGACGCCTGCGAGCCCGGCCGCCGGCAGCGGCAGCAGGCGGACCCCGACCGCCACGATCGTCGCGGCGAGCGCGCCGCCCGCGAGCACGGACAGCAGCCGCGCGTCGACGAGCGGCAGGCCGGCGTGATGAGCGAGCCAGGCGAGCGTGTACCAGAGTGGCGGCGTCGACTCCGTGCGCGCAGTGCGCCCGAGCATCGCCGCGAGGGTCGGCTCGCGCAGGATCCGCGCCGAGGCCACCTCGTCCTCCGACAGGGCCTGGGTGAAGGTTCCCGGCAGGCGGGCCGCGACCGCGACGAGGCCGACGCCGACGACGGCGACCGCGGGCCCGCCGAGGCGCGTCCGCAGTGCCATCGGCGGCAACACGCTACGGGCGCCCCGAAGCGGCGCGAGCGTGCTCCGCCGAACCACAATCGGCCGTTAACCGGTCCGCAACGAACGGAGCGACGACCCGCGCCGTAGCTACCCTGGCTCGCCGTGCCGCATTTCATCTGCCCCCGCTGCAAGGAGCGCACGGTCGACATCGACGCCCAGGAGGGCTTCTCCGACCAGGCTCCGGCCTGCCGGCACTGCGGCTTCGGCTTCCTCTTCGAGATCCTCGAGGACTACTACCCGGCGCCGGACACGGGGCTCGTCGTCACCGACCGCGACCGGCGCGTGCTCGCGATCGGCCGCGGCGTCTTCGAGCTGACCGGCTTTCCGGAGCCGGATCTGATGGGCCGGGACGTTGTCGACGCGCTGAAATTCTCGACCAGCGTGCCGGTCGACCTCGCCCGCGAATGGGGCGTGCGCCGGCTCGGCGAGCCGCTGTCGATCACCACGCGCGCCGGACTCGAGAAGGCGGTCGTCGCCGACGTCTTCCCCGCCTACGACGACGACGGCGGCCTGCTGGTCGCGCTCACGCCGGTACGCGGCTAGCCGGGCACAGCTCCGCGGCGAGGGGGCACTCCTCGCATCGCGGCCGCCGCGCCTCGCAGATGCGCCGGCCGTGCCAGATGAGCAGGTGCGGAAACCTTCCCCAGTCCGGTCGCGGCACGAGACGCACCAGATCGCGCTCGATCTTGACCGGGTCCTCCTGCCGCGTGAGCCCGAGCCGCTGCGACACCCGGCGGACGTGCGTGTCGACGACGATGCCCTGCGGGTGGCCGCGTTCCGCCGTGACGACGTTCGCCGTCTTGCGCGCGACGCCGGGGAGACGGAGCAGCGAATCGAAGTCGTCGGGCACCTCGCCGTCGAACTCGTCGAGCAGGAGTCTCATCGTGCCGCGGATCGCCTTCGCCTTCTGCCGGTAGAAGCCGGTGGCGAAGACGTCGCGTTCGAGCTCCTCCGGCGGCACGGCGAGGTAGTCCTCCGGACGGCGGTACTTCCGGAAGAGCGCCTCGGTGACCCGGTTGACGTTCACATCGGTCGTCTGGGCGGAGAGCATCACGCTGACGAGCAGCTGGAGTGGATCCTCGAAGCGCAACGCGATGCGAGCATCCGCGTGGAGGATCGCGAGCCGCTCGATGATCGGGCCGATCCGCTGCTTCTTCGGGGCGACGCGCCGCCGCGCCTCGCTGACGTAGCTACGCGGCACCGGCGACGAGCGTCGGCGGCTGCCGCAGCCTCGGGCCGGCGCAGACGAGATCGAGCGCGGGGCAGCCGGCGCACGCGAAGTCGCTGGGCGTCGGCACGAACTCGCCGCGGTTGATCCGGTCGATTGCCTCCGACAGCTCCGCTTCGAGGTCGGGAAGCTCGTCGCGCCGGAATGTCGTCGCGACGACGGCGTCCGGACGCTCGACGAAGTGGTAGACGACCTCGACCTCCTCCGCACCCGCGCGCAGGCAGGCGAGCGCGTACACGAGGCGCTGGAGCCGGTAGTCCTCCTCGACGATCTCCTCGGCCGTGCTGTCGCCGAGTGCGTTCGTCTTGTAGTCGATCACGAGCGCGCGCGGGCCGTCGCGCCAGAGCACGTCGATGCGTCCATGTAGCAGCACGCCGTCGTGCTCGAACGCGAACGGGCGCTCCGGCAGCGCGCCCTCGAGCGACGCCACTCTGAGCGCGGTCTCCGACTTGCAGTAGTTCGCGACGAACTCGGCGATTCGCTCCAGCTCGTCCTCGGACACCGACGGGTACCACGTCCGCACCTGAGCGACGTCGGGGACGGCGGGCGCGCGCAGGTCGACGAGCTCGAGCAGGCGGTGAGCCGCGTCGCCGATCTCCGTCGCGGCCAGCCCGCCCTCGCCACCGAGACGGGTCGCACCCACCTCGCGGAGGCCCGCGACCCGTTCGGCGTAGTAGCGGTACGAGCAGCGCTCGAACAGGGCGAGCGCCGAGTACGAGAGGCGCCGGACCCGGTGCAGCGGTGGTGCCGGCGGGGGGACGAGCTCGGGCAGGCGGTAGCCGCGAACGGCAGGCGCAGCCGGCAGCTCGGCGAAGAGCGCGAGCTGCCCGCCGGGCCGGGTGACGGGCTCCGGCGCCGCCTCGGGCCGGTGGGAGTCGACCCGGAGCACGAAGCGCGCATCGCCGCGCTCGAGCTCCACGGGCTCACCGGTCGCACGGGCCGTGTCGAGCGCATCGGCGCCGAGCCGCGACAGCACCCAGCCGATGGGCGTCGTCTGATCGCGGCGGCTGTCCGGATCGAGCGCGCCCGACACGATCAACCGGTCGATTGCGCGCGTCATCGCGACGTAGTAGAGGCGTAGGCGTTCCGCCCGGTCCTCGCGCTCCTCGGCGGCGCGCACCTCGTCGTAGTTGAAGACGCCCGCACGCCGGCCCGACGTCGGATCGACGATGCGAAATCCGAAGCGACCGTCGGCGCCGACGAGGATCTCGTCGGCCGACGGGGCGCCGCCGGTGTCGCGCCCTGCGTCGGCGACGACCACGACCTTGAACTCGAGCCCCTTCGCCGAGTGGATCGTGAGCAACCGCACGGCCCCGGCACCCTCCTCCTCCGAGACCGCCTCGAGCTGCGTCGCCCCGACTGCCTCCTGGTCCTCCACGAACGAGACGAACCCCTCGATGTCGCGACCGCGCAGCTCCTCGTAGCTGCGCGAGAGCCGCATCAGCTTCCGCAGGTTCGCGTAGCGGCGCTTGCCGTCCCAGCGCGTCAGGACGGCGAGGTCGTAGTCGTGCGCGGCGACGACCTCCTCGCAGAGGCGCTCGAGGCCGACCCGCGCGGAGCGCGCGACGAGCCGCTCGTAGCGCTGCTTGAAGGCACGCACGAGCCGCTCGTCCTCCTCGCCGAGGCGGTCCGGCAGAGAACGCTCGATGCCGCTGTAGAGCGGGCGGCGGCCGGCGTGGCGGCGAATCAGGACGAGGGCGTCGTTCGAGACGCCGACGAACGGCGACCGCAGGACGGTCGCGAACGCCCTGTCGTCGTAGCGGTTCCAGAGCAGGCGCAGGTACGCCAGCAGGTCGACGACCTGCTGCTGCCCGAAGTATCCGCGCCCGGTCGCGCGGTACGTCGGCAGCCCCTGGGCGCGCAACGCCCGCTCGTAGACCTCCGCATCGGTCCCGGCCGCGAACAGCAGGACGATCTCGCCGGCGTCGGCAGCCCCGAGGGCGACCAGGTCGGCGACGCGGCGCGCGATCGCGCCCGCCTCGGCCTCTCGCCACCCCGCACCCGCTTCGCGGTAACTCTGCTTGTCGGCGACGAGCAGCTCCACCGGGTGGCCGAACACGGGATCGTCGAACTCGCCGCCGCACGCGAGCGGCTGGTAGCCGTCGAACTCGTTCGCGAACAGATGGTTGACCGCGTTCAGGACCTCCGGCCGCGACCGGTAGTTGCGGGCGAGCGGCAGGCGCTGCGCCGCCGCCTCCCGCCGGGCGCGGAACACGGCGACGTCGGCATGCCTGAACCCGTAGATCGACTGGAATTCGTCGCCGACGAAGAACACGTCGGTGTCGGAGCGACCGCCGCGCAGCAGGTCGACGATGTCGCACTGCAGGCTGTTCGTGTCCTGGAACTCGTCGACCATGATCTGGCGGAAACGCAGCTGCTCCAGCTCGCGGATCGACGCGTCGTTGCGCAGCAGGTCGCGCACGAGCAGCTGCAGGTCCTCGAAGTCCAGCACCGACTCGTGCCGCTTCGCCTCCGCGTACTCGCCCGCGAACAGGTCGAGCAGCGCCTGCA
Organism: Gaiellaceae bacterium; assembly: GCA_036376615.1. Classification (GTDB taxonomy): domain Bacteria; phylum Actinomycetota; class Thermoleophilia; order Gaiellales; family Gaiellaceae; genus PALSA-600. The sequence goes on from DASUZZ010000041.1 coordinate 27,687, forward strand.
GGTGCTCGCTGTCCTGCGCGGCGAGCTCGTCCAGCGCGGCCTGGCGCAGTCGGTCGCGTGCAGCACGGAACGCATCTGCCCGGTCGCCCTGCGCGGCGAGGTGCGTCAGGTCGAGCAGCTGCTCCGGGTTCGAGCCGAGTGCGAGCGCCGCGGTTGCAGCCGCCTCCTGCTTGTCGGTGGCGCCGGGGTCGGCGAGGAGGTCGCGCGCCGCATCCTGCAGCTCGCCGAGCCGCTCCTCGACGGTCGCCCAGGTCCCGAGCTCGAGCACGAGCTCGCGTCCCGCCGAGCGAAGCGTCTCGTAGACGCCGGTGAGCTTGCGACGGAGCCCGTCGGCGCCGTACGTCGCCAGAAGGCGCAGCCGCGCGGGGTCGCGCCCCGCGCAGAACGTCGTGAGCGCGCGCTCGAACGACTCGGCGACGAGCGCCGGCGCCTGGTCGTCGGCGAGCTCGCGGAAGCGCGGATCGATCCCGACAGCGAACGGATGCGCGCGAAGCAGGCGCGCGCAGAAGCCGTGGATCGTCGAGACCCACGCCCCGTCGAGGCGGCGGGCGAGATCCGGGCGCCCACGCTCGCGCAGCGCAGCGCGGATGCGCGCGCGGAGCTCGCCGGCGGCCTTTCGCGTGTACGTGATCACGAGGATCGACTCGACGTCGATGCCGTCCTCGCAGACCGCGCGCACGAAGCGCTCGACGAGCACCGTGGTTTTGCCGGTGCCGGCGCCGGCGGACACGAACACCTCGCCCGTTGCCGTGACGGCGGCGCGCTGTTCGGGATTCACCAGCTCACGCCCTCTCGACGCGGCACATCGGCCACACGTCGCACCAGGCCGGGCACTCGCCACCCTTCGGGTCGTGCCGGACGTCGCCCTGCCGGATGCGCTGTGCGTACCCCGCTGCGCGGTCGCGCGCGGTCTCGACGAGCGCCCAGAACTCGTCCTCCGGCAGGTAGTCGTTACGGCTGTAGCCGGGAAGATCATCGGCGGCGTCCTGCCGGAGCAGGCCGCGCGACACGCGGGCGCCGCTCAGCGAGCGGTACAGGCCGCCGAGCGGCTCGATCCCGACGAGGTCGCGCAGCACGAGCAGGTAGAGCGGAATCTGGAGCTTCAGCTCCTCGTCGATCTGCTTCGCGGAGTGCGCCCGGCCCGACTTGTAATCGTGCACGATCCCGCGCGCGCTGAAGGTCTCGACGTCGATGCGGTCGATCTTCCCGGAGAGCTGCGTCCCCTCCGCCAGGCGAAGCCCGCGCTGCAGCTCGGGGGACGAGCGCTCCGAGCCGAACGCCACTTCGAAGCGGCGGGGCACGAGCCCTGTCGGCGACGTGGCCTCGTCGCGGACGAAGCCCTCGAGGTCGCGCCAGAGCCTTCCCATCAGCTCCGCCTCCTGGAGGTCGGTCAGCTCGAGCCTCACACCGCCGCGCCGGGCGTCGTCCAGGCACGCGCGCAGGAACACGATCGCCTGCTCGAGGTTCTCCGGCGTCACCGAGTCGGTGCCGAGCTCCCGGGGCAGCCCCGCATAGAACTTGAACAACGTCTGGTGCGCAAGGGAGCCCCGAAGCAGTGCATCGGGCTCGGCGTCGATCTTGCGCGGGTCGACGATCCGCTCGTACAGCCACGCGGAGGAGCAGTCGGCGAAGCGCTCGAGCTCGGTGACGCCGAACGTCGTTCGGCCCGCGAACTCGGCGACGACGGCAGCGCTCCGGATTCGCGTGTGGCGATGCCACGCACCGCGCGCGCGAGCGAGCCGCCGCTCCCAGTCGTTCGCCCTGGCGACCGCCTCGGCCCCGTCGATGTCGTCGGCGGCGAGCAGCGCGAGCGCACGGAGCCGCTCGCGCTCGCTGGGCGCTCCTTCGAGCGGCCACGTGAGCGCCGCCAGCGACCGCCTGCTCGTGGCACGCGCGACGTCGACCGGGTCGAAGACCGACGTGACCTCCTCCCAGAACGGGCTCGCCTCTCGAGCCGCTCCCTCGTCGGTAACCGCCTCCCGCACGAGGTAGAGGCGTCGCGTCGCGCGCGTGCACGCGGTGTAGAAGAGGTAACGGTCACGGCTGACCTGGTCGGGCCGCTCGAGCCGGGAACCAAGCGCGCGCCGTGCGTCCTCGCCGAGGAACGGCGACAGCTGCGAGCGCCGCGGCAGCATGCCTTCCTCGAGCCCGAGCACGAAGACGACGTCGAACCGCGGCGTGCGCGCCCGCAACAGGTCGAGTACCGCAACCCGGCCCGCGTCGCCCGCCGCGCCGAGGCGCAGCTCCGTTCCCTCGAGGGCGGCCAGCACGGCGTCGTCCGTGATCTCCTCGCCGAGCGCGGTGAACGCGTCGAGCTCGTCGAGCGTGCGGACGACGGCGGCGTGCGCGCGCAGGTCGAGGCGCGACCCCTCGCCGGCCGGCGGGGCTTCGAGGCCGTAGGCCGAGCGGATCATCGCGCGCACGAGGTCACGGACGCCGGCGGCCGGCCCGCCCGCCTCGCGGAGCGCGGCGAGCGCCGGCACCGGGGCCTCGCGGAGCCGCTCCGCCTCCTGCTCGACGCGCTCGGGCAGGTGCACAGCGCGGCCGCGCAGGCGGCCCTCGACGAAGTCGACCGAGGCACGGCCGATGCCCGAGTACGGCGAGCGCAGGAACGCGAACAGCTCGCGGCGGCCGCCGCCCTGCCACGCGAACCGGAGGAGCTGCAGGAGCGCGTGCCCGAACGGGGTCGAGTCCAGCCGGACGCGCGCGTCGATCGCGTACGGCACGTCGAGGGCGCCGAGCGCGGTCTCGAGCGGCCGGCGCCAGCGACCGGGTGACGGCACGACGATCGCGATCCGCTCGGCGGGCGTTCCGGCGCGCAGGAGGCCCGCGACCTCGTCGGCGACGAGCTCGAGCGTGCCGCGGGTGCCGGCGCCCTCGAGGAAGCGCACGGCGGCGTCCAGCGCGGGCGGTGGCGGCGGCGACTCCTCGAACAGCGCACGCTCGAGCTGGGCGAGCGCCGGATGCGCGTACTCGGCCGACCGCGGGCCGAGCTCCTCGATGCGCCCGCCGGCAAGTCCCGCGAGGTCCTCGGCCGTGCGCCGCAGCGACGCGAACGCGACGCGGCCGGGCTCGTACGGAAGCGAGACCTCGACGTCGGCGCGTCCCGCAAGCGCCTCGAGCAGGGCCCACTCGACACCCGTCAGGTCCTCGAAGCCGTACGCGAACACCGGCTCGCCCGACCAGGCGCCGAGGTCCGCCGCGAGGCGCTCGGCGGCGCGCCGGCGCAGCAGGTCGCGGTCCCAGAGGTCGAGCCGGTCGAGCTCGCCGCGATACGCTGCGTAGAGGCGCGCGAGCTCACCGTCGAGGTCGGCCGGGTCGAGCAGGCCGGACTCGAGCTCGCCGAGGGTCTGTAGCAGCGTGTCGGCGAAGCCGCGCGACCGGGCCGAGCGCTCGAGACCGTTCAGCGAGACCTCGCCGAGTGCCTTCCGGATCAGGAAAACGCGCTGCGCATCGGTGGCGACCGGCCGCCGGTCCTCGCCGGCGAGGCGGGCGAACAGATCGTCGAACGTGCCGATCGAGCCCGCGAACAGGCAGCCGACGCGCGCGAGCAGGTCCCGCTCGACACGGTCGACGTCCGACCGGTTCGGCACGATCAGCGTCGGCTCGTCGGCGAGCCGTGCCAGATAGCGATCGAGCAGCCGCGCGACCTTGCCCGCGTTCGCAGGCCCTGCGACGAGGGTCAGCCCCACCTTCCGATCCTAGAGGTGGCTGCGGACGGGCCGGAGGGGCCCCCTGCGGCCGCGGCTCAGGCGGCCTGCGACTTGGGCCGGCGGCCGCGGCGGGCGGCGGCGCGGCCCGGGAGCTTGCCGGCGCACTCGTCGCACAGGTCGGCGACCTTGGAGCCGCGCCGGGCATCGGTATACGTGACGCGCATGGCGGCGCCACGCGCCTCGTCGACCTCGCTGCCGCAGCTGTCGCATACCAGAACGGTTTTCCGCGCCATTATCGAGCTCCTTGTCGGTGGATTCGACAAGCGTACTCGAATAACGGCGACGATGCGAGGACTCTCGAATTACCAGCGGTATTTCCCGCGTTTAGCCACGAAGAGCGCGCGCACCGAACGCGCGGGCAACTGCGGCAAGCCCGACCCCGGCGACGATGTCGACGGCGCGAAGCGCGCAACCCTACAATCGTCCGCCGATGGAGCTCGAGACGATCGTCGTCCTCGAGGGCGACCAGACGGGGCAAGAGCTGCTCGAGGAGGCCGTGCGCATCCTCCGGCCGGACGTGATCGGCGTCGAGGTCGGCCTCCCCCGCTACGACCTCTCGCTCGCGAACCGCCGCGCGACCGCGAACGCCGTCGTCCACGAGGCCGCCCAGGCGATCCGCGTGGCCGGTCTCGGCCTGAAGGGGGCGACGATCACCCCCGAGGAGCGCGGCGACGTCGGCTCTCCGAACCGGATCCTGCGCGAGGACATCGGCGGGAAGGTGATCGTGCGTACCGGGCGCCGCATTCCGGGCGTGGTTCCGCTCGGCGGCGTGCACGCCCCGATCTCGGTCGTCCGGATGGCGGTCGGCGACGCCTACGGCGCGAAGGAGTGGCGCGAGGGCGCCGGCAACGACGAGGTCGCGTTCCGTACAGAGCGGATCGAGCGCTCCGTCTGCCGCGCGGTCGCCGAGTTCGCGTTCCGCGAGGCCGCGCGCGCCGAGGCGAAGGTGTTCGGCGGCCCGAAGTTCACGGTCTCTCCGACGTACGAGGGGCTGCTCAAGGAGGAGATGGACGCCGCGGCAGCGCGGTATCCCGACGTCCGCTACGAGCCGCACCTGATCGACGCGACGTTCGCGCTGCTGATCGCGTCGACGGGCGAGCCCCTCGTGATCCCCGCGCTCAACCGCGACGGCGACATCCTCTCCGACCTCGTACTCCCGCTGTTCGGCTCGATCGCCGGGTCGGAGTCGATGCTCGTCGCGTTCGAGGGCGACGACCTCGAGCCGACCGCGCTGCTGGCCGAGGCGGCGCACGGCACGGCGCCCTCGCTCGAGGGGAAGAACGTCGCGAACCCCATGGCGATGATCCTCGCCGCGGCCGCGCTGCTCGCGCAGACGCAAGGGGGCGCATCGGCGGGACGCGCGATCCGAGAGTCGGCGCTCGAGGCGGTCGCGCAGGGCGTCCGCACGGCCGACCTCGCGGGCGACGCGTCCACCGTCGAGTTCACCGACGAGGTGATCGCACGCACACGGACGAAGCTCGAGGTCTGGACGCGCCCCTAGTGGTGCCGCCGCCACCAGAGGCGGCCGAGCAGCAACGCGATCCCGAGCACGGCGATCGCAGCGACCGCGTACAGCCCGTAACGGCTGATCGCGTCGGCCGCCGCCTTGCCGGCGTAGTAGGCGAGCAGCCCGATGCCGGTCGCCCAGAGGATGCCGCCGGCCGCGTTGTAGAGGAAGAACCGCCACCAGGGCATGTGCGTGATCCCGGCGAGCCAGGCGACGGTCACGCGCAGCACCGCGACGAACCGGCCGAAGAACACCGACTTGCCGCCGTGCTTCGCGAAGTACCGCTCGGCCGGGGGCAGAGCCCGGTCGGCGTAGCGCGCAACGGGGCCCCACCGGTCGAGCAGTGGACGGCCGCCGTAGCGTCCGAGCGTGTACCCGACGTTGTCGCCGACGATCGCCGCGAGGGCGGCCACCACGATCACCGCGACGATCGGGAAGTGGTGCGTCTGCCCCGGGTGGGAGAGGATCGCCGCGGCGATCAGCGCCGTCTCGCCGGGGAGCGGCACACCGGCGGACTCGACCGCGACGAGCACGAACAGCAGTGCGAGCCCGTAATGGACGAGCTCCTGGGTCATGCCGCCACCGTCCGCGGAGTCTAGGCCCGCGATCCGGCCGCTACCGCCCTCGATGCTGGTAGCGTCGGCGCGCATGCGTCTCGGCGTTCCGAAGGAGACGGCGCCAGGCGAGCGCCGCGTCGCACTCGTTCCCGAGACGGTCGGCAGGCTGCCGGACGGCGTCGAGGTGGTGGTCGAGGCGGGCGCGGGCGACGCCGCCTCGTTCGACGACGACGCTTACCGCGCGGCCGGTGCGACGATCGCCGACCCGTGGCCGGCCGAGGTCGTCGCGAAGGTGGCGTGGCCGGACGGCGACGAAGCATCGCGGCTCCGATCCGGCCAGGCGCTGATCGCGTTCCTCGGCACGACCGGCGCAGAGACCCTTCCCGCACTCGGGGCTGCGGGCGTGCACGCGTTCGCGCTGGAGTCGATCCCGCGCATCACGCGCGCGCAGCCGCTCGACGCACTCTCCTCGCAGGCGACGGTGGCCGGATACAAGGCGGTCCTGCTCGCGGCCGACCGCCTGCCGCGGTTCTTCCCGATGCTCACGACGGCTGCCGGCACGGTCGCGCCGGCGAAGGTGCTCGTGATCGGCGCCGGGGTCGCGGGACTGCAGGCGATCGCGACGGCGCGGCGGCTGGGTGCAGTCGTCTCCGCGTTCGACGTGCGCCCGGCCGTCGCCGAGCAGGTGCGTTCGCTCGGGGCGACGTTCCTCGACCTCGGCGTCGAGGGCGAGGAGACGGAGGGCGGCTATGCCCGCGAGCTCACGCCCGAGCAGCAGGCGGAGCAGCAGGCGGCGCTGCAGGAGCGGATCCCGCAGTTCGACGTGCTCGTCACGACGGCGGCGATCCCCGGTAGGCCAGCGCCGAAGCTCGTCACCGCGGACGCCGTGCGGGCGATGCACGCCGGCTCGGTGATCGTCGACCTCGCGGCCGAGACCGGCGGCAATTGCGAGCTGACCGAGCGCGGCCGCGAGGTGACCGAAGGCGGCGTCGCGATCGTCGGGCTGATGAACGTGCCGTCGCTGATGCCGACGCACGCCAGTCAGCTGCTGTCGCGCAACATGGCGGCGCTCGTCGCGCTGCTCGTGCGCGACGGCGAGCTTGCGCCGGACTGGGACGACGAGATCGTCGCCGGCTCGTGCGTCACGCGGAAGGCGGAAGCGGCATGAGCCGTCGGCTCGACGGAGGCGGCGAAGGAGCGGCGGCGCCGGGTTTGCCGGTGCCGGAGCGGAGATGAGCCACGGCGCGCTGCTCACGTTCGAGCTGACGATCCTCGTGCTGGCGATCTTCCTCGGGTTCGAGGTGATCTCGAAGGTGCCGACGCTGCTGCACACGCCGCTGATGTCGGGCACGAACGCGATCCACGGAATCGTCATCGTGGGCGCGATCCTCGTCGCGGGGGCCGGCCACAAGGACACACTGACGACGGTCGTCGGCCTGATTGCGGTCGTGCTCGCGTCGGCGAACGTCGTCGGCGGCTTCGTGGTCACCGACCGCATGCTCGAGATGTTCAAGAAGCGGGAGCCGCCGAAGGACGATGGGCGAGAACGCAACTAGGCTCGCCTACCTGGTCACGATCGTGACCTTCATCCTCGCGTTGCGGTTCCTCTCCGACCCCGCGCGCGCGCGCCGCGGCAACCAGATCGGCGCCGTCGGCATGCTGCTCGCGATCGCGGTCACGCTCGCGCAGCCGAGCGTCGACAGCTACTGGGAGATCGCGATCGGAATGGTCGTCGGCGGGGGCTTCGGACTGGTCGCCGCCCGCCGCGTGAAGATGACCGCGATGCCGCAGATGGTGGCGCTGTTCAACGGCGTCGGCGGCGGCGCGGCCGCGCTCATCTCGCTGGCGGAGTTTCACAACCTGGCGCCGTCGCCCGGCGACCTGCAGAAGGACATCAGCGCTTCGATCGTGCTGTCGGCGCTCATCGGATCGATCTCGTTCGCCGGCTCGATGGTCGCGTTCGGAAAGCTGCAGGAGCTGATCCGCGGCAGGCCGATCACCTATCCCGGCCAGCGGCTCGGAAACGCGCTCCTGCTCGCCGCCTGCGTCGCGGCGGGCGTTGCGATGGTCGCGGGCGCGGAGCAGCAGTGGCTGATGTGGGCGCTCGTCGCCGGCGCGGCGCTCTTCGGCGTGCTGTTCGTGCTTCCGATCGGCGGCGCCGACATGCCGGTGGTGATCTCACTGCTGAACGCGTTCACGGGTCTCGCGGCCGCGGCGACGGGCTTCGAGCTCGAGAACAACGTCCTGATCGTCTCGGGCATGCTCGTCGGCGCGTCGGGCACGCTGCTGACACTGCTGATGGGGCGCGCGATGAACCGCTCGATCGGCAACGTGCTGTTCGGGGCATTCGGGCAGGTGAGCGCAGGAGCGGCGGAGACCGCGGCATCCGGCACCGGCTCCGTCCGCTCGACGACCGTCGACGACGTGGCCGTGATGCTCGCGTACGCGCAGAAGGTCGTGATCGTGCCCGGCTACGGGATGGCGGTGGCGCAGGCGCAGCACGACGTGCGCGCGCTCGCCGACCTGCTCGAGGCGCGCGGCGTCGAAGTCACGTACGCGATTCACCCGGTCGCGGGCCGCATGCCGGGACACATGAACGTGCTGCTCGCGGAGGCGAACGTCCCCTACCCCGCGCTCAAGGAGATGGACGAGGCGAACGCGGAGTTCCCGCGCACCGACGTCTCCCTGGTGATCGGCGCGAACGACGTGGTCAACCCCGACGCCCGCAACAACGAGAGCAGCCCGATCTACGGGATGCCGATCCTCAACGTCGACCAGTCGAACGCGACGATCGTGCTCAAGCGGTCGATGAACCCCGGGTTCGCCGGCATCGACAACCCCCTGTTCCTCGAACCGAAGACGATGATGCTGTTCGGGGACGCGAAGGAGTCGGTCGCGCGGCTCACGGCGGCGGTCAAGACGCTGTGAGTGCGGTCCCGTTCTTCGCGCGGCGCCACGTCGAGCAGGCGGTGTCGCCCGAGCGGGCGCTCGAAGCGGTTCGCACCGCGTTCGTCGCGCACGCACGCGGCGAATGGACGATGCCGCCGAAGGTCTACGTCACGAACTATCCGGCGGGCGACTTTCGCGCGATGCCGGCGCTCGGCGCGGGGCACGCGCTGCTGAAGTGGGTGACGTCGTTCCCCGAGAACCCGGCGCGCGGCCTCCCCACGGTCACGGGCGTCGTGCTGCTCTCGAATGCGGAGACCGGCGAGCTCGAGGCAGTGCTCGACGCAGCGTCGGTGACTGCGCTGCGAACCGGCGCGGCCGCGGTGCTCGCGGCGAGGGCGCTCGGGCGTGCCGACGCACGTACGACCTCCGTGGTGGGCGCCGGCGTCAACGGGACGGCCGCAGCGGCTAGCTTCGCGACGCACGGACACGACGTCGCCCTGTGGGACGTCGATGCCGAGCGCGCACGGGCTGCGGCCGAGCGCCTCGGCGTCTCCGTGGCTCCCTCGCTCGACGAGGCGCTCGCCGCCGATCTGCTGGTCACCGTGACGCCCGGGCACGAGGTGCTGCTCGGCGAGGGCGCGCTGCAGCCGGGCCAGCACGTCTCGCTGATGGGCGCCGACGGCCCCGGCAAGGCCGAGATCGCGGTTCGCGAGCTCGCGCGCGCACACGTCTTCTGCGACGACTGGGAGCAGGCGAGCCACGGCGGCGAGCTGGCGGCCGTCGTCGGTGCCGGGCTCATCGACGAAGGCGACGTGACGCGCCTGGGCGACGTCCTTGATGGAACCGCGGCCGGTCGTCGCGGCGACGACGAGATCACCGCGTTCGACTCGACGGGGCTTGCAATCCAGGACCTCGCGATCGCGATCGCGGCGCTCGCGCGGGTGGGCGACCTCGACCTGCCGACGCTCGAGGTCTGACGACTTTCCTGCGTCAGGGGCGCGCACGTGATTGGACGCGTGCGAACGCCCTGATTCGCTCGCCGACCACGAACGCGAGCGAGTAACCGGCGTCGTCACGCCACTCGGCGAGCTCGACCTCGTCATCGAGCGAGAGCGGGTCGCCGTAGTCGATGCGGGCGCTCGACGGCTGCGCGAAGTCGAAGCCGCGGTGCGCGAGACGGTGCTCGACCGCCTGCCAGTGAACGGCGTTGTTGACGTGCCCGTGCAGGTCGACGTCGGTCGAGCGGAGCGGCCACGAGAACGTCTCGGCGAAGGACGGCGGCGCCGGCAGGTCGATCTTCGTCGAGACGGGCCGCCCCTCGGCCGCTTCCGCGTACAGGTCGAAGCCGGCGATCCGCGCCGGGCGGGCGTCGGGGCCGAGGTGAATCCAGACGGACTCGACCTCGATCCGGCCGCCGGCATCGCCGCGGAGCGACCAGCGGCGGCCGGCAGCGATGGCGGCGATCCCGCTGCACCACGTGACGATCTCGACCGAGCGGTCCTCGAGGAACGCCGTGTCGGTTTCGAGCTCGATCCGGCGGATGAACCAGAGATGGTCGGGCAACCCCCACCCGGTCTCGAGCACGTCCTCGATCGCCGTGTCCTGGAGGTAACGGGCAACCGCGTCGAGCCGGAGCCGGCCGCGGCCGTCCATGTCCGCCAGCCGCACGATGCGGCGGACGGCGAACGACCGTCCGGACGTCGGCCGGACGACGAACCTCGAGCCGCCCACCTAGCGCAGCGCCGAGAGCCGGGCGGGGTCGAAGAGCTCGAGCTCGGGCGGACGCTCGCCGAGGATGGCGCGGGCGACGAGGTCGCCGCAGGCGAGGCCGAGCACGTTGCCGTGCCCCGAATAGCCGCCCGCGATCCAGACGCCGTCTCGGCCCGGGACCGGACCGACGAGCGGCGACGTGTCCGGTGTCGTCCCCCAGATCCCGGACCAGCGCTGCGCCACGCGCACGGGCCCACCAGCGAGACGCCCGGCAAGCGCCTCGATCCGCTCCTGGACGACGGCCGTCGTCGCCTCCACGGACGTCTGCTCGTCGTCGAACGCGGCGTCGCGGTTGCCGCCGATCACGAGCCGGCCGTCGAGCCGCTGGTGCCAGTAGTCGTACCCGTCCCGTGCGTAATGCGGCCGCAGATAGCGGAGCTCGGCGAGCGGTTCCGTGACCAGGACCTGGCCCCGCGTCGGCCTGACGACGGCGCTGAGCTCCGGCAGGACGGCGTCGGTGAACCCGTCCGTGGCGACCACCACGTCCGGCACGTCGAGGTCAGCCACGTCGGCCCGTTCGCGGACGCGGAGCTCCGCGCCCGCCTCGGCGGCGTGAGCCGCGAGACGCCGTACCCAGCGAGCGGGATGCAAAACGCCGTCCGGCGGGTGGACGAGCGCGCCCACGTACAGCCCGTCGAGCGGCGTGGGCAGGTCGTCGGCCCACTCCACCGCGAAGCCGTCCTCGCGTAGCGCGTCGTGCTCCCGGCGCAGCGCGTCGCGCTCGGCATCGTCGACGGCGAGGCGGAGGCTCCCCACCCGGCGAAACGCGTCGCCCGCGAGGACCTCCAGGCGGTCGAGCGACCGCTCGGTCAGCGCCATCAGGAGCCGCGCGTGGTCGTGGCCCAGCCTGTCGCGGGCGACGTGGTAGGGTGTCGCCGCGCCGCGGAGCGCGAAGCCGCCGTTGCGCCCGCTGGCGCCACCCGCGATCTCGCGTGCCTCCTGCAGCCGAACCGCGACGCCGCGCTCGGCGAGCGTGAGCGCGCAGGAGCAGCCCGTGACGCCGCCGCCGATCACCACCACCTCGACGGGTCGCGAGAGAGGGCGCGCCGGGAGCGCCGGCGCCTCGTCCTCGAGCCAGTATGAAGTTGTCGGCACGACCGTCGATCCTATGCGGGCGGCATCACCCCCCGGTACACGCCGTCGGCCTCGGTCACGAGCCCGAGCAGCTCGAGCTCGACGAGCGCGCCGGAGACGACCGCTGCGTCGAGCCCCGTGCGGCGGACGACTTCGTCGAACGAGACCGGCGCGTCGGCGACGAGTGCGCGCAGCGACTCGGCTGCCGCCGTCAGTGCCGGCACGTCCGCCGCACCAGGAGGCGGCGGCTCGAGCCCGAGCACCTCGAGCACGTCGGAGGCCGCGGTGACCGGAATCGCGCCGAGTCGCAGGAGTGCGTTCGAGCCGGCCGAGAGGTGGCTCGTGATCTCACCGGGAACCGCAAGCACCTCGCGTCCCTCTTCGAGCGCCAGGTCGGCGGTGATCAGCGCTCCGCTCCGCGCCCGCGCCTCGACCACCACCGTCGCGTCGGCGAGCCCCGCGACGATGCGGTTTCGCGCCGGGAACCGCCACGGCGCCGGTTCGACGCCCGGCGCGTACTCGGACAGGATGAGGCCCTCGGCCGCGATCTCGCCGGCGAGGGAGGCGTGGGCACGTGGATAGTCGCGGTCGATGCCGCAGCCGAGAACCGCCGCCGTGCGTCCCGAGCCGAGCGCTCCCCGGTGCGCGGCGCCGTCGATTCCCCGTGCGAGGCCCGAGACGACGAGCACCCCGGCGCGCGCGAGCTGGCTGCTGAGCATTGTCGCCACCTCGGTGCCGTACTGGGAGCAGGCACGGGCCCCGACGATCGCGACCGCGGGACCTGCGAGCAGGTCGAGCGAGGCACCGCCGCGGACGAACAGTCCGACGGGCGGATCGTGGATCGCGCACAGACGGGCGGGGTAGCCGGAATCGCCGCGCGACACCCAACGAATGCCGAGCTCCACGAGCCGCCTCAGGCACGCAGCTTCGTCGAAGTCGCGACGAAAGGCGTCGAACCGGCTGCTTCGTGGCGGGGCCAGCAGGTGCGAGCCGGTCTCGGCCGCGAACATCGCGACGACGAGGCCGCTCACCCCAACTCCGTCACGTGACGAGCTCCTGCGGCGGCCGGTACGAGAGCGCCTCGGCGAGGTGATCGGCACCCACCACCTCCTCCGCCGACAGCGCGGCGATCGTCGCCGCCACCGACGCGACGCGTGCACGACCGCGCCCCGAGAGTGGCAGCCGCTCGACCGCGCGGGTGAGCAGCCCTGCGGCGGCGTCCGACAGCGGCGGTTGAGTCGCGGCCAGCCGGGCGCGCGCGGCACCGACGCGGTCGCGGACCGGCCCGGAGGGCTCGCCCGGCGGCGCGGCGAGCTCGGAGCCGCGCGGGCGCGGCATCGTGAGCGCCAGGTCGAAGCGGTCGAGAAGGGCCCGCGAGAGGCGCTCACGATGTTGCTGCAGCCGCTGCGCCGAGCACGAGCAGGTCGCGCCGGCGACGCCGCGCGCGCCGCAGGGGCAGCCGTGCGCACACACTCTCGACCAGTCTCATCGGCTCTACCCCAGTGTTTGAGCCGTTCTTGTGGCCCCTGGAAATCGTCAAGGATCTCTGAGCTGGCGGTCGCTTGCTCAAGCGCGAGCTTGTCCGCTCTCTTGATCGGAGGACTTGTCCGGATGTGCGGGTTGTGCCCGCGACGGCGGAGGACCCCGAGTTGTGCTTCGGGATAGCACGCGCCGCGGCAGTCGCCGGCTTCCAGCACGAGACTCACCGGCCGCGCACCCGTCGTGCGTTTCCGCCTCATCCGATCGACCTCGAGTATGCGCGCTCGACATCTCGCAGCTGATGCTTCGCACTCGCCGGGACGTCAAGCCGAACTACAAGCCG
>DASUZZ010000042.1:0-74758 GCA_036376615.1 Gaiellaceae bacterium
CTAGCCCGGGCGCAGCTCGGCTGCGAGCCCGGGATGGCCGCCGAGTGCGGCCCACCCCACGCGGTCCGTCTCGAACGGCAGCTCGCTCACTCGGGCTCGAGCACGACGACCGGGATCTCGCGCTCGGTCTTTCTCGCGTACTCCTCGTAGTGCGGCCACACCTCGTTCGCCTTGCGCCACAGCCGCTCGCGCTCCTCGCCCTCGGCGGTGGAGGCGTGCGCCCTGAAGACCTCCGGGCCGACCTGCAACTCGACCTCCGGATTCGCGACGAGGTTCCGGTACCACCCGGGATGCTTCGGGGCGCCTCCCTTCGACGCGACGATCACGTAACGGTCGCCGTCGCGTGCGTAGATCAGCGGGATCGTCCCGGGATTCCCCGTCTTCCGGCCCCGCGTCGTGAGCAGGAGGACGGTCGATCCTTCCTTCCAGCTGTGGCCGTTCTCGCCGCCCGTCTCGCGGTAGACGCGGACGTGCTCCCGGCCGTAGGGGAAATGCTGCTGCTCCGTCATGACCTCTCTCCTTTCACGATTTCGGCCGCCGTCCCGACCATCCGTGCGTAGCGGGGGACGACGTCCAGCAGATCGACCTGGGCACAGAACTCGATGTCCGCCTCGAGACCGGGCGGCCCGTAGGTGCGTGCGTTCAGCCCGTCGAGAGCTCCCCGCGCGGCCCCCGCGACGAGCCTGGCTGCGATCGCGGCGTCGGTCGGCTCGCCGCCGAGCGCGGCGACGATGCGTCCGGCGCAGTACGCGTCGTCGAGGGCGAACGTGCCCTTGAACCCCGAGCAGATCACGGCGACGTCGCCGCCGTGTGCGCGCGCCGCCTCGACCGTTGCACCGAGGTTGAGCAGCGAACCGAGCAGGACAACGTCGCAGCGGGCGACGGCCGTGAGGATCGCCCGGGTGCCGTTGGTCGTCGTCAGGATCAGCGTCCGCGCCTTCGCGCCCGCGGCGAACTCGCGCGGGGACGCGCCCACGTCGAAGCCGTCGACCACGGTCGCGTTCCGCTCCCCACCCACCACCGCCTCGCCGTCGAGCTCCGCGCGCAGCGCGCGCGCCTCGTCGATCTCCTCGCAGCAGAGCACCCGCTCGTAGCCGGCGTCGAGCGCCTGCGCGATCGACGACGTGGCGCGCACGACGTCCACGACGATCCCGACCGGCGCCGACGCCTCCTCCTCGGGCGTGAAGGCGACGTGAACACGCACCCCGATACGCTAGCCGCGTGGACGAGCCGCGCTATTGCTACCGCCATCCCGACCGCGAGACGGGGCTCTCGTGCTCCGAGTGCGGTCGCCCGATCTGCTACGAGTGCATGACGCCGGCGCCGGTCGGGCTCCGCTGCCCCGAGCACTCCGGGAAGCAGCGGGTGATGCGCCCCGCACGGCGGCCGGCCGGGGCGCTCGGCCTCGCGCGCGGCACCGCCGCCGTCACGTGGGCGCTGATCGGGATCAACGTCGGCGTGTACCTGGCCGAGCTCGCGATCGGCGGCACGTTCGACGGCCAGGGCAACTGGATCTACGAGCACGGCGCCCTCTTCGCGTCGGGCGCGTTCTCCTTCGGCCAGCCGATCATGGGAGTGGCGCACGGCGAGTGGTGGCGGCTCGTCACCGCGGCGTTCCTGCACTACGGCCCGATCCACCTCGGCCTGAACATGCTCGCGCTCTACTTCGGCGGCACCATCCTCGAGCAGGTGATCGGGCACTGGCGCTTCGCCATGCTCTACTTCGCCTCCGGCGTCGCCGGCTCCGCCGGCGCGCTGATCGTCACCCCCAACTCGCCGACCGTGGGCGCTTCGGGCGCGATCTTCGGCGTGTTCGGCGCGCTCCTGGCGCTCGAGCGGCGCGGGATCATCTCGTCGAACGGCCAGATCCTGGCGCTGATCGTGATCAACCTCATCTTCACGTTCGCGGTCCCCGGCATCTCGATCGGCGGGCACGTCGGCGGCCTGATCGCCGGCTTCGTGCTGATGTACGCGATGACGCACTTCGCGCGCTCGGTCGAGCTGAGCATCCTCGCGACGATGGCGGTCGTCGTCGTCAGCGTCGTCGTCGCGTACTCGCAGGTCCGCGGCTACTCGTAGAGGGTGAGCGTAGGCTCGACGGAGCTCACCGAGAGCGCAGGCACCGGCTCCGCCGGTGCCGAAGCGGGAGCGAGCGTCGCCTCGACGGAGCTCACCGGGAGCGCAGCGGGAGCGAGCGTCGCCTCGACGGAGCTCACCGGGAGCGCAGGTACCGGCTCCGCCGGTGCCGGAGCGGGAAATTCTGCGGTGGGTAGGGCCCCCACCCCACCCACCGCGGCGCATCGTCCGGCCGAGTCGCGCTGCGGGCGCCTCCCCCTCGCCGGTCGACGCGTGCCACAGACGTCAGTGGTCGCGCAATTGTGCCGGAGAACGACACCGATTGCAACGTTCGGAACAAGCGAGGCGTCAGCCGCCGGCGGCGGCGTACGCGGGGCCGCCGACCTCGGCCAGCGCCGCCTGCGCGGCGGCGAGGCGGGCGAGCGGCACGCGGAACGGCGAGCAGCTGACGTAGTCGAGGCCGAGTGAATGGCAGAAGGCGATCGACCGCGCGTCCCCCCCGTGCTCGCCGCAGATCCCGAGCTTGAGCCCCGGCTTCGCCCCGCGCCCTCGCTCGACGGCGATGCGCATCAGGTCGCCGACGCCGTCGACGTCGATCGTCTCGAAGGGGTTGTCCGCGAGCACGCCGTCCTCGAGGTAGCGCGTGAGGAAGTTGCCCTCGGCGTCGTCGCGCGAGAACGCCAGCGTGGTCTGCGTCAGGTCGTTCGTGCCGAAGGAGAAGAAGTCGGCCACCTCGGCGATCTCGTCGGCGCGGAGCGCGGCCCGCGGCACCTCGATCATCGTGCCGACGAGGTGCTCCACCCCCGGCGCCTCCTCCGCCCAGACCGCCTCGGTCAGGTCGCGCAGCCGTGCGAGCTCCTCGCGGAAGCCGACGAGCGGATGCATCACCTCGACGAGCGGCGCCTCGCCGCTCCGCGCGTGGACGGCCGCGGCCGCACGCGCGATCGCGCGGACCTGCATCTCGTAGATCTCGGGGTACTGGAGCCCGAGCCGGCAGCCGCGCGTGCCCAGCATCGGGTTGGCCTCGTGCAGCGCGCGGATCCGGGCGCGCATGCGAGCGTCGGTCGCCTGGTCGTCCGACGGCAGGAACTCGTGCAGCGGCGGATCGAGCAGCCGGATCGTCACCGGGAGACCTGCCATCGCCTCGAAGATGCCCTCGAAGTCCGACTGCTGGAAGGGCAGCAGCCTGTCCAGTGCGGCCTGCCTCCCGGCAACATCCTCGGCGAGGA
This sequence comes from Gaiellaceae bacterium, assembly GCA_036376615.1. Classification (GTDB taxonomy): domain Bacteria; phylum Actinomycetota; class Thermoleophilia; order Gaiellales; family Gaiellaceae; genus PALSA-600. Next base: position 3,306 of record DASUZZ010000042.1, read on the forward strand.
TCATCTCCTGGACGACGGGAAGCCGCTCGTCGCCGAAGAACATGTGCTCGGTGCGTGCGAGCCCGATCCCCTCCGCGCCGAAGGTGCGCGCTCGCGCCGCGTCGTCGGGCGTGTCGGCGTTCGCCCGGATCCGGAGCCGCCGTACCTCGTCCGCCCAGTCGAGCACCGTTTCGAAGTCCTCACCGGGCTTCGGCGGGACGAGCGGGACGGCCCCGACGAACACCCGGCCGGTGCCGCCGTCGATCGTCACGAGATCACCCTCGGCCAGCGCGTACGACCCGATCCGCGCCGTGCCCGCCGCCTCGTCGAGCTGCAGGTCGGAGCAGCCGGCGACGCACGGCTTTCCCATCCCGCGCGCGACGACGGCGGCGTGCGAGGTCATGCCGCCGTGCACGGTCAGGACTCCCTGCGCGGCGATCATCCCGTGGATGTCGTCGGGCGTCGTCTCGAAGCGGACGAGCAGCACCGGGCCGGACTTCGCCCGCTCGACCGCCCGGTCGGCGTCGAAGACGATCGCCCCGCTCGCCGCGCCCGGCGACGCGTTCAGCCCTCGTGCGGCCGGCTCGATCGACGCGGCCGGGTCGATCATCGGATGCAGGAGCTGGTCGAGCTGCGACGCGTCGATGCGCGCGAGCGCCTCGTCACGCGTGATCAGGCCCTCGTCGACCATCGACACGGCCGCCTTCAGCGCGGCCGCCGCCGTCCGCTTCGCCGACCGCGTCTGGAGCAGGTAGAGCCGGTCGTCCTCGACCGTGAACTCGATGTCCTGCACGTCACGGTAGTGGCGCTCGAGCCCCGACATCGTGTCGACGAGCCGCTCGTAGGCGGCCGGCAGCGTCTCCTTCATCGCCTCGATCGGCTGCGGCGTACGGATCCCGGCGACGACGTCCTCGCCCTGCGCATCCGCGAGGAACTCGCCGAACGGGCCGGGCTCGCCGGTCGACGGATCACGCGTGAAGGCGACACCCGTCCCGGACCGCTCGCCCTTGTTGCCGAACACCATCTGGACGACGTTGACGGCGGTGCCGAGCGAGTCGGAGATACCGTGCGCGCGGCGGTAGACATGCGCCCGCGGCGTGTTCCACGACGCGAACACGGCCTCGACTGCGCGGAGCAACTGGGTTCGCGCGCTGTCCGGGAACTCCTCGCCGGCGTCCTCGCGGTAGATCGCCCGAAACGCGCCGACCAGGCCGATCAGGTCGTCACCGTCGAGATCGGTGTCGTGCTGGATGCCCCGCTCGCGTTTCAGCGCCGCGAGGGCGCTCTCGAAGCGGTGCGGGTCGACGCCCGCCACGACCTCGCCGAACATCTGGATCAGCCGCCGGTACGAGTCGTACGCGAAGCGCGGGTTGCCCGTGCGCGCCGCGAGGCCGGCGGCGGCCTCCTCGCCGAGGCCGACGTTCAGGATCGTGTCCATCATCCCGGGCATCGAGATCGCCGCGCCCGAGCGCACCGAGACGAGCAGCGGGTCCTCGCTCGAGCCGAACCTGCGTCCGGCCACCGCCTCGAGCCGGGCGACGTGCTCGTCCACCTCGGCCTCGAGGCCGGCGGGAAGGCTGCGCGTCTCGAGGTACGCGCGGCACGCGTCCGTCGTGATCGTGAAGCCCGCCGGGACGGGGACCCCGAGCTGCGTCATCTCGGCGAGGCCGACCCCCTTGCCACCGAGCAGCTCGCGCCCGCCGCCTGCGGGGTCGTCGAAGTCGAAGACGTACCGGGTCGCCATCGCGGGATTGGGACCCTACCCGCCGCGCGCCCGGCGGGACCGGAACTCCGCAACCCAGGCGAGCGCCCGGAGGCCGAACCAGAACGGGGTGAAGAGGCCGTAGAAGACGACCAGCGCAGCGCCGAGCGTCGCGTACCAGACACTCCAGCGCCAGAGTGGGACCGGCGGCTTCGGCTTCACATCCGCTGCTCGACGAGCCGGATGATGCGGTGCGAGATCTCCTCGATCGAGAGCTCGCTCACCTCGAGCACCGGGCAGCCGAGGCGACGCTGCACCTGCGTCGCGTAGTCGAGCTCCTCGTAGATCTCGACGAGGCTCGCGTACTTGCGGTCGCCGCGCATCCACCGGATGCGCTCCTCCCTGATCTCGGACAGCCGCTGCGCGTCGATCGTGAGCCCGACGATCTTCCCCGGATCGATCTCGAAGAGCTCGATGGGCGGCTCGATGCCCTTCACGAGCGGCACGTTCGCGGCTTTCCACCCGAGGTAGCCGAGGTAGATCGAGAGCGGCGTCTTCGAGGTGCGCGACACGCCGACGAGCACGACGTCCGCCTCCCCGAGCCCGGAGGCGACCCCGTCGTCGAACTTGACCGCGAACTCGATGGCCGACATGCGCTTGAAGTAGGCGTCGTTCAGCGGGGGCCGCGCCCGCGGCTGCATCCGCGCCGCCTGGCCGGAGACCTTCGCGACGGCCTCGATCGGATGGCCGAGCAGGTCGCAGTAATGGAGCCGCGCGCGGCGGCAGAGCATCCGCATCGTCTCGCGCAGGGCGGGCTCGACGAGCGTGTACACGACGACCGCCGGCCGGCCGCGCATCCGATCGACGGCGAGCTGGAGATCGGCGACGCTCTCCACGCGCGGGTGGCGAACCTCACGGAACTCCTGGTCCGGGAACTGCGCCTCGAGCGCCTGGACCAGGCGCTGCGCGGTCTCGCCCGTCGCGTCCGAGACGGTGTGGAGCTCGACCGCGTTCACCGGCGCAGGGTAATCGAGTCATGCTGCGCAGGATGAGGGCACTCCCCGTGCTGTTCGCCGCGCTCGCCTTCCCTGCAGCCGCGCTCGCCTGGGGCGGCTCGTACCCGACCGGCGACACCGGGGGCACGAGCGTGCAGATCCAGATGTCCGACGCGTATCCCGTCGACGAGAGCGTCCCGCAGGCGTGGGCGACCTTTCTCGGCACGCTCGTCCACGGCCCGGAGCTGGCGAAGCTCACGCTGCGGCTCGCGCCGGTCGACGAGGTCGAGCAGACGTGCGGCGCGGACTCGCTCGCGTGCTACGACCCGCGCTCCGAGACGATCGTCGCGTCGCCGGACGACCAACCCGGCTCGCCGCCCGCCCACGAGATCGTCATACACGAGTACGGGCATCACATCGCGAACAACCGCTCGGACGCGCCGTACCGCGCCGAGGACTACGGCACGAAGCGTTGGGCGTCGTACGAGAACATCTGCGCCCTCGTGGCCGCGGGGCAGTTGGCGCCCGGCAACGAGGCGTTCGATTACAGCATCAACCCGGGCGAGGCGTTCGCCGAGGCCTACCGCGTCCTCAACCTCACGCGCGAGAACGCGGCGCCGATCACGTGGGCGCTCGTCGAGCACGCGCTCTACCCCGACGCGACGGCACTCGCGTTGCTGCAGGAGGACATCCTCGACCCATGGACCGGGCCGACCGCGAGGCACCTGCACGGGTCGTTCGGCTACGGCACGGCGCGCACGTTCGTCGTCCCGACGCCACTCGACGGCACCTTCACCGCGCGCTTCCATGCTCCAACCGGCTCGCAGATGAGACTCGTGGTCTCCGACGGCACGAACGTGATCACGCGCGGCGGGAGCATCCATCTGAACGTGTGCGGCGAGCGTCACCTCGTCCTGCGCGTCGTGCGACCCTCGGGCCGCGGCGGCGCGTTCTCCATCGACATGACGAAGCCCTAGGACGCGCGCTCGCCGGCACGCTGGATCTGCGCGAAGTCGCCGAGACGCCCGAGCGCGTCGCGGACGTCCAGCAGCAGCCGCAGGCGGTTCGCCCTGACGGCGGGGTCGTCGGCCATCACGAGCACGTCGTCGAAGTAGCGGTTGACGTGCGGAGCCAGCGCGGCCGCCGCCTCCAGACCGTCGTCGACCTCGATCGCCGCGCCGCCGAGCGCGTCGGCGAGGTCGCGCTCGGCTCCCGCCTCGAGCAGCGCGGGATCGAGGACGGGCGCCGCCTCGGCCTCGGCACGACCCGCGAGCCGGTGCGCGCGCTCGAAGGCCGTCAGCACCGCCTCGAACTCGTCGGTCCGTTCCGCACGCGCGAGCATCCGTGCCTGACGCGCGACCCCCGCGAGGTCCGCGGCCGCGGAGGCCCGCGCCGCGCGCACGAACTGCACCGGCACGTCGAGCAGGCCCTCGAGGCGCTCCTCGACGAAGTCGCGGACGTCGCCGACGAGCAGCTCGCGGGGGACGACGACGTCGCCTTCCACGGCGAGCCGGCAGAGGCCGATCGCCGCGCGGCGGAGCCCGAACGGATCACGCGAGCCGGTCGGGCGCTTCCCCAGGCCGAACACGACGTTCAGGGTGTCGAGCTTGTCGGCCGCCGCGAGCAGCGCGCCGGCGCGACTCTGCGGCAGCGGCCCGCCGGAGCTGTCCGGACGGTACTGCTCGTCGATCGCGCGCACGACCTCCGGTGGCGCGCCCGCGAGCCGCGCGTACGTCGCGCCGATGTGGCCCTCGAGCTCCGGGAACTCGCGGACGAGCTCGGACGCCTGGTCTGCCTTCGCCAGCCGCGCGGCCTCGGCGGCGTCCCCGTCGCCGCCGAGCGCCGCGACCAGCGCGACGAGGCGGTCTGACTTGTCGGCGAAGGTGCCGGCGCCGCGCAGAAAGGTGATCGCCTTCAGGCGCTCGGCCAGGCCCTCGATGCCGACGTCGACGTCGCGCCGGTAGGTGAATTCGGCATCCTCGAGCCGGCCGCGCAGGACGAACTCGTTGCCGGCGCGCACGACGTCCGGGTCACCGCCGTTGGCGACGAAGGCGAAGCGGTTGCCGCCGAGCGGGAAGTACCGCTGGTGCGACTGCATCGTCGTGATCACGACGCGCTCCGGCAGCTCGAGGAACCGCGCGTCGAACGATCCCTCCTGAACGCGCGCCTGCTCGACGAGGTAGACGACCTCGTCGAGCTTGTCGGCCGGGTCGCTCCAGAGCCCGAGCGCGTCGAGGCCCGCGACGATGCGTTCGTAGCGGACGGCGCGGTCGGGCTCCACACCGGCGGCCCGCAGCGTCGGGAGGTAGTCGGTCGCGCTCGGCACCTCGATGCGGCCGGGCGCGGTGAGCCGGTGCCCGTAGGTGTGGCCGCCGCGCTCCACGCCCTCGAGCGCGGCCTCGATCGTCCGGTCGTCGAGCTTGGCGCAGATCCAGCGGACCGGCCGGGCGAAGCGGAACCCGGCGCCCCACGTCATCGACTTCGCGAACTGGAGGCCGGTGACGATCGCGGCGAGGCGCTCGGGGAGCGCCTCCTCGACCGGCACGCCGGGAACCTCGAGCCCGAGGAAGCCCTCGCGCACCACCAGGTCGCCGACCTCGACCCCGTGTCGCCGTGCGAACCCGGCGGCTGCCTGCTCGCGGAGGTTCTCGGGCGGCCCCTGCACCCAGGTGTCCGCGGTGCGCTCGGGCACCGTCGCCGGAAAGGCGAGCCGGCGCGGGCCGATCCAGAGCTCGTCCGGGACGACGCCGAGGTGCTCGGTCGCCAGGTCGGGCAGCTGCAGGCCGGCCTCCATGCAGGCCGTCGCCGGCAGCTCCTCGCACCCGATCTCAAGCAGCAGCTTCGGCACGTGCCTCCTGCTGGCTGAGGTAGAGCTGTGCGACGCCCCGGACGAGGTCGCGAATCCGCGCGATGTACGCCGCACGCTCGGCGACGGAGATCGCTCCGCGCGCGTCGAGCAGGTTGAACGCGTGGTTCGCCTTCAGCACCTGGTCGTAGGCCGGCAGCGGCAGCTCGAGCTCGACGAGCCCCCGCGCCTCGTCCTCGTGCTCGCCGAACCGCCGCGTCAGCACGTCGACGGGCGCCGCCTCGAAGTTGTAGTGCGACCACTGCCGCTCGTTCTCGCGGTAGACGTCCGCCCACGTCACGCCTTCGGCCCAGACCAGGTCGAAGACGGTCGGCGTTCCCTGCACGAGCATCGCGAGCCGGTCGAGGCCGTAGGTGATCTCGGCGGGGATCAGGTCGAGGTCGAGGCCCCCGAGCTGCTGAAAGTACGTGAACTGCGTGATCTCCATCCCGTCGCACCAGACCTCCCAGCCGAGCCCCCACGCGCCGACGGTCGGCTGCTCCCAGTCGTCCTCGACGAAGCGGATGTCGTGGTGCGCCATGTCGAGGCCGATCTCCGCGAGCGAGGCGAGGTAGAGGTCGAGCACGTCGGGCGGGCTCGGCTTCAGGATCACCTGGTACTGGAAGTAGTGCTGGAACCGCATCGGGTTCTCGCCGTAGCGGCCGTCGAGCGGCCGGATCACCGGCTCGAGGTATGCGGTCTTCCACGGCTTCGGCCCCAGGCTGCGCAGGAACGTCGCCGGGTTCATCGTCCCCGCCGCCACCTCGGTGTGGTACGGCGTCAGCAGCACGCACCCCTGCGCCGCCCAGTACCGCTCGAGGTCGAGGATCATCTCCTGGTACGTTCGCTGCGCCATGAGCGCCCATCGTACGGACCGCTGGCAGCGCCTGTCATTCACCTCCGACGCACTCGCGGGCAACCCGCTCGGCGACCCGCACGAGCGCCCGTTGTGGATCTGGACGCCGGCGGACACGTCGCGCCGCTACCCGACCGTGTACGTGATCCAGGGAATGACGGGCATGGTCGACGCCTGGTTCAACGTCACGCCGTGGACCGAGTCGTTCCCCGACGCGGTCGAGCGGCTCGCCCCCGACGCCGTGGTCGTGCTCGTCGACGCCTTCACGGCCGTCGGCGGGTCGCAGTTCATCGACTCGCCGGGCACCGGCCGTTACCACACCTACCTCTGCGACGAGATCGTTCCCTTTGTCGACGAGACTTTCCGCACGCTCGCCGCTGCGCCGCACCGCGGCATCCAGGGGAAGTCGTCGGGCGGCTACGGCGCGATGGTCACGCCGATGCTGCGCCCCGATCTCTTCGGCGCGCTCGCGACGCACGCCGGCGACGCCGCGTTCGAGCTCTGCTACCAGGCCGAGTTCGGCCCGGCCGCGCGAGCGCTCCGCGACAAGTACGAGGGGTCGTTCGACGCGTTCTGGGAGGACTTCCGCTCGGGCCGTCCCGTGCTCGGCGACAGGGACGACATGGTGCTCGTCAACACGTACGCGATGGCGGCCGCCTACTCCGCGAACGACGACGGCTCGGTCGACCTCCCGTTCGACGTCGCCACGGGTCAGCTTCTCCCCGACGTCTTCGACCGCTGGCTCGCGTGGGACCCGGTGCGGATGGCGCGCACCCCGGCCGGCGCGGAGGCCCTGCGCGGGCTGCGCGGCATCTGGATCGACGCGGGGAAGAGCGACGAGTTCCTCCTCGACCTCGGGGCACAGGCGTTCCGGGGAGCCGTACGCGAGGCGGGCGTCGCCGACGACGACGTCGCGTACGAGCTGTTCGCCGGCAAGCACGGCGGGATCACCTGGCGCTACCCGCTCGCGCTCGGATGGCTCGTCGAGCGGCTGGCTCCCTGACCCCGGTCCGGCGGGCGCTCCATCACCTTGTAGTTCGGGGCCTCGAACCCGAGCTTCCGGTAGAGCGCGTGCATGTCGGTGGTGTGCAACAGCCAGCACCGGGAGGCGAGCGGCGACCCTTCGATCATCTCGCGCACGAGCGCCTCGCCGAGACCGCGCCCGCGGTATTCCGGCAGGAGGTAGACGTCCGCGAGGTAGACGAACGACACGCCGTCGGAGGCCGCACGGCAGAAGCCGACCTGCCGGTCGCCGTCGTAGACGCCGACCACGCGCGCCGCCTCGGCGATCAGCCGGTCCTGCGTCTCGCGTGCCCGGCCCTTCGCCCAGTAGCTGACCTCGGAGAGGAAGCGGTGCACCTCGACGCGGTCGATCCGGTCTCTCGAGTCGTCGAGCTCGAGCCCGCCGCCGAGGCCGCGCCTCACGCCGAGAGCGTCCTCAGGCGAAAGCCTCCGTGCTCCTCGTACGACGAGGTGACAACCGCGAGCGCGTCGCGCCGCGCGCGGTCCGGGAGCGGCGCGCCGACCGCATCGGCGAGCGGCGTCGACAGGAGCTGCTCGATCGCGGCGTGCCCCTCCGGCGACAGGGCGACCGCACCCGCCGCGTGCGCCCGACAGACGGCGCCGCCTGCTCGCGCCGAGAACGCCACCAGCCCGTCGGCGGCACCGCACTCGACGCAGCCCGTGAGATGCGGCAGGTAGCCCGCGAGCCAGAGGAGCTTGAGCTGGAACGACAGCCCCAGCGAGTCGACCGCCGGGCTCGAGCCGGCGACCGGGGCGTCGTCGAGGAGGTCGAGGAACCGCTCGAGCGCGGTGAACGCCCGCTCGTTCGCCTCCGGCTCGCCGTGAAGGCGCAGCATCGCCTCGGCCCCGATCAGGCCGACGTTCAGGCGGTACGGCTCCTCCCGGATCGCATGATGCGAGCGTTTCAGGTCGACACCCGTGATCGTGAGCAGCTCGCCGCCGCCCTGGTGCAGGAGCAGCTCGACGTGCGACAGAGGCTCGAGCCGCGCGCCGAACCGCGACTTCGTCTTGCGCACGCCCTTCGCTATCGCTCCGACCCGGCCGCGGTCGGCGGTGTAGAGATGCAGGATCCGGTCGGCCTCGCCGTAGCGCAGCGACCGCAGCACGATCGCGTCGGTCTTCGAGGCGCGCCCGGCCATTCCGGCCAGTGTAGGGGCGTGTCCGGAAAGTGGCCACGGTGGATGACGCATGTCCGGCGCTCCGGACCACTTTTCCGGACGCGCCCCCTGGAAGTCAGCGTCCGGAGGCGGTCAGACGCTGGCACGCCGGGCAGTACCACGTGCCCCTGCCGGCGACGCGCGTCTTGTCGATCGGGGTTCCGCACCGCTCGCATGGCTCGCCGCCGCGCCCGTACACCTTGAACTCGTGCTGCATCGCGCCGCTTTCGCCGTCGGGGAGCGCGTAGTCGCGGAGCGTCGACCCCTGCCGCGCGATACCGACCTGGAGCGCCTTGCGGATGCCGCGATGGAGCGCCTTGACCTCGTCGAAGTCGAGCGACGCGGCCGGCCGGAGGGGATGGAGGCGCGCGCGCCACAACGCCTCGTCGGCGTAGATGTTCCCGATGCCGGCGACGGTGCGCTGGTCGAGGATCGCGGCCTTCAGCGGCGCCTTGCGGCCGGCGAGCCGCGCCGCGAGGTCGCGCGCGCGAAACGAGTCGACGAGCGGCTCGGCGCCGACGCGCGCCGTGAGGTACGGGTCGACCTCGTCCGGCTCGAGCAGCAGCCAGGTGCCGAAGCGCCGCACGTCGCGGTAGGCGACGTCCGAGCCGTCGTCTAGCCTGACAACGGCTCGGCGATAGGGATCGTCCGGCAGCGTTCCCGCCTCGCCGTGGCGCAGCGAACCCGTCATCCGGAGGTGAATCAGCAGAGCCCGCCCAGACTCGAACCGGACAATCAGATACTTGCCGCGACGTTCGAGCGACTCGACCCGCTCGCCCTCGAGCTCGCCGGCGACCTCGCGCGGGTCGAACGGACGTGTCAGGCGCGTGTCGGAGATCGCGACGCGGTCGAACCGGCGCCGCTCCAGCAGCGGCGCGAGCCGGCGGCGTACCGACTCGACCTCGGGGAGCTCGGGCATGCCCCGCACGCTAGCCGGGCCGCGGGCCGAGCCGGGCCGGCGGATCAGTCGACGACCTCGAGCAGCACGGGCCGCTCCGAGGGCGGCTCGGGCGCGATGTCATAGGCGAGGAGCAGCGCGCGTGCCGCGTCTGCGGCAGCGTCGTTGTCGGGCGCGAGCACGCGGGCGATCGGCTGGCCGCTCTCGACGGCGTCCCCGCGCTTCGCGAGGCACAGCACGCCGACCGCGTGGTCGATCGCGTCCTCCTTGGTCCGCCGGCCGGCGCCGAGCTGCATCGCCGCGGTCCCGACCGCGATCGTCCCGATGCGGCGCACGAAGCCGTCGGCGGGCGCGCGGACGTCGAGCTCGACGGGTGCCGTCGGGAGGGCGCCCTCGTCCGCAGTCCCTCCCTGCGCCTCGATCCAGCGGCGCCAGGCCGACTCGGCCGACCCGTCCCGGATGGCCGCCTCGGCGCGGCGGCGGCCCTCCACGGCATCGATGCCGAGATCGGAGAGCGCGAGCAGCCGGGCGGACGCGTCGAGGACGAGCTCCGCGAAGTCGGAGGGGCCGCGCCCGCGCACGGTGTCGAGCGCTTCGCGCACCTCGACCGCGTTGCCGACCGCGGACCCGAGCGGCTGGTCCATGTCGGTGAGCAGGCAGATCACCTCCCGCCCAGCCTCGCGGCCGAGCGAGAGCATCGTCTCGGCGAGCCTGCGTGCGTCGTCGATCGTCTTCATGAAGGCGCCGTCGCCGACCTTGACGTCGAGGACGATCGCCTGCGCCCCCGCCGCGAGCTTCTTCGACATGATCGAGGCCGCGATCAGCGAGAGCTGGTCGACGGTGGCCGTGACGTCGCGCAGCGCGTAGAGGAGCTTGTCGGCCGGGACGAGGTCACCCGTCTGGCCGACGATGGCGAGGCCGACGTCCCTGACCTGCGCGACGAACTCCGCCAGACCGAGCTCGGTGCGGTAGCCGGGAATCGACTCGAGCTTGTCGAGCGTGCCGCCCGTGTGGCCGAGGCCGCGCCCGCTCATCTTCCCGAACGGCACGCCGCACGCCGCGACGATCGGCCCGACCGCGAGCGACGTCTTGTCGCCGACGCCGCCGGTCGAGTGCTTGTCGACGACCTTGCGGCCGAGCTCGGCGCCGAGGTCGATCGTCTCGCCGCTCCGGATCATCGCGTCCGTGAGCACGTACGTCTCGCGCGCCGACAGCCCGCGGAAGAAGACGGCCATGCAGAACGCGGCCATCTGGTAGTCGGGCACCTCCCCGCGCGCGTAGCCGAGGATGAGCTCGGCGAGGTCGTCGTCCGGCAGCTCCTCGCCGTCCCGCTTGCGCTGGATCAGCTCGGCGGGGCGGATCACGTCGTCGCGAAGAAGACGGTCGGGCGCCTGTGCAGGACGAAGGGAATCTCGACGTCGTCCGGCACCGGCCGCGTCGGGACCGACATCGACTGCTGGTAGGCGACGAGCTTCGAGCGGTCGCGCACGGTGACCGTGATCTCGAGGTCGTGCTGCGCCACCGTCGGGAAGTACGGTCTCAGGAGCTCGGCGCCGTTCTCGCGGTTGAATCCTTCCTCGAGCCCTGCCGGATAGCCGACGAGCGCGCGGAGCTCGCCGAGATGCGTCACGGAGTTGGTGACCGCGATCAGCGCGCCGCCCGGGCGAAGCACGCGAGCGATCTCGGCGAAAGCGCGAGCGAGATCCGGCACGTGGTAGAGCATCCACGCGGCGACCACCGTGTCGAACTCGCCGTCCTCGAACGGGAGTTCCTGAACGTCCCCCACCCGCGCATCGACCCCGCGTGCGCGCGCGAGCTCGACCATCCGCGGCGAGCTGTCGAGGTACGAGACGCGCGCGCCGAGCTCGCCGACCCGCATCCGCTCGGACAGCTCGCCCGGCCCGCCGCCGACCTCGAGCACCGCCTGCGGCCCCCATTCGGCGAGCGTGCGCCGGAGCACCTCTCGCGCATCGGGGCCTGATGTCTCCTCGTAGAGAGCCTGACGTGCGCGCAGGTTGTCCTCGCGCGCGTACTGCTCGCGCACCGCGGCCTGGTCGTCGAGCCGCGTCACGAGGCCTTGTCCGCGACGAAGATGGAGGTCGCACGGCGTGCGAAGAACGGCTCGTCGACCTCCACCGGCAGGTTCTCGACGAAGGGCGACATCGAGATCGACGCGCGGACGTACTCCTCGACATCCGCTCGCGTGGCGAATTCGAGCGTGTCGTCGACATCGAGGCGCCGCACCGTCTCGAACGCGGACGCGAGCAGCTCGGCGCCGGTCTCGCGAGAGAAGGCGATCGTCGACGGTCCGCTGCGGACGAGCTCGCGCAGCTCGTGCAGATGGAAGACCGAGTTGGTGGCGGCGACGAGGCGGCCACGGGGTCGCAGCACGCGCGCGAGCTCGGCGACTGCGCGCTCGCGGTCGGGAACGTGGTAGAGCATCCACGCGGCGACCGCGACCTCGAACGAGGCGTCCTCGAACGGCAGGTTCTGGACGTCGGCGACCGACGCGCCGACGCCACGCTCTCGTGCCAGCTCGACCATGCGCGGCGACAGGTCGACCGCCGCGACGTCGGCCCCCGTCTCGCGCGCGATCCACGCTGCGAGCTCTCCCCAGCCGCAACCGACCTCGAGCACACGTCCCGGCCGCACCTCGGCCACGGCGGCGACGAGGTCGAGGCGAGCGTCGGCGGCACCGGTGGCTCCCCCGGTGTACGCCGAAGCGCGGCGCCGCAGTCGTGCCTCGTCGGCGTACTCCGATGCGACGAGCGCGGGATCGTCGAGCCGCATCAAGGCTCGACGATCGGGCGTCCCGGCACACCGCGGGGCGCAGGCCCGCCGCCGAGCCACGCGTTGACGGTGGCGCCGACATCTGCGAACTCACCTTCCTCGTGCACCTGCCCCGCCGCGTTCCGCCCTTCGACGTACGCGAGCAGGAGGGCGTACTCGCGCGAGTGATCCGTCGACGGCGTGGTCGGGTCGCAGCCGTGGTCCGAGGTCAGGATCAACAGGTCTCCGGGTCGCAGCGCGTCCAGCAGGTCGGGCAGCCTCCGGTCGAAGTCCTGCAGGCACCGGTGGAAGTTGACCGGGTCGTTGCGGTGCCCCCAGAGCATGTCGGTCTCGACGAGGTTGGTGAAGACGAGCCCGTCGTCGACGACGCGGAGCAGCTCCTCCGTCTTCTGGATGCCCTCGACGTTCGACTTCGTCGAGAACGCATCGTCGATGTCGACGTGCGCGAAGATGTCTGGGATCTTCCCGACGCCGTACACCTTCATACCGGCCGCGCGCACCTGCGAGAGGTAGTTGGGCCGTTTCGGCTCGAGCGAGAAGTCGCGCCGGTTCGGCGTGCGCTCGTACGCGCCCGGCTCGCCGTTGAACGGCCGCGCGATCACACGACCGACCGCGTGCTTGCCGCTGAGGATCTCGCGCGCGACGCGGCATCCGTCGTAGAGCTCCTCGAGCGGGATCGTCTCCTCGTGCGCCGCGATCTGGAAGACCGAATCGGCGCTCGTGTAGACGATCCACTTCCCCGTCCGCTGATGCTCCTCGCCGAGCTCCTGGATGATCTCGGTGCCGCTCGCGGGCCGGTTGCCGAGGACACCGCGGCCCGTGCGGTTCATGTACGGGTCGATCACCTCGTCCGGGAACCCGAACGGGTACGTCGGCATCGCCTGCGGCGTCACGACACCCATCAGCTCCCAGTGGCCGGTGGTCGTGTCCTTTCCCTTCGAGCGCGAGAGCAGGCGCCCGGCTACCGCCGGCGCACCGGGTTGCGGAGCGCAGCCCTCGAGCGGCTCGACGTTGCCGAGGCCAAGCGCCTCGAGCGTCGGCAGGTCGAGGCCGCCGACGGCCCTGGCGACGTTGGCCAGCGTGTTCGAGCCCTCGTCGCCGAACTCGGCGGCATCCGGCAGCGCGCCCGCCCCGACGGCGTCCAGCACAATGACGCACGCGCGCGGCACCGGGCTATCCTACTTCCGTGCACAACGTGCTCGGACTGATCGGGATTGCGGCGTTCGTCGCGTTCATCATCACGCTCGCGGCCGCCGTGACGTGGGTCGTCGTGAAGCTCTTTCCGGCGAAGACCTGAATCTCGTCGTCACGCCGCTGCGAGCGGGAGCACTGCGTCGAGCGGCGTGTACTCGAGCCCGTGCGCCTCGGCGACGGCCTCATACGTCACCTTGCGGTCGATCACGTTGACACCTTTCGCGAGGCACGAGTCGGCGGCGACGGCGTCGCGCAGCCCGTGATTCGCGATCGCCTCGACGTACGGCAGGGTGGCATTCGTGAGCGCGTGGGTCGAGGTGATCGGCACCGCACCGGGCATGTTCGCGACGCAGTAGTGGGTCACGTCGTCGACGACGTACGCGGGATCGGCGTGCGTCGTGGGGTGCGAGGTCTCGAAACAGCCGCCCTGGTCGATCGCGACGTCGACGACCACCGCCCCCGGCCGCATCGACGCAATCATCTCGCGGGTGACCAGCTTCGGCGCGAGGGCGCCCGGGATCAAGACCGCGCCGATCACGAGATCTGCCTGCGCGACCGCCTCGCCGACCTCGAGGAACGAGCTCATCAGCAGGGTGACGCGCCCGGAGAGCACCTCCTCGAGATGCCGCATGCGGTCGATCGAGCGCTCGAGGATCGTGACCTGCGCGCCGAGGCCGAGCGCGATGACGGCGGCGTTGTAGCCGACGACGCCGCCGCCGACGATCACCACCTTGCCCGGCGCGACGCCCGGCACCGCGCCCAGCAGCAGCCCGCGCCCGCGGCGCGGCTTCTCGAGGAAGTGCGCGCCGGCCTGCGGGGCGAGCCTGCCGGCGACCTCCGACATCGGCGCGAGGAGCGGCAGCGCGCGGCCGACCTCCACCGTCTCGTAGGCGACAGCCGTGATTCCCGAGCTGACAAGTGCCCGGGTGAGCGGCTCGTCTGCCGCGATGTGCAGGTACGTGAACAGGATCAGGTCCTCGCGTAGCCGCCCGTACTCCGACGCGATCGGCTCCTTCACCTTGAGCAGCAGGTCGCTGCCCAGCCAGACGTCGTCGACGGTCGTGATGCGTGCACCTATGCGGGCGTACTGGTCGTCGTCGAACGCGCTTCCGAGCCCAGCCCCGGTCTCGATCGCGACCTCGTGGCCGTGGTTGATCAGCTCGAGCGCGCCCGCGGGCGTCAGCGCGACGCGGTACTCGTCCGGCTTGATCTCCCTGGCGACCCCGATGCGCACGGGCGCGAAGCCTATCTCCCGGCCGACTACGTGCGGGCGGCGTCGACGAGCGCCAGGGTCACCTCGACCATGGCCTCGAGGTCGGCGACGGCGATCCGCTCGGCGGGCGTATGGATGTCGGTCATCCCGTTCGCGAGGTTGACCACCTGGAAGCCGCGATCGTTGAAGATGTTGGCGTCCGCGGCGCCGCCCGACAGCTCGTAGCTCACCGTGTGCCCGCAGCGCTCGAGCGCGGCCGCGGCAAGCGTGACCGCACGGTCGCCTCGCGCGAACCGGTAGCCGCGATAGCTCTTGCGCACCACCGTCGAGGCCTCGCACTCGGCGACACCGGCCGCGAACGTGACCGCGTCCTGCATCTCCTGCACGAGGTCGGCGAGCCGGCGCTCGTCGTGTGACCGCGCCTCGGCGACGAACGTGCACCACTCGGGGACGATGTTCGTCGCCGTCCCGCCGCTGATCGTCCCCACGTTGGCGGTCGAGAGCTCGTCGACCCGGCCGAGCCGCATCTCCGAGATGGCCCGCGCGGCGGCGGCGATCGCCGACCGCCCCTCGTCGGGATGCATGCCCGAATGCGATGCACGACCGTGGAACGTCACCTCGAGCGACTCCGAGAACGGCGCGCCGAGGATCACCGTGCCGATCGGTGCCGCCTGGTCGTAGACGTACCCGATCCTCGCGTGGAGGCGCTCGTGGTCGAACGCGATCGCGCCCTCGAGGCCGACCTCCTCGCGTGGAGTGAAGAGCAGCTCGATCCCGGCGTGCGGCCGGCTCTCGGAGAGCACGCTGCGGGCGGCCTCGAGCATCGCCGCGACCGCAGACTTGTCGTCGGCGCCGAGGATCGTCCCGGCGGCGTTGCGGACACTGCCGTCCTCGACGACGGGCTCGATCGCAGCCGTCGGCGGGACGGTGTCGAGGTGCGCGCAGAAGAGGAGCGGCTCCCCGGCCGCCGTTCCGTCGAGCCGCGCGTAGACGTTGCCCGCGTTCGAGCCGATCGACGGGCCGGAGTCGTCCTCGTCCGGCTGCAGACCGCAGTCGGCGAGGTAGCGAAGCACGAGGTCGGCGACGGCGCGCTCGTCGCCGGGAGGGCTCGGCACCGCGGCGAGCTCGGTGAAGAGGTCGAGGACGGCCGGCGGCACGGCGCGCTACGCCACTTCGGCGTGCGTGCGCGCGCGGGCGCGGTCGCGTGCGGCCGCGACGAACCCGTGGAAGAGCGGCGCCGGTCGCGTCGGCCGCGACTTGAACTCGGGATGGAACTGCGACGCGACGAACCACGGATGGTCGGGCAGCTCGACGATCTCGACGAGCCTGCCCTCCTGGAACGTCCCGCTGATCACCAGGCCGGCATCGACGAGCTGCTGCCGGTAGCCGTTGTTCACCTCGTAGCGGTGGCGGTGCCGCTCGGCGATCATCTCCTCGTCGCCGTAGACGTCGCGGGTGCGCGTGCCCCCTGCGAGCTCGACCGCCTGGGCGCCGAGCCTCATCGTCCCGCCGAGGTCCTCGATCTCCTTCTGCTCCGGCAGCAGGTCGATCACGGGGTGCGGCGTCTCCGGGTCCATCTCGGTCGAGTTCGCTCCGTCGAGCCCGGCGACGTGCCGGGCGAACTCGGACACGGCGACGTGCATGCCGAGGCAGATGCCGAGATACGGGATCCCGTCCTCGCGCGCGACGCGACAGGCGAGCAGCTTGCCCTCCCACCCACGCGAGCCGAAACCGCCGGGCACGAGCACCCCGTCGACGCCCGCCAGCTCGGCGCGCGCCTCGTCGATCGTCATCTCCTCCGCGTCGACCCAGCGCACGTGCACACGGCACCCGGTCGCGATCCCGGCGTGCTTGAGCGCCTCGTGAACCGACAGGTAGGCGTCGTGGAGCTTGACGTACTTGCCGACGAGCGCGATCTCGATCGACGAGTCGCGCTCGTTGATCCGCTCCGTGAGCTCGAGCCACTCCTCGAGGTCGGGCGCAGGCGCAGCGATCGACAGCTTGCGGCAGACCAGCTCGTCGAGGCCCTGGTCGTGCAGCGCAATCGGGACGAGGTAGACGTCGCGCACGTCCGGGTTCGTGATCACCGCGTCGACGTCGACGTCCGCAAACAGCGCGATCTTCTCGCGGATCTCTCGCTGCAGCGGCTCCGTCGAGCGGCACACGAGCACGTCCGGGTGGATACCGATGCGCCGCAGCTCGTTGACGGAGTGCTGCGTCGGCTTCGTCTTCAGCTCACCCGCGGTCTCGATGAACGGCACCAGCGTCACGTGCAGGTAGAGCACGTTCTCGGGGCCTGCCTCGCGCCGGAACTGGCGGATCGCCTCGAGGAACGGCAGCGACTCGATGTCGCCGACCGTGCCGCCGATCTCGGTGATCACAACGTCGGTATCGGAGGCCTCGGCGACCGACCGGATGCGCGACTTGATCTCGTTGGTGATGTGCGGGATCACCTGCACGGTCGAGCCGAGGTACTCGCCCTTCCGCTCCTTGCGCAGCACGCGGTCCCACACCGCGCCGGCGGTGTGGTTCGCGGCGCGCGAGAGGTTCTCGTCGACGAAGCGCTCGTAGTGCCCGATGTCGAGATCGGTCTCGGCGCCGTCCTCGGTCACGAACACCTCGCCGTGCTGGAACGGGCTCATCGTCCCCGGGTCGACGTTGATGTACGGGTCGAACTTCTGGACCTGCACCTTCAGCCCGCGCGCCTTGAGCAGACGGCCGAGCGACGCGGCGGTGATGCCCTTGCCGAGCGACGACACGACGCCGCCGGTGACGAAGACGTACTTGGGGGTCACGACGCCTCCGATCCCGTTCGACGCCGTCCGCCCGTGTACAGACCCACGGAGTACAAGCCTAGCAGTGCGCCCACCGGGGCGGCATCGTACGGGTCACGCAGGACGGCGGCCAACCACACTCGTGGATGGGGCCGCTAGAGCGTCGCCGCCGTCTGCACGAGGTCGTAGAGACGCTGCAGCGGCTGCTCGGCCGACCCGCTGCTGACGGCCACCGTCACGCGCGTGCGCTCCACGTCGACCGCCTGTAGCGAGACCTCTGCGTCGAGCTTCGGCGCGAGGACGTGCCATGCGAACCGCTCGTACGGGTCGATCGCGCGAACGAGCAGCATCGTCTCCCGGGAACGCCGCCCGATGAAGATGTTCCGGGAGGTGGTGATCACCTTCCAGCGCGCGCCCGGCGCGAAGCCGCGCCGGTCCGGCTCGACCCCCGTGATCCCGGGCCACCAGTCGGGGAGGTGGTAGGGCTCGGCGATGAACGCCCAGACGTCCGCGCGGGGCGCGAGCAGCTCGCGGCTCGCCGTCCTCACCGGCGGTCGTCGAGCGACGCCAGGAACTCGGCGCCGCCGAGCATGCGCTCGAGCTCGTCGCGCCGCTCCGAATCGTCCAGCGCGTCGATGTGCGTCCGCGTCGGATCGCCGACCGCCTTCTCGACGCGGAAGTGCCGGTCGGCGACGCTCGCGATCTGCGGCAGGTGGGTGATCGTGATCACCTGCGCGCGCCCCGCGAGCCGCCGGAGCGTGTCCGCGACCGCATGCGCGGTCGTCCCGCCCACCCCGGCGTCGATCTCGTCGAACACGAGCGTCTCGCCGCCGGCGACGGCGGCCAGCGCCAGCGCGATCCGGGAGAGCTCGCCGCCCGACGCGGTCTCGGAGACCGGCGCGAGCGGCAGCCCGGCGTTGGGCCGGATCAGGAACCCGGCCTCGTCGGCGCCCGTCGGGCCCGGCTCGCGTGCCCGGAGCTCGACGCGGAACTCGCCCTCGCCGAGGCCGAGCCCGGCCAGCTCGGCCGCGACCGCTTTCGCGAACGGCGCCGAAGCCGCCTTCCGGGCCGCGGTCAGCCGCTCGTGGGCACGTTCGGCGTCCCGCTCGGCCGCGTCGAGCTCGGCAGCGGCCGTCTCGGCGGGATCGCGGCCGTCGCCGAGCGCCTCGAGCTCGGCCCGCGCCGCGCCGCCCCGCTCCACCAGCTCGGCGAAAGTCTCGGCGCCGAACCGCCGACGCAGGCCGGCGAGCCGGTCGAGCTCCTCCTCGACGTGCTCGAGCCGGCCCGGCTCTGCCTCCAGCGAGGCGAGCGCGCCGCGAAGCTCGGACGCGGTCTCCCTGAGCTGGAGCTCGGCCTGGCGCAGGACGTCGCCGGCGGCGCCGAGCTCGGGCGCGAGGTGCTCGACGGGCTGCACCGCGCGCGCCGCGGCGGCGACGAGGTCCGACGCGCCGTCGCCGTCGTCGGGCGCGAGCGCCGACACGGCCGCCTCCGTCGCGGACGCGAGCTCGGCAACGTGACGCAGGCGTTCCCGCTCGGCCCGGAGCTCGCTCTCGTGCTGCAGCTCGAGCCCGACGGTGTCCTCCGCGAGCGCCCGCAGCTCGGCGAGGCGCGCCTCGGCCGCCGCGGCGTCCTCGGTCAGCTCCCGGTGGCGCCGCCGTGCCGCCTGCAGCTGCCGCCAGGCCGCCCGGGCCTCGCCCGTGTCCAGCCCGGCGAATCCGTCGAGCGCGCCGAGCCGGTAGGCGGCCCGCGCGAGCCGCCGCTGCTCGAACTGCCCGCTCATGGCGACGAGCGCCTCGGCCGCGGCGGCGACGTCCTCGCGTGCGGCGGCCCGGCCCCACGCGTACGCGCGGGTGCGCCCGTCCGCGAAGATGCGCCGCGCGAGCACGAGGCCGTCCTCTCCCTCCGGCCGGAGATCCGAAAGCTGCCCGAGCTGCTCGTCCGTCGCCGCGTCGAACTCGGCCTCGACGTACGCCTCGTCGCCGGCGGCGCCGATCAGCGCCGCGTCGCCGCGCGCCCCGAGGAGCAGCCCGAACGCGCCGGCGAGAATGGTCTTGCCGGCTCCGGTCTCGCCCGTGATCGCGTTGAGGCCCCCGTGGAGCTCGAGCTCGGCGTCCTCGATCAGCACCAGGTTCGAGATCCGCAGGCGCCGGAGCATCCGTCGAATGCTACGGAGGGCGGCTGCCGTCGGGTCATCGCCCGAAGGTGGCGGCGTACCGGCCGAAGAACGTCACCTCGGGCAGCGTCCCGAGCAGGCTCCGCTCGGCGCCGAGGTGCACGGTCGCGCTCGCCCCCTCGGGGAGCGGGCCGACGGGGTGGCCGTCGGCGAGCACGGTCGCCTCGAGGCCGCGTGTGCGGTTGGTGATCTGGAGCTCCGGCCCGCGCGGCACGACGAGCGGCCTCAGATGCAGCGTGTGCGGCGCGACGAACGTGAGCACCATCGCGTCGATGCCCCAGACGAGCACGGGGCCGCCGTTCGAGAGGTTGTACGCGGTGGAGCCCGCGGGTGACGCGCAGATCAGGCCGTCGCACGGCTGCGTGCCGAGATCCTCGCCGCCGATCGCGTAGCCGAGCTCGACCATCCGGCCGAGAGTCCCGCCCGCGACGACGACGTCGTTGACGGCGACGCGCGTCGTATCGCCGAGCGAGACGTCGAGCGTGGACAGCTCGATCGCCCGGTATTCGCCGGCGAACACGCGTCGGATGTCGTGCTCCAGTCGGTCTGCCGGGATCGCCGTCAGGAATCCGACACGCCCGTAGTTCACGCCGAGGACGGGGATGCCCGTACCGAGAAAACGCGTCAGCGCGCGCAGCATCGTCCCGTCGCCGCCGAGCACGATCGCGATGTCCGGCTTCGAGGTCGCCTTCTCGTCGACGAACAGCTCGACGCCTTCGCCCGCTGCCGCCGCCTCCAGGCGCTCGAGCGCGCCGGCGACCGCCCCGTTGCGGCCGTTCGTGACGACCGCCGCCGTCCTAACCGACGGCATCGGCGATCCAGCGGTCGAGCCCGGCGGGGAGGGCTGCGCGCTCTCCGTGGGCGAGGTGGAGGACGAACTCACGGTTTCCCTTCGGTCCGGGCAGGCCGGAGTCTACGACGCCGAGCGGCTCTCCCCCCTCGGCGGCGAGCGCCCCTGCCACCTCGCGGATGACGCGGGCCTGGACGTTCGGATCGCGGACGACGCCCTTCGGAGCCTCCCTCCGGCCCGCCTCGAACTGCGGCTTCACGAGCACCAGCGCCTGCCATCCCGGCGCGGCGAGCCGCAGGGCCGGCGGCAGCGCGATGCGCGCCGAGATGAACGAGACGTCGCACGTGACGAGCTGCGGCGCGAACGGGAGCTCGGCGATCGACCTCGCGTTCACACGCTCGAGCACGGTGACGCGCGGGTCGCGCCGGATCCGGTCGTGCAGCTGCCCGTAACCGACGTCGAGGGCGATCACGCGCGCGGCGCCGCGCTGCAGCAGGACGTCGGTGAAGCCGCCGGTCGACGCGCCGACGTCGAGACAGTCGAGCCCGGTGACGTCGAGCGAGAACGCATCGAGCGCATTGGCGAGCTTGTGGCCGGCGCGCGAGACGTACGGCGGCGGCGCCGTCACGTCGAGCTCGACGTCCCGGGCGACCTGCTCGCCGGGCTTCGAGTGACCGCGCACGAGGCCGGCGAGCACGAGCGCCTGCGCCTGGGCGCGCGACTCGGCGAGGCCGCGCTCGACCAGGACGACGTCAAGCCGCTGCTTCGACACCCGGGCTCCACATGGCGGCCTTCTGCCTGATCGCCCACACGCTCGGCTGGACGACGATCACGGCGAAGCAGGCCGCCTGGATCGCGAAGTCGGCGAACAGCGTCGCCGGGATGCCGATCGTCCCCGACACGGGCCCCGCGACCGCCGATCCGACCGGCATCAGCACGAACGACCCGAGCGCGTCGTACGAGCTGACGCGGGAGCGCGCCTCCTCGGGCACCTGCTGCTGGAAGACCGTGAACCACAGGGCGAGGTGAACGGCGATGCCGATTCCCGCCAGCACCCCGAGCACGACGAGCACCTCGACGGGGAGCCGTAGGCCGAGCGCGAGTGGCTGCAGCATCCACGGGACCGTGAACAGGCACGACGCGACGAGCGGCCGGCCCGGCCGGTAGCGCAGCGCCACCATCCCGCCGAGGATCGTCCCGGCCGAGAACGACCCGACGAGCCATGCCCAGGTGCCGGCGCCCGAATAGTGCTCCTTCGCCATGAGCGGTCCGAGCACGAACGACGACGCGGCGGCGCAGTTCCCGATGCCGAAGAACAGGATCGTCGTCCAGATCCAGGTGTGACGGCGGAACTCGTTCCAGCCCTGCCGGACCTCGGCGAGGAACGGCTCCGGGACGACGCTGTCGCCACGCGTGGGAATCGACACGCGGACGAGCACCAGCGCCGCGGCGAAGAACGTTGCCGCGTCGACGAGCAGCGCGCCGCCGGGGCTGCCGGCGGCCACGAGCACGGCGCCGATCGCGGGCCCGATCACCCCGAGGATCGAACGGCTGAGGCCGAGGAGGGCGTTCGCCTGCTGGAGCCGCGTCGCGCTGACGATCAGCGGGATCAACCCCTGCGAGGTCGGCAGGACGAACCCGTCGGCAAGCCCGTAGCCGATCGAGAGGAGGACGAGCATCCACACCTTCGCGCTGCCGGCGATCACGAGCGTCCCGGCGCCCGCCTGGAGCACCCCCTGGACGGTCGCGGCGCTCACCAGCACGAGGTGGCGGCGCAGCCGGTCGGCCCAGACGCCGGCGGCGATCGTGATCGCGGCGGCGGCTCCCTGTCTCGCCGCGATCACGAGGCCGAGCGCGGTCGCCGAGCCGCCGATGTGCAGCACGGCGAAGGCGAGCGCGACCGTGGACACGCCGTCCCCGAAGGCCGAGACCGACGTGCTCGAGAAGACGAGGCGGAAGTTGCGCTCGGCGAGCGCCCCGAGACTGCCCTGGACCTTCACCCCGGAAGGCTATTCGCCGGGGCGAACGAGACCGGTCTCGTACGCGAGCACCACCGCCTGCACCCGGTCGCGCAGGCCGAGCTTCGAGAGGATCCGGTTCACGTGCGTCTTCACCGTCGCGCCGCTCACGAAGAGCTCGCCCGCGATCTCGGCGTTCGAACGGCCGCGTCCGATCAGCGTGAGCACCTCGCGCTCGCGCTCGGTGAGCCCGTCGAGCTGCTCGGTCGACCCTTCGCCCGGCGGCGGCCGCCGGACGAAGTCCTCGACGAGGCGGCGCGTCACGCTCGGAGCGAGCAGCGCCTCGCCCGCCGCGACGGTGCGGACGGCGTCGACGAACTGTGCCGGCGGAGCCGACTTGAGCAGGAAGGCGCTCGCGCCCGCCTTCATCGCGTCGTAGACGATCCGGTCGTCGTCGAAGGTCGTCAGCACGAGGATCCGCGCCGCGGGCCGGTCGGCGACGATCGACCGCGTCGCCGCGATGCCGTCGACCTCGGGCATGCGGACGTCCATGAGCACGACGTCGGGATGCAGCCGCGCCGCCTCCTCGACGGCGGCGCGGCCGTCGGCCGCCTCGCCGACGACCTCCATGTCGTCCTGCGCATCGACGATCAGCCGGAAACCGCTGCGAACCAGCTCCTGGTCGTCGACCAGGAGCACCGAGATCACGCGCCGCCTCCGAGCGGCAGGCGCACGCTGACCGCGAAACCGCCGGCGTCGCGCGGCCCGGCCGCGAACGTCCCTCCGAACACGCCGATGCGCTCGCGCATGCCGATCAGACCGTGCCCGTCGCTCGTCTTCACGCCGCCGTCGCCGTCGTCGGCGACGTCGATCGTCACGTCGCTCTCGCCGTAGCACACGGTGACGATCGCCGACGCGCGGCCCGCGTGCTTCAGCGCATTGGTCAGCGCCTCCTGCACGACGCGGTAGGCGGAGAGGTCGACGCCGAGCGGAAGCGGACGCCGCTCGCCCTCGATCCGCACCTCGACGGGAAGACCGGCGTCGCGCATCTGCTCGACGAGCCGGTCGAGGTCGGCGAGCCCGGGTTGCGGCGCGAGCCCGATCTCGTCGTCGTCGTCGCGGAGGATGCCGACGAGGCGCTTCATCTCCACCAGCGCCTGGCGCCCCGTCTCCTGCACCGCGCGCACCGGCTCGAGCGCGCGCCCGGGGTCGCGCTTGAGCATCTCCTCGGCGGCGCCTGCCTGCACCGTCATCACCGAGACCGAGTGTGCGATCACGTCGTGCAGCTCCCGCGCGATGCGCGCGCGTTCGGCGACCACGGCCTCGCGCCGTTCGAGCTCGAGCTGCCGCGCCCTCGCCTCGGCGGCGTGCAGGCTGCGGGTCCGGGCGCCGAAGGCGATCCCGAGGACGCCGGGCGTCGCGACGAGGGCCCCCACCCACGGGAAGTCGGTTCCCGCGTAGTGGTCGGTGTGGCGCAGCAGGTCGATCCCCATCGCGACCCACATCCCGCAGACGAGGACGACGAGGCCGAGCACCGCCCGGGGACGGGGCTCGTAGGCGCCGATCGCCCAGGAGACGAAGAAGATCCCCACGACCGGCCCGACCGCGGTGTGCAGGCTCATGCCGATCGCCGCCTGGAGGATCGCCATCGAGACGACCGCGATGCCGACGAGGATCGGGTAGCGACGGCGCCAGTAGAGCGCGCTGCAACCGAGCGCCATGAGGGGCGCGGTGATCCAGACCGGCTGCAGGTTCTCGACGAAGACCTCGGTCACGCTCCACACCCCGATCGCGAGCGCGATCGCGGCGTCGAACGCACGGCCTCTGGCGGACATCACCACGGCGCCAACCTAACGCCGCACCGCCCACGTCGCATCAACCCGGGGGTTGGCGTCGATTCAACCTTCGCGCCGATGCCGCCCGGGGAGTCCCTTCCTAGGCTCCCCGGCGAGATCACTCGACCTGGGAGGTTCCCGTGAATCCGATCACCAAGGCAATGCTCGGCGTGGCAGCGCTCGGCGCCGTCCTGTTCGCGCTCAGCGGCATCTTCGCCGATGCGCACGGCTTCGAGGGGGTGTTGGGCGGCATCGGCTGGTTCGGCTTCCTGCTCTGCGCGTTGACGCTGATCGTGCTGGCGCTGGTCGCGCTGGGCCGCGGTGTGCTGCGCAGGGCGTCGACGGCCTAACTCGTTCGCGCGGCGAGGTCGTCGACGATCCCGGCGAGCACGTCGGTGTCGGCGTCGATCGGCCCGAGCCGCGCGCGGGCGCGCTCCGCCGCCTCGTCCGCGAGGCGGCGGGCGCCGTCCTCGCCGACGTCGAGCACATAGCCGTCGCCGTCGAGCAGGTCGTCGACGATCTGGAAGAGCAGCCCGAGCTCGCCGGCAAAGGCGAGCCAGGGCGAACGCTCGTCCTCGGGCACCGCCCCCGCCGCGAGCGCGCACCCGACGGCCGCCGAGAAGAGCGCGCCGGTCTTGAGGCGGTGCAGCTCGTCGAGGTCGCCGCCGTTCAGGTCGAGCCACTGGCCGCCGATCATCCGGAGCGTCGCCGCGACGAGCTCACGGGCGACGTCGGGGGTCGGATAGCCGAGCACGAGCCGGAAGGCCTCGGCGAGCAGCGCATCGCCCGCGAGGATCGCCTCCGCCTCGCCGAACGCCGCCCACACCGACGGCCCGCCGCGGCGCTCGCGGTCGTCGTCGAGCGCCGGCAGGTCGTCGTGGACGAGCGAGAACGAGTGCACGAGCTCGAGCGCCGCCGCCGCGGGGAGGAGCCCGTCGACCGGGAGGCCGAGCGCTTCGCCCGTCGCCAGGCAGATCACGGGCCGCACGCGCTTGCCGCCGCTCGCGTAGCGAACCGGCTCGGCGAGACCACCCAACTCGGGCGTGAGACGGAGCTCGTCGAGATAGCTCTCGACCAGCTCCCGCAGCCGCTCAGGCGGCAGGGGCATCGGGCCCGAGCGGCGCTGCGGCCTCGGTCTCCGCCGCGCGCTTCGCGCGCTGCAGCTCCGCCTCCACGTCCTTCGCGAGGTCGGCCAGCTCCTGGAGGATCGCGATCGCGCGCTCGGGGTCGTCCGTATGCTCGAGCTGCGTGCGCGCCGACTCGAGCCGCGTGAGCAGGTTCTCGGCGTTCGCGAGCGACTCCTCTGCGGTCATCGGGCAACCTCGGGTTGCCGGATGAAATCCGCTCCGGCACCGGCAAAGCCGATACCTCCGCTCCTGATGAGCTCCGTCGAGCCTGCGCTCACGCTGCCTCCTCCCGCTGGATACGACCAAGGATGCCGTTCACGAGCTTCGCAGCGTCGTCGGACGCGTAGCGCTTGGCGAACGCGACCGCCTCGTTGATCGCGACCTCGGGCGGCACCTCCCCGGTCTCCAGCTCGTGCACGGCGACCCGGAGCGCGCTTCGCTCGACGACGCCGAGCCGGTCGGCGGTCCACCCGTCGGCGGCGCTGGTGATTCGCACGTCGAGCGCGGGAGCGCGCTCGGCGACCGCAGCGGCGACGTCCCGCGCCCACGGGTCGATCTCCTCCGCGTACTGCGAGCCGATCGCCTGGCCCGAGAGGTCCCACTGGTAGAGCAGGAACAGCGCCTGCCGGCGCGCCTGCCGGCGTGAGAGCCCGGTCATGCCGGGATCTCCGTCCGCATCGACTCGAGCGTCGACGTCGAGTACTCGCCGCTCCGGAACGGCGCGCCGCGGATCACCTCGAGCGCGAGATCGCGCGTCGTCGGGATGCCGTCGATGGCGGTCTCCTCGAGCGCGCGCTCGGCCCGTGCGATCGCGCTGGCACGGTCGACGTCCCAGACGACGAGCTTCGCGATCATCGAGTCGTAGTACGGTGAGATCGTCGTCCCGGTCTCGACGAACGTGTCGACGCGAACGCCGGGCCCGAGCGGCGGACGGAAGCTCTCGATCAGCCCGGGCGCGGGCCGGAAGTCGGCGTCCGGGTCCTCCGCGTTCAGGCGGATCTCGATCGCGTGCCCCTCGCGCGCCGAGCGCCCCGTCGTGCGGAGCGTCTCGCCCGCGGCGACTCGCAGCTGCTCGCGGACGAGGTCGACGCCGGTGACGAGCTCGGTGACGGGGTGCTCGACCTGCAGGCGCGCGTTCAGCTCGATGAAGTAGAAGCGGCCGTCGGGGCCGAGCAGGAACTCGAACGTGCCGGCGTTCCGGTAGCCGACCGCGCGGCAGGCACGCTCCGCCGCGCCCTCCATCTCCTCGCGCAGCCCGGGCGTCAGTGCAGCGGACGGCGACTCCTCGATCAGCTTCTGGTGCCGCCGCTGGATCGAGCACTCGCGCTCGCCGAGCGTCAGCACGTTGCCGTGCTCGTCGCAGAGCACCTGGATCTCGACGTGGCGCGCCGGCACGAGCGCCTTCTCGACGTAGAGCGTCGAGTCGCCGAATGCCGCCTCGGCCTCGGCCGCCGCCGTGCCGAACGCGTCCTCGAGGTCCTCGGCGGCGTGGACGAGCCGCATCCCCTTGCCGCCGCCCCCCGCGCTCGCCTTGAGCAGCACCGGGAACCCGATCTCCTCGGCTGCGCTCCGCGCGGCCGAGATCGAGGTCGCGCCCTCCGTGCCCGGCACGGTCGGGACGTCGGCCGCGCGCATCGCCTGCTTCGCGGCGATCTTGTCGCCCATCGTCGCCATCACGTCCGCCGGCGGGCCGACGAAGACGAGGTCGCTGTCCGCGCACGCGGACACGAACGCCGGGTTCTCGGAGAGGAAGCCGTACCCGGGATGGACCGCCTGGCAGCCCGTCGTCCCGGCGGCGGCGATCACGTTCGGGATTCGGAGGTAGCTCTCCGACGCAGCGGCCGGACCGACACACACTGCGTGGTCGGCCATCCGCACGTGCAGCGAGCCCCGGTCGGCCGTGGAGTAGATCGCCACCGCCTCGATCCCGAGCTCGTGCAGCGAGCGGATCACCCGCACCGCGATCTCGCCGCGGTTCGCCACGAGGACGCGCGAGAACATCAGGCTAGACCACGTCGAGGGGCCGGCCGTTGATCGGCTCGAGCTCGAACAGGAGCTGACCGTACTCGACCGGCTCGGCGTTCTCGGCGTGAACCCGGCGGACGATCGCCTCGACGTCGGCCTTGACCTCGTTCATCAGCTTCATCGCCTCGAGGATGCACAGCGTCTGCCCCGCCTCCACCGGGTCGCCCTCGGACACGAACGGCGGGGCGCCGGGCGACGGCGCCCGGTAGAACGTCCCGACCATCGGGCTCTCGACGCGCACGAGCGCCTCGTCGGGCGGCGGAGCCGCCGGTATGTCGAGGTCGGGCACGACGCCAGGCGCCTCCGCGCCCGCGACGACCACGTCGACCGTCCGCCGCACGCTGACGCGCATGCCGTCCTCCTCGATCGTGATCTCGCCGACTCCCGTCTCCTGCACGATCCGAACGACCTCGCGAATCCGCTCGGCCCGCGCGCGGTCGACTCCCCCCGCGGCCAGCGACTCGTCGCCGCTCGAGCGCTCGCGTATCGCACGCAGCAGGGGCTCCGCCTCGTCGCCGAACAGCGCGAGCAGCAGCAGGTCCTCCTCGCTGGACGCGAGCCCGTCGACCTCCTGCCGCAGCGCGTCGAGGTCGACCGGCTGCTGCTCCGTCGCGCCGTCGAAGAGTTCCGCCGCGCGCGTCAGCGCCGGGTCGACCGGGCCGGGCGTGCGCCCGAAGCGGCCGAGCACCAGATCGCGGAGCTCGTCGACGGTCGTCGAGTAGCGGTTCGCGCTGAGCACGTTGAGGATCGCCTGCGACGCGACGATCTGGCCGATCGGCGCCGCGAGCGGCGGCGAGCCGATCTCGCGCCGCACGTGGTCGACCTCGACCAGCACCTCGTCGAGCCGGTCGCCGGCCGCCTGGCTCCGCAGCTGCACCTCGATCGCGGCGACGAGGCCGACCGGCAGCTTGTTCTGCGCCGCACGGACGGCGATGCGCGGCGCGAGCGGTGCGACCGGCTCGTCGCCGATGTGCTCGTCGACGAGGTCGGCAGCCTCCCAGAGCCGGTCGAGGTCGACGCCCGTGTCGAGCCCGAGCCCGGCGAACGCCTGCGCCGCCGCCTCGGCGGAGACACGGTGCAGCGACAGCGCGACCGGGTAGACGGCGGTGCCGATCAGGTCGGCACCGGCGCGCGCCGCTTCGAGCGCCGCGGCGAGCGCGTTGCCGCCTGCACCCTGCGCGTACAGCCCGACGGGCAGCCCCGAGACCTCACGGAGCTCCGCCGTCAGCTCGCTCGCACGGTGGGGCTGCAGCAGGGCGGCGGGATCGTGGAGCAGGATGCGCGTGGCGCCGAGCTCCGGCAGCCGCTGCGCCGCGGCGACGAGGGCCTCGTGGCGCCCGCTGCCGTAGAGCAGGCCGGCGTCGAACTCGCGGCCGGCGTCGACGATCGCACCGGCGGCCTCGCGCAGGTTGTCGACGTCGTTCAGCGGGTCGTGCAGCCGGAACACGTCGATCCCGCTGTCGGCCGCGCACGCGACGAACCGGCGCGCGAAGTCGCCGCCGACCGGGCGCGACCCGACGAGGAACCGGCCCCGGAGCGCGAGGGCGAGTGGCGTCGAACAACGCGCCTTCAGCGCCCGGATGCGCGCCCACGGGCTCTCGACGCCTCGGTGAACGGCGCTGTCGAACACGCCGCCGCCCGAGACCTCCAGGTAGGCGAATCCGGCTGCGTCGAGCACTTCGGCGAGGTGGAGGACGTCGGCGGTCGACACCAGGCCCGCGAGCGGCTCCTGCCCGAGGACGCGGATCGTCGTGTCGACCAGACGCGGCATCGCGGGCACCTTAGCGCGGCCCGTTCATACCGTCCCGCTACTCAAGACGGGGGCCGGCTCGACCGAAACATCTGATCTGATGTCTGCGGTCCAGATCACGTGGGACGAGTTCGAGGCCTGGGCGCCCGAGAAGCGTTGGACCCGTGACGAGTTCGAGCTGCTGTCGGTCGATGCAGCGGAGCAGGTGCTTTCCACGCGCCTGCGCAAGCTGCTCGACCGCGGCTACGAGCCTGCCACGGCCCTTCGCCTCGCCGCCCGTCTCGACTCCGCCCTCTAGGCCACTCCCGGGTCTCCCGGGGGACGGCGCCGAACCAGGCCGGTAGCGGCACCGGTCGGTTTGGCGCTGGTCCGAACCGCGCGCGGCCGGCGCGCGAAGGAGCGGTAGCGGCCCGGCCCGGTGGCGCTGCCCCCGTTCGCCCCGAGGCTGCCCGAGCCGGGCCGCGACGCCGGCACGGGCGTGTGCGCGCGCTCGGGGACCCGTTCGGAGGCGGCGGCGAGCTCGAGCCGGCGCCGGTGGACCGCGGGGCGCGCGTCCGCCGGGGACGAGCCGCGGCCGCCGGACGACGGGTGGTGACGACCGTGCGCGTCGTCCGGGGGCGCCGAAAACGCACCGTAAAGTCGCGTTCGAGCCTACCGGGGATGTATTTCACGCACGCCGGCCGACTCATTTCGGTCGAAGGCTGCGGCGCTGACGGCAGGAAGGGCCGCTCGAGGGGGAGCGGCCCTTCTCTTGACCGTCCGGGACGGCCCATAGGCTGCGGCCCGACTGCGGCGTGGCGGGACGCGAGGGGCGACCCGCCACGCGCGTCCCTTCTGCCAAGCGCGCACGGGGTAGACATGCCTTCGCGAGACACGTCTCGTCACCCGACGAGGGTCACGGAATCGTGTCGCGCCCTCCACAGACATCCGCGCCGGGCCCGAATGCAGCGCTTCCGTGGCCGTCGGCCCTCGAGCGCGGTGGCGAATCCGGCCGTGTCTCGCTCCCAAACGAGGGTGACGAAACCGTGACGGATCGTCCACATGGGTGTCTCGTGCAGGCGCTCGTAGTCAGAGATTCTTCTCGCCGTTGTCGCGTCCGCGCCCGCTGACCACACGACCGCCCGGACGGTGACCGCAACGCAGACGGTGACGGCGGCTCCGAGCCCAATCGGGCAGACGTCCTTCGGCAGCGGAGAACACTCAACTCGCGCCGTTCAGGCTCACCGCCGGCGCCGAGCTGCAGCTCCCAGGCCTAGGCGCGCTGGATGTAGCGCTTCTCGCGCGGGTCGACCTTGATCCGGTCGCCCACGTTGACGAACAACGGCACCTGCACGACGGCGCCCGTCTCGAGCGTCGCCGGCTTCGTCACGTTCGAGACCGTGTCGCCCTTGACCCCCGGCTCCGTCTCCGTCACCTCGAGAACCACCGACGCCGGCAGGTCGACCCCCGTCGGGCTACCGTCGACGAAGAGCACCTGCACGGACGACGACGGCTGCATGAACGACAGCTCGTCCTCGAGCTCGGCGTGCGGCAGCGAGAGCTGGTCGAAGGTCTCCTCGTCCATGAACACGACCTCGTCGCCCGAGTCGTACAGGTATTGCATGTTCTTCGTCTCGGTGCGGATGCGGTTGAACTTCTCGCCCGCGCGGAACGTCCGGTCGACGACCGAGCCGCTCGCGAGTGCCTTCAGCTTGGTGCGCACGAACGCACCACCCTTGCCCGGCTTCACGTGCTGGAACTCGACGATGCGCCACGTCTGGCCGTCGAGCTCGATGTGCATGCCGTTGCGGAACTGGTTGGTGGAGACGACCTCGGCCATGAGCGGGCGGCAGCGTAGCGAACGGGCTACCGTTCGCCGATCGGCACGAACGGGCGCTCGCCGCGGCCGACGTAGAGCTGGCGCGGCCTGGCGATCTTCTGCTCGGGGTCGGTGAGCATCTCCTCCCACTGCGCGATCCAGCCGGGCAGGCGACCGAGCGCGAAGAGCACCGTGAAGTAGTCGGTCGGGTAACCCATCGCCTGGTAGATGAGCCCGGAGTAGAAGTCGACGTTCGGGTACAGGCGCCGCGAGACGAAGTAGTCGTCCTCGAGCGCGATCCGCTCGAGCTCCAGCGCGATCTCGAGCTTCGGGTTCAGGCCCGTCTGCTCGAACACCGAGTCGGCGACGCGCTTGATCAGCTTCGCGCGCGGGTCGTAGCTCTTGTACACGCGGTGGCCGAAGCCCATCAGCCGCCCGTGGCCCGCCTTCACCTGCTCGATGAACCCCGGCACGTTCTTCTTGTCCCCGACCTCGTCCAGCATGCGCAGCACCGCCTCGTTGGCGCCGCCGTGCAGCGGCCCGTACAGCGCCGCGATCCCCGCCGACACCGCCGAGAAGGGATCGACCTGGGACGAGCCGACGCCGCGCACCGCGTTGGTCGAGCAGTTCTGCTCGTGGTCGGCGTGCAGGATCAGCAGCACCTCGAGAGCGCGCTGCAGCACCGGGTTCGCCTCGTGGCGCCCGCCGATCTCGAACGTCATGTTCACGAAGTTGTTGATGTAGCCGAGGTCGTTGCGCGGCAGCACGTACGGAAGACCGCGCGAGTGCCGGAAGATGTACGCCGCGATCGTCGGCAGCTTTGCAATCAGGCGCAGCCGCTGCAGGTAGCGGTTCTGCGGGTCGGAGACGTGCTTCGCGTCGGGGTAGAACGTCGAGAGCGCCCCGACCGCGCCGAGCAGCATCCCCATCGGATGCGCGTCGTAGCGAAAGCCCTCGAGGAATTTCGTCACGTTCGTGTGGACGTAGGTGTGCGAGCGCACGTCGTCCTCCCAGCGCTGCAGCTGGTCGGCGGTCGGCAACTCGCCCTCGAACAGCAGGTACGCGGTCTCGAGGAAGCCCGCCTGCTCGGCGAGCTGCTCGATCGGATAGCCGCGGTAGCGGAGGATCCCGGCGTCGCCGTCGATGTACGTGATCGTGCTGCGGCACGCTGCGGTGTTCAGGAACGCGGGATCGAACGAGAGCAGGCCCATCTGCCCGAGGTCGGTCGCGCGGATCGCGCCGTCCTCGATCGCGAGCGTGTACTCGCGGCCCGTGCGGTTGTCGACGACGCTCAGCGTCTCCGACGTGGCGGTGTGTTCAGGGGAGAGAGTGCTCATGAGACCTCGATCAACTCCTTTGGAAACGACGTCAACAGGTCGACGCCTGCCTCGCGCACGACAGCCAGGTCCTCGATCCGCACGCCGCCGAGCCCTTCGAGGTAGATCCCGGGCTCGATCGTGACGACGTTCCCGACGGCGAGGACGTCGCTCGACTCGGTCGAGAGGCGCGGCGCCTCGTGCACCTCGAGCCCGACTCCGTGCCCGAGCCCGTGCCCGAACTCGGCACCGAACCCGGCCTCGTCGATCGGCTCGCGCGCGAGCAGGTCGGCATCGACGCCGGACATGCCGGCCTGGATGCCGTCGCAGGCACGCTGCTGTGCGGCGCGGCACACGTCGTAGATCTCGCGCAGCCTGTCCGGCGGGCTGCCGGTCGAGACGGTGCGGGTGCAATCGCTGCAGTAGCCGTCGACCGACGCGCCCCAGTCGACGACGACGAGCGAGCGCGGCTCGACGATCGTCGACGACGGGTTCGCATGCGGCTTGGCGCCGTTTCGCCCCCACGCCACGATCGCGTCGAAGCTCACGCCCTGCGAGCCGTGAGCGTGGAGCAGCTCGCGCAGGCGCCAGGCGAGCTCCTGCTCACTGCGTCCGATCCACGTCTCGGCGGTGAGCGCCTCGAAGGCGCGGTCGGCGACCCGCGCCGCGCGGCCGATCGCCGTCAGCTCCTCTGCGTCCTTCACGGCACGCAGCCCCGCGACGATGCCCGCGCTCGCCACCGGCGTGATCTTCCCCGCGCCGAGGCGCTCCCACTGGAGATGGGGCATCACGTCGGCCTCGAACTGGATCCGTCCCGACAGCTTCGAGGCGACGTCGACGATCAGCGACCGCTTCGTGAGCTCGACCTCGACCCCGTCGACCTTCCGCGCCTCCTCGATGTAGCGGAAGTCGGTGTACAGCGTCGCGTCGCCCTTCGGCCGCACGAGCAGCGCGGCATTCGAGCTGTCGAACCCCGTCAGGTAACGGACGTTGAACAGGTCGGTGACGAGCAACGGCAGCTTCAGCTGCGCGGCGAGCGCCTCGACGCGCGCGGTCATCCGGTCTCCTTTCCGGCGAGGAACTCGAGCGCCTCGCGATAGCCGTCGGGGCCTTTGCCGAGCACGCGGTGCGCCGCGAGGTCCGAGACGACGCTGTGGCGGCGCCACTCTTCGCGCTCCTCGATGTTCGACAGGTGCACCTCGACGATCGGCACGCCGAACAGCTCGAGCGCGTCGCGGATCGCGTAGCTGTAGTGGCTCCAGGCTCCCGGGTTCACGATCACACCGTCGACGTTGTCGTACGCGTCGTGCAGCCAGTCGATGTACTCGCCCTCGCTGTTCGTCTGCCGGCAGCGGGCGTTGATGTCGAGGGCGAGCGCCCACGCGTAGATCCGGCTCTCGAGCTCGTTCAGGCTGAGGCCGCCGTAGACGGCCGGGTCGCGACGCCCCAGCGCGTCGAGGTTCACCCCGTTCAGGACGAGGACCTGCATCAGACGATGAGGCTATCGAGCGCGGCGCGCACCTCGTCTGCGGGACGCGTCTCGACGGTCGGCCCGCCGTCGCCGAGCAGCACGAGGTTGATCTCGCCGGCCGAGCGCTTCTTGTCGCGCTGCAGCGCCTCCCATGCCCGCTCGCGGTCGACGCGAACCGGCCGCGGGTCGAGCGCCGACTCGACCGGAGCGGTGTCGCGCCCGCTCAGGCGCAGCGCGGCGAGCAGGCCGAGCGCGACCGCCTCCCCGTGCGGCAGCTCGAACCCGGCAGCCGCCTCGAGCGCGTGGCCGAAGGTGTGGCCGAGGTTGAGCCAGCGTCGCGGCCCGCGGTCGTACGGGTCGCGGACGCAGAGCGCGCACTTGTACGCCGCGGCGCCTCTCGCGTCGAGCGCACGACCTGCGAGCAGCTCGGTCTTCACGCGCTCGGTCTCGCCGTTGCGCCGCTCGCGCTCGGGCAGCGTCTCGAGCAGCGTCTCGTCGACGACGACGCGGGCGGGCCAGTGGAACGCCCCCGCCAGGTTCTTGCCGTTCCGGGTGTCGACGCCCGTCTTGCCGCCGATCCCTGCGTCCACCTGGCCGACGAGAGTCGTCGGGACGGGGACCCAGGGCACGCCGCGCAGGTACGTCGCCGCCGCGAAGCCGGCGACGTCGGTCGTGGTGCCGCCCCCGAGCGCGACGATCGTCCCGCCGCGGTCGAGGTCGAGGGCGAGCCAGAGCTGCGCGAGCACGTCGAGCTGCTTCGCCTGCTCGCCGGCCGGCAGCGGGTGCGTCGAGGCGAGCCGGTCGCCGAGCGCGGCGCGCGCACGCTCCCCGTAGATGCCGAGCACCCGCTCGTCGCCGACGATCGCGACGGGGCCGTCGCCGGGCACGAGCTCGCCGAGCCGGTCGAGCGAGCCGGCCTCGTGGTGGACGCCCGCGGCCGCGAGCAGCACCCCGTCGACGTCCGCCGCCGTTGCGTCGGCGATCCCCCCGTACAGAGGCCGGCGCTCGTCGTTCAACCTCCGAAACGTCTTCTCGTCCTGCGCAAGCGGACGGTCGGTGGCCTTGACGCGCTCCCATGCCTCGTCGACGTGAACGTCGACGAGGACGGTGAACGCGTGTACAGCGAGCGCGTCGCGGACCGCGCGCGACTTGATCGAGCCCCCGCCGAGCGCGAGGACGGCCGGCTCGGACGTCGCGAGCAGCTCGCACGTCCGCGGCTCCTCGACCGCACGAAACGCCTCTTCGCCCTGCGCGAAGAGGGCCGGGATGTCGACGCCCAGCTCGTCGTCCACGTCGATCGCGCGGCGCGCGAGCCGCTCGGCGACCGGCGGCGCGAGGGTCGACTTGCCCGCGCCCATGAAGCCGATCAGCGCGAGGTGGCGACCGAGGGCGTTCAGCGGCATCGAGAGGTCACCCGATGCGCTCGAGGTACGAGCGATGCGCCGCGACGAAGTCGACGAGGGCGTCGCCCCCGAACTTCTCGTGCGCGGCGACCGCGAGCTCCCAGGCGACCGCCGCCTCGGCGACGACCGAGAGCGCCTCGACCGCGGCGACGTCGGACCGCTCGACGAGCGCCTGGCCCGGCTCGCCGGTGACGAGGTCGACCGACGCGAGCGGCTTCATCAGCGTCGGCAGCGGCTTCATCGCCGCGCGGACCACGATCTCCTCGCCGTTCGACACGCCGGCCTCGATCCCGCCGGCCCGGTTCGTCGTGCGCCGCCGGTCCGGGCCGATCTCGTCGTGCGCCTGCGAGCCGCGCAGGGCGGCCAGCGCGAAGCCATCGCCGATCTCGACACCCTTGACCGCCTGGATGCCCATCACCGCCGCGGCGAGCCGGGCGTCGAGCCGGTCCTCCTTCGCCGCGTAGGAGCCGAGGCCCGGCGGCACGCCGATCGCACGCACTTCGACGATCCCGCCGAGCGTGTCGCGCTCCGCCCGCGCCTCGTCGATCCGCGCCCGCAGGCCGGCCTCGTCGACGGTGAGCCCCGTGACCGCGATCCCGATCGTCGCGAGCAGCGCCTTCGCAACCGAGCCCGCGGCAACGTGCACGGCCGTGTGCCGCGCCGAGGCGCGCTCGAGCGCGTTGCGGACGTCGTCGTGGCCGTACTTGAGCACGCCCGCCAGGTCGGCGTGGCCCGGGCGCGGCAGCGTCACGGGCTTCGTCCCCTTCCCGGACGGCTCGCCCTCGGGCGGCCAGGGCGACATCCCCGAGAGCCAGTTGTCGTGGTCGCGGTTCCGGACGACGAGCGCGAGGGGCGTGCCGAGCGTGCGTCCGTGGCGCAGGCCGGCGAGCACCTCGACGCGGTCCTGCTCGATGCGCTGCCGTGGCGACCTGCCGTAGCCCTCCTGCCGCCGTCGCAGGTCGGCGTCGATCGCGTCGCGATCGAGCGTCAGGCCGGCCGGCAGGCCGGTGAGGATCGCGACGAGGCCCGGCCCATGCGACTCGCCGGCGCTTGCGAGACGGAGCGTCATCCGCCAGAGCCTACGAGACCGCGCGCCGCATCACGTCGACCGGCGCCTCGAGCCCGGTCCACAGTCGCAGCGACGCCGCACCCTGGCGAACGAGCGCCTCCCGCCCGTCGACCACCTCGCAGCCCGCGCTCCGGGCCGCCGCGACGAGCGCCGTCTCCCCTGGCCCGTAGGCGAGGTCGACGACCACCTGTCCCGGCGCGGGCGCGACGAGCAGCTCGTCCCGCACCGGAGTGGCATTGACGATCAGGTCGCAGCCCTCGGCATCGGGCGGCCATTCGCCCGAGCGCGAGTAGAAGCGGGTGTCGGCCGGCAGCGCGCGGCGGAGCGCCCGGGCGGCGCCGCCCGCGCCGATCACGCACGCACGGTGGGCGACGACCCCGGCGAGGATCTCCCGGTCGGTATTGAAGCCGAGCACGCGCCCGTCGCGGAAGACGAGCGTGTTGACCGCCTCGTCCTCCGCCTCGTCGCAGGCGGCCACGACCGCGCGCTTGTACGGGATCGTCACGTTCGCACCCGCGAAGCCAAGCGTCCGCAACGCGGCGACTGCGGCGACCGGATCGTCCACTTCGAACGCGAGGTATGTCCACTCGAGCCCGAGCGCGGCGAACGCCGCGTTCTGCATCCGCGGCGACAGCGATTCCGCGACGGGCCGGCCCAGCAGCGCGACCGGCGTCAGCATCCGTATCCGTGCGCGCACTCGTACTGCTGGAAGGCGGACGCGCTCGCCGTGAAGAAGTGGTGCACCTTGTCCGGCTTGCGGACGAAGTAGAGGTAGTCGACCGTCGCCGGATGCGCGGCCGCGCGGAGCGACGCGAGCCCCGGGTTCGCGATCGGGGTCGGCGGGAGGCCGAGCCGGTTGCGGGTGTTGTAGGCGCTCGGGCTCTGCAGCTGCGACTCGGTGATCGACCGCTCGGGCGAGATGTGCAGCCCGTAGCGCAGCGTCGCGTCGATCCCGAGCGGCATGCGCTCGCGCAGCCGGTTGTAGATGACGGCTGCGATCAGCGGCCGCTCGCTCGGCGCCGCCGCCTCCTTCTCGACCATCGACGCGATCGTGAGGATGTCGTAGGGCGTCAGGTTCTTCGAGCGGGCATAGCGGAGGTCGAGCGTCTGCCAGTTGCGGCAGAACGCCTGCACCTGGTCGCGCGCGAGCTGCGCCGGCGTCGTGTTGGCGACGAAGTCGTAGGTCGCGGGGAAGAGGAACCCCTCGGTCGCCGTCCGGAGCCGCGGCACGAAGCACGGTACGGCGAGCCGCCGTGTCGCCGTGTCGTAGCCCGCGTTCGACAGCCGCACCGGCCGGCCGCGCTTGTGTTCCGCGATCCGCGCGACGACCCCGACGCGCACGGCCATCTGCGCGCGGGTGAACCCTTCCGGGAACACGATGCGGAACGGCCTGGGCGGCGGCGGCGGAGGGGGCGGCGCCGCCGCGTGCCCGCGCAGGTGCGGCAGGACCGCTCGGACCGCGACGGCGATGACGAGCGCCGCGAGCAGGAGCCCGGCCAGCGCGACCGTACGGCGGCGCCGGATCTGCACGCGGCTGGGGCGCTCGGAGCTCAGCTGCCCGCGCTCTGCCACTCGAGGAAGCTCGAAAGCAGGTGCGCGGCGGCGCGTGCGTCGTCGCCCTCTGCGAGCACGGACGTGAAGCGCTCGTCGTAGGTCTCGACCGGGACGGCGACGGCCGCGCGAAGGCGCTCCACGAACGCGGTCGTCTCGCGCGCCTGCCGGCCGTGCTCGCCACGCAGGGTCAGCGGCATGCCGACCACGACCAGCCCGGGCGCCTCCTCGCCGATCAGCGCGACGAGGCGCGCGAACCCGGCGTCGCTCGAGACCCGCTCGACCGTGCCGGCCGGCCGCGCGACCGTGCCGGTCGGGTCGGACACGGCGATTCCGGTTCGCGCCGACCCGTAATCGAGCGCGAGCACCTTCACCTGAGCGCGGCTGCAAGCGCGTCGCGGCCCGCCTCGAGCGCGTCCCGCACCGCGGCGACGTTCTTGCCGCCCGCCTCGGCGAGCGTCGGCCGCCCGCCGCCGCCGCCGCCGATGATCGGCCCGAGCTGCCGCACGACCGCCACCGCGTCGACCCGCTCGACCGACCGGTCGAGGTTGACGACGAGCGCGACCTTGCCCTCGTCGGCGGACGCGAGCACGACGGCAACCGCCGCCTCGCGCCGGCGCAGCTGGTCGGACAGGTCGCGCAGGTCTCCCCCGCGCGCGCCTCTCACCTCGGCCACGAACACGCCGTCCACGCGGTCCTGCCAGACGATGTCGGGCCCCGCCGCGGCTGCCTTCGGCTTCTTCGCCTCGCGCCGGGCCCGGTCGAGCTCGACGCGCACCGCGTCCAGCTCACGTGAGCGGCCGTGCAGCACCGACCAGGCCTCGCCGGCCGTCACGGCTTCGATCCGCCGCGCCCCGGCGCCGACCGACGTCTCCGTCAACACCAAGAACGGCCCGATCTCCGCGGTCGAGCGCACGTGCGTGCCGCCGCAGAGCTCGCGCGAGAAGTCGTCGATCTCGACCACCCGCACCTCGTCGCCGTACTTCTCGCCGAAGAGCATCATCGCGCCGAGCGTGCGCGCCTCGTCGATCGACGTGAGGAACGTGCGAACCGGGATCGCCTCGAAGACCTTCTCGTTGACGAGCCGCTCGACCCGCTCGAGCTCCTCCGGGGTCAGCGCCTGTTGGTGGGTGAAGTCGAAGCGCAGCTTGTCGGGACGCACGGCCGAGCCGGCCTGGTGCACGTGGTCGCCCAGAACGTCGCGCAGCGCCGCGTGGAGCAGGTGGGTCGCGGTGTGGTTCGTCATCGTCGGGAAGCGATCCGGCCAGCTGACGAGCGCGCGCACGCGGTCACCCGCGGCGAAGCCGGCGCCCTCGAAGACGAGCGCCTGGTCGTCGCGGAGCTTGTAGGCCGCGCGCAGCACCGCGACGGCGCCCGACTCCTCCTGGACGAGCTCGCCGGCGTCGGTCACCTGGCCGCCGCTCTCGGCGTAGAACGGCGACTCGCGGAGCTTCGCGAGGAACGTCCCGTCGCCGAGGTCCTCGAGTGCTCCGAGTTGGGTCAGGACGTCGGTCCGGCTGTAACCCACGAACTCGGACTGGAAGCCGGCGGCGGCCGCGAACTCGGCAGCCCGCTGGAGGTCGCTCTTCTCGCCGCCTGCGCGCGAAACCACGCGGTGCTCCTCCATCAGCGCCCGGAAGCCGTCGACGTCGACCGGCTGGCCGCGCTCCTCGGCGAGCTCCTCCGTCAGCTCGATCGGGAACCCGTAGGTGGCAGCGAGCGTGAACGCCTCCTGCGCGTCGATCGCATCGCGGTCCGCGAGCCCGTCGAACACCTTCATCCCGCGGGCGAGCGTCTCCGAAAAGCGCTCCTCCTCCGCCGCAAGCACATCGTGGATCTCGCTGCGGTGAGCGACGAGCTCGGGGTACGCATCGCCCATCTGCGCGATCACGGCGTCCGCCAGCCCCGGCAGGAACGGCGAGCGCAGCCCGATCCGTAGGCCGTGCTGGACCGCGCGCCGGATGATCCGGCGGAGGACGTAGCCCCGGGCCTCGTTCGAGGGCGTCACTCCCTCGGCGACGATGAACGCCATCCCGCGGCCGTGGTCGGCGAGCACGCGATGCGCCTTCGTCGCGTCGGGTGTCTCGCCGTAGGCGACGCCGGACTCCTCTGCGATCCAGCGCATGATCGCCTGGTAGCCGTCAGAGTCGTAGACGGAAGGAACGCCCTGGAGGATGCGGGCCATCCGCTCCAGGCCGAGACCGGTGTCGATGTTCTGCTTCGGCAGCGGCGTGAGCGTGCCGTCCGGGCGCAGCTCGTACTCCATGAAGACGAGGTTCCAGAACTCCAGGAAGCGTTCGCAGCGGGCGCAGCCCGGTGCACAGTCGGGCTCGCCGCAGCCGGCCTCCTCCCCCCAGTCCCAGTAGAGCTCGGAGTCGGGCCCGCAGGGGCCGGGCCCGCCGACCGACCAGAAGTTCTCGGACGAGGGCAGCAGCACGATCCGTTCCCGCGGCATCCCGACGGCGAGCCACTGCTCGATCGCCACCTCGTCGGGGCCGAGCTCGAGCGCCGGGTCGCCAGCGTGCACGCTGACCCAGACGCGATCCCAGTCGAGGCCGAGCCGCCTGGTGACGAACTCGTGCGCATACTCGATCGCGCCCTGCTTGAAGTACTGCCCGAACGAGAAGTTCCCGAGCATCTCGAAGAAGGTCAGGTGGTAGGTGTCGCGCCCCACCTCGTCGATGTCGACCGTCCGGAAGACCTTCTGCGCGGTCGTCGTCAGCGGTGCGGGCGGCGGCTCGCGGCCGAGGAAGAACGGCATCTGCGGCTGCATCCCGGCCGAGTTGAGGAGCGTCGAGTGGTCGTCGTCGCGCGGGATCAACGAGTACGAGGGGCAGCGGAGATGCCCACGCTCCTCGAAGAACGAGAGGAACGCCTCGCGCAGCTCGGCCGTCGTCATCGCCACGGCGGACAGTGTACGGAGCGGAACTTCCGGCGTCTGACGCCGCTCTGAGCGGCGTCAGACGCCGTGGGTCGTCCCGCCGACCGCGCGAGCGCCGGAGACAGGTCCCGATGGGCGGGTGCCCCGATGCCGCTCCGTTCCTAGGCCCGTCACGCTTTCGCGCGTGTTCCGGCACGGTCCAGAGGTGAGCCGTCTCTGACGCGCGTCTGAGCCGGCTCAGATGCGGCCGGCCGCTCGAGGCTCGCTCGGCTCGTCGGTGCCGATCTCGGCGCGGATCTTCGCGATCGCGCGCCGGATCAGCCGCGAGACGTGCATCTGCGAGATGCCGACTTGCCGGGCGATCTGGGACTGCGTCTGCCCCTCGAAGAAGCGGAGGTGGAGGATCAGGCGCTCGCGGTCGTCGAGCGCCTTGAACCCCGGGGCGAGCACGGCGCGATCCTCCGACACCTCGTACTCGTGCTCCACCGTGCCGAGCGTCTCGAGCGGATCGAGCTCCTCGCCGCTGTCGGAGGTCGTCCCCTGCGATAGTGAGAGCGCGGTGTACGCGCGGCCCGACTCGAGCGCCTCGAGCACGTCTTCCTCGTCGACACCGGCGCCCTCGGCGAGCTCCGGGATCGTCGGCGACCGGCCGAGCTCCACCGTCAGCTGCTCGACGAGCCTCGACAGCTGGACGTTCAG
Organism: Gaiellaceae bacterium; assembly: GCA_036376615.1. Classification (GTDB taxonomy): domain Bacteria; phylum Actinomycetota; class Thermoleophilia; order Gaiellales; family Gaiellaceae; genus PALSA-600. Next base: position 44,578 of record DASUZZ010000042.1, read on the forward strand.
CTCCTGCAGGCCGCGCGGCACGCGCACGGACCAGCCCTTGTCGCGGAAGTGCCGCTTGATCTCGCCGATGATGTTCGGCGTCGCATACGTCGTCAGCTCGACGCCGCGGTCGACGTCGAAGCGGTCGATCGCCTTGATCAGGCCGATCGCACCGATCTGGACGAGGTCGTCGAACTGCTCGCCGCGGTAGCTGTAGCGCCGCGCCAGCGACCGGACGAGCGACAGGTGCCGCTCGATCAGCACCTCGCGCGCATGCACGTCGCCGTCCTCGTGGTAGCGCCGCAGGAGAACCTTGTCGCTCTCGGCGCTCAACGCGAGAAGCTCACCGCCTTCGTCAGCACGGCCCAGTCACCGTCGATGAGGACGTCGTCGACCGTCGAGTCGAGGACGCGGCGTACGCCGAGCGACTCGTCGGCGTCGTGCTCGAGCTCGTCGAGCACGCGGGTCTCCAGCGGTCCGACGCGGGTGACGAGCGCGTCGTCACGGACGACCAACCGCACCGTCACCTCGCCCGACGGCCCCTCGGCGCGCGCGAGCAGGGCGTCGAGGGCGAGCTGGAGGTCCTCGAGGCTCTCGATCGTCACGTTCAGCCGCGCGGCCAGGCCGCCGAGCACGAACGAGGCGACGCGGCGGAACTCGGGCCGCCGCGGCATCGTGAGCGTGATCTCGTCAGCCACGCGGCCTCCTCGCATCCCCCACGCGAGGCAGCCTAGACGGTGGCCGTCGTGCTGACCAAGCCGGAACCGACCACCACGTCGGCGTCGTAGAGCACCGCGGCCTGCCCGCGCGCGACCCCGTACGCCGGCTCGTCGAGCGCGAGGCGGAACCCGTTTGCGGTCTTCACGACCGCCGCCGGGATCGCCGGCGAGCGGTAGCGGAGCTTCACCTCGGCACGGTCGACGTCGACGAAGAGGCGCCCGCGCGCAGTCACGCGCGATCGGGCGAGCGACGCCCGGGGGCCGACGCGCACCGTGTTCGTCCGCGCGTCGGTCGAGAGCACGAACAGCGCCTCGGGCGCGGCGAGGCCGAGGCCGCGCCGCTGGCCCGGCGTGTAGCGCCAGTGCGCCGCGTGTGTCCCGATCTCCGCGCCGTCCACGTCGACGATCGCCCCGGGACGCGCCTCGACACCGTGACGCTCGAGAAACGACCGGTAGTCGCCCCCGGCGAGGAAGCACGCCTCCTGCGACTCGGCCCGCGCCGCCGCCGCGAGGCCGGCCCGTGCCGCCTCGGCGCGCGTCTCTTCCTTGCGCTGGTCGCCGAGCGGGAACCACAGCCGCGCGAGCAGGCGCGGCTCGAGCCGGGCGAGCATGTAGCTCTGGTCCTTCTGCTCGTCGGCGGCGCGCGCGAGGAGCCGCGTGCCGTGCCGCTCGACGATGCGTGCGTAGTGGCCCGTCGCGAGACGCACCGCGCCGACGCGACGCGCGAATGCGAGCAGCTCGGCGAAGCGGAAGTCGCCGTTGCACCGGATGCAGGGGTTGGGCGTCTCACCCCGCGCGTAACCGCGCACGAACGGCGTCACGACGGAGCGCCGGAACGCGTCGCGACGGTCGAGCGTGACGTGCGGCAGGCCGAGCTGGTGACAGGCGGCGCGAGCGGCAAGCACGGCGCTCGGCGAGCAGCACGCGCGCTCCGAGTCGGGCCCGTCGGGGTCGAGCCAGAGCCGTAGCGTCACGCCGACGGCGCCATCGCCCGCCCGCAGGAGCGCGACGGCGCTGTCGACGCCTCCGCTCATCGCGACGGCGGTCCGGTTCGCGTCCGCCGGCGCGCGCACCACCGGCGCGATCGCATTCGCGAGCGCGTCGACCGGCAGCGTCTCGCCGCCAACGGCGGCCGCCTCGAGCAGAGACAGTCCGCGCAGGTCCTCGCTGACGCCCGGTGCGTCGGCGTCGACGATCGTCCCGCCGTCGACGCGCAGGCGGACGAGCGCCCAGTCGGCACCGCGCATCGAGTCACCGACGAGCTCGCGCATCGGGCCAGCGTAGACGGAGAGGGCCCGCGTGGAGCCCCCTCCGTCATGCCCTGACGTCGCCGTCCTGCCGCGCTCCGTGTGAACCTGGACAAGCCAGGTGGGTGCCGTGCGGACGGAGGAACGCCGTGGCGCCCCAGGCCCGACGCGGGCTCCCTTTCACATGGTGTTGGTTCTACATGGATACGCGGCGCCGCGAACGGCGTCGGGCAACCGCAGGACTGTAGCGGCGGTCAGTTGCCTCGCGCGGCATACGCCCACTGCACGGTCTGCACGCCGCGCAGCCCGAGCAGGCGCGCGAGTGCGTCGGTCAGGTCGAACTGGCGGCCCGGCGAGTACGGACCGCGGTCGACGACCTGGGTCAGCACCGTCTTTCCGTCGAAGGTGACGAAGATGCGCACGCCGCACGGGAGCGTCGGGTGCGCGATGCCCTCGGTGTCCGCGGTGAGAGTCGTTCCGCAGGCGGTGTGCCGGCCGAAGACGGCCGGTCCCGCCGAGCCGGCCAGCGCGGTGAACGACCCCTCCGGATGCGGGGCGGTGCTCGACGTCCGGTGTGCCGCCGCCGACACCGCGACCGCGCACACGGCGGCCAGCACCGCAACGGCGGCGAGCGCAACCTGCCGCTCGGCCAGCCTCGTGCTCATTCCGTCGACCGGGGTGGCGCCGGCGGGACGACCCGCGCCGGGACCTCGACGACGATCGTCTCGACGGTGACACGCCGGCCGAGCCGCCGACGGGACGGTGCGACGGCGAACGGCTCGAGCTGGTGGGTCGCCACGCCCGAGCCCACCGCGGCCGCCGGCAGCACAGGAAGCGGCGCGGGTGGCGGCGGGGACGCGATCTTGGCCGGCGCCGGCCCCCGCGGCGGGACGGGCGGGAGGACGACCGGCACGACATCCTCGTCGTCGGCCCCGGGCGGCACGGCGACGGGCCATTCGGCGAGCAGCTGCGCACGCAGGTCGGCGGACGCGATCCAGGTCGGCGCCTCCTCGCGCTGAGGGTCGGGATAGCCGGAGTAGACCTGCTCGAGCGCCTGTGGCGGAGGCAGGCTGGTGCTCGGCACGTAGTAGCGCGGCGGGAGGCCCGATCCGTAGTGCGGCTCGCCGCGCCATGCCGCCCATTCGAGCAGCGCGACGACGAGCCAGCCGAGCGCCATCACACCGACGATGACGAGCGAGTCCAGCTTGGCGAGCGCGAGCCCCGTCGCGAGCGCGGCGAGAAAGAGAATTTCGAGGGCGAACCGCGATCCCTGGCGATCGAGCACCGTCGTCGTCCTTCGCTACGAGACGTCCGTGACCTGCTCGCTCTCGACCGTCACGTCGATCCCGAGCTCGGCGAGCTGCTCAGGCGTCACCGGCGTCGGCGCGCCCGACATCGGGTCGACGGCCGCCTGGTTCTTCGGGAACGCAAGCGTGTCGCGGATGAAGGGCTCGTCGAGCAGCGCCATGCACAGCCGGTCGATCCCCGATGCGATCCCACCGTGCGGCGGCGCGCCCATCGCGAGCGCGTCGAGCAGGAAGCCGAACTTGGCGCGCTGATCATCGGGCGAGATGCGCAGCAGGTCGAACACCTTCTCCTGCAGCTCGGGCTCGTGGATCCGAAACGAGCCGCCGGCGAGCTCGAGCCCGTTGCCGACGAGGTCGTAGGCGATCGCCTTCGCCGCGCCCGGGTCCGAGTCGAGCAGCGGCATCGACTCCACGTTCGGTCGCGTGAACGGGTGGTGCTCGGCGTCCCAGCGTCCGAGTTCGGCGTCCCACTTGAACATCGGGAAGTCGGTGATCCAGGCGAACCGCCACGCACCCTCGTCGACCAGGCCGAGCTCGCGGCCGAGATGCAGCCGGAGGAAGCCGAGGATCCTGGACACCTCGGCGGGATCGCCCGCGCCGAAGAGCAGCGTCGTGCCCGGCCGATGCAGCGTGTCGAGCAGCTCCGGCGACAGGAACTTCGCGATCGGCGAGGCGATCTCGCCGTCGGCGCGGAAGACGAGGTACGCGAGCCCCTTCGCGCCCCAACCGCGCACGAGCTCCTCGAGCTTCGCGAGCTCGCCGCGGGAGAGCTCCCGCTCGACGCGCAGGTAGCGCACAGCCGCCGCACCGGCGAAGACGCCGAACTCCGAATCGCGCGTGAGCGCGGTCGCGTCTTCGATCTCGAGCCCGAAGCGCAGGTCGGGCTTGTCGGAGCCGTAGCGCCGGTCGGCCTCCTCCCACTGCATGCGCGGGAACGGCGTCTCGAGCTCCACGCCGCGGCACTCCTTCCAGATGCGCGCGATGATCCGCTCGACCAGCGCGAACAGCTCGTCCTGGTCCGGGAACGCCATCTCCACGTCGAGCTGGGTCAGCTCCTGCAGCCGGTCGGCGCGCAGGTCCTCGTCGCGGAAGCAGCGGGCGATCTGGTAGTAGCGCTCGAAGCCGGAGATGACGAGCAGCTGCTTGTAGATCTGCGGGCTCTGCGGCAGCGCGAAGAAGCGGCCGGGCTGCAGTCGCGTCGGGATCAGGAAGTCGCGCGCGCCTTCGGGCGTCGGCTTCCCCATGATCGGCGTCTCGATGTCGACGAAGCCTGCCGCCTCCATCTCCTGCCGGATGATCGAGACCGCCTTCGCCCGCGTTCGGATGTTGCGCTGGAGCCGCTCGCGGCGCAGGTCGAGCCAGCGGTAGCGGATCCGTAGCGTCTCGTCGACGCCCTCCTCGTCGAGCTGGAACGGCAGCGGGGTCGAGCGGCTGATCACCTCGAGGGTGTCGACCTGCACCTCGATCTCGCCCGTCGTCATGCGCGGGTTCACGGTCTCGGAGCTGCGGCGGACGACCTCGCCGCGCGCCTGCACGACGAACTCGTTGCGCAGGTCGTGCGCCGACTCGGCGCCGCCCGAGGACCGCTCCGGGTTGATCACGAGCTGTACCACGCCCCCCTCGTCGCGCAGGTCGACGAAGATCAGGCCGCCGTGATCGCGGCGGCGGGCGACCCAGCCCGCCAGCGTGACCGTCCGCCCCACGTCGGCAGTCGTGAGCTTGCTACCGATCGCATCACGCCACGTCATGGTGCGATGAGGGTAGCGACGACCTCGTCGAGACCGACCGTCCGCTCGTCACGGCCGCCGCGACGAATCGTCGCCGCATCGCCGCGCACGACGACGACGGTCGACGCGCCGGTCCTACCGGCCTGCGTCATCTGCCCCTTGAACGAGCGTCCCGCGTAGTCGGTATCGGCCGAGAGCCCGGCACGACGAAGCTCCGCGAGGAGCGGCGGCACGCTCGCCCGTGCACCGTCGCCGTCGACGACGAAGAAGACGTCGAGCGACGGCGCCTTGCCGGCGCGCCCCTCGTTCTCGAGCGCGATCAGGGCACGCTCGATCCCCGCACCGAACCCGATCGCCGGCGTCCGCGCGCCGCCGATCTCCTCGATCAGGCCGTCGTAGCGGCCGCCGGAGCAGATTGCCGACTGCGCCTTCTCCTCCGGCCCCGTGAACTCGAAGACGGTGCGTGTGTAGTAGTCGAGACCGCGTACGAGCGTCGGCTCGAGCGTGTACGGGACGCCGTAGCCGTCGAGCAGCCGACGCACCTCGGCGAAGCGCTCGGCGCAGTCGGCGCAGAGCGAGTCGCCGATCGTCGGCGCGCCGCGCAGCGCCTCTCGCACCGCAGGGCTCTTGACGTCGAACACGCGTAGCGGATTCGTCGCCCGCTTCGCTCGCGCGTCCTCGTCGAGCACGTCGGCGTGCTCGTCGAGCCACCGCGTCAGGTGCTCGACGTACGCCGGCCGACATGCCGCGTCGCCGATCGAGTTGAGCTGAAGCTCGTACTGCGTGATCCCGACGCGGCGTGCGAACTCGGTGTACAGCTGGATCAGCTCGGCGTCGACGGCCGGATCGTCCGAGCCGATCGCCTCGACCGAGCACTGCCAGTGCTCGCGGTACCTCCCCTTCTGCGGGGCCGCATAGCGGTACATCGGCGCGACGGTGTAGAGCTTCACCGGCTGAGGCTCGCGGTGCATGCCGTGCTCGAGGTACGCGCGCGCGATCGGCGCGGTTCCTTCGGGCTTCAGCGTGAGCGACCGGCCGCCGCGGTCCTCGAACGTGTACATCTCCTTCTGCACGACGTCCGAGCCGGATCCCGCTGTGCGCAGGAACAGATCCGTGTCTTCGAAGTTGGGCGTCTGGATGCGCCGGTAGCCGTACAGCTCCGCGACCTCCGCGAGGGTGCCGGTGACGAGCTGCCACAGCGGCTGTCCCGACGGGAGCACGTCGTGCGTCCCGCGGGGAACCCGGAACTTCGCGCTCACGACTGCGCGGTGCGCAGCTCGCGCAGGAACGGGTTCGTCTGCAGCTCCCGTCCGAGCGTCGTCGCAGGCCCGTGGCCCGGATGGAGCACGGTCTCGGCGGGCAGACGGTCGACGAGCGCGCGGATCGAGTCGAGCAGCGTGTCCCAGTCGCCGCCCTCGAGGTCGACCCGGCCGACCGATCCTGCGAAGAGCAGGTCGCCGGAGAACAGGTCGTCGCCGGCGAGGAATGCGACGTGGCCGGCGGAATGGCCCGGCACGTCGAGCACCTCGAACGTGATGCCGGCGACCGCGATCTCGTCGCCGCCCGTGACCGTGTGCGCGGGATCGTGGGCACCGACGCGGAGGCCGCCGCGCGTCTCGCCCGTGCGCAGCGCGTCGACCTCGCCCGCGGGCGCCCACACCTCGGCGCCGGTGCCGTCGGCGAGCTCGGCGACGCCGCCGATGTGGTCGATGTCGGTGTGCGTCACGAAGATGCCGCCCGTCCGCGCGCCCATGTGCGCCAGCTCGAGCCGGAGCGGCGTCGGATCGTCGCCAGGATCGACGACGACGGCCTCGGCCGCGCCCCGCTCGGCGCGCAGCACGTAGCAGTTGCTGCGGTACGGGCCCATGACGAACGTGTCGACGACGAGTGACATCCGAGGGCGACTGAGTCTATCGGCGGTGTGAGGGGCTTCCTCTCGCGCCCGCAGCGCTGGAACCTTCTCGAGCTCGAGGCGCCTGCCGGAACGCGGGACCCGACCACGTTGTGCTCCACGCGGCGCGGGTGCAGTGCTGGTCGTGGAACGGATTCGGCCGGACCGGTGTAAGGGTCGGCAGAAGATGGCTCGCATCGGGATTCGCGCCACCCTCGGCACCGCGGCCGCTGCCGCCGCGGCCACAGCCTCGGCGGTCGGTGCCGCGACGGCCCCGCCCGCAGGCGCGCTCGCGACCTGCGCCACCCGGTCGGCAGCCGCCTTTCCGGACGCCTTCACGAGCCGGCACAACCTGGTCCTCGGCCCGCTGGTCCTCATCGGCGCCGGCGGCATCCCGGCCTACAGCGCGTCGTTCGGCGGGCAGAAGCTCCCCCTGCTCGTGTCCGCCGGGCATCGCGTGACGATGGCGCTGCCCGTACAGGCTCGCAAGGGCGCAGGCCTCGCCTACGGCCCGCTGCCGCAAGGCGAGGTCGGCGTGCGCGATGCGCACCGCATCGTGACGTTCGTCGCCTGCCCGCACGGGAGCGATTCCGGCAGCACGGCCTCCGGCCGGCCGGTGACGTTCTGGTCCGGAGGCCTGCTTGCGCGCTCGCCACGGTGCGTCCCGCTCCTCGTGTGGATCGACGCCGCCCGTGCGCCCCTGCGCGTGGTCGTCCACCTCGGCGTGGGCCGCTGTACGGCCGCCGGGTAGGGCGCCGCCGCTACTTCTTCGCCGACGCCTGCTGCCTCGCGAGGCGCCGCTGGTACGAGCGGTAGCTCACGCGATCGACCCAGTAGGTCAGCGGGATGAAGACGACGGCGTACGCCAACCCGATCGCCAGCCGCACGCCGATCGGCGACTTCTTCGCGAGCACGAAGACGACGAACACGAGAATGATCCCGCCCATCAGCGCGCCGCGCCGGACCGCACGGCGCCAGGACGGCGGCGGCACCTCGCGAATCGAGCGTCCTCCGCGCGAGCCTGCGTTCTTTGCCGGCTGTGTCTTCGCGGACTGCTTCGCCTTCGCGCGCTCCTCGCGCTCGCTGCGCAGCTCGTCCTCGTCGATCGCATGCTCGGTGCCGTCTGCGTCGAGGAGCACGGTCTCGTACTCGTGACGGAAGTTTTTCTCGCGGCGGCGGCGCTGCTTCCGGCTCGGCATCCCGCCTGCCAGATTAGCGCCGGTGGACGAGCCGCCCGCCCTTGACCACGCCCGCGACGATGTCTCCGGCCAGGTGATAGGCGAGGTAGCGCCAGTCGGGCGCGTCGAGGAGCAGCACGTCGGCGCGGAAACCAGGGCCGATGCGCCCGACCGCGTCCGCGCGGCCGAGGACGTGCGCCGCGTTGACCGTGACGGCGGTGAGCGCTTCCGCCGGCGCGAGGTGGAGCTTTGTGCAGGCGAGCGAGCAGACGAGCGGGAGGCTGGTCGTGAACGCGCTGCCGGGGTTGAAGTCGGTCGCCAGCGCGACGGCCGCGCCCGCATCCACGAGCTCTCGCGCCTTCGGCTGCGGCCGATCGAGGAAGAGAGCGCTCGCCGGCAGCAGGACGCCGACGACGCCGCTCTGCGCCAGCGCGGCGATCCCGTCGAAGCCGGTCGCCTCCAGGTGGTCGACCGACCGCGCGCCGAGCCCGACGGCGAGCGGGACGGCGCCGCGCTCGGTGAACTGATCGCCGTGGAGGCGGAGGGCTAGACCGGCGGCGGCGCAGGATTCCAGGTAGCGGCGCGCCTGCTCCGCGTCGAACGCACCGCGCTCGAGAAACACGTCGGCCGCCTCCGCGACGATCGCCGCGTCCGGGAGCACCTCGGCGATCGCCCAGGCGAGGTAGGCGTCGCCGTCGGGCTGCTCCGGCGGAACCGCGTGTGCACCGAGCCACGTCGGCGACCCGCCCGCCGCGCGGACGGCCCTGAGCGACGCGAGCTCGGTCTCGCGGTCGAGGCCGTAGCCGGACTTGCCCTCCCAGGTCGTCGTGCCGTGCCGGAGCATCCAGGCGGCGTGGACGCGCACGCACTCGGCGAGCGCGTCCTCGCCGAGGCTCCGCGTCGCGGTAACCGTCGACAGGATGCCGCCGCCGGCCGCGTGCAGCTCCTCGTACGTCGCCCCGCCGACCCGGAGCGAGAACTCGCCGACCCGGTCGCCGCCGAAGGCCGGATGCGTGTGGCAGTCGACCAGCCCGGGGATCGCGCACAGCCCGCGGCCGTCGACCTCCTCGACGTCGTCGCCGAGCGACGGCAGGTCACGCATGCGGCCGCACGCCTCGATCACACCGCCGGAGCACAGCACGTAGGCCTCCTCGACGACGTCGACTACGCGGAGATCGGCGCCCCGAGCCGGGACCCGCCGCGGGGCCGGCGTCGCGAGCTGCGCCAGGTCGCGGATGAGCAGTCGCGCCAACGGGCCGGTGCCGCCTAGCGCGCGCCGGGTACGTCGAGCCCGTGTGCGTCCGCGGCAGCACGCGCCTCGGCGTAGCCGGCGTCGAGGTGGCGGACGACGCCCAGCCCGGGATCGGTGGTCAGCACGCGTTCGAGCCGCGCCGCCATCTCGTCGGTGCCGTCCGCGACGACGACCATCCCGGCGTGGATCGAGTTGCCGATCCCGACCCCGCCGCCGTGGTGGACGCTCACCCAGCTCGCGCCGGCGGCGACGTTCACGAGCGCGTTCAGGATCGGCCAGTCGGCGATCGCGTCGGAGCCGTCGAGCATCGATTCCGTCTCACGGTACGGCGAGGCGACCGATCCGGCATCGAGGTGGTCGCGTCCGATCACGACGGGCGCTTTCACCCGCCCGGAGCGCACGAGCTCGTTGATCGCCAGCGCCGCCCGCGCACGGTCGCCGTAGCCGAGCCAGCAGATCCGGGCCGGCAGACCCTGGAACGCCACCCGGCCGGGCGCAAGCTCGAGCCAGCGCTGGAGCAAGACGTCGTCGGGGAACAACTGACGGAGCAACTCGTCGATCACGTGAATGTCGGCCGGGTCGCCGGAGAGCGCCGCCCAGCGGAACGGACCGATGCCGCGACAGAAGAGCGGCCGGATATAGGCCGGGACGAAGCCCGGGTATGTGAATGCCTCCGTTACTCCGGCTGCTTCGGCCTCACCTCGCAGGTTGTTGCCATAATCGAAAACATAGCTCCCGGCCCGGACGAACCCGAGGAGCCCCTCGACGTGGCGCGCGATCGACGCCCGGGCGCGAAGCAGGTACTCCGCCGGATCGTCTTCGCGAAGGGCGGCCGCCGCCGCGACGTCCAGGCCCGCCGGGACGTACCCGGTCAGGGGGTCGTGCGCGGCCGTCTGGTCGGTCACGAGGTCGAAGGTCTCGCCGCGTCGGGCGAGCTCGGGCACGATCTCGGCGGCGTTGCCGAGGAGGCCGACCGAGAGCGCCCGGCCGTCCCGCGCTGCCGCACGCACACTCGCGAGCGCGTCGTCGAGGGAGTCGGCCGCCTCGTCGAGGTAGCGCGTCTCGATCCGTCGCTCGATGCGCGACGGATCGACCTCGACGCACAGGATCGCTGCACCGGCCAGGGTCGCGGCAAGCGGCTGCGCACCCCCCATCCCGCCGAGGCCGGCCGTCAGGATGGTGCGGCCGGCAAGCGACGCCGTTCCGAAATGCCGCTCGCCCGCGGCGGCGAACGTCTGATACGTCCCCTGAAGGATCCCCTGCGTTCCGATGTAGATCCACGAGCCCGCCGTCATCTGTCCGAACATCGTCAGGCCCTCCGCCTCGAGCCGCCGAAACTCGTCCCACGTCGCCCAGCGCGGCACGAGCAGCGAGTTCGCGATCAGCACGCGCGGCGCGGACGGCGTCGTGCGGAAGACCGCCACCGGTTTCCCCGACTGCACGAGCAGCGTCTCGTCCTCCTCCAGCGTCAAGAGCACGCGCACGATCGCACGCAACGCATCGTGCGAACGGGCGGCCTTGCCGGAGCCGCCGTACACGACGAGCGCCTCGGGCCGCTCCGCCACCTCGCGGTCGAGGTTGTTGAGGAGCATGCGCAACGGCGCCTCGGTCGCCCACGAGCGCGCATTGAGCTCCGTGCCGCGTGGCGCGCGAATCGACGACAGGTCGCCGCAGAGCGCCTCGATCTGCGCATCGAGCGACGGCGCGTACGTCACGACAGCGCCTCCTCGCGAGCGCGCTCGTCGGCGCGCTCGCGCCGACGTAGGCGATAGATGCTCCACGAGCTCGCGACGACGAAGAAGACGGCCGCGACCACGACCGCACGGACGAATCCCCCGCCGGTGATGAGTGCCACGACGACGACGATCAGTGCGAGGCCGCCGTAGACGAGCAGCGTGTCGCGGTACACGTGCCTCGGCGCAACGGGACCGGGAGCCCCCCAGCGCAGGCGACGAGGTGAGCTCATTCCCGGCCGGCTCCGTCGGGCCTCCGCCGGTCTGAGCCTCCGTCGAGCGTGCGGGTCATTCCAGCTCCCCGACGACCGCTTCGACGGCGATGACGAGCGAGCCGTCGCGGATCGCCGACGCCACCGTCTCGATGTCGGGGCCGAGCGGGCGGTCGTCGCGAAGGCGCGGCGAGCGAAGCCTGACCGCGTCATGCACGGCACGTGCGCCGTCGCCCGGCTCGAGCGGCGCGAGGAACTCCACCGCCTGCGCGGCGGCCAACAACTCGATCGCGACCGCCCGCTCGGCGTTCGCCACCACCTGCCACGCCTTGAGGCCGGCCGCGTTCCCCATCGACACGTGGTCCTCCTGTCCCGCACTCGTCGGAATCGAGTCGACCGATGCAGGATGGCACAGCGACTTGTTCTCGGAGACGAGCGCGGCGGCCACGTACTGCGGAATCATGAACCCGGAGTTCAGCCCGCCGTCGGTGGTGAGAAACGCCGGCAGCCCCTCGCTCAGATTCGGGTTCACGAGCCGCTCGAGCCGGCGCTCCGAGATGTTCGCAAGCTCGGACACCGCCATTGCGAGCGCGTCGAGCGCGAACGCGAGCGGCTGGCCGTGGAAGTTCCCCGCGGAAACCAACAGCTCATCGTCCGTCAGCACGAGCGGGTTGTCGGTCGCGGCGTTCAGCTCGGTCGTGATCGTGTAGTCGACGTAGTCGAGAAGGTCGCGGGCCGCGCCGTGCACCTGCGGAGCGCAGCGCAGCGAGTACGCGTCCTGGACCCGGTCGCACCAGCGGTGCGACTCGATGATCGCCGAGCCTTCGAGCAGGCGCATCACGTTGCGCGCGGCCGCCGCCTGTCCACGAAGCGGCCGCAGCTCGTGCACCTGCGGCAGGAACGAGACGCGCGATCCCTGCAGGGACTCGAGTGACAGCGCGCACGCGCAGTCGGCGGCACGGGCGAGCCGGTGCGCCCGCACGAGACCGAGAGCCCCCTGGGCGGTCATGAACTGCGTGCCGTTGATCAGGGACAACCCTTCCTTGGCCACGAGCCGGACGGGCTCGAGCCCGGCACGCCCGAGCGCCTCTGCCCCGTTCAGGAGCTCGCCGTCGAACCACGCGCGCCCTTCGCCAATCAGCGGCAACGCCAGATGCGCAAGCGGAGCGAGGTCCCCCGATGCGCCGACCGACCCGCGCGATGGCACCTCCGGCAGCACGTCCCGGTTGAGGCAGTCGAGGAGCAGCGACACCGTCTCGATCCGGGCGCCCGAGTTCCCCTTCGCGAGCGTGTTGGCCCGTAGCAACATCGCTGCGCGCACGACGTCGTCGTGGTACGGCTCGCCGACACCGCACGCATGCGAGCGCAGCAGCCGGACCTGCAGCTCCTCGGTCAACTCCTCGGGGATCTCCATGGTCACGAACCGTCCGAACCCCGTGTTGACGCCGTAGGTGTGCTCCCGCGAGCCCTGGGCGGCGCGCTCGACAACCCGCCGGGCCGCCAGCATCCGCTCGCGCGCATCGAGGGAGAGCTCCGCGGCGGGCCGGCGCTCGACCGCGACCGCCCACACGTCCCCGAGCGTCAGATCGCTGCCCGTCAGCTCGCTCGTTGCAGACACGACCTCGAGTCTAGGCAGACTCGCCGAACGGTGTCCGACGCGGTCCTCGACGTCCCGCGCGAGCTCCCGCGCTCAGCCGTCGAGCAGCCTGAGCTCGAGCACGCGCGACGCGTCGAAGCCGTCGATGCGGAGCGCCGCCCCCGCCGCGGCAGCCGCAGCGCCGGCCGGCATCAGCCCGACGAGCTCCGACCCCACGACCTCTGCGCCGCGCTTGTCGGCCTCGTCGACGATCCGGCTGACGATCTCGCTCAGCGCCGCGGCCTCCCAGTCCTCGACGTTCATCGAGACCTGCGCGAGACCGGCGCTCGTCAGCTCGAGACCGAGCGCACGCACGCCGGGGAATCCGCCGCCGCGCTCCCGCACGACGGCGGCGATGTCGCGTGCGACCACGACCGTGCCGCGTAGGTTCACGTTGAACGCGATCAGCGGCCGTCGTGCGCCGGCGATGACGCCACCCGCAGTCGGATGGAGCTCCGGGGGCCCGAAGTCGGGCACGAGCTCGGCCGCAGCGAGGCGAGCCGCCAGCCCGTCCGTACCGCCCCGCCGGTAGAACGCGGGGCCGCGCCCGGGCGGCGCGTACAGGAAGACCGGCAGGTCGAGCTCTGCCGCGACGAGGGACGCGAAGCGCTCCGCCGTCTCGCGCGCGCGCCCGAAGTCGTCCGGCCGCAGCGGGACGAACGGAATCACGTCCGCGGCGCCGATGCGCGGGTGCACGCCTTCATGACGCCGGAGGTCGATCCGCTCGACGGCGACGCGAACGGCGGCCAGCAGCGCGTCGAGAAGCTCGTCCTCGTCGCCGACAAGCGTGAAGACCGAGCGGTTGTGATCCTCGTCTGCGTGAACGTCGAGCACCCGCGCGAACGACGCGAGCGCGCGCCCGATCGCATCGATCGTCGCAGCATCGCGGCCCTCGCTGAAGTTCGGCACCGACTCGAGCGGAAGCACGACCTCTACTCTAGGGAGCAGTGAAGGAGTACTACGAGCGCCGCGCCCCGACGTACGACGACTGGTATCGCGGCCTCGGGCGGTACGCGGCGCGCGACACGGCGTCGTGGGAGACGGATCTCGCAGCGGTGACCGCAGCGATCTCGGCGCTCGAGCCGTGCAGGACGCTCGACGTCGCCTGCGGCACGGGGTTCCTGACGCGGCACCTTCGCGGACAGGTGGTCGGGCTCGACCAGAGCGCGTCGATGCTCGAGGAGGCGAAGCGCCGGGCGCCGAACGCGACCTTCGTCCAGGGGGACGCGCTCGCGCTGCCGCTCGACGACGCGGCCTTCGACCGCGTTTTCACCGGGCACTTCTACGGGCATCTCGATCCCGACGAGCGGCAGCGCTTCCTCGCCGAGGCGGCACGCGTCGCGAGCGAGCTCGTCGTCGTCGACGCCGCAGTCCGCCCGGACCACGAGCTCGAGGAGATCCAGCCGCGCGAGCTGGACGGAGAGATCTGGCCGGTGCTGAAGCGCTACTTCACGCCGGAGACGCTCGCCGCGGAGCTCGGCGGCGCCGAGACGCTGCACGCCGGCCCGTGGTTCGTGATGGTGCGTCACCCCGCGTGACGGCGGGCCGTCGCCGCTACCGGTCGCTGGCCTCGCTGGAGCGCGACCTCGCCGCCTGCCGCCTGTGCAGCGAGGCCGGCCACCGGCTCGAGTCGCTTCCCGTCGCCGCTCCCGGCTCGGGGCAGCGGGCGTACCTGTTCGGCCAGGCGCCGGGCGCCGTCGAGGGCGCCGAGCGGCGGCCGTGGCGCGGCCGCGCCGGCGTGACGCTGCGCCGCTGGCTCGAGCTCGACGAGGACGCGTTCTACGGGACGTTCTACTGCGGGTCGGTCACGCGCTGCTATCCGGGACGTTCGGCCTCCGGCCGCGGCGACCGCACCCCGACGCCGGGGGAGCGGCTGCTCTGCCGGCGGTGGCGCGAGGCCGAGCTCGCGATCCTGCGCCCGTCACTGATCGTCACCGTGGGCGGTCTCGCCGCGAGGGAGCTGCTCGGCCTCGAGCGGCTGACCGACGTCGTCGGCTCGACGTACGACCTCGCCGGCGCGCTCGTCGTGCCGCTCCCGCACCCGTCGGGCGCGAGCGGCTGGCTCAACGCGCCGGCGAACAAGGCGCGGCTCGCCGACGCGCTGATGCTCGTCGCATCGGCGCTCGTCGGGCTACCTACGTCAGCCCGATGAGGGTCCGCTCCGCCGCCGAAGCCGGCGCCTCTCCCCGGTCCTCCGTCGAGCCCACGGCTCGGGCGTGCGCGGAACGTACCCTCAGGCGAGTGGACGCACCGACCCCGCGCTACCGCACGACGTTCGTCCGGCTGCTCTCGTTCCTGCGTCCGTACAAGCGCTCGCTCGTCGTGTCGATCCTGCTCGCGATCGCCACGCAGGCTGCGGCGCTCGCAGCAATCTTCCTCACGCGCAGCATCGTCGCCGCGCTCAACGCCGACCGGCTCCACGAGCTGCCGTGGCTCGTCGGTCTCGTCGTCGCGCTCGGCGTCGGGCGCGCGGCGGCGCTCGCCGGCCGGCGGCTGATCGCCGGAAAACAGGCGCTGCTCGTCGAGATGGACGTCCGCCAGGCCGTGTACGCGAAGCTCGTCCGCCTCTCGTTCGGCTACTACGATCGGCACCAGACGGGCCAGCTGATGAGCCGCGCGACCGTCGACCTGCAGGCGGTCCGGTTCTTCCTCGGCTACGGGCTGATCTTCTTCTTCCAGCACGTGTTCACCGTCTTCGGCGTCGGGCTCGTCGTCTTCCTGATCTCGTGGAAGCTGGCCCTGATCGTCGTCTCGATCGCACCGCTCCTGATCGCGGTCGCGTTCCGCTACAGCCACGTCTCGCATCCGCTGCTGCGCGACGTCCAGCAGAAGATGGCCGATGTCGCGACCGTTGCGCAGGAAAACATCGTCGGCGTCCACGTCGTGAAGTCGTTCGCGCGCGAGCAGACAGAGCTCGCGCGGTTCGAAGACCGCTCAGAGCAGGTGTTCGTGCTGAGCGTGCAGGCGAACCGGCAGCGCGCCTTCTACATCCCGCTCCTGAGCTTCCTGCCGCTGCTGGCGCAGGCGGCGATCCTTCTCGTCGGTGGTCGGATGGTCGCGGGGGGAACGCTGTCACTCGGCGACTTCGTCGCGTTCAACCTCTTCCTCGCGATCCTGGTGACGCCGCTGCGCGCGCTCGGGATGTGGATCGGCCAGGCACAGCGCGCGACCGCCTCCGGCGAGCGGATCTTCCAGGTGATCGACGAGCCCGAGGAGATCGTCGACGCACCCGATGCCCGGGATCTTCCCGCGGGGCCCGGCGCCGTGGCGTTCCGGTCGGTGACCTTCGGCTACGACCCCGACCGCCCGGTCGTCCACGACGTCGACCTCGAGCTCGCCCCCGGTCGTAGCGTCGCGCTGATCGGGCAGACCGGCGCGGGAAAGTCGTCACTCGCATCGCTCATCCCGCGCTTCTACGACGTCCAGCAGGGGAGCGTGGCCGTCGACGGCGTCGACGTGCGCGCGGTGACGCTCGCATCGCTGCGCCGCGAGATCGGCGTGATCGCGCAGGACGCGTTCCTCTTCTCCGCCACGGTGCGGGAGAACATCGCGTTCGGTCGAGTCGACGCGACGGACGAAGAGGTCGAGGACGCGGCCCGGCTCGCACAGGCACACGAGTTCATCGAGGAGCTGCCCGAGGGCTACGAGACGGTGATCGGCGAACGCGGGATCACGCTGTCCGGCGGACAGCGCCAGCGCATCGCGATCGCGCGGGCGATCGTCGTCGACCCGCGCATCCTCATCCTCGACGACGCCACGGCGTCGGTCGACGCGACCACGGAGGCGCGAATCCGTGACGGCCTGCGCGAGGCGATGCGCGACCGGACGACGATCATCATCGCGCACCGGCTCTCGACGATCGCCCTCGCGGACGAGGTCGTCGTGCTCGACCAGGGACGCGTGGTAGCGCGCGGGACGCATGCCGAGCTTGCCGAGTCGGATCGCCTCTACCGCGAGATCCACGACCACGGACGTCTCGAGCACATCACGGGCGAGGAGGTCGCATGAGGCGGAGGCTCGACGGAGCCGACCAAAGAGCGGAGGTGCCATCTTTGCCGGCGGTGGAGCGGGAATGAGGATTCACCAGCCCGGCTCGCACCTCACACGCGGACAGAGGGCCGAGGTCGGGGACTGGTCGTGGCGCCGCACGCGCCGGCGCCTCCAGACGCTGTACCGGCTCGCCCGCCCGTACACGGGCCGGACCGCGCTCGCGCTCGTCGCGCTCATCGGGGCGACGGCAGCCGCCCTGTTGCCGCCGTATCTGGTGGGGCGCACGGTCGACCAGGTGCAGCATGGCGCGACGTCGGAGCTCGTGTGGCTCGTCGCCGCCTTCCTCGCCGTCGGCGTCCTCGGGATCGTGCTCGGCTACGGGCAGACCTACTTCACGGGCTGGACGGGCGAGCGCATGCTCGCCGACCTGCGCGAGAACGTGTTCGGCCACCTGCAGCGGCTCTCGCTCGGGTTCTACGAGCGCAATCGCGCGGGAGTGATCATCAGCCGTCTCACCAACGACGTCGAGGCGCTCGACCAGCTGGTCACCGACGGCGTCACCTCGCTCGTCCAGAACACGCTGATCCTCGGCGGGTCGGCGGTCGTGCTGTTCCTGCTCGACTGGCGGCTCGCGCTGGCCACGCTGATCGTCGTCCCGGCGATGGGGATCGCGACCGGCTGGTTCCGGAAGCACTCGGGGCGGGCATACCGGGCCGTCCGCGAGACGCTCGGCGCCGTCACGGCGACCCTGGCCGAGGACATCGCCGGGATGCGCGTCCTGCAGGCGTTCACGCGCGAGCGCGCCGCGCAGGAGAACTTCCGCGAGGTCGCGGACACCTACCGCATGGCGAACCTGCAGACGGTCGTTCTGAACGGGGTCTACTTCCCGGTGGTCGACTTCCTCTCGACGATCGCGACCGCGGTCGTGCTCGGCTACGGCGGCTGGCTGGTGTCGAACGGCGACGTCTCGATCGGGACACTCGTCGCGTTTCTCGGCTACCTGACGAACTTCTTCGATCCGGTGCAGCAACTCTCGCAGCTCTACAACACGTTCCTCTCGGCGGTCGCTGCGCTGGACAAGATCACCGACCTGCTCGACGAGGAGCCTGACGTGCGCGACCGCCCGGGAGCAGGCGACCTGCCGCCGATCAGGGGACGCGTGGCGTTCGAGGACGTGCACTTCGCCTACGGCCGCGGGCCGGAGGTGCTCCACGGCATCGACCTCGACGTCCCCGCCGGGACGACGGTCGCGCTGGTGGGGCACACCGGCGCGGGCAAGTCGACGATCGCGAAGCTGCTCGCGCGCTTCTACGACCCGACCGGCGGCCGCGTGACGATCGACGGCGTCGACCTGCGCGACGTCCGACAGCAGTCGCTTCGCCGCCAGCTCGGGATCGTCCCGCAGGAGGGGTTCCTGTTCGCGGGAACGGTCGCCGACAACATCGCGTTCGGCCGGCCGGAGGCGTCACGGCAGGAGATCGTCGCCGCCGCGCGTGCCGTCGGCGCCGACGAGTTCGTGACCCGGCTCGAGAACGGCTACGACACCGAGCTCGGCGAACGCGGATCGCGACTCTCACTCGGCCAGCGGCAGCTCGTCGCCTTCGCGCGCGCGCTGCTGGCCGACCCCGGCGTGCTGATCCTCGACGAGGCGACGAGCTCGGTCGACATCGGCACCGAGCGGCGAATCGAGCTGGCCCTCCGCCGGCTCCTGCACGGTCGCACCGCGTTCATCATCGCCCACCGCCTCTCGACGATCCGCGACGCCGACCTGATCGTCGTTCTCGAACACGGAATGGTCGTCGAGCAGGGGACGCATGCGGAGCTGCTCGCGTCGCCTGCCGGCCGCTACCGGTCGCTCTACGGCGATTGGGCCGAGGTCGCCTAGGGTCAGCCGTTCAGATGGACCGGGACCGACCCGGCCGCCTTGTCGTGCCAGGTCTGCTTCTCCGGGTCCCAGAGCATCCAGAGATAGCCCAGGAAGAAGACGAGAGCGGAGGCGATCGACACCAGCCAGCGGATGAAGGCGCGCCCGTAGCCGATCGGCTGCCCGCGGTTGTCGCGCACGTCGACCACGCGGATGCCGAGCGCGGCGTCGCCCGGCGTCTGCCCGGTGCGGCCGTGGAAGTACGTGAAGTACGCGAGTGAGACGAACACGGCCAGCACCTGGCCGGTGTTCCCGAGCACGATCCGCAGGATCGTGTCGACGACGGCGATGACGATCCCGTCGACGAATGTCGCTGCGAAACGGCGCCAGAACCCGGCCGGCGGGCCGCCGAGCCCACCGTGAGTCTCGTCGAGCACGTCGCGGCGTATGGTGTCACGCGTGGCGGACGACCACACCGAGCTCGACCAGGAAGTGCGCGAGCGAATCACGACGCCCGTCTCGCAGGAGGCGGCGCGCGAGGTGCGGCTTACGCCGGCCGAGGCGGTCCGGCAGATGCGCATCCGCGTGCCGGAGCGCGCGAACCGGAAGCTGCGGCAGGTGCTCGACCGCGTCAACCGCGACGACCAGCTCAAGGGCTGGTGGCACGTTGCGAACGTCAACGCGGTCGCCCGCATGGAGATCAACGATCACTCGTGGGTGCACATCCAGATCGTCACGAACATCGCGCTGAAGCTCCTGCGCCAGCTCACCAAGCACGGCGTCGAGCCGGCGATGGTGACCGACTACGGGATGACCCGAGACGACGCGGAGGTCGTGGTCGCGCTGACGGCGCTGACGCACTGCGTCGGCATGTCGGTCCACCGGAAGGGCCACGAGGACTTCAGCCTGTTCCTCGCCGAGCCGAAGCTGCGCGAGCTGCTCGAGGGCATGTACACGGAGCCGGAGCTGACGGTCGTCGTCTCGGAGGTGCTGCAGGCGATCATCAGCCACCGCGCCGACGGCGAGCCGCTCACGCTCGAGGCGGGGATCCTGCGCGTCGCGGATGCGCTCGACATGGAGCAGGGCCGCTCGCGCATCGCGTTCGAGCGCGGACACGTCGGCATCCACTCCCTCTCGGCGGCCGCGATCGAGGAGGTGGAGATCTCGGACGGCGAGGAGAAGCCGATCCGGATCTCGATCACGATGAACAACTCGTCCGGCATCTACCAGGTCGACGGCCTGCTCAAGGCGAAGCTCGTCGGCTCGGGGCTCGAGCCGTACGTCGAGGTGCTCGCACACATCGACACCGAGGACGAGAAGCGCCTCGTGCCGCTCTACCGGCTCGAGCTGTAGCCCGAGCCGGGGCTACAATGCAGCCGCCCTGCGGGGTCGTCTAATGGTAGGACGCCTGACTCTGGATCAGGTAGTCAAGGTTCGAGTCCTTGCCCCGCAGCTGCCTGGCAGAACCAACCGACGGTGAAGCGGCAACGTCCCGCTCGCGCAGCGGCCTGGGGGTCGAGGCGATCGACCGGGGCGGAGCGCAACTCTGGGCGAAGCCCAGGTGACTCATCGCGCCAGATCGCCCGCCCCGGTCACGTCGACGCGCTGCCGGCGAACAGCGTGTACAGGCCCCAGAGCGCAAGGGTCGCCGCGACGACGGCGAGCCCGAGTGCGGCGAGCCGGCGGCGGAAGAGCGGGAAGACGGCGAACACGATCAGTTGCGAGACGAAGAGCGCCGCGAGCGACGGCTTCAGAAGATCGTCGTAGAAGCGGCCAGGGTCGATCAGCGAGACCGCGTCGCCGAGGACGAACGGCACGGCGATCCAGGCGAGCACCGGCCGGAGCGGCAGTCCGTGCAACCAGTGCAGCAGGCGCCCCAGCGCGAGGTACTCGGCGACGACGAGCGCGAGCGTGCTCGCGGCGGTCAGGAGGCCGACGACGACGGCGAGCCCGCGACCCGAATAGGCCTGGGCGATCGACGCGCCCGGGACGGCGCTCTCGAGCAGCGTGTCCGGCACCGCCGCGAGCGGGAACGCGGCTGCCAGGAACGCCGCGCCCGTGACCGCCACCGCGAGGACGAGTCCCCGCCGCACGACGCGGCTCCCGCCCCGTACCTCCGCGCCCAGGTAGAGCGGCAGGCTCGCGCAGATGAACAGGAGCGCGGTGCCCGCCGCCGCGCGACGGGTGTCGTGGGAATCCGCGGCAGCTACCGGCACATGCCCCACGTGACGGAGGACGACTCCGCTCATCACGAACAGCAGCACGATCTGTGCCGCCGCGAGCACGCCGAGCCCGGCGAGCAGCGGCCGCACCGGGCCGAGCACGAGCAGCACGATGACGACGGGCAGGATCAGTTCGAGCGCACGGCGATAGGGATCGATGCCGGGGAACACGGGCGCGAGCAGGTCGTAGACGACGAAGGTGATCGTGTACGGCAGGTAGAGGAAGTACGCGAACGTCCAGATCCAGCCGTGCACGAGCGCGGCGCGGCGCCCGACGGCGGCGGCGACGAACGCGCTCAGCCCCCCGGGCGAGACGACCGTCCGCGAGAAGTGGACCCAGATCGCAAGCGGCGCCGCGAACAGGAGCAGCGCGAGCGCGACGACGAGGCCGGCGGACTCGACACCGCCCCCGGCCGTCGACGGGAAGAGCGTCAGGAGCGCGAGCGGCCCGCCGATCGACGCGACGGCGAAGCCGAGGTACATGGACGGCCGCAGCTTCGACAGGTCGCCCACCACTCGTCCGGTACGCCCGCCGCCGCGAACCGGATTCCCGCAATCCGCCTGCGCCTCGGTCCCGTAGCAACCGTCGACTCCGCTCGACCACGAAAGGGGAACGATGAAGAGTTTGAATCGCGTGATCCTCCCGCTCGTCCTCGTCGCGGCGGCAGGCGCAGGAGCGGCGATCGCCGCCACGGCAACGACGCGTACGACGGCGACCGTCAAGACGGCGAAGGTCGCGAACCTCGGAACCGTCCTCGTCACCGCGAACGGCCGCACGCTCTACCGGTACACGCCGGACCGCAAGGGTCACAGCGTGTGCACCGGTGTATGTCTCACCTACTGGCCGGCGCTCGTCGTGAAGGCGACGGCGAAGCCGGTGGCGGGCTCGGGCGTGAAGGCGTCGTTGCTCGGCACGATCAAGGCGCCGCATGGGATGCGGCAGGTCACGTACGCCGGCTTCCCCCTCTACCGCTACGGGGACGACAAGAAGGCGGGCCAGGTCGCGGGCCAGGGCGTGCAGGGCACGTGGTACGTCGTCGACGCGAAAGGCGCGCTCGTGAAGAAGAAGGCGGCGGGCGGCGGAACGACCACGACCACCACCACCACGTCGACCACCACCACGACCAGCAGCGGTGGCGGTGGCGGTGGCTGGGGTTAGCCGGGTGCGTGCGGCTGCCAGGAGACGGTGACCGACACGCCGACCGGCATCCCGACGGTGATCGAGTAGCCGAGCGCGCCGAACTCGTCCACGACGCGCTCGGCGATCGCCTTCAGCCGGTCGATCCAGCGTTCGAGCCGGTCGCCCTCCGCCGCGGCGACCACCGCGCGGTCGGTCGGCGACGGCCCGAGCCCGCCGTTGACGAGAGCCGTCGCCTCGACGAGCGCCGCGACTGCCGAGGCAGGGGAGGCGAAGGGCTGCGCCGCGAGCTCCTCGAGCCTCGCGTCGACGTTCGCGGCGTTCACCGTGCCGTGCCCGCTCAGCGCACGTCGGGCGGATCGTCGTGCTTCTCACCGGAGAGCGACTCCTTGAACTCGCGCATCCCGGTCCCGAGCGTCCGACCGATCTCCGGTAGCCGCTTCCCCCCGAACAGCAGCAGCGCGACGAGCAGGAGCAGCAGGATCTCCGAGGGGCCGATGTCGCCCACGGAGGGACGGTAGCAAGCCTCGGGCTACTCGGTCGCGATCGCAACCTCGGCGGCTTCGCCGAGCTTCTCCACGAGCAGGCGACCACGATGCCGGCGAACGATCCGCTCGATCGATGGATCCTCGTGGCCGTCGAGAACGATGAACGTCGTCGGCGCGGCGCGCGCCGCTTCGTACTCGCCCACCGAGACCGACAGCGGCTCCGCGCACGTCCGGTCGGCGCACTCGCAGAGGATCTCGATCACCCCCGCACGGGAGCGCTCCCCGAGCTCGGCGATGTGCTCGTTCACCTCCCTGAAGACGGCCTCGTTGCGGCCGCGCCGCGCTTCCCGGCTCTCCACGGCGCCTGACGGTACACGAGGGCGCTCGCCCCGTCGAGGGTCGCGCGGTACCCGATCGGGGCGTCAAACGGCCGCTCAGCCGGTGTCCTGCGACGGGAAGATCACGGTCGGGACGTCGACCTCGGCAGGATCGACGCCGCGGACGGCGACGTCGACGACGGTCGCGACCAGCGACGCGATCGGCACCGACAGGAGGACGTAGAAGCCGCCGAGCAGTACACCGGTCACCGAGACCGACACGAGCGTGAGCAGCGGCGAGAGCCCGACGGCCCCGCCGAGGACGCGTGGGGTGACGAGGTAGTCCTCGAGAAGCCGGATCGCGAGCAGCGCCACGCCCGCGAAGACCGCCGTGTGCCAGGACGCGGTCAACCCCACTCCGACCGTCAGCGCGAGCGCTGCGAGCGGGCCCACGACGGGGACGATCTCGAGGATGCCCGCCGCGATCCCGATCAGCAGCCAGTACGGCTCGCCGACGAGGAACAGGGCGAACGAGGCGAGCGTCGCCACGAACGCGATCAGGACCAGCTCGCCGCGGACGAAGGCGCCGAGCTTCTGGTCGATCAGCGTCCAGGTGTCCCGCACCGTCTTTCGCCGCGGGCGCGGCATGAAGCTCGTGACGAGGTCGACCGTGCGCTCGCGCTCGAAGATCCAGTATGCGGCGACCGCGAACGTGAACAGGATGCCGACCAGGACCTTCAACGCCTCCTCGCCGACCGAGAGCGCCGGCTGGACGAGCTTGTCGGCTGACGGAAGGTGGTGAAGCCGCCGTGAGAGCGCGTCGAGCACCTTCGCCTTCAGGCTGTCCCCCGCGCCCGGATGGTGCGACTGGGCGGCGTGCAGCGCCGCCTGCACCTGATCGGTGAGCGTCGGCACGACGAACGAGAGGAAGAGCGCGACGAGCGCCAGCACCGCGACGTAGTGCAGGAGCACGCCGACCGGGCGCGGGATCCGCCACGCCGCGAGCCGGTCGACCCCGGGGCGCATCGCCGCCGCCACGGTCACCCCGAGCAGCAGCAGCGCCAGTACGACCTTGAGCTTCCACAGGGCGATCGCGACGACCACCACGCAGAGCGCGATGCCGACGGCCACGAACGCGTGCCGCGCGGTCGTCGCGGTCGACCAGGATGGCTCGTCCACGACGGACGCGTACCCCGATCGAAGCCGGCGAAACGACAACAACCTGTCGTTTCCGGAGGACCGGCGCGGGTATATCCCGACACCCGACGACGAGAGGAACGGCACATGGGCTTCAACCGGTCGTTCGTGCAGGAGCGGATCGCCGCGCCGATCGAGCGCGCGCAGGCGCTCGACCGGATCGCCGAGCCGCTGCAGGAGGCGGCCCGGCGTGTCGTGCCGGAGGACAGCGCGGCGAAGGAGCTGCTGAGCGGCACCTGGCTCGGCCATCCCCTCCACCCCGTCCTCACGGACGTCGTCGTCGGAGCCTGGACGAGCGCCTCGATCCTCGACCTGCTCGGCGAGCGCGGCGACGCCGCCGACGAGCTGGTCGCCGCCGGGGTGGCCGCGGCGCTGCCGGCCGCGCTCAGCGGCTGGTCGGACTGGGCGGAGCTGCGGGGAGGCTCGCGCCGCGTCGGCACCGTCCATGCGGTCGGCAACGTCGCCTCGATCTCGCTCCAGGCGCTCTCGCTCCTGCTGCGACGGCGCGAGCGCCGGGCGGCCGGCACGGCGCTGTCCCTCGCCGCGCTCGCGGCCGGCGGCTTCTCCGCGTGGCTCGGCGGACACCTCTCGTTCGGCCGCGGCGTCGGAGTCGACCAGACCGTGTTCGAGGATCCGCCGACGACATGGACGTCGGTGATCGACGAGGACAAGCTCGCCGAGGGAGAGCCGGTGCGCCGTTCGGCGCAGGGGACCGGCGTGCTGCTGGTCCGCCACCGCGGCGAGGTGCACGCGCTCGTCGACCGGTGCTCGCACCGCGGCTGCTCGCTGAGCGAGGGCTCGTTCGACGGCTCGGCGATCACGTGCCCGTGCCACGGCAGCCGTTTCGGAGTCGACGGCAGGCTGCTTCGCGGCCCGGCGACGGCATCGCAGCCCGTGCTCGAGACCCGCGTTCGAGCCGGCCGGGTCGAGGTGCGCGCCGGCCGCGGCTGACCCGTAGAGAAGGCTTCAGCCGGGCGGCGCACGCGCCGATAACCACGTCATGTCGATCCAGCGTGCAGCCGTGGTGACCTTCGCAGCCTTCGCGGCCGCCTTCGCCGCCGTCTTCGGCAGCTAGTTGCGACTAGACCGAGACGTCGCGCGGGCCGGGCCGGTGGTCGAGCGACGCCGACCAGAGGCGGCGGGCCTGGTCGTTCAGCTCGAAGGTGTTCGCGACGACGGCGACCGGGCGCGGCGCGGGTGCCGACTCGGATGCCGGCGCGAAAACGTTGCGGACGATCCCGCCCGCCACCGCCGCGGCCGTGACGACGGCTGCCGTGAGGGCGATCGCCAGCGGGCGTGTGCCCCGGCGGGGCGCGGCGCGCACGCTCACGGGAGCGTGGGCCGCGGGCGGCGCCTCGCGCAGCTCGTCGGTCGCCAGCATCGACGTGCGCGCGAACGAGCGGCAGTACGCGCAGCCGGCGAGGTGCGCATCGAGGAGCGCGGACTCCAGCTCGGAGAGCTGGTCGTCGAGACGAAGCGACACCCAGAAGCGGGCGCGCGAGCACAGACGGCTTTCGATCAGCATCGGGAGTTCAGACGCCTCCGAGCGGAATTCGTTAGCCACGTTATCGATTGCGATCGGGGGCATGACCCGCCCGCCGATGCCGACCCCGCGGAAACAGGTATGACAACGGCGTGAGCCGGGCCGCCAGGATCCTGGTCGTCGACGACGACGCGGACATCCGGCTGCTTCTCCGCGAGCTGCTCGAGCGCGCGCGCTTCGACGTCGACGAGGCCGCGAGCGGCAAGGCCGCGCTGAAGGCGCTGCACGACGCCCCGCCCGCGCTCGTCCTGCTCGACGTGTCGATGCCGGAGCTGGACGGCTACCAGACGCTGGAGCGCATCCGCGATCTCTCCCGCGTGCCGGTGATCATGCTGACCGCGCGGTCGAACGAGCTCGAGAAGGTCCGGGGGCTCACCGCCGGCGCGGACGACTACGTCGCGAAGCCGTTCGGGCGCCAGGAGCTGCTCGCGCGCGTGCAGGCGCTGCTCCGCCGCGCGGGCGACAGCTCGTCCGTCAACGAGTCGTACGCCGACGACTTCGTGCAGATCGACTACGGCCAGCGGAAGGTGAGCGTACGCGGGCGGGAGGTCCGTCTGACGCCGCTCGAGTTCAGGCTGCTCGCCACCTTCGTCGAGAACCGCAACCGGGTCCTGTCGCGCGACCAGCTGCTGAAGCTCGTCTGGGGCGACCCGTACGGCGTCTCCGGCGACCAGGTGAAGCTGTACGTCGGCTACCTCCGCCGCAAGCTCGTGCCGGACGCGCCGGGCGACGCGCCGATCGAGACGCTGCGCGGGTTCGGGTACCGCTACAGCACCTGACTTCCGTCTCGCGGCTCTCTACACTTCCCGCACAACCCCCTGACCCCCCAGACAGGAGGACGAGTGAAGAAGCGAATTTACGCGGGCGCGGGAGCGTCCGTGGGTATTGCGGCAGTCGCGCTGGCCGTCACGGTCGGCGTGGCGATCGCCCATTCGAGCGGTGCGACTCCTCTGCCTGCGTCGTCGTGCTCGGCGATTCAGAACGGAAGTGGGCAGTACCTGCTTGCCTCCGATCTCCCGCTTCAGGGATCGGGTCGTGTCCAGACCATCCAGATGACGAAGGCGATCGCCTACGTGCTGAAGCAGCACGGCTGGAAGGCCGGGAAGTACACGCTGGCCTACCAGAGCTGCGACGACTCGACCGCCCAGGCCGGTAAGTGGGACTCGGGCAAGACCTCCGCGAACGCGAACGCCTATGCGCAGGATCAGAGCGTGATCGGCGTGATCGGGACGTTCAACTCAGGCGCAGCCGAGATCATCGTGCCGGTGCTGAACCGCGCACCGAATGGTCCGGTCGCGATGGTCAGCCCGGCGAACACGTATGTCGGCCTCACGCACGGCGGGCCGGGCACGGTTGCCGGCGAGCCGGGCAAGTACTACCCGACGGGGAAGCGCAACTACGCCCGTGTCGTCGCTGCCGACGACTACCAGGGCGCAGCCGACGCCCTCCTCGCGCAGTCGCTCGGAGTGAAGAAGGTCTTCATCCTCAACGACAAGGAGGCCTACGGCCTCGGCGTCGCGTCGAACTTCCGCAACGCGGCGACGAAGCTCGGCATCAAGACCGTCGGCTTCACCGCGTGGGACGGCAAGGCGTCGTCCTACTCGGCGCTGGCGGTCAAGATCAAGTCGTCGGGCGCCCAGGGCGTGTTCGTCGGCGGCCTGATCTGCGAGAACGGCGGAAAGCTGATCAAGGACATCCGGGCGGGCGTTCCGTCCAGCGTCAAGATCATGCTGCCGGACGGCTTCACGCCGGCATCCGCCACGATCAAGGAGGCCGGCTCCGCGGCCCAGGGTGCGACCATCTCGGTCGCGGGCCTGCCGAACTCCGCGCTCAAGGGCGCCGGGAAGAAGTTCGTCGTCGGCTTCACCAAGGCAGTCGGCGTGCCGGACCCGTACTCCGTGTACGCGGCCCAGGCCACCGAGGTGATGCTCGCGGCGATCTCGCACTCGAACGGCACCCGCGCCGATGTCGCGAAGCAGTTGTTCAAGGTCAACCTGGCGAACACCATTCTCGGGAAGATCGCGTTCAACTCGAACGGCGACGTGACGGCGAACCCGGTCACCATCTACAAGGTAAAGGGCAACACCGCCCCGACCTTCAAGGTGATCGTGCCGTCCAAGTCGCTGGTCAAGGCGGCGTAACAGTCCGGGACCCCGCAGGTACGGCTCCGGGGAGGGCGTAAGCCCTCCCCGGAGCCGGTTCCCGCCTCCGTTTGCGACCATTCCGGGCATGGCCCGGCTCGCGTCCGTCCCCGACCTCGACCGGGAGCTCGACCGGCTCTACGGCGGCCCCCCGGAGACATTCGTGGCGGAGCGCGACGCGCTCGCCGCACGCCTCCGGCAAGCGCACCAGCCCGAGGCGGCGGCGACCGTTGCCGCGCTGAAGAAGCCCGTCGCCGTCGTGTGGGCGGCGAACCGGCTGGCGCGCAGCGAGCCGGAAGCGGTCGCGGCCCTGGTCGCCGCCGCCGAGCGGCTCCGGGAAGCGCAGAGGCAGGCGCTCGGGGGCGCCGGCGGACGTGCGGAGGTCGAGGCGGCACAGGTCGCCGAGCGCGATGCCGTGCGCGAGCTGGTGACGGCGGCGCGCACACGGCTCGACCCACCCGTCTCCGGCACCGCGCTCGACCGCCTCGGCCGGGCGCTTCGCGCCGCCGCCGCGGACCCATCCGCGCAGCCGCTGCTCGAGCGCGGCCGCCTGTCCGGCGAGGTGCGCCCGGCTGGGTTCGAGGCCGTCGACGGGCTCGCCGTCAGGAGGCCCGGGAAACGGCGCACCGAGGACGCGGCCCGCGCGCGGGTCGAGGCGCTGCGTGCGGAGGCGCGCCGGCTCGCGGCGGAGGCGCGGGCGGCGGAGCGCGCGGCGTCGGGGGCCGAGCGACACGCGTCGAAGCTCCGAGCTGTCGCCGACGACGCCCATGCCGCCGCCGAGCGGGCGCAGCGCGCTGCCGAGGCTGCCCGATCCAGGTTGCAGGAGCGATCGTGACGCGAACCTCTGGCAATCCGCGCGAAACTGACCTAGAGTCAGCCGCGGGAGTTTTGGGCTTCGGGAAGGTGACTGCGGCGGAAGGACCTGAAGGCGCCAGGCGTGGCGTCGTGACGCCGTTTGCGCGTCCGCAGCGCCGCCTGCGTCGCGGCGACGAGCGTCTCGATCTCGCCGCCGAGGTGGACCGGCTGACCCGCGAGAACGAGGACCTGCGCGCGCAGCTCGCCGCGCACAGCTCGCAGCTCGTGATCGACGCGGCGCTCAAGGCCGGCGCGCGCCTGCTGGCGGTCGTGCGCGCCGAGGTGGAGTTGCGGATCGCCGAGGGCCGCTGGGCGCTGCAGAAGGTCCGGAACGAGTCGAGGATCGCGCTCGCGGAGGCCAACGAGGAGCTCGCGCGCCTCGAGTCGCTGAAGCGGCAGCTGGCGCATCAGACGCAGGCGTTCGCCGCCGATCTGACGGCGCTCGTCGACGCGAAGCTCCCGGCACCCGAACCACCGGCGTCGCTCGACGAGACGCTCGCCGACCGTCTGCGCCGAAGCTGACCCCCGCTCAGCGGTGGGCTTCGTACGCGGCGCGTGCGCGGTTGTCGCGCCGTCTGGCGTGAGCCCAGATCCCGACCGGGATCAGCAGCAGGACGCCGAAGAAGATGATCGCGCCGAGCAGGAACGAATGCGCCCCGACGCGCGCCGAGATGTTCCCGCCGCTTCCACTCGCCGAGCCCTGCGGGCCGTAGTCGGCCGGCCCGCTGATCGCGCAGTCCTGGGTGCCGCAGCTTCCACGGTGGTTGGAACCGCTGCGGAAGACGGCGGTCGAGTAGAACAGGTCGACGATCCACCGGCCGCCCGTCTTGCGGAGGTCGAGCGTGACGGCGGTCTGGTCGGCGTTGCTACCCGGCTTCGGCTGCAGGATCATCGAGCCGACGAAGTGGCCGGGCGCAACCAGGTGCCCCGTCCAGGCGTTCGCGAAGCTCACCCCGCGCGCCGGGAACGTGGCGACGGTCACCCCCGTGCCGTTGATCCACGCCGCCCTGGTCGTTCCGCCGCGCAGATCGGGGCCCGCGAGCTCCCAGCCGTCGCGGAGATCGCGCCGCAGCACGACGTCCTTCACGAACCGGTCGAGCGTCGCTCCGATCCCCTGGCGGTCGGACGCGGTCAGCCGCGGCTGCGCCGCCGCCGCGTTCGCCACGCCGACCAGCGACCCGACGACGAGCGCAAGCACGACGACGCTCCTCGGCCGGCGAACGAGCATGCCCCCAACGGTAGCTGCGGTCGCCGACGCGGAATGGCCGAAGAAGGCGAGGGCCGGGTGGGCGATGTCGGGCCAACGAGGAAACGTGGCGCGCCCACCCGGCCTTGCGCCGTCCACGGTAGGACGGCGGCTGCGAGCCGCCATCCGTACTTTTCCCGCATCCCGCCGTCATGCTGCTCGCCGGTGACGGCCATCGCTCAGACGACGTCGGAAGGTTCTCGACCTCGCGACCACCCGGGAGATCCTCCCGCATTTCTCGCTGCCGGCGTGCAGTTCCGGAAAGGCCCATACGGGATTCGAACCCGTGTCTCGGGAGA
>DASUZZ010000043.1:0-84350 GCA_036376615.1 Gaiellaceae bacterium
ACATACGCTGCAACGACAAGGGCTTCCAGATCCGTCATCTCGAGCTCCGATCTCGAGGGGACAAATGATCTGGAAGCCCTTCGTCTTCGCCAGGCGGGTCCCTGCGGACCCGCCCGACTTTCACATCAAGCCTCTAGTTGAAGTAGGTCGCCGGGACGACCGACTCGGCCATGATCCGACGCCGGCCTTCTGGTCGGAGTGGCGATGCCGCGAGGCCCGGTCACGTGAACCGCGGCAGCAGGCGATGATCGGCCGCTGACACGCGCGATAACGGACCGATCGAGTCCGTCGTCAGGTCTCGGCGTCTTCGGTCTCGAGCGGAGCGACGAAGGCGTTGGCGGGAAGGTGCGGTGCACGCTGCGTCTCGGCGTCGCTGTAGTGCTCGGCTGCCGGCCACGGTGAGACGATCAGCAGCAGCTTCGCGTCGTCGAGCGCGCGCACGCTGTGCCGTTCGTCCGGGGCGAAGGTGACGAGCGTGCCGGCGCCGCATTCGACCGTCTCGCCGGACGCCTCGATGGAGACCCGCCCGGCGACGACGTGCAGGACGGCCCGCTCGCGCACCTGGTGGTCGCCCATCGTCTCCCCGGGCTCGAGCTCGATCACGATCGCCCGGCACTCGGGAGCGGTGAAGAGCACGCGCGGAATCTGCCCGGTCCGCCGCGGCACGCGCGGCGCGCCCGGGCCCGGTTCGCGCGGATGCTGCTTCTCCGTGGAGGACGGCAGCGAGAGCAGGTCCCAGCGCTTCATGACGCCCATAGGCTAACGGGCCGTCAGCGTGGAGGCTCGCGACGCCCGGGAGCCCGGCCCGGCGGCTGCCGCGGCGGCTCGCGCTCCGGCGCAGCCGGGACCGGCCGTGCCACCGTCTGGTCGCTTCCGATGGTGAGCGGCTCGCCGTGGTGGACGATCTCGAGGGGCCCTCCCGCGCGCAGCGTGTAGCGCGCCTGCCCGTGCTCGACCTCGACGCGGAGCCGGCGGCCGCGGTAGCAGAGCCCGAAGCCGAGCCGGGTCAGCCGCTCGGGCAGGCGCGGGGCGAAGCTGAGGACGCCGCCGTAGTCGCGCATACCGCCGAAGCCGGCGACGGCAGCGAGCCACGCGCCCGCGAGGGAAGCGATGTGCAGGCCGTCGTTCGTGTTGTGCTCGAGGTTGTCGAGGTCGATCAACGCGGCATCGGCGAAGTAGTCGTAGGCGAGCTCGAGGTGGCCGACCTCCGCGGCGACGATCGCCTGTGTGCAGGCCGACAGCGACGAGTCGCGGACGGTGAGCGCTTCGTAGTAGGCGAAGTCGCGCGCCTTCTCCTCCTCGCCGAAGGCGTCGCCACGGAGGTGCAGGGCGAGCACGAGATCGGCCTGCTTGACGACCTGCTTGCGGTAGAGGTCGACGTAGGGGAAGTGGAGCATGAGCGGGTACTGCTCCGGTGCCGTGTGGGCGAAGTCCCACGGCTCGTGGTCGGTGAAAGCCTCCGACTGCGGGTGCACGCCGAGCCGCTCGTCGTAGGGGACGTGCATCGCGCGGGCCGCATCGCGCCACGCGGCCGCCTCCTCGAGGTCGACGCCGAGCTCCGCGCAACGCTCGCCGTACCGTTCGACCGCGTCGGCCGCCAGCTGCAGGTTCCGCTGTGCCATCAGGTTCGTGTAGACGTTGTTGTCGGCGACGGCGCTGTACTCGTCGGGGCCGGTGACGCCGTCGATCCGGAAACGGCCTTTGACATCGTGGTGGCCGACCGAGCGCCACAGCCGCGCCGTCTCGACGAGCAACTCGAGCCCTGCGGTCCGTTCGAACTCCTCGTCCTCCGTCGCGGCGACGTAACGGGCGACCGCATCGGCGATGTCCGCGTTGACGTGCAAGGCGGCCGTCCCGGCCGGCCAGTAGCTGGAGCACTCCTCGCCGGCGATCGTCCGCCACGGGAAGGCTGCGCCGTCGAAGCCGAGCTGGGCGGCGCGATCGCGCGCGAGCGGCAGCGTCGCCTGCCGCCAGCGGAGTGCATCGCGAGCGGCGTCCGGGATCGTGTACGTGACGACGGGCAGCACGAACGTCTCGGTGTCCCAGAAGCAGTGCCCGTTGTAGCCGGGGCCGGTGAGTCCCTTGGCCGGAATCGCACGCCGCTCGGAGCGCGCGCCCGCCTGGAGCACGTGGAAGAGCGCGAAGCGCACCGCCTGCTGCAGCTCCGCGTCGCCGTCGACCTCGACGTCTGCGCGGTCCCAGAAATCGTCGAGATAGCCGCGCTGGGCGTCGGCGAGACCGTCCCAGCCGGTGTGGCGGGCCTCGGCCAGCGCGGCGGCGACCTGGTCGTTCAGCGCCGCGGTCGTGCGTTGGCTCGACCAGCCGTAGGCGAGGAACTTGACGATCCGCAGCCGCTCGCCCGGCGCGAGGTCGGCGGTGATCGTCACGCGGCCGAGGTCGCGGGCCGTTTCCGCCGGCCATACCTCCACGGCTTCGGGACCGTCGACGACATGCTCGATGCCCGCGGCGAGCCGGAGCCGACTGTGCCGTGTCGCGTGGACGAGGACGATCTTCGTGCCGAGCTTCGTCGACTGCTCCGCGACGAGGGGCGCTTCGAGCACCGCGGCGGCGCGTGGGTCCGCGCTCTCGGACGGGATCGGCTCGTTCGCGACGAGCTCCGACTGCACGACGAGCCGAGTCGCGCGCTCGAGCGGCTCGACCTCGTAGCACACCGCTGCGACCGCCCGCTGCACGAACGAGACGAGCCGAGTCGACTCGACGCGAACACGCTGCCCGGCCGGCGAGCGCCAGTCGGCGCTGCGGCGCAGGACGCCGGCGCGAAAGTCGAGCACGCGCTCGTGGCTCAGCAGATCGCCGAAGCGGACGTCGAACGGCTCGTCGTCGACAAGCAGCCGTACCAGCTTGCCGTTCGTCACGTTCACGACCACCTGCCCCGCCTCCGGATAGCCGAAGCCGGCCTCCGCGTAGGGCAGCGGCCGCTCCTCGTAGAAACCGTTCAGGTACGTGCCGGGGACGCCGTTCGGCTCACCCTCGTCGAGGTTCCCGCGCAGGCCGATGTGACCGTTCGAGAGCGCGAAGGCCGAGCCCGCCTGCGCGATCACGTCGAGATTCAGCTCCGCCTCGCGGAGCGCCCACGGCTCGACTGTGAAGGCGGGATGCTCGATCACGGGCCGAGCAGGTCGCCCAGGTCGGTGACCACGAGATCGGCGCCGTGCGCCCGTAGCTGCTCGGCCTGGCCCGCGCGGTCGACGCCGACGACGCAGCCGAAATCTCCCGCCCGTCCGGCGGCGACGCCCGCGAGGGCGTCTTCGAAGACGGCTGCCTCGGCGGGCGCGACCCCGAGGGCTCTCGCGCCGGCGAGGAACGTGTCCGGCGCCGGCTTGCCGCGCAGCTGCTCGCGCTCGCGAACGATGCCGTCGATTCGCACCTCGAGCAGGTCCTCGATGCCGGCAGCCTCGAGGACGTCCTTGCAGTTCGCGCTCGACGAGACGACGGCGCGGCGCAGACCTGCGTCCCGCGCCGCGTGCAGGTAGCGAACGGAGCCTTCGTACGCCTCCACCCCGCGCTCGCGGATCAGCCGCAGGACGAGCTCGTTCTTGCGGTTGCCGAGCCCACGGACGGTCTCGGCCGAGGGCGGGTCGTCGGCGTCGCCCGCCGGCAGCTCGACCCCGCGCGAGGCGAGGAACGAGCGGACGCCGTCGTAGCGAGGCTTCCCGTCGACGTACTCGTCGTAGTCGGCGACCTCGTCGAAGGCGACGAACCGCTCGCCCGTCCCCTCCGCCCGCTCCCGCAGATAGGCGTCGAACATCTCCTTCCACGCGGCGGCATGCACCTTCGCCGTGCGCGTCAGCACGCCGTCGAGGTCGAACAGGCACGCACGAACGGAGTCCGGCAGGCCGAGCACGGCCGAAGCGTAAGCCGTCGTTCCGCCCGGTGCGGCACACACCACGGCCTCGCCCGGTCAGGTCACGTCTCCGTGGATCGCATTCGAGACGGGACAGAGCTCAGCCGCACGATCGACGGCATCCTGAACCCCGCGCCGTCGATCCCGTCGACACGCCCGCGGACCTCGAGTGCGACGCGGGTGATCCGCGGGGCGCCCCCGACTTCGTCGAGGACGAACGTCGCCGTCGTCGCGATCGGCTCGGGCGGGGTACCCGCCTCCCCGAGCACGAGCGCGAGCGCCATCGCGAAGCAGGTGGCGTGTGCCGCGGCGAGCACCGACCTCCGCTCTTCGTCTTCCTTCCGATCTACTCGGGTTCTGTTCCGATCCAGCGCTTCGGTATCGAGCGCAAGTGGGCTTCACAGACCAGCCCGCGGTACTTGCGGCCGAGGAAGAGGATGAACGCGGCGGACGTCATGCTGCTGAGCTGGAGGAGAATGAACACGGCGTCGTGACGGTGCACCGCGAGAGCACCGATGAGCAGGCTGCTGACCAGCCACATCGTCCAGGCGCGAGCGCTGACTCCGGCGGAGCAATGCTCCTTCGCGAGATGGACGACCTGCGGCAGGTACGCAAGCATCGAGATCGCGATCCCGGCCACGCCGAGGACTTGGAACACCACCCCCTTCCCCTATCCGGATCCTGTGCCGCGGACGTACGGATCGAAGACGGCGACGGTCACGCCGAATCCCCCTGGTGGATGCTGCGACCGGACAGTTCGGCGGTCTCGATCCGAATGACGGCGTCGCGATGCCCACCCGGCCACGGTTCGATTCCGAGGAGGGCGAGTTGCTCGAGCTCGGCGGGGTCGTTGACGAGACGTGCGCGTCCGGTGAGGAGCACGCTCCATCCTTCGCTCATCGCCTCGTCGACGTGGTCGACCTCGAAGCTCACGACCGTGCCGGCGGCGGTGGCGAGCACGCCTGCAGGCCGGGTGCGGAAGACGACGTCGCCCTCGACGAAGCGGAAGTTCACGGGCAGCGCGATCGGCCCCTGCTCGGCGAGGAAGACAAGGTGCCCGACGCCGCCTCCGGCGAGATGAGCCTCACACTCCGCACGGCTCAGCACGTCGAGTCGAGGATGCGGCCCCGCGCGTCCCGGGCCGGGTGGCCGATCGACCTCGCCGCCGCGCAGATACGCCACCGTCGTCTCGAGCGCCGCCGCGAGCCGGCCGATCGCGCCGCGGCCGATCGCGAGGTCCGAGCTCCGTTCGAGGTGCTCGAGATAGACGGGATCCATGCCGGCGCGGCGCGCCACCTCCTCGCGTGTCAGACCGAGCTCGCTGCGCCGGCGAGCGACGCGGTGAGCGAGATCGCCGGAGCGAGCCGGCGTCGCGTCGATCACTGCTCGCCCTTCGACGAACCGCGATAGGTGAAGATTCTGCCCCAGGTGTCCTGGGTGCCCCAGAGGCCGGCGCGCAGGCACTCGAGCTGGACGATCTGGCTGTGGTCGACGAAGAGATTGACGTCGATGCCGTAGTTCCTGACGTACCACGTGAACACGTCCGGGTCGGCCGCCTCGAACATGACGTGCTCGAGCCCGAGCTCGGAGCTGATGCGGGCGACGACGTCGGTGCGCCACTCGCGCACCTGCTCGGTGATCCCCTCCGACTCGATCATGATCATGTGCGCCCCCGCGTCCAGGTGCCGCTTCGCGAGCTCGATCGCCTGCCCGACGTCGCGGGTCCCTTCCGCTTCGAGCGCCTCGACGGTCGAGGCGCCGCCGGCGCCGAACTGGATGCCGACCTCGGGCTTGGGCTTCAGGCCTGCTTCGCGCACCGCCTTCGTCAGCGAAACGAGGTCGTCGACGGGAAGCGTCACGAAGCCGCTCGAGATCTCCACGAGGTCGAAGCCGAGTTCGCGGCACTCCTCGAGGTAGCGATCGACCGCGTCTCCGCCGCGCGTGAGCACGTGTTCGAGGAAGCCGCCGGTCGAGACCTCCACATCGTGCTCGTGGCAGACCTCGTTCAGCGCGCGCACCGACCCGCGCGGCATCAGCGCGAAGGAGCCGCCCGCGTACTTCAGCGTGTCGACCCAGGCGCCCATCGCCTCGAGCAGGTCCTCGAGGTAGCGAGGCCCGACCGGCGTGTAGTAGGGGCCGCGGATCTCGGTCACGCCGCGAGTGCGTGGTTTCTGCGGTCGCCCGTTCAGCTCGAGGAAACCAAACGCGCGCTCGCTTCCGGTCTCGATGGTTGTCATCAGGTCGCTCCTTTCGTGGCTGCGCGCGTGGCCGCGCGCGCGAGCACCTCGGTCAGGTCACGTGTTTCCAGCTCGTCGAGCGAGCCGACGGCTTCTGCAATCTCCTCCGCCAGTTCCGTCGCGACCGCCGAAGCGGCAAGTCGCTCGAACTTCTCCCGCGCTCGCTGCCAGCTCATCGGCCGGCTCAGGAACCCTTCGTAGTCGGTCTTCTCGGCGGTGAGGACCGAGCCGTCGTCGAGCACGAGACGGAGGCGACAGGGATGCTCGCCCGGGAAGCGCGCGGTCAGGTCGGCGGCAGGCCGCACAGCGACCCGGCGCAGCAACGCCTGCACGTCCGGCGCCGCAATCCGGTCCGGTGCGTACTGCTCGGGCAGCACCTGTCCGTCGAGGAGCGCGACGGCGAGCAAGTAGGGGAGGGAGTGGTCGGCCTGTTCCTTCGTCTCGATCCGCGTCTTGTCGCCCTCTTCGCCGCCGCCGATGATGTCGTAGGCGACCTGGAAGGTCTCCAGCTCGATCCGTTCGACCTCCTCGGCGTCGAGGTCGTGCTTCTCGCGCAGGTCGAGCAGCGCCTCGAGCGCGGACTGAGAGTGGATCTCGGCGTTGTAGCGCTTGAGAAACGTCCGCCGGACCCGCTCGAGATCCTCGTGGTCCCAGTCGATGTGAAACGGACCGGCGATCGAGTCGGTGAACCCCTTGTTTCCCTCGAACACCTGCCGCGGGCCGGTGATGCCTCGGGCGGCGAGGTAGGCGGCCCCGACCGCGCCGGCCGCGGTGAACGGGTAGGCGAGCCCCTTCCACTGAGAGAGCGCCCCGGTGCGGGTGACGCGGAGCGCGTTCAGCGCGGTGCCCGCGATGGCGATCGCGTTGGCCGTTTCCACGTCGCCGAGCCGTAGCGCCTTGGCAGCCCCGGCGGCAGCGCCGTAGGCGCCCTGGACGGTGTGGTCGAAGCCGCGCGCCCGCACGGGCGCTTCGTCGGAGAGGCGGCACTGCACCTGGTACGCGACCGCGAGCGCGGTCAGCAGCTCGCGGCCGGATGCATGGGCGTCCTCGGCGGCGGCGAGCACGGCCGCCAGGTTGTCGCTCGGGTGGCAGGTCTCGCCCGGCGCGAAGTAGGAGTCGTTGAAGTCGAGGTAGCGGACGAGCGCGCCGTTGTAGAGCGAGGCGCGATCGGGAGCGCTGTGA
This sequence comes from Gaiellaceae bacterium, assembly GCA_036376615.1. GTDB lineage: Bacteria > Actinomycetota > Thermoleophilia > Gaiellales > Gaiellaceae > PALSA-600. Next base: position 7,285 of record DASUZZ010000043.1, read on the forward strand.
CCGTGGCCGATCAGCGTGCACAGCGGCCGGCCGCCGAACTGGTCCACGTGGGCACGGACCGCTCGCATCGGAGCGGCGTCGAGAGCGCCGAGGGCGCACCCGAGCGAGTCGAGCACGCGGACCTTCAGCGCACCGCGGGCCGGCCCGGACAGATCGTCCCAGGAGCGCGTCGCGACGAAGCGGGCGAGACGCTCGACCTCGGTCATGGCGACCGCCTGCGCAGCAGCTCGGCAAGCACGACCGCGTCGTTGTGCTCGGTGTCACGCGCCGCGTAGACGAGTGTCAGCGTCCCCGTGCGCCCGCGCCTGCGCAACTCGCGCAGCTTCTCCTCGTGGGATGCAAGCTCGTCGCGATAGCGGCGGCGGAACTCGTCGAACCTGGCCGGGTCGTGACCGAACCAGCGGCGCAGCTCGGTGCTCGGCGCCAGCTCGCGCGCCCACTCGTCGAGGCGCGCCGCGTCCTTCGAGACGCCGCGCGGCCAGATGCGGTCGATCAGCACCCGGTAGCCGTCTGCACGCTGCGCCCGCTCGTAGGCGCGTTTCATCTGGACGGCCATCGCCTACTCCTCACCGTCGTAATAGACGTTCAGGAGCGCGTCCTGCGGCTGCGGGTCGGTACCCGACTTGGCGAAGGCAACCGACTCGTCGACGACTCGGCGCGCCTCCGCGTCGAGTCGCTGCCATTCCTGTTCGCTCGTCGCGAGCCGCTCGCGCAGGTTGCGCACCGGGTCGCGCGTCTCCCGCAACCGGCGCAGCTCCTCCTTGTCGCGGTAGACCTGCGCATCCCCGACGTAGTGGCCGGTCAGCCGCTCGGTCTCGCAGAGCAGGAAGACGGGCCCCTTTTCGTCGCGGGCGTGGGCGAGCGCTTCGCGGGCGGCGAGGTGGACGGCCTCGACATCCTGGCCATCCACGTGCAGCGTGTGCATGCCGTACGCGGCCGCGCGCTGCGTGAGATCGCGGATCGGCTGGTGCTGCGACTGTGGCGTCGACTCCGACCAGCGGTTGTTCTCGCACACGAACACGACCGGCAGCTTCCACAGCTGCGCCAGGTTGAGCGACTCGTGGAAGGTGCCGATGTTGGTCGCGCCGTCGCCGAAGAACGCGACCGCGACCTGCGGCCGGCGGCGCAGCTGGAAAGCGAGCGCGGCGCCGGTCATGCCCGGCAATCCGCCGCCGACGACGGCGTTCGCTCCCATCGTTCCGCGGGCGACGTCGTAGAGGTGCATCGAGCCGCCGTACCCGTGCGAGCAGCCCTCGCGCTTGCCGTACAGCTCCGCCATCACCTCGCGCGCCGGGGTTCCGTTGGCGAGCACGTGCCCGTGCGCGCGATGGGTCGAGCCGATCACGTCGCCGTCGGCGAGCGCAGAACAGACGCCGACAGCCACCGCCTCCTGGCCGATGCAGACGTGCAGGAAGCCGGGCAGCTCACCGGCGCGGAAGCGCTCCTCGACCATCTCTTCGAAGCGGCGGATCAACAGCATCTCGCCGAGGAAGCCGAGCAGCTGCTCGCGGGGGAGCGCCTCGGCCGCCGACTTCGCCTGCGTGGTTGCCATCAGCCGGCCTCCCCACCGGGTCGACGGGGCGCGCCGTCGACCCGGCTTCCCGCCGCCGTCGGGAGCAGGTAGCGCAGGAAGAGGTGCGAGCCGGCCCGTCGCAGCGACAGCAGCCGCAGCACGAGCAGCTCGGGGATGTCGGCCTCCTCGAGCAGGGAGAGCCGCGGCTCGGCGGCCGGCCGACCACCGAGCGCAGGCGACAGAGTCAGGAAGAGCTCGTCGACCAGGCCGGCCCGAACGAAGCCGCCGAGCAGGCTGGGGCCGCCTTCGCAGAGGATCAGCTCGTGGCCGCCTGCTCGAAGCGCCTCGACGGCGACGTGCGGAGCGAGCGGGGGCCGGCTGCCGAGCGGGACGATCGCAGCCGTGCGCGGCAGGCTCCGGCCGAGCTCCGCCGCGCCCTGCTCGCTCGTCAGCACGAGGGTCCGCTCGCTCAGGCCGGGGTGGCGCGGGTCGATGCGACCGCTGCCGGTGAGCACGGCCAGGGTCGGCTGGGGTGGCCGGCCGCGCCGGCGGCGCAGCTCGGCGTACAGGTCGGCGGCCGCCGGGTAGGCGTGCTCCGGCGTCCAGCGGGTTCGCGGTGAGTCGCGCAGGGTGCCGGCGCCGATCAGGACGGCGTCGGCGCTGGCGCGCAGCAGTCCGATCACGAAGCGGTCGTGCTCGCTGCCCGCGGCAATCAGGTGGCTCGACTGCGGTCGTCCCGGGATCGCGGTGACGCCGTCGACGCTGGCGACGAGGTTCGCGTACAGGCGCGGCTGCGTGAATCCGAGCGAGCCGCCGTACACGTCCGCAAGCCCGTCGGGAAGCTCGAACGTGGGCGGCCCGGTCGCATCGACCAGCACCTCCAGCGGGCGCAGGCGGAGCAGGCTGCGCAGCGCGGCGGTCATCCGACCTGCACGTGCTCGCCGACCGGCTCGGCGGCGCGGATCAGCTCGCGGGCCGCATCCAGGTGGCCGAAGCGGTTCCAGAGCAGCAGCCCGCGGGGGCGCCCTTCCGGGTCGAGGTAGGTGACCGTGCCCTCCGCGTCCGGATCGCTCCACTCGACGAGTGTGTCCAGGCGCGGATCGAGCTCGCCGACCGCCTCGTAGCCTGCGTCGAAGAGGTCGGAGTAGAAGAACGGCAGGTGGTCGTAGCGCTCCTCGGCGCCGGTCATGTTCGTGCCGACCAGGCGGCCGTGGCTCTTTGCATGATCCTCGTGCTCGACGCGGAGCTCGGTTCCGAGCAGGGCGGCGGGGAAGCGGGCCACGTCGCCGGCGGCGAACACGTCGTCGCGGCCACCGACGCGTCCACAGGCGTCGACCGGGATTCCGTCCGTCACCGGCAGTCCGGCTGCGACGGCCAGCTGGACGTTCGGCGTGACCCCGATCCCGGCGACGACGATGTCGGCGTCGATCACACTCCCGTCGCCGAGCGTCACCCGCTGCGTCTCTCCGCGACGGTCGATGCCGGCGACCGTGGCGTTCGCGCGAACCTCGACGTCGCGGATTCGGTAGTAGTCGTTCAGCGCTGTCGACAGCTCCCTCGGGAACAGACGCGCTCCGATTCCATCCTCGGGGAAGACGATCGTCACCCGGCAGTCGTTGAGTGCGAGCGCGGCCGCGATCTCGGAACCGATGAAGCCGCCGCCGATCACGCACACGCGCGCGCCCGTGGTCGTGCGCGAGCGCAGGAGCCGGTAGTCGTCGAGGGTGCGGAAGTAGATGACGTCGTCGCCGCCGAAGGGAAGCCGGCGTGGGCTGCTTCCGGTCGCGAGCAGCAGCCGCGCGAAGCGGTACTCGGCGCCGGTGTCGTCGGTGAGCGTACGGCTTGCGAGGTCGAGGGCGGCGGCGCGCCGCCCGAGGCGCAGTTCCACGCCGAGCTTGTCGGTGCCGCGCCAGATCGAACTCTCCTGCCCGCCCTTCCAGAGCGCCTTCGACAGCGGCGGCCGCAGGTACGGCGGGTGAGCCTCATCGCCCACGACGACGATCGAGCCGTCCGGGTCGCGCTCGCGAAGCGCCTTGCAGGCGCTGTCGGCGGTCAGTCCGGCGCCGACGATCACGTACTCATACGTCTCCACGTCGTCTCTCCTTTACGTCCAGGGATTCCGTTTGCCGACCTCGGCGAGAAACTCGCGGCGTAGCTCCGGGTTGTCGGTGAAGCCGCGCCGCCAGACGCTCGTCACGGTCTTCGAGTGCTCCTCGCGCACGCCGCGCATCTGCGTGCACAGGTGCACCGCCTCCAGGTGCACGGCGACGCCGTGCGGCTCCATCAGCTCCGTCAGCGCGTCCGCGATCTCCTCGCCCAGCCGTTCCTGGACGGTGAAGCGGCGGGCGAACATGCGCACCAGCCGGGTCAGCTTCGAGATGCCGATGATGCGCTCGTGCGAGACATAGCCGACGTGGGCGAAGCCGTGGAAGGGCAGCGCATGGTGCTCGCAGAGCGCATAGAAGGAGATCGGGCCTTCGACGATCTGGCTGACCAGGCAGTCGGCGTCGCAGCGACACTCGGTCGGGAACGCGGTCAGCAGCTTCGCGTCGCCCTCGTAACCGGCGGTCGCGTCATAGAGCGCCTTCAGGAACCGTTCCGGCGTCCGCATCGTTCCCGGCGTTTCGAGCTGCATCCCGAAGGCGGTGAAGATCTCGCCCATGTAGCGGCGGTATCGCTGCCAGTCGGCCCCCACGACCTGACGCGGCCGCACCTGCTCCCACGGCGTCGTCTCCTCCGGGTCGACCGAGGATGTGCGTCCCGGCTCCGGGATGAGACCGCCCCGGATCTCGACCAGCGCCCGCGACTCCTCGTCCTGCGAAACGCTCACGCCTCACACCCACTCGGGGTCTCAACGGGCTTGCGGCGCCGCCGTCCGCGCAGAGGCGGCGTGGCAGCGACCCGGTCGGCCTGCTTCGGCCCCCCACTCGAGGCCGGGACATCGATCTGGCTGGCCGCAGGCATGCGCCTCCTTTTCATCAGGCTCGAACCCGACGTTCGGCGACGGACGGCACGCGAGCTGTCTGCGGCGGCAGCCGGTTCGAAGCGGCGCCTCGTCGGCTCGTGGAGGGTCACCCGTTCGCAACTACACACCGTATCACGATGCTTCAGTCTGATGCAAAGCTTTTGTCTCATGCATAACAGTTAAAATGCCCGAACCGATCACAGCGACAACTGCCGGACGCTCGAGCAGCCGCGCCCGCTCCTCCGGAGTCGACCAGGAGCGGATGTAGGGATCCTCGAGAATGTCGGCCAGGGCCCGCCCCTTGCGGTGCTCGTGGAGCACGTACCGCTCCAGGTACTGCTCGCGCCTGGTCGTCGCGAACAGGAACTCGAACGGATTGCCGACCCGAACGGACCGTCGCATCTTGGCCTCCTCGCCCGGCGGTTTTCGCCACCGGCCGGGGCGCACGGGGGTGTGCGCCCCGGCCTCCTCTTCCAGGCGGTCCGGATACTCGCTGCCCTTCGTTCCCTCGGTGTGAGACAGCCTTGGTGTCCGTTCCGCTGAGACCATGGTTCCGTACCCGCACCGCCACGGCCATGGGCTCGACACCCGATCCACCACTCGGCGCGACCCCATCCCGGGCTCGAACACGACTGCAGGCTCGGCCGGCGACAAATGGTGCCCCCGCCCCATCGCACCCGGAGCCTGCGTCGGCCAGCCTGTAGGTCAGTGAAGGCCTGCGAGCGTCGAGGGCCTCGAACCGAAGGAGGGACGAGATGGGAGGAACCGTGGTCTGTGGGGTCGCGGGTGCGGAGGACGGACGGAGTTCCGCGGAGCTGGCGCGCGCGCTCGTCGCCCGTCTCGGCCTGCGGCTCGTGCTCGTGCACGTCGTCGACGGAGTGCCGCTCGGCACCGAGGAGAGCCTGACGGCCCGGCAGCGCCAGCACGGAGCCGAGCAGATCCTCGGCCTGATCGCGCGTGAGATCGGCATCGGGGCCGAAACGCGGGTCGTCATCGGAGACCGCGCCGAGGGGCTCGCCCAGGTTGCGGCCGAGGAGGGTGCCGACCTGATCGTCATCGGCTCGCGGACAGCCGGTCTCGGCAACCGCAAGCTCCGCTGCACGCTTGCGCAGGACCTCGAGGCTGCGACACCGGTACCCGTGGTCCTGGCCCCGCCGGCAACGCGCAAGCGCAGCGATCACCGGCTTGCTGCCGCCGCCGGAGCGGCCTAGCACCGGGACGATCTGGAACGATCCGACAGGCGCCGATGCGTCTCTCACGGATACCGCTGCTCTGGCGGGTCTTCGCCATCAACGCAACGCTGCTCGTCGTCGCGACGCTACTGCTCGCGCTGACGCCGGTCACGATCCACGCCCCGATCGCAATCGTCGAGGGTGTCGACCTCGCCGTGGCGCTCGTGGTGATGCTCGCAGCCAACTTCGCGCTCCTGCATCGCACGCTCGGGCCGCTCGATCGCCTGGTCGGCCGGATGCGCAGCATCGACCTCCTCCGCCCGGGCCAGCGGTTCCCCGAGCAGGGAGGAGTCGAGGTCGCCGAGCTCACACGCACGTTCAACGAGATGCTCGAGCGGCTCGAGACCGAGCGGCGTGAGAGCGGCACGCGCACGTTGCGCGCCCAGGAGGCCGAGCGTCGGAGGATCGCGAACGGTCTGCACGACGAGGTCGGCCAGGTACTCACCGGCGTGCTGCTTCGACTCGACGACGACGAGACGAAGCAGGCGGTGCGGCAAGCGCTCGAAGAGGTGAGGCGGATCGCACGGGAGCTTCGCCCGGAAATGCTCGAGCAGCTCGGCCTCGTCAGCGCGCTGACAGAGCTCTCACGGAAGTCCGCCGATTCGAGCGGCGTCCGGGTCGAACGGCGCTTCGCCGGCACCCTGCCGCGGCTCTCGGACGATGCCGAGCTGGCCGTCTACCGCGTGGCGCAGGAGAGCCTGACGAACATCGCGCGACATGCCGACGCGTCGAGGGTGCAGATCGCGCTCCAGCCCGGCCGCGACAGCGTCGTCCTCCGGGTGACCGACGATGGGCGCGGAATCGCGGCGCCCGACGCGTTCGCGCTGAACGGACACGGCGGCCTGCGCGGCATGCGCGAGCGGGCGCTGCTCGTCGGCGGCGCGCTGGCGATCAAGCAGTCGAGCGAAGGAGGCGTCGAAGTGAGACTCGAAGTGCCGGCAGGAGAACGCTGATGCCGATCCCCCTGGTGACGCGCATTCTCGTCGCCGACGACCACCCGATCGTCCGCTCCGGCCTGAAGAAGGTCATCGACGCCCAGGCAGACATGGAGGTCGTCGCGGAGGCCGAGGACGGTGCCGAGGCGGTGAAGAAAGCGTTGAGCGAGGATCTCCACCTCGCGATCCTCGACGTGTCGATGCCGAAGACGACGGGCATCCAGGCGGCGGAGCAGCTGCACAAGCGCAAGCCGGAGCTGAAGCTGCTGATGCTGTCGATGTACGACAGCGAGCAGTTCCTGTTCGAGTCGCTGAAGGCGGGAGCCGCCGGCTACGTGCTCAAGTCGGACGCCGACCAGGACATCGTCGAGGCGGTGCGACGAACGATGCGCGGGCAGTCGTTCCTCTACCCCTCTGCCGTCTCCACCCTCGTGAAGGACTTCGTCGAGCGCGGCCGGCCGGAGGAGGAGCAGTTCGACATCCTGACGCCCCGCGAGCTGCAGGTGCTGAAGCTGATCGCAGAGGCATACACCTCGAAGGAGATCGCCCAGGAGCTGGTGATCAGCGTCAAGACCGTCGAGCGGCACCGGCAGAACATCCTCGACAAGCTGGGAATGAACGACCGCGTCGAGCTCACGCGCTACGCGATCCGCCGCGGCCTGATCCAGCCGTAGGACCGGCGCGTCGCACGCACGGATGGGGCCACGACCCGATGGCGGCCCGTGCTCGCGGCGGGCATCGTTGAGACGAACACCGACGGAAAAGGAGGCCGTGCAGATGACCAGGTTTCGGCGCACGTTCGCCTGGCTGGTGGTTTGGGTCGTCGTGGTGTCCCTCGTCGCCACGCTCGTCGTGGAGAGCGCGTCATGAGCGTGGATCTGCACGCCGTGAGGCTCCTCCCGCCGGCCCGCAACGGGGAGGCCGAGGTCGGCGAGCGGATCACCGTTCTCGACCTGACGACGAGTGCCGTGCGCGACTACAGGCTCGTCGAGCCGCAGGGCGAACAGGAGGTCTCGGTTCGCTCGCCGCTCGGCTCGGCGCTCCTCGGACGTCGGGTCGGGGACGTGATCTCGGTCGAGAGCGGCGGCGAGGTCGTCCGGATGGAAGTCGTCGAGATCGACGGCTAGCGCGGCCGAGCCGAAAGGACTCCGGGTGGAACAGCGGCACGACCGGCACCAACCGACGGGCGAAGGCGTCGCTCTCTGGCAGAGCGCCGTCCAGGCGACCCTGCACTGCCTGACCGGCTGTGCGATCGGCGAGGTGCTCGGGATGGTGCTCGCGACGGCGCTCGGTTGGGGCGATGCCGCGTCGATCGCGCTCGCTGTCGCGCTGGCGTTTCTCTTCGGCTACGCGCTGACGATCCGGCCCGTGCTCCGCGCCGGGATCCCCTTCCGGCGCGCCGCCGGCGTCGCCTTCGCCAGCGACACCGTCTCGATCACGACCATGGAGATCGTCGACAACGCCTTCATCCTGCTCGTGCCAGGCGCGATAGCGGCCGGTCTTACGGACGGCCTCTTCTGGTGGAGCCTCGCTGTCAGCCTGGTGATCGCCTTCGCCCTCACCGTGCCCGTCAACCGCTGGCTGATCAGCCGCGGCCGAGGCCACGCCCTGATGCACGAGCTCCATGCGCATTGAGGTCGTCCGGACCGGCGCCAGCTTCGTCCAGGCGTGCGGATGCGTTGCAGCATCGGCGCGAAGCGTGGCGGTCACCTCGGGCGGAGTCAGGTCTCGCCGGTTGCCGCGACCCGAGTGGCCGCGGCAACCGGCGAAGCATCGAGCGACGTCAGTGTGAGAGGTTGCCGGCCTTGATCTTCGAGAGCTCGGCTGACCATGTCACTGCGGCCCCGACGTTGGCCTGCGTCAGCAGACGCGGCCCTCGCACGATCGTCTTCGGAAGCGGCAGACCCTGCTTCGTCAACCGGTCGTACGCGGCAGCGGCGGCCTGCGCACCCTGGTTGACCGCGTCGACCTGGACGATTCCCGAGACGTGGTGCGCCTTCAGCGCCGAGATGCCGAGGCTCGAGCCGTTGATCCCGATGATCTTGATCCCGGAGCGACCCTCGTCACGTGCTGCGGTGTACGCACCGACCGCGCTCGGGTCGTTGTACGCGAGGACACCGTCAATTGACCCGTACTTGCCCAGGAGCCCCGCCATCGCCTGCTGCCCGCCCGGGATGTCGTCGGATGGATTGTCCTGCTCGCCGATCACGTCGAGCCCGAACTTCGCCGCCCAGTAGCGATAGCGCTGGGCGAGGTACTTGATCGCCGGCACCGGAATCCCGATCCCGATGATCACGACCTTCCCGTGGGGAACGAGAGTCGCCATCTCGGCGACCGACAGGTACGCCTCCGTGTCACGCCCCTCCCAGACCTGGGCGTCGTAACCGGGAGCCTTGGCGCTCTTCGTGAACGTGACGTTCAGCCCGACGACGACGACGCCTTGCTTGTGCGCCTTCGCAAGCGACGCACGGAGCGAGTTCGGCGCCAGCGGATAGAGGACGATCGCGTTCGCGCCCTGCGCGACCAACTGGTTGAAGTTGCTGACCTGCTTCGAGACGCTCAGGTCGTCGTCGAGGCCGATGTACTTCATGCCGAGGGCGCTGGCCTCCGCCTGCACGCCCTTGCAGAAGACCGCGGTCGTCTCGTTGCCGGGGTTGACGGGGTTCTGGCAGCCGATGGTGAACTGCTTGCCCGCGACCTTCTTCGGCACGTGGAAGCGCGACGGATATGCCTTCTCGAAGCCGGAATACGGCTTGACTCCGCCGGCCGCGAACGCGGCCGCCGTGACTGCGCCGACCGCTGCCAGGACCGCGAGAGCGACGATCAACTTGCCTGTGGTCGTTGACCAGCGCGTGGTCATACCTGCTCCTCCTTCTTCTCCGGGGGGTTAACCGAACCCAGGGACCCGGCGGATGCGTCGTCGGGACGCTCGCGACGTGGAAACAGAGACATGCCGGTTCCCTGAAGCTGCTGAAAGAGCACCGCCGAGATCACGATCGCTCCGGAAATCACCTGCTGCCAGGCCGCTTGTACGCCGCCGAGCGACAGGCCGTTCTGCAAAACGCCGAGGAAGAGGACGCCGATGGCCGTCCCGCCGACTCCGCCGACGCCGCCGCCGAGCACGGTGCCGCCGAGCAGCACCGCCGCCGTCGCGTCGAAGATGATCGTTCCGGCTCCGACCGGGCTTGCAGCACTGATGAACGCGTTTTGCAGGACACCTCCGAGCGCAGCAGTCGCACCCGCGAATGCATACGCGGCGATCAGCGTCCTCGTCACGGAGACTCCGGCGAGCTGCGCCGCTTTTGGGTTGCCACCGGTCGCATAGACGTCGCGGCCGAAATACGTGCGCCGAAGGACGAAGAGCGAGACGGCGAGCGTCCCGAGCATGATCCAGACCGAGTACGGCACGCCGAGCGCCGTGCCGAAGCCGATTGAGTCGAGAAGCGACGACGTCAGCGACGTCGTCTGCCCACCTGAGACCAGATACGTGATTCCCTGGAAGAGCGAGAGCGTCCCGATCGTGACGACGAGGAACGGCATCCGCACACGCCCGATGAGAAACCCGTTGGTGGCACCGCCGATGAGCGCACCGGCGGCGACGGTGAGGAGCACCGCGAGCAACGCCGGAAGGCCGAGCCTCACGTAGAAGCCGACGAATATGAAGCCGGCAAGCCCGAGCATCGAGCCAAGGGACAGGTCGAAGCCGCCGGTAAGCATCACGACCGTCAGACCGAGCGAGATCATCCAGAGGATGGCGACGCTCGTCAGCATCACGCGGATGTTCGCGGCCGTGAAGAAGCGCGGCTCGGTGACGGAGAACGCAACGAACATCGCGACGAGAACGACGGCGACGCCGAGGAACTGACTGCTCGACGAGAGCTCGCTCAGAGAGAACCTACTGAGAAGCCGCGGGCGCGGGCCACCGACGTCGGAGCTCATCGGTGTCGTCAATGTGCTCCCATCGCGAAGTGCGCCAGGTTCGCGTCGGTTGCGGCCGCGCGGTCCAGTTCGGCGACGATGCGGCCGCGGAACATGACGAGGATTCGATCGCAGAGGAGCTGCAGCTCCTCGTTCTCGGAGGAGCTGACGAGGATGCCTACCCCGCGCGACCTTGCTTCCGCGAGCAGGCGATGGATCTCCGCCTTCGCGGCTACGTCTACCCCGCGCGTCGGCTCGTCCATCAGGAGCAGCCGCGGCCCGGTGTGCATCCACTTCGCGAGCACGGCCTTCTGCTGGTTGCCTCCGCTCAGCGTGGCGACGGGGACGTCTGGCGAAGCCGCCCGTATCCCGAAGTCGCCAACGACGGCCGACACGCGTGCCCGCTCGCGTTTCCGCGACGGCACGAGCAGGCGACGGCGCGCGCTGGTCGCCGGCATGACGACGTTCTCTGCCAGAGTCATACTCAGGATCAGCCCGAGATTCTTCCGATCGCCGGGCACGTAGGCGACACCGCGCGCGATCGCGTCGGTCACCCGGCGAGCCCGGAGCTCGCGGCCGTCGAGCTGTATCCGGCCATGGGTTGCCCGGCGGAGGCCGAAGATCGTGTCGAGCAGCTCGGTACGGCCGGCTCCTGTCAGGCCGGCGAGGCCAACGCACTCGCCGGCCGCGACGGTGAACGCAGCTCCGACGACGTGGCCGGAGGAGAGATCGTCGACGCGGAGGAGCGGTCGGTCGCCCGGCTCGACCCGTGCCGGCGCGACGGTGGGCTCAGGAGCGTGCCCCACCATCAACTCGATGATCCGCTTGGGGTCGTAACTCGAGACCGGCCCCGACTCGACCGTGCGGCCGTCGCGCAGCACCGTGATCCGGTCGGCGATCGCGAAGAGCTCGCTCATCCGGTGAGAGACGAAGATCGTCGTCAGTCCGCGCTCCTGAAGCGAGCGGACGAGCGAGAAGAGGGCGTCCACCTCGTCCTCGGTGAGCGAGCTCGTTGGCTCGTCGAGGAGCAGAAGACGGGCGTTCATCGAGATCGCGCGTGCAATTTCGACGAGCTGCTGCTGGTCGGGGCGGAGGTTCGCGATTCGCACGTCGACCGGAAACCGCGCGCCGAGCAGCTCGAGGATCTCGGCGGCTCGCCCGCGCGTCGCCTGCCAGTCGATACCGAGCGGGCCACGCACCTTGCGCGGCCCGAGCAGGATGTTCTCGGCGACCGAGAGCTGCGGGACGAGCGTCGTCTCTTGCGTGACGGTGGCGATTCCCGCCGCAAGCGCATGCTCGGAGCGACCGAGCCGGAGCCTGTCGCCGGCCAGCGTGATCGTTCCGCCGTCCGGAGCGATCTGGCCGGACAGGATGTTGATCAGCGTCGACTTGCCGGAGCCGTTCGCACCGACGAGCGCGTGCAGCTCGCCACGCTCGACCGTCAGCTCGGCGCCGCGCAACGCGTGCACGCCGACGAAGCGCTTGTGGAGGCCGCTGATCCGAAGGAACGAGTCGCTCAACGACGCTCGCGGCCGTTGGCTCCGTGGTGGCTGGTCGATGCGCGCCGTGCCAGCTCTTCCCGGACGATCTCGCCTGCAACCGAAGCCCGCGGGTAGCCGACGTAAACCGCCAGGAGAGCGACGATGGCATCCAGCTCGGTCGGGGTCACGCCGTGGTCGAGCGCCCAGCGGACGTGTCCACGCAGTCGCTCGTCCACGCCGCCCTGCGTGATCAACGCAGTGACGACGACGATGCTCCTGTCGCGGAGGCTGAGGTCATCGTCGTTCCACGCGCCGCCGGCGGCGTTGATCGCCTCCTCTCCGAACCGCTCACCGTAGCGCTCCGCGAAGTATGCGGCCACTGCGCCCTCAGGGATTCCGAACTGGCTCGCGTAGGCCTTCAGTCCACGTGCGTAGCGATCCTCCATCGGGTCTGCTTCCTCCTCGCATGACGTCCCTCCCTGACCGGCCGGGGTTTCGGGAGAGCCTCTGTCAACCGGCGTCGTAGAAGTGTCTGACACCGAATCCGATCCACTCGGGTTGGAGCCAGTCAGGGTGAAACGAGCGCATCCTCGCGTCGAGCTCCTCGACGGCTGCCTCGACCGTCGCACCGTCTGCCTTCAGGCGACGCGTCTCGCTGCGAAGGGCCGTGAGGTACTCGCGTGCGTCCCGGATGATGGAGACACCGCCGATGCCACCATGACCGGGGACGACGATCCGGGGATCGAGCGCCTCGAGCTGCTCGAGGACAGCGATCCACCGGCCGCCGTCGACGTCCGTGTCGTCGGGTGGAAAATACGGCACGATCGCAAAACAGCTCTCCTCGACCAGGTCGCCCGTGAAGAGGATGCGCTCCTCGGGAAGGAACACGACCTGATCTGAGAGCGTGTGCGCCCGGCCCCAGGTGCGGAGCTCGACCAGACGCTCGCCCAGGTCGAGTGGGTATGCGTCCCCGTCATACACCTGAGTCGGTCCGATCAACTCGACCCCTTCGAGGGCGGCCGCGACGTTGTCGCCGAAGGTACGGAACATCTCGAGGTAGCCAGGTGCCTTACCGTGAAACTCGTCTCGCTGCGCAGCGTTGTAGACGATTGTCGCGTCGCCAAAGACACTCGCACCGAAGCCGTGTTCGGGGTGGAAGTGCGTGATCGTGAGAACGAGGTCACGGGCGCCGCGGAGCTGGTCGGCGACGGCGCGAACCCGACGGCCACTCTCCGGCCCCATCCCGGTGTCCACGACCAAGACTCGCTCCTCGCCGAGGATGAGACCGATGTTCGGGACCAGCGGTACTCGACCGTCGGGGATCACGTACACCCCGCGCGCGACCTCGTACGGCGTCCCGGTGACGACCGGCGGTGGGGCGGAGTCGACCTCGGGCGTCGGCTCGCTCATGCCGCGAGTCTCCCGCTCCGGGCCCATCAAGACCAAGACTGGTTATGAACGAACCGCATAGACTCTGTCTATGGCAGACCACGTCCCGCTCAGCCTTCGCCAGCTGCAGTACTTCGTGGTCGTAGCCGAGGTCGGGTCGGTGACCCGCGCAGCCAAGCGGCTGCACACTTCACAGCCTTCGCTGTCGCACCAACTTCGTGCCCTCGAGGCGACCGTCGGCGCGACACTCTTCGAGCGACGGGCTCGCGGGACCCTGCTGACTCCGGTCGGACGGGCGATGCTCCCCGGTGCAAAGGCGGCACTCGCCTCCGCGGCGGAGGCGCGCCGTTCGGCCCGAGCAGCTGCGGGGCTCGACGAAGGCGAGCTTCGGATCGCGACCAGCCTCTCGCTCGCGCTCGGCGTCCTACCCCACGCGCTCCGCGAGTGGTTCGCCACGCACCCCGGCGTCGAGGTGAAGGTGCACGAGCACTCGCACGCCGACCTCGTCCGATCCCAGCTCCTCACTGGAGAGGCGGATGTTGCTCTGGCCGTTCGCCCCGACGAGTGGGAGGGGCCTGTCTTCGACCTCGGAGACGAAGAACTGGTCGTGATCGTCGCCCGCAACGATCCACTCGCGCTCAACCCCACGTCAGCGATCGCGGTGGCGGAGCTGAGAGACCGCCGATGGGTGCTGCCAGCGGTGGGGGACGGGTTCTCCGAGTACGTCGAGCATCTCTGTAGCGCGGAGGGCTTCGTACCGGAGGCCGCGGTGCGCTCGTCCGGCGTCGGAACCCTCGTTGCGCTGGCGGCGTCGGGCCTCGGCCCGACACTCGTGCCCGTCAACGCGGTCCCGGACCCGCCGCCCGGCGCCGTCCTGCTCCTCGTGCCACCGATCCGGCGCAGGATCGCCGTGTATGCAGCGCCCGCCAACGCCGAGCTGGCAGCTGCCTTCGCCGCGTGCGCCAAACGGTACGGCCGCCTGATGCCTTCGCACTTGAAACCGCTGTTCGATCGTCGACGACGGTCGGCACGGCGCGGGGCCGACGCTAGGTCTCCGGCTTGACGATCACCTTCCCGATCACCTTCCCCTCGTCCATGAGCGCATGTGCCTCGGCCACGCGGTCGAGCGGCAGCACGGCTCCGACGAGAGGCGTGAAACGGCCCGCACTCAGGTGGGAGGCGGCGTCGAACGCGTCGCGCATCGTCCCGAGGCGAGAGCCGAGGATGCGCAGCTGCTTGACGAACAGGTACGTCGCGTCGGTGAGCACGTCGTCGCCGCTCGTTGCGCCGGCGACGACGACCGCCGCGCCCGCGGCCGCCAGCTCGAGCGAACGCTGCCATGTGGCCGCGCCGATGTGCTCGAAGACGATCGAGGCGCCTGCGCCGTCCGTCAGCTCGAGCACACGTTCCACCAGGTTCGGGGCGTGGTGGTCGAGCACGTGGTCGACGGGCAGGCGCCGTCGCAGGACCTCCCGCTTCTCCTCGTCGCCCGCGCTCGCGAGAACGGTGGCGCCGGCGAGCTTCGCAATCTGGATCCCGGCGCTGCCGAGCCCACTCGTCCCACCCCAGACGAAAACGACGTCTTCCGGCCCGACTCGGGCCTTGCCGACGAGCATCTGCCACGCCGTGATGTAGGTGTTCGGGAACGCCGCCACGTGCTCGTCGGGCACGGTCGGGTCGATCCGCACGGCGAACCGCGCCGGCACGAGGAAGAGCTCGGCGTAGGTTCCCGTGTAGACAGTGAAGCGCGGACACAGCTGGAAGCGCCCGCCAAGGCAATACCGGCAGCGGCCGCACGGCATGTACGGATTCGCCGTGACTCGGTCGCCGGGGCGGAAGCCGAAGCCCTCGACCTCGGAGCCGACGGCGACGACGTCGCCGCAGACGTCGATGCCGAGGACGGCAGGCAGATCGACGTGGTACGCCGGGTGTGGATGGCCCCGGCGAATCCAGACGTCGCGGTGGTTGACGGAGGTCGCGCGCAAGCGGACAAGGAGGTCGCCCGGGCCGGGAGTCGGCTCCGGGATGTCGTCGACCTGCATCACCTCGTGCCCGCCGTGAGCGTGGATCCGGACTGCGCGCAACTCGTACAGCCCTATGACAGCGAGACGACGAGCTCGATCTCGATCAGCAGCTCGGGCAGCGCGAGCCCGGTCACGCCCGCGATGACTTGCGCCGGCGGGGCTGCGCCTCCCAGCGCCTCCGCCATCGCGCGTCCGATCGTCTCGTATTCGTACGGCTGCGTCGTGTAGACCGTCGCCTTGACGACGTCCTCCCAGCCGGCGCCCAGCTCATCGAGCGCAAGCCGGAGGTTCGCCATCACCTGTCGCGTCTGGGCCCCGAGGTCGCCCTCTCCGACAACCGAGAAATCACGGTCGAGCGCTGCTTGGCCGGCGACGAACGCAAGCCTCGACCCCGTGGCGTTGACGATGTGGCTGTAGCCGGCGGGCGGATGGATCGTGTCCGGATTTAGGATCTGGCGTGGCATGAGCGCGATCCAATCACACGTCTGCGAGAGGCTGCGCCGGTGAAGGTCTCGATCGTCGGCGGCGGCGTCGGCGGCCTGACGGCGGCGATCGCGCTCGTCCGAAAGGGCTTCGACGTCCAGGTGCTCGAGCAGGCGGCCACGGTCGATCCGGTCGGTGCGTCCCTGCAGCTCGGCCCGAACGCGCTCCGCCTGATGGACGCGCTGGGGCTGCTCGGTGCGCTGCGGGAGGTCGGCGTGCGACCCGACGCGGTCGACTTCGTCCGCTGGGACGACGGCGGGCTGCTCCTGCACACCGAGCTCGGCGAGCGGGCCGAAGCGCACTTCGGCGCGCCGCAGCTCGACTTCTTCCGGCCCGACCTGCACCGCATCCTCGTCGACGCGCTGCCGCGAGGCGTCCTCCGGCTCGGGCAGCGCGTCGAGCGCGTCGAGCAGGACGTCGAAGGCGTCGATCTCTGGACCGCGGCCGGTGAGCGCATCCGCGCGGACGCCGCCGTCGCTGCAGACGGGATCCGCTCGCAGCTGCGCCAGCAGCTCGTCGGCGCGGAGTCGCCGGCTTTTTCCGGGACGGTCGTCTACCGCGGAGTCGTGCCGCGCCAGGACGTCACCGGCCTGCACCCCGACCGGCTGAACTTCTATTGGCTCGGCCCCTACCGGCACGGCGTCTCCTACTGGATCTCGGCCGGACGGTTGCTCGCCGTGAACTGCGCCGTTCAGGACGCATCGTGGTCGCGCGAGTCATGGACGCTGGAGGCGCCACCGGAGGAGGCGGCGCAGGCGTTCGAAGGCTGGCACCCGCCGCTCCTCGAACGGATCCGGCGCGTGAGGACGTTGCTCCGCGGCGCCGTCTTCGTGCGGCGCCCGCTCGAGCACTGGTCCTTCGGCCGCGTGACGCTGCTCGGGGACGCTGCCCACGCGATGGAGCCATTCCAGGCGCAAGGGGCGGCCCAGGCGATCGAGGACGCCTTCGTGCTCGCGGCGTGCCTGGAAGTCGACGAGGAAGTCGTCGCCGCGCTACGCCGGTACGAGGAGATCCGGATGCGCCGCGCCGAAGAGCTCCAGGACTCGTCCGCAAGTGCGGCGAATACCTTCTACCTGCCCGACGGCGAGGAGCAACAGCGGCGGGACGCGCGGTACGCGACGCTGCTCGAGGACCTTCCTTTCGGCACGCGCCAGCCGATCTGGGAATACGACGTCCGCGACGCACTGGGGGATCACACACTCAAAAGCCCCGCCTGACGAGTTCGGCGTCGTCGGCTGCAGTGTCGCGTCGGCACCGCAGCAGCAGTCCTACGCAATGTTTTAGCTCGTGTATAACATGCTAAATGTTGCGGATGAGAGAGGAGTGCCGATGACGTACGTGATCGGGGAGCCGTGCATCGACGTGAAGGACCGCTCCTGTGTCGATGTCTGCCCGGTCGACTGCATCCACGAGGTGGGACGGATCCTGGTGATCGACCCGGAGGAGTGCATCGACTGCGGCGCGTGCGAGCCGGAGTGCCCCGTCGAGGCGATCTTCCCCGAGGACGCGCTCCCGGCCAAGTGGGTCGAGTTCACGGGCATCAACGCGGCCTACGTCGAAGGAGCCGACGTCGTCGACCGGATGGTCGAGGACTACTGCGCACGCAACGCGCTGCCGGCGATCGACGGGCACCGCTGATGCGCCGCCTGGATGTGTGCGCCGTCGCCGACTTGCAGGCCGGCTCGGCGCGGATCGTCCACGCCGACACGGTGTCGATCGGGGTCTACAACCTCGACGGCGAGCTGTACGCGATCGAGGACCGCTGCTCGCACGACGACGGCCCGCTCGCCGAGGGCGAGCTCGACGCCGATGCAGGTGTCGCAGTCTGCCCGCGCCACGGCGCCCGCATCGACATCCGCTCCGGGCGGCCGCTGACGCTCCCCGCGGTGCTCCCGGTTCCCACCTTCCCCGTCGCGGTGGAGGACGGCCGCGTCGTCGTCGACCTCGACCAGTGAGCGCGACGACCGAGGAGCTCACGGCCGAGCAGCGCGTCGACGCGCTGGCGACGCTCCTCTCGGACGCACTCCGGCTGCTCGCCAAGTCCTCGCTCACCCTCGAGGAGGGCTGCCGGATCGCCGCCCGCGCCTGGTGGCTCGCGCGGCCCGTCGCGCCCGAGGCCGCCAACCGCCTCAATGCCACCCTGCATCGCCTATCCAGACCCCCGAGCCCGAAGGAGGCCCCGATGTCCACCGACGCCGAGCAGGTCCTCGACGTGCGCAGCGAGCCGCCCGCCCGCCGCCACGACCTCATCTTCGAGACGTACCAGGCACTCGCCCCCGGAGACGGGTTCGTGCTCGTCAACGACCACGACCCCAAGCCGCTCCGGTACCAGTTCGAGGCCGAGCACCAAGGCGCCTTCAGCTGGGAGTACCTCGAAGAGGGCCCGGAGGTGTGGCGCGTGCGGATCGGCCGTCCGGCCGGCTAGCGCCGCGCGAGGTGGGCGACGCAGAGGTCGGGCTCGACGAACGGCTCGAGCCTGGTCGCTCGCGTCTTCGCGCCCAGCTCCGACAGCGCCCCGCGCATCAGACCGAGGTGGATCGGGCAGATCACCTCCTGGTGGGAACGGGCGAGCTCGAGAAACGGGCACGGCCGCATCAGGATCCGCCGTCCGCGTGCCCGCTGTTCGAGCTCGGGCCGGAAGCCGATCTCGGCCAGCAGCCCCGTCAACCGTTCCACCGCCTCCGGGTCCGAGAGCTCGGCGTAGGGCGGGGGCGAGTCGACGAGGTAGTGGCCCCAGGCCTCGCCGATCTCCTCCAGCTGCTCGCCCGCCTCCGGCCCGAAGCGGGCGACGAGCGCGGTCAGGATCTCGGCGAGCAACCGGTAGCGGCGTCCGCCCTCCTCGGCGGCCGCAGCCGTGGCGCGATAGGCGACCCGCGGCCGGCCGCGCCCCTGTGGCGGCAGCGTCTCCGAGGAGACCAGGCCCGCGTCGGCGAGCGCGTTGACGTGCACGCGCACGGTGTTGACGTGCAGGTCGACCCGGTCGGCGAGCTCGCGCGCGTCGAGCGGGCCGGCGTCGACGAGCTCGGCGAGGATGCGCGCCCGGCTTGCGTCGGCGAGCGCACGATGACGGCGCAGCACCTGCTCGTCGGGGACGGTCAACGGTACATCCCGAGCAGGAACTTCGCGTCGTCGCTCATCTGCTCGGGCGACCACGGCGGATCGAACACGAGCTGGACGTCCACCGAGGACACGCCGTCGATCCCGACGAGCGCCTCCCCGATGTCGTGCTCGATCACCGGCCCGAGCGGACAGCCCATGGAGGTGAGCGTGTGCACCACCCGAACATGATCGCCGTCGCGCTCGACGGCATAGACCAGGCCGAGCGAGACGATGTCCAGGCCGAGCTCCGGATCCTCGACGCCGGACAGCGCCGAACGGGCAGCGGCGACGACAGGATCTGCTCTCACGGAAAAACTCATAGCAATAGTATAAAACAGACATGATGGTGTCGCGCGCGCGCTTTCCGCTGCTCGCGCTCGGAATCGCATCGCTGTTCTGCGGCGTCTGGGCGGGGCTGCTCCGCTTCGGTTGGGGCCTGCCGCAGGGGCGGGCGAACCTGGTCGAGCTGCATGGGCCGCTGATGGTGTTCGGTTTCCTCGGGACGGTCATCTCGCTCGAGCGCGCCGTCGCGCTGCGCCGGGCCTGGGGCTACCTGGCGCCTGCGGGCACGATCCTCGGCGTCGCGCTGCTCTTCGCCGGATTGCGCCAGGGGATCGGCGAGCTCGTGCTCGCCCTTGCCGGCTGCGTGCTCGCGGGCCTCTTCCTCGTCATCGTCCGTACGCACGCGACTGCGTCGACCGTGACGCTGCTAGCGGGCGCGCTGCTCTGGGTGATCGGCGACGCCCTCTGGCTACGGGGCGACGCGCTCGTCCAGGTCGTCCCCTGGTGGGCGGGCTTCCTCGTCCTCACGATCGTCGGCGAGCGGCTCGAGTTGGCGGCGATGAGCCGCCTCACGACCTTCGGCCGCGTCACCTTCGTGGGGCTGACGCTGGTCCTCCTCGCAGGCCTCGCCCTCTCGACAACCGACGTCGACAACGGCGTCCGCGTCGCCGGCGCCGCCCTTCTCGGCTACGCGCTCTGGCTCGCGCGCTTCGACATCGCGCGCCACACCGCCCGCCGGCCGGGCTTGCCGCGCTTCGTCGCGCTCGCTCTCCTTGCCGGCTACGTGTGGCTCGCGGTCGGTGGCGTCCTCTGGCTGCGCGACGGCGCCGCCGTCGCCGGCTTCGTCCACGACGCCGAGCTGCACGCGATCTTCCTCGGCTTCGTGTTCTCGATGATCTTCGGGCACGCCCCGGTGATCTTCCCCGGGGTGCTCGGGATCCGGATCCCGTTCCGACGCGTCTTCTACAGCCACCTCGCGCTGCTGCACGCGGGCGTGGCGCTGCGGATCGGGGGCGACCTCGCCGGCAGCTTCACCGCGGCGCGGTACGGCGGCCTGCTGAACGCGACCGCGATCGGTCTCTTCCTCATCGTCACGATCGCCTCCGCGGCCGTCGCGCGCGTCGAGCGGCGGGCGCGGGCGGCCACTCCTGTCGCGGCGAAGCCGGCAGGGGCAAAGTGACGACCGCTACGGGCACCGACACCGGCGAGCTCCTGCACGAGCTGCGCGGCCTCTGCACGCGTCTGCCGGTGCCCCAGCCGACCTGGCACCCCTATGCCGACCAGATCGCCGCCTGCCGCCAGGACTTCGAGTGGGCCCTCGCGCTCGCCACCCGGCATCCGGCAACGCTCGAGTTGCTGGCGCTGCTGATCGAAGGCGAGCTCGATCCGGGCCCCGACCCGGAAGCGCCGCCGCGGTCCGCCGCTGCCGCGCGGCGGCTGCGGTCGCTGCCGCGTCCGAACGGGCAGCACCCCTACCTGGACGACATCCTCCCCGCCCTCGACGCGTTGCAGCTGCTGCTGATCGCCCTCGGTCGCACCGGCGTCGGTTGATGGACGACGTCGCGCTCTTCTTCCACCTGCTCGGCGCCTTCGCGTTCGTCGCCGGCACGATCGTTGCCGGCGTCGTCTTCGAGACCGCCCGCCGCAGGGCAACTCCCGCCGAGATCGCGCTCCTGCTCGGGCTGAGCCGGATCGGCGTCCTCCTGGTCGCCCTCGGCACGCTGCTCGTGCTCGGCTTCGGGCTCTGGCTCGTCCACCTCGGCGACTGGGGCTACGGCGCCGGCTGGGTCGACGCCGCGCTCGGCCTGCTTGCGGCCGTCGCAGTCCTCGGCACGGTCGGCGGGCAGCGTCCCAAGCAGGCGCGCAAGCTCGCCGCCGCCCTCGCTGCCGCCGGCGAGCCGGTCAGCCCCGAGTTGCGGGCGCTGCTCGACGACCGCGCGACGCTCGCCGCCAACTACCTCTCGGCGCTGCTGCTCCTGGCGATCATCGCGCTGATGGTGTTCAAGCCGGGCGCGCCCCACTCCTGAGCGCGCCGCGCCTACACTGCCGGCCAGCCGTCGAGGCGCTCGGCGAAGTCGGGCGGGGTCAGCACGACCAGCGTCCGCGCCTCGACGTCGCCGGCGTTCTCGAGCCGCACGCGGCGGCCGACCGGAATCGTCGCCACCGCACCTGCCTCGATCTCGATCGAGCGGCCGCCCTCTTCCGCCTCGACGAGGCGAAAGCGCCCCGCGCGCGGCGCGAGCAGGACGGCAGAGTCGCCGTGGTCGTGCTCGGGCATCGCCCCTCCGACCGGCAGCGTCACCTCGAGCACCCCCATCGCGGTGCCCTCGGCCGCGCCGACGACGATGCTGACGCCGGGGCCGTCCGGGAACGGCGCCTGCCTGCGCTCGCCGTCTGCGATCGTCCAGGAGCCGATGACCGGCCCCGGCTCGTTCGACGGCTGCGACATTCCCGACCTCCCGAAAGATAGACTATTAAACACTGCGAGTATAGGCTAAAAGTCTAGGCTAGAAGGAGCACTCCGATGAGAATCGACTACCGCAAGGTCTTTCCCGACGCGCTCCAGGCGATGAGCGGCCTCGAGGACGCCGTTCACGCGAGCACGCTCGAGCCCGAGCTGCTCGAACTGGTGAAGATGCGCGCATCGCAGCTGAACCGGTGCGCCTACTGCCTCGACATGCACGCCAAGGACGCGCGCGCCCGCGGTGAGAGCGAACAGCGGCTGCACGTGCTCGCCGCCTGGCGGGAGGCCCCGTTCTACGGCGAGCGGGAGCGGGCGGCGCTCGCCTGGTGCGAAGCGCTGACGCTGCTGCCGGAGACCGAGGCACCCGACGACGTCTACGCCGAGGTCGAGCGCGTTTTCGAGCCGGAGGAGATCGTGGCCCTGACGCTCGCAATCGTCGCGATCAACGGCTGGAACCGCTTCGCCGTGGGGCTGCGCACCCCGGTCGGCCACTACGTCTCGCCGCACGGCAGGGCAGAAGCGGCGCGCTGAGGAGCCGCCCGTCCCGGGCTCAGCCCGTCGATTGCGAGACCAGGCGCGGGAAGAGGAGGTTGTTCTCCTCGTGCACGTGCTGGTGCAGATCGAGCTCGAACGCTTCGAGCGCCTCGAGCAATCGTCGGTGAGTCGAGCAGTAGGCCCGGTCGACGTCGTAGCCGCCCGCAAGCTCGCGCAGCGCTGCGAGCGCGTTCCCGGTCTCGGCATGCTCGGCGGCGTGCTCGGCGACGACGGCGGCGAGAGCAGGCTCAGCGGCTCCGGCTTCCGTCTGCTCACGGGCGGCAGGGAACACGGTCGCCTCCTCGCTGTCGAGGTGCTCGACCAGGACGCCCGCGAGCGTGGTGTAGAGCCGCTGCAGATCGTGCAGCTCGGGATGGTCGCGCCCGTGGACGCGGACGACGGTCGACAGCAGCTCGGCGATACGTGGCAGCTCGCGCCGGAGCGGCTCGTGGTGGGCGGCCACGATGTGGTCGCACAGCCCGGCGATGGTCGCGCCGCGGAGGTCGTGCGGCAGGAACGTGATTGCGTCGGCAGCACCGTCGAGCTGCTCGAGCACGACCGCCACCGTGTCGGGATCGAGCCCGCGATGGCGACACGCATCGGACAGCGTGACCCCGCCACCGCAGCAGTAATCGAACCGCAGCCGTTCGAGCGTCGCCGCCAACGCCGGCCGCTCGGCCACCAGGCAGCCCAGCGTCTGCTCCGGATCGATCCTCGTTTCCACCGCGTCTCCCTTCGAAGGTCGACGAGCTTCAGACTAGCTGTTTTTGCCCATGCTTATCGTGGTAATGTCACTTTCCATCGTATGCCGAGGCGTATGAGACGATTATCGGGCGCGTGGTTCCCTTCAACCCCCGCATCGCCGTGAGTACGCCCGTCCTCCGAGGCGCCGAGGCAGTGGTGTGAGCCTCCACTACGGGGATCCGCAGATCGCGCTCGGCGTGGTCTTCGCCGTGCTGTCGCTGCTCCTCGCGATCGCGTTCGTGGTGATCGGGTTTCAGGCGGGTTCGGAGGCCTCGGAGGAACGGGTGCATCGGGTCGGGTACTGGCTGCGCAAGCGCTGGCTGGCGCTGCTCGTGGTGATCGGGGTGCTCGTGGTCGGGATCTCGCTCTTCGACCTGCCGTATGCGAGTGGCGGCGCCCGTGGCCGCACGGTCGTCAAGGTGACCGGCGGCCAGTTCTTCTGGTCGCTCGCTCCCGACCGGGTCCCGGCCGGGACGAAGGCGCGCTTCAACGTCACCTCGATCGACGTCAACCACGGCTTCGGCCTGTACGACCCGCACGGGCACCTGATCGGCTCGGTGCAGGCGATGCCCGGCTACCACAACCTGCTCGACCTCACCCTGAGCGAGGCCGGCGTCTACCGGGTCCGCTGCCTCGAGCTGTGCGGCCTCAACCACTCGACCATGGAGACCACGTTCACGGTGGCACGGCGCTGATGGAAGCCGCAACCGCCCCTGCGGCGCTGCACCCGCGCGCGGCCGTCTTCACGGTCGAAGCGCGCGCGATCGAACGGCGCATCGGGCTGCTCTTCACCGCCACCGGCGTGGCGCTGATCGCCGTGATGGGCGTGCTCGGGCTGATCATGCGCTTCACCCAGGCGACCGTGATCAGCCTCTCGCCCGGCTGGTTCTACCGGATCTTGACCCTGCACGGCACCGGGATGATCACCGGCGCGCTGCTGGCGATGATGGGCGCGCTCTGGTACGTGCTCCACGAGACCGTGCCGCTGCGGGCCGGCCGGATGCTCGCGACCTATGCGCTCAGCCTCGTCGGCGCGGTCTGCGTGCTGGTGGCGACCCTCGGCGGCGGCTTCGGGGCAGGCTGGACGTTCCTGCCGCCGCTTCCCTTCTACCCGGCCGGCCAGTGGTCGATGTGGGCGGCCGCACTGTTCTTCGTCGGCAACCTCCTCGTCGGCGGCGGCTTCTGCATCTTCTGCATCGACGTGCTCGAACAGACCACCACCGTCTACGGCGGACTGACCCGGACGCTCGGCTGGCGGTATCTGCGCGGGCGTGAGGAGACGGCTCCTCCGCCGCAGGCGATCGCGGCCACGGTGGTCGCGATCGACGGGCTGATCTCCTGCGCGGTCGGCTCGACGATCCTGATCGGGCTGCTCGGCCGCACCTACGACCACTCGGTCGGGATCGACGCACTGGTGGCGAAGAACCTCGTCTACTTCTTCGGCCACTCGATCGCCAACCTGACCATCTATCTCGCCGCCGCCGTCATCTACGTGCTCGTCCCCCGCTACGCCGGCCGCCCGTACCAGACGACGAAGGTGTTCGTGGCGGGCTGGGCGGGCTCGCTCGTCTTCATCGCCACCGCCTATTCGCACCACCTGTACATGGACTTCGTCCAACCGACCTGGGCCGACGTCATCTCCGAGACCGTCTCCTACGCCGCTCTCCTCCCGGTGGCGGTGATCACGATCTACTCGATGACGATGCTGATCTGGGGCTCGCGCTTCCAGTGGACGCTCGCCTCCATCCTGCTCTACATCGGCTTCGCCGGCTGGGCGATCGGCGGCACGGGGGCCGTGATCGACTCGGTCATCCCCTTCAACTTCCGCCTCCACAACACCGACTGGGTCATCGCCCACTTCCACACCTACCTGATCCTCTGCGTCGTCGTCTGGGCCTTCGCCTTCCTCGCCCACCTGATCGAACGCGAGGTCGGCCGCACCACGTCGCCCGCCGCCCGGTTCTCCGCGGTCGTGCCGATCCTCGTCGGCGGCTACGGCCTCACCGGCACCTGGTTCGTCGCCGGCGCGCTCGGCGTCCCTCGCCGCTACGCAATCCAGCCGCCCGGCACCAGCGGCTACAGCCTGGTCGGCGCCAGCTTCGCGCTGCTGCTCGCCTTTGGCTTCCTCGCGCTCCTGCTTCAGCTCGCCCCGCTCGCCCGCTCCGCCTGGGCCGGCCGCCACCGCTACCGGCTGGTCGACCACATGGACACCTGGACCGGAGCCCGCTACCAGACGCGCGAGCCCCGGGACGATGTCGAAGCGCCGCTCGCCACACCCGCCCGCCGTGGCGTGCCGCTGTCGAGCCCGCCCCAGCTCGCGTTCGCAGCCGCGGCCTGCGTCGTCGCGCTCGCCGCCTTCTTCCCTCGAATCATCGATGCCTCCGAGGTGAGCGACCGGTATCACCACCTCGATCACGCCGGCCAGTTCTTCCTGGGGGCGATGCTCGGCCTGCTGCTCGGTTCCCTGCCCGCCATCTCACGGCGGCTCGGCGACCACTCCGACCTCGGGCTCACCGCGGTCCTGCTCGCGCCCAGCGTGATGATGCTCGTCATGGTGCCGCGCATCTACGGGCCCCTCGAGCACCACCCGGTCGGCCACGCCTTCTACCACCTCGCCATGGCCGCGCTCGGCCTGCTCACGGGCCTCGGCGCGACCCGGCTCGGCCGGGTCGCCGGCAACGTCATGTTCGTCCTCTCGGTCGGCATGCCGATCATGTTCGCGGCCGCCATGACATGAACCAACAGGGAGCCCCGATGAGCGATTCCGCGACAACCACACACACCGGCACCGACGGGCTCGGACGCTGGCTGCTCGGCGGGCTCGCCGCCGGAGTCGTCATCCTCGGCCTCCTCGTCGCGGCCTACGCGATCGGCTACCACCACGGCCGGCGCCACACCCTCGCTGCCGCCCCGCCGTCTCCGACGACCACCGCGCCGCCGACGACGACGCCCGCGACGACCGCTCCCCCGTCGCAGACCGGCGCGGTCGCGGTCACGCCCGCCCTCGTCGCGCACGGCAAGAGCCTCTACAGCGCCGACGGCTGCGTCGGCTGCCACTCCCTCACCGGCGCCGCAGGCGCCGGGCCGAGCTTCAAGGGCCTCGCCGGCAGCCAGGTGACCCTCGACAACGGCCAGACCGTCACCGCCGACGACGCCTACCTCACACGGTCGATCGCCGACCCCGACGCCGAGATCGTGAAGGGCTACCGCGGCGGGGTGATGCCCGCGGCGATCTCCAGCTTCGACCTCGCCTCCAAGCCCGCCGACATCCGCGCGCTCGTCGCCTTCGTCAAGTCGCAGAAGTAGGCGGGCGTGACGAGCGCGCCCTCTCGACCCGTGGGTTGAGGGGAAAGATCAACCCGGGTTCAACCCCGGCGCCGACGACGCGGCGCGGTCACCGCCCGATGATGGCGGCATGACCACGAGCGAGTATCTCCTCAACGCGGCGTTCGTTCTCCTGGTGCTCCGGCAGGCGCGGGAGCGGGAGCTCGATCGCCGGAGCGTGATCGTGCCGCTCCTGCTGATGTTCTTCGTCGGCACCCAGTACCTGCACACGCTGCCGACCTCCGGCAACGACCTCGTCCTCATCGTCGCCCTGGCCGCCGTCGGGCTGACGCTCGGTTTGCTCGGCGGCTTCGCCACGCAGGTCCGGGCCGGCAACGGTGTCGCGCTCGTCCGGGTCGGCTGGATCGCCGGCGGGTTGCTCGTCGCCGGGATCGGCTCGCGAATGGCGTTCGCGTTCGCGGTCGGTCACGGCTTCGAGCCGACGGTGCGCAGCTTCAGCATCGCCCATCAGATCGGTGCGACGGACTGGACGGTGGCGCTCGTGCTGATGGCGCTGATCGAGGTCGGCACGCGGATCGCGGTCGTCCAGGCCCGCGGCCGCCGCCTGCTCACGGCGTGAGCTCACGCCACGGCTTCGCCCGGACCGTTGGCGCGGGCCGGACGGCGTTCTATCGTCTTCCCGTGGACGCAGCCCGGAGTGCGCGCGAGGCGGAAGCCCGCGCGCACGCCGCCGCGCGACTGCACCGGCAGCGTGAGATCATGCGTCCACTCGGCCTGCTCGTGATCGCCGCGGTCGCGATCGGAGCGATCAACGGGCATCCCGCACCCGCCGCTCACGGCAACGGACTGGGAGTCGCGGCGGCGTTCGCCGTCTTCGCGGTCGCGCTCGCGTATGCAATACGGAGCAGCTTCATCGACCAGCCGCTCGCGGTGCAGGCTGCGGTGATCGCGACGATGGGCGCCGCGGGCGTCGCGCTCGTCGCGCTGCAGCCGCACGGGGCGACGGTGCTCGCCGCCGGCGCGGCGGTCTGGATGGCCGTCGCCCGGCTGCCACTCGCGGTCGCGTCAGCCGTCGCGGCTCCGACGGCCGTCGCACTCGGCATCGCCGAGGCACTCGCGGGCGGCTCCGCCGCCGCGGTTGCAGCCGACCTGCTCCTCTGCGCGCTGCTCGCCCTCGTCGCGTACTTCATCAAGCAGGCACGCGCGAGCCAGGAGACGACGGAGCTGCTTCTCGCCCGGCTCGAGGACGCACGTGAGCAACAGCTCGAAGCCGCCGCACTCGCCGAGCGCGGCCGCATCGCCGCCGAGCTGCACGACGTGCTGGCCCACGCCCTCTCGGGTGCGGCGCTGCAGCTCCAGGGAGCACGCAAGCTCGCCGAGCGCGACGGGGCGAGCCTCGAGGTCCGCTCGGCGATCGAGCGAGCCGGCGGGCTCGTGCGCGACGGGCTCGCGAACGCCCGCCAGGCCGTCGGTGCACTCCGCGGGGAACGCCTGCCCGGCATCGACCAGCTCGAGTCACTCGTCGCCGGCTTCGAGACGGATGCCGGGACGGACGTGAGTCTCGTGATCGAGGGCGATCCGCGGCCGCTCCCGCCCGACGCAAGCCTCGCCCTCTACCGCGGCGCCCAGGAGGCGCTCACCAACGTCGGCCGCTACGCACCGGGTGCGGCAGCCTCGGTCGTGCTCCGCTACGGCAGCGACCGCACCACCCTCACCATCGGGAACTCTCTTCACGAGGCGAAGCCGGCCGTCGGAGGCCTGGCGGACGTGGGGGGCGGCAACGGTCTGCGCGGCCTGCGCGAGCGTCTCGAACGGGTCGGCGGCAGCCTCGACGCCGGCCCGACCGGCAACGGCTGGCGCGTCCGGCTCGAGATCCCGGCGTGATCCGGGTCGTCGTCGCCGACGACCAGCGCGTCGTCCGCGACGGCCTCACCATGCTCCTCGGCCTGATCGACGACCTCGAGGTCGCCGGCACCGCCGCCGACGGCCACGAAGCCGTGACGCTCGCCCGCGAGACCAGACCGGACGTCGTGCTCATGGACCTGCGCATGCCCGGGCTCGACGGCGCGGAGGCGACACGGCTGATCCGCGGCGAGCTACCGCAGACGCAGGTGCTCGTGCTCACCACGTACGCCGACGACGACTCCCTCTTCCCCGCGCTCCAGGCCGGAGCTCGCGGCTACCTCACCAAGGACGCGAGCGCGGAGGAGATCGAGCAGGCGATCGGTGCCGTCGCCGCCGGCCGTACCCATCTCGACCCGGCGATCCAGCAGCGTCTCGTCGCCGCCGTCGTCGACTCACGCACCGCCGCCGCGGCAGAGCCGCCGGACGAGCTCACCGCGCGGGAGGTCGAGGTCCTCAAGCTCATCGCCGCCGGACTCTCCAACACGGAGATCGCCGCCGCGCTCGTGGTCGGCAGCGCCACCGTCAAGACGCACGTCAACCACATCTTCCAGAAGACCGGCGCACGCGACCGCGCCCAGGCCGTCCGCTACGCCTACGAGCACGGCATCGCCTGAACGTCAGAGGAGCTCGGCGACGATCGCGGCGGCGCGTGCCGCGCCGTCGGCGGCGACGGGGCGATAGCGCGTGGGGCGACCGAGCTCGTCCGCGATCGCCGCCGCGAGCTCCTGCGGCCCGTGGTCGGCAAAGCTCATCCGGCGCCCCGCACCGTGCCGCGCGAGCCGGTGCGCGACGTGGTGGTTCTGCTCGAAGTGCTTGCGGAGCGGAAAGTAGAGGAACGGCCGCGCGGCGGCCGTGAGCTCCATCGTCGTGGACAGCCCGCCGTGAGCCACGGCCACGTCGCACGCCGCCAGGTGGCGATACAGGCGATGCACGTAGCCGTGCGTCTCGACGCCGTCGTGCGCGAGGGCGCCCGGGTCGATACGCGGGCCGGCGACGACGACCATCCGCAGTGCCGGCACCCGCTCCTTCGCCGCGGGATACGCCGCGATCACGCGCTCGAGCAGATGGCTGCCCACGCCCGAGCCGCCGGCCGCGACGACGCAGACCTGCTCGTCGGCGCCCCAACCGAGCTCCGCGCGCAGGGCGTCACGATCGGCGATCTCGGCGTGGTCGAAGCCGGTGATGTAGCCGGCGAACCGGAAGTGGCCCTCTGTCCATTCCCGGATGCGCGGCAGGCCGGGGCCGAACGGCGCGTCGACGACGTCGTCGGGCTCGCCGATGAAGACCGAGCGATCTCGCACAGACGGATGGCGGGCGATGTGCTCGACCATCTGTGCGTTGTGGTCCGCGGCGAGAAACGCCTCGTGGTCACCGCCCTCCGCCATTGGCAGGACGCCGACGAAGTCCGTGAGCCAGACGTACGGCGCGGTCTTGAGCTCGGGGTTCTCGTGCAGGAAGTAGTCGACCTCCCACGCCTCGTCGCCGATCCAGAGATCGAACGGCTCCTCGGCGACGAGGTCGTGGAAGACCATGAAGTTCGCGCAGAAGATCTCGTCGAGCCGGCGGAGCATCTGGAAGGCGTGCAGCTCGTGCTCTCCGCCCTCCGCATCGACGTGCTTCGCCTCCGGCGCGAGGTCGGCGCTCGCAGGATGGACGATCTCGCCGCACGCGTCGAGCAGTGTCGTGAGCGGCGGCTGTGCGAGCCAGTGCACCTCGAGATCAGGCGCGAGGCGCCGGAGCTCGCGCGCGAGCGCGACGTCGCGCCACGCGTGCCCGAGCCCGATCGGCGACGACACGAGGAGCGCTCGCCGAGGGCGCCTCCCGGCGGCCACCCAGGTCCGGCGGCGGGGAGCGGCCGGGTCGAAACGGCGCGCGAAATCATGGATGAGCAGGTTCACCGTGACGGGATGCCGCGCCGGCGGAATGTGCCCCGATCCCGCGAGGAGCACGTGGTCGGCGCCCACGACATCGGCGAGCGCGAGGCCGCGCTCGAAGGGCTGGCAGTTGTCGCGGTCGCCCTGCACGACGAGCACGGGGCACCGAACCCGCCGGCAGATCTCCTCGACGTCCTCCCTCGAATCCGCCACGGCCCCGGCGTCGTCCATGACGAGCAGCTCCGGCGCGCTGTCGAGCCCGTAGGCGACCGCGTCTTCGAGCTGCTTCGTCGAGTGGGGCTCCGGGAACATCTCTCCGAAGAAGAACTCGAGGAAGCCGCGGTGGTCGCGGAGGATGTAGCTGCGGTTGAACTTCTCCCAGCCGTCCGGGTCGTCGATCTCGTCCTCGAAGGTCTCGAGCGCCGCCGCGCGGAACGGGTGCGGCGGAGTCAGCCACGGCACGCCGGGAGCGACGGCGACGATGCCGAGAATGCGCTCCTGGTGCGCGGCGGCGATCTGGAGCGACGGCCACACGCCGTCGGCGCAGATCCCCGCGAGGACCGCCGCCTCGACACCGGCGGCATCCATCACCGCGAGGCAGTCGGCCGCCCACCAGCGTCCGAGCCACGGGCGGGCGGGATCGGGATGGTCGGACCTGCCGTTGCCGCGGCCGTCGTAGACGACGACGCGGAAGTGGCGGGCGAGGTAGTGCACCTGTGCCTTCCAGATGCGGGAGTGGCTGATCGGGTTGGGCGGCAGGAGCACGATCGTCGTGCTCCCGCCGCCGTGGCGCTCCCAGTACAGGCGCAGGCCGTCCTCCGCGACGGCGTAGCCGCTGTCGTCCGGCTCGCGCGCCCGCGTTCCCGTCTCGGTGACGCCTATCGCCGTGCCTCGAAGACGAGGTTGAACGGCGTCTCGGCCGCCCGCCGGAAGTGCGTGAGCCCGCCCGCGGTGACGACGTCCCGGATGCGCGCCTCGCCCGCCTGGGCGCCGAGCGCGAGGCCGACTTCCTGCGACAGCGACGCCGGCGTGCACAGGAGCGTCGAGAACCCGTAGTACGCGCGGCCGACGGGGTTGAGGTTGTCCTCGACGCGGTCGCCCGCGGCCGGCTCGACGATCATCCAGGTGCCGTCGTCCGCCAGCGTCTCGCGGACGTGGCGGGCGGCCCCCGCGGGGTCGCCCATGTCGTGCAGGCAGTCGAACATGGTCACGAGGTCGTAGCCCGACCCCGAGTATCCCGCTGCCGGTGCGACGGCGAAAGTGACGCGGTCGCCGAGGCCGGCCTCCTGCGCCCGCCGGCGCGCCGTCTCGATCGAACCGGCGTGGTAGTCGAAGCCTACGAACGTCGAGCTCGGGTACGTCTTCGCCATCAGGATCGTCGAGGCGCCGTGGCCGCAGCCGACGTCGGCGACCCGGGCGCCGCGCTCCAGCTTCTCGACGACGCCGTCGAGGGCCGGTAGCCACGACGAGACGAGGTTGGCGTTGTACCCCGGGCGGAAGAAGCGCTCGCAGCCCTCGTGCACGTCGTGGACGTGATCGTGCCAGCCGACGCCCCGGCCGGTGCGGACGGCGTCGGTGATCCGCGGCGAGTCGAGCACCGAGCCGATCGCGATCTGGAAGAAGCCGGGCAGGTACGCCGGGCTGTCCTCGTCGGTGAGCGCGATCGCGTGCTCGAGCGGCAGCGCGTAGCGGCCGGTTGCCGGGTCGTAGTCGACGTAGCCGCCCGCCGCCTGGTTGCAGAGCCACTCGCGCACGTAGCGCTCGCTCGTGCCGGTGCGCTCGGCGAGCTCGCCCGGGGTGAGCGCGCCCGCGCCGGCAAGGCCGCGGTACAGGCCCAGCTTGTCGCCCATCACGACGAGTGCAGCGTTCAGCGTCGCGCCGATCTCGTCGACGGCGCGAAACACGAACGACTCCAGCTTGGCCCCGTCGATTGCAGCCGGCTCTTCGAGCGTCGCCATGGTTCCCTCCTGTTCGATTGCGAGCGACGGTAGGAAGCGGCGCCTTTCATCGCATCAGGTGCCCACCTAGTCTTCGCGGTGTGCTTGTCGGTCGCCGGGAGGAGCAAGAGGCGCTCGCCCGTCTCCTGGACGCCGCACGCGAGAGCCGAAGCGGCGTGCTCGCACTCGTCGGCGAGCCCGGCATCGGCAAGTCGGCCCTGCTCGACGATCTCGCGGGGAGCGCAGCCGCGCTGCGGATCCTGCGCGCGCGCGGGGTCGAGTCGGAGGGCGCGGTTCCGTTCGGCGGGCTCCTCGAGCTGCTGCGCCCGGCGCTCGGCACGCTCGAGCGCATCCCGGCACCGCAGGCGGCGGCGCTCGAACGGGCGCTCGCGCTTCGGCCCGGCGGCACCCACGACCGCTTCGCGATCGGCGCGGCGACGCTGAGCCTGCTTGCCGCGTACGCGGAGGACGCCCCACTCCTGGTGCTCGTCGACGACGCGCACTGGCTCGACGGCGCAAGCTCCGAGGCGCTGCTGTTCGCCATGCGCCGTCTCGTCGCGGATCCGATCGCGGTGGTGCTCGCCGTACGCGCCGGCGAGCCGTCACTCCTCGACGGGTCCGACATCCCGGCCATCCGCATCGACGGGCTCGATCGCAGGTCGGCCGCGGAGCTCCTCGCCGGCGTTCCGACGGCGGCCGTGGAGCGGCTGTACGACGCCACCGCCGGCAACCCGCTGGCGCTGCTGGAGCTCGCCGCCGACGCAGAGCTCGCGGCCCTGCCGCCGGAGCACCCGCTGCCCGTCCCGGCGAGCCTCGCGCGATCGTTCCTCCGTCGCGCCGCCTCGCTGACGGGCGAGACCCGGCACGCGCTGCTGCTCGCCGCGACCTCCGACACCGGGGAGCTCGCGGTGCTCGCGCGCGCGGGCCTCGACGTCGGCGATCTGGCCGACGCGGAGCGCGCAGGGCTCGTCCGCGTCGCAGCCGGCGTCGTGGAGTTCCGGCACCCGCTCGTCCGCTCCGCCGTCTACGGCGAGGCGGCTCCGGACGAGCGGCGGGCGGCGCACCGGGCGCTGGCCGGCGCGCTGCCCGACCGCGACGCCGACCGCCGCGCGTGGCACCTCGCCTCCGCGGCGGCCGGCACGGACGCGGAGGCGGCGGCCGCGCTCGAGCAGGCGGGCCGGCGTGCCCGCGCGAGCGCCGCGTATACGGTCGCGTCCCTCGCCTTCGAGCACGCCGCACGGCTGCACCCGTCCGAGGCCGAGCGCGGGCGGCTGCTGTACGAGTCCGCCGAAGCCGGCTGGTTCGGCGGCGAGGCGGAGCGGGCGCGCACGTTGCTCGACGAGGCCGGAGCCCTCGACGACCACCCTCGCATCGACGCCCTCCGCGGCGAGATCGCCGCCCGCCGCGGCCCCGTGAACGAGGGCTACGAGATCCTCGTGGCGGCCGCCGAGCGCGCCGCGCCCGCGGACGCGGTCCTCATGCTCACCGAGGCGGCCGATGCCTGCTTCTACGCGGGATCGCCGGAGCGAATGCTCGCCGCGGCGGAGCGAGCGGTCGAGCTCTCGGCGGGCAACGGCGCGACGGCGCTGTACGCGGTGACGGCGCGCGGCGCGGCACGCGTCCTCGCCGGAGGCGACGGAGCCGACGATCTCCGCCGCGCCCTCGAGCTCTTCCGCGCCGACGACTTCGGGGACGATCCGCGCAAGCTCTTCTGGGCGTCCGTCCCGCCGATGTGGCTGCGCGAGGCGGGTGCGGGGCGTGAGCTGATCGCACGTGCGATCGCCGCGGCACGCGAGCAGACCGCCATCGGCGCCCTCCCGCGCCTGCTCAACCGACTCGCGCGCGACGAGGCGATGACGGACCGGTGGCCGGATGCCGAGGTCGACTTCCACGAGACGATCCGCCTCGCCCGCGAGACCGGTCAGCGGACGGAGCTCGCGGCGGCGCTGGCCGGGCTCGCATGGCTCGAGGCGCGTCAGGGGCGGGAGCAGGGCTGCCGGGCTCACGCCGCCGAGAGCCGTGCGCTCTGCCTCGAGCTCGGCGTGGGGTTCTACGAGCTGTGGACGTACACGGCGCTCGGCGAGCTCGAGCTGGGCCTCGGCCGCCCGCAAGCGGCGGTCGCGCACCTCGAGGAACGCGAGCGGCGGGCGCGCGAGCTGGCGCTCGCCGACGTCGACATGTCGGCCGAGCCGGAGCTCGTGGAGGCGTACCTACGTCTCGGCCGAGTCGACGAGGCGGCGGAGGCGGC
Source organism: Gaiellaceae bacterium (assembly GCA_036376615.1). Taxonomy (GTDB): domain Bacteria; phylum Actinomycetota; class Thermoleophilia; order Gaiellales; family Gaiellaceae; genus PALSA-600. The sequence continues at coordinate 41,597 of DASUZZ010000043.1, forward strand.
GCTTCGGCATGCGGAGCGGGCGCGGGCGAAGGGCAGGCCGTGGGCGCTCGCGCGTGCGGAGCGCTGCCTGGCGATGGTGGGCGACGACTACGAGGCTCACTTCGAGACGGCGCTGGAGGCGCACGCCGAGACGCCCGATCTCTTCGCGACGGCACGTACGCAGCTGGCGTACGGCGGACGCCTGCGCCGCGACCGCCGGCGGCTGCGCGCGCGCGAGGTGCTCCGCGCGGCCGTCGAATCCTTCCACCGGCTCGGCCCGTCGCCGTGGGAAGACGCTGCCGTCGCCGAGCTCGGGGCAACGGGCGAGACCGCCCGCCGGCGCGATCCGTCGACCCTCGGCGACCTCACGCCGCAGGAGCTCCAGATCGCGCTCCTCCTGGCCGGGGGGAAGACGACGCGTGAGGCGGCGGCGGCGCTCTTCCTCAGCCCGAAGACGATCGAGTACCACCTCCGCGGCGTCTACCGGAAGCTCGACATCAACTCGCGCGACGCGCTTCAGCGGGCGGTGGCGGAGCGGCACGCTCCGCCACCGCCCGACGTCGCTGGCTAGTGGGTGAGCAGGTCGTTCATCGGGACGACGCCGCCCGCGGTGTCGCCTGCGTTGCCGAGGTGGCCGAGGTGCCAGTTGTCCTCGATCGTCGTCAGCAGCGAGTAGTGGTTGTACGGCGTCGTGCTGACGTAGCCGCGCGGCCCGTTCGTGGTGATCACGATCGCGGGCGTGCGGCCGCCGCCGAAGATGCCGCCCTTCCAGGTGAGGCCCGGGTTGTCCGGGAACGGCCCCGCCGGCAGGAACGGCGAGTCGCAGCAGCCGCTCGTGTCCGCCCAGTCGTCGTTGCCGGGCTGCGAGCCGTCGAAGTCGGCCTCGTCGGCGACGACGAAGATCGCCGAGTTCCCGGTCCAGGCCTTCGAGTGCATGATCATCGAGACCGTGGAGGCAAGCCACGCATCCGCCTTCGCCTTCAGCGACTCGTCGAGCGGGTCGCCGGGCGCCTTGCTGTACGGGCACGGGCTGCCGTCGCCCGGGTCGATCGTCGCGTTGACCCCACCGTGCATGTCGTGGCACTGGTCGGGGACGACCAGGTTGAAGTCGGCGACGTGGTTGCTCGCGAGGTCGCCCGCGAAGGTGGAGAACGGCTTGATCTTCTGCAGCCGCACGGGGTTGTCGATGACGTCGTCGAAGTGGGCGAACGGGTTGTGCTTGCTCGCGTAGAGCGCACCCTGTGACGGGTACGTCGCGCCGAGATAGCCCGCGTAGGGCATCGACTCCTCGTACGACGCCCACGTGTAGCCGCGCGCCTCGAGCTGATCCGCGAGGTTCGGCGCGGCGAAGTGTGCGGCGGCGTCGTCGACGTTCAGGCCGAAGTTCGATCCGGCCACGAGCGCCACGTAGTTCGGCTCGCTCGGGTGCGTGACGCCGTAGTAGTTCTCGGCCACCCCGTAGGTGTTCGCCAGGCGGGTGAACGTGGGTGACATCGGGTCGCCGATGACACCGCCCAGCGAGTGGTTCTCCTCCACGATCACGAACACGTGCTTCAGGTGCGCGTTGGCGCTGTTCGGCGAGCTCGCCGACGCGACACCCACCGCCGCGAATGCGGCGATCGCGACGAGAGCGGCGAACACAGGCAAAAGCAAACTCCGCGTTCGGAGCACTGGTTTCTCCCCCTTTTCTCGACTTCGACCGGGCGCCGAGGCCGGCGCGGAGGCCACTCTAGTCACATGGTGCGCACGCGGTGGTCGTCCTCGAGGCGCCCGACTAGCCGAGCTCGACCCTCAGCTCGTCGCGCAGCCAGCGCTCGCCCGGCGGCGTCACGACGAGCGCGCGACCGCCCGGCAGCCTCCGCACCCACCGACGGGCGAGGGCCACGTCGGTCAGCGCGGCGCCGAGGGCGCCGGCGAGGTGAGGGCGCCGCTCGCTCCAGTCGAGACACGCGCGCGTGAAGCTTCGCCGCTCCGCGAGCACCCGAGGGACGTCGACCCCGAGCGCCTCGAACCAGGTCGAGCCCGTCTTCGTCAGCGCGAAGCCGCCGTCTTGCAGCCGGAGGATCCGGCGAGCCACGAGCGCCTCGGTGACGGAGACACCCAGACGACCCGCGAGATGGTCGTAGCACGTGCGCGCGCGCTTCAAGGCGCGCGTCGCCTCCGACTCGCGGAGGCCGGCGGGACGGCCGACCGGGGCGACTCGCGCCAGCGCTTCGAGCATCTCGGCGATCTCGCGGCCTGCGAGGCGGAAGAAGTGATTGCGCCCGGCCACCTCCTCGACCACGAGCCCGCCCTCGCGCAGCTTGCGGAGATGGGCGCTCGCGCCGGAACGCGAGACACCGGCGATCCGTGCCAGCTCGGCCGCCGTCGTCGCCTCGCCGCCGAGAAGAGTGGTGAGCATCGACGCGCGGGCGCCGTCGCCGATCAGCGCGCCGACCGCCGCGATATCCGCATCGGGCATGGGGCCACCCTACCGCGCGCATGGTTCATCCGTCGGTGAACCGCCGGCGGCGGCCGAGCCCGGCGCTCCGGCCCGGGACGTGCCGGCGACCGTCAGGTCGCCGGCACCGTCACCTCGACGAGGTTCGGAGGGCTAGGGTCCCCGGGTACCGATCGACGGCAGCCGCGGTGATCCTCCCGACCGACATCCCGACGCGTGCCCAGCTGGGGCGGCTGCTCGCCGCCCGCGAGCCGTCGAGCGTGTCGATCTACCTCCCGACGACCCCCTCCTCGCGCGGCGAGGCCGAGAGGATCGAGCTCAGGAACCTCGCCGGGGAAGCATCGAGGCAACTCGAGCAGGCGGGCACTGCCCGAGCCGACGCCGCCGCGATCGACGACGAGCTCGCAGACATCGTCGACGACGACGAGTTCTGGCGCCACCAGGCGCGCAGCCTCGCGATCTTCCTCACGCCGACCACGAGCACGACGTTCCGGCTGCCGCACCGCCTTACCGCTGCCGTCGACGTCTCCGACCGCTTCCACCTGAAGCCGCTCCTGCGCGCGCTCACCTTCCCCCACACCGCGTTCGTGCTCGCGCTCGCCCAGAACGGCGTCCGTCTGCTCGAGATCGCACCGGAGCTCGACCCGGGCGAGATCCAGGTCCCCGACCTGCCGAAGGACGTCGCAAGCGCGGTCGGCAAGTCCTCGATCCGGGACCGGGCGCCCAGCGGCCGGATCCAGGGCTCGGAGGGCCAGAAGACGCGCATGCGCCAGTACGCACGGCAGATCGACCGGGCGCTGCGACCGCTGCTGGACGGGCTCGACCTGCCGCTGATCCTCGCGGCCGCCGAGCCGCTCGACTCGATCTACCGGTCGGTGTGCAGCTACCCGCACCTCCTGGCTGAAAGCGTGCCGGGCAACCCCGAGGGCAGCTCCGACGCAGAGCTGACCGAGCGTGCGCGACGGTTGCTCGACGATCGCTACTCCGAGGAGCTGCGGACGATCCGGGAGACGTACGCGCTTCGCGCCTCTCAGCGGCGTGCGTCGGCCGACATCGCCGACGTCGCGCGCGCGGCCACCTTCGGGCTCGTCGACACCGTGCTCGTCGACATCGACGACGTCGTACCGGGGAGCATCGAGGAGGAGACCGGCGCCGTCACGTTCGACGACGCCGACGACGCGGTCAACTACGGCGTCGTCGACGAGATCGCGAGACGCGTGTGGCTGAACGGCGGAACGGTGCTCGCCGTTCGGCGCGACGACATTCCCGGGTACGGCTCCGTCGCGGCGATCCTCCGCTACGCGCCCTGAGCCTCAGGGCTTCTTCGTCGCCCAGTCGCGCTCGGCCTCTGCCTCCATGCGCTCGAGGCGCTCGTAGTAGTCGGGGAACTCCTTCATGTGCGCAAGCGCGATCTTCCCGGTCACGATCGGATCGTCGCCGGTCACGTCCGTCTGCGGATCGTGGGTGCCGTGCTCGAACTCGACGTCCATCCCGGAGCGAAACTGCTCGAGGTCGAAGCGGTCCCAGTCGACTCCGATCGCGTCCCCGACGCGTCGAGCCTCCTCGCTCGTCGTCCGCCTTGCTTCCGTCATGTCGAAACCTCCTCACCGAAGTCGGCAGCGAACCCAGACGGTACCGGCGCGCGATTGACCCGCGGGCGGCAGCGCGCGAGAATCGTCCCCACCGTCACGACAACTGGAGGTCTCCCATGGCAGGCGTGGAGAAGCGCGACTTCGACTCACCCGACGAGTCGCGTACACCGGCAAAGACACGGTCTGACATCGTGCATCTCGGCGGGACGACCGCGGCACGGCTGACGCTCGAGCCCGGCTGGAGGTGGTCGGAGTGCGTGAAGCCGGTCGCCGGTACGGAGACGTGCCAGCACCGGCACGTGGGCGTCGTCCACTCCGGCCGCATGCAGGTCACCCACGACGACGGGACGGTGCTCGAGCTCGCCGCCGGCGACGTGTACGTGATCGAGCCTGGCCACGACGCCGAGGTTCTCGGCAACGAGGCGTTCGTCGGGTTCGAGTTCGAGCCGAAGGCCGCCGAGGGCTACGCGCGGTAGTAGACCAGAGCTCGTCGGTCACTCCGGCCACTCGGTCTCGAACTGTCGCGTTGGCGTGGATGCTGAAGACGATCCGCGGCCAGGCCGACACCTTTCATCGCCTCCGCGTCGGCGACTACCGGGTGACGGACGAGCTCATCCCGACCGACCGCGTGCTCCTCGTCCTCGGCATCGTCAACCGCGGCGACCTCGAACGCTGGCTGCGCGACCACTAGCAAGACACACCCCGCCCGAGCCGGCGCTTGACGCACAGCCGGGCGCGGGCTATTATCTGTTTATCTAGATGCCTAGTTATTTGTGGTCGAGACGATGATCGAGTTCCACCTCGACGGCAGGTCCGGAGTCCCGGCGTACCTGCAGCTCGTGCAGCAGGTGCGCCAGGCGGTTCGGCTCGGGATCCTGCGGCCGGGCGACCAGCTGCCGACGGTGAAGGAGGTCGTCACCCGGCTGACGATCAACCCGAACACGGTGCTGCACGCGTACCGGCAGCTCGACCTCGAGGGGCTGGTCGAGGGCCGCCGCGGCGTCGGCACCTTCGTCTCGGCCCATCCCGTTCCGCCACCGCCCGGGGACCTCAAAGGGCTGCGGTCGTCGCTCGACCGCTGGGTCGGGCGGGCGCGCGCGGCCGGGCTCGACGACGAGGGGATCGCCGCGCTGGTCGCCGAGGCGGTGCGGCCCGCGGCCGTGTCGAGGGTTGCATGAGCGCCGGCGTCGCCGCCGTCCGTACGTCCGGCCTCGGGAAGCGGTACGGCTCGCGGTGGGCGCTGCGCGACTGCGCGCTCGAGATCCCGGCGGGGTCGGTGACCGCGCTGGTCGGACCGAACGGCGCAGGCAAGACGACGCTCCTGCACATGGTGATCGGGCTCGTCGAGCCGACGAACGGCGACGTCGAGGTGTTCGGGCGCTCGCCGCGGCGCGACGCGAGGGAGGTGCTGCCGCGTCTCGGCTTCGTCGCGCAGGACCATCCGCTGCACCGAAACCTGACGATCGCCGAGATGCTCAGGTACGGACGCAAGCTGAACCCGAGCTGGAACCAGCAGCTGGCCGCCTCGCGCATCGAGCGACTCGGCCTCTCGCAGAAGCAGAAGATCGGGCGGCTTTCGGGCGGCCAGCAGGCACAGGTCGCGCTGACGCTCGCGCTCGCGAAGCAGCCGCAGCTCCTGGTGCTCGACGAGCCGGTGGCGTCGCTGGACCCGCTCGCACGGCGGGAGTTCCTGAACGCCGTGATGGAGGTCGTCGTCGACGACGGGCTCACGGTCGTGCTCTCGTCCCACATCGTCGCGGAGCTCGAGCGGGTCTGCGATCACCTGGTCACGCTTGCGGAAGGCGCGACGCAGCTCAGCGGCCCGATCCCGGAGATCGTCGCGAGGCACCGGCTGCTCACAGGGCCGCGGGGCGACGTTGCGAGCGTCGCGCGCGTGCACGACGTGATCCGCGAGAGCCACACCGAACGGCAGACGACGCTGCTCGTGCGCGCCAACGGGCACGTGTACGACAGCTGCTGGGAGCAGCACGAGGTCGACCTCGAGGAGATCGTGCTCGCGTACCTCGGCTACCGGCCCGGAAACGGTGCGTCGACGATCCCGGCGCGCGAGGCGGTGCGGGCGTGACCTGGGTCGGCTGGCGGCTGCAGCGGACCGAGTCGCTCGTCGTGCTCGGCACCCTTGGCCTCCTGGCCGCGTTCCTCGTCCCGACCGGCATCCAGATGGCGAACGCCTATCACCGGGACGGGCTCGCGGCCTGCCTGTCGTTCAATCCCGGCCCGACCTGCGCCGGCGCGGTCGGCGGTTTTCGCCAGCGGTTCCAGTCGCTCATCGACCTCTCCAACTGGTTCACGCTCGTCCCGGGGCTGATCGGCGTCCTGCTCGCGGCGCCGTTCATCGGCGAGCTCGAGCACGGCACCTACCGGCTCGCCTGGACGCAGAGCATCACCCGGGGCCGCTGGCTCGCCGGCAAGCTCGGAGTCGCGGTTGCGACTGCGACGGTGGCCGCCGGCGCGCTGATCCTGCTCTTCGCCTGGTGGCGCGCTCCGAGCGTCCATCTGGACGGCCGCCTCGACACCGGCAACTACGACACCACCGGCATCGTCGTCGTCGGCTACACGCTCTTCGCACTCGGCCTGGCCCTTGCTCTCGGCGCGGTCTGGCGACGCGTCGCCCCCTCGCTCGTCGTCGCCTTCGTCGGCTACTTCGCGACGCGGTTGTTCGTCGACCTCTCGCTGCGCGACCACCTCATCGCACCGCTGACGACGACCTACAGGGGAACGAGCCAGCCGGGCTTTCTCTACAACGCGCACATCATCAGCATGTACGCCGCCCTCGGCGACCACGAGATCATGAGCGGGGGCGGGTTCGTCCTCGGCGGCCAGAGAAAGCTCGCAGCGCCCCGGCTGGGCCACGCGGTCTTCCACGTCGTCTATCAGCCCGAGAGCCACTACTGGCCGCTCCAGCTCGCGGAGACCGGGCTCTTCGCCGGCCTGGCCGCGATCCTGGTCCTCTTCGCGGCCTGGTGGACGCGCGAGCGCGCCGCCTGAGCCCGGCCCGCGTGCTCGCCGATCGGCTTTGATGTAGCTCTCTGGTCGCGAGCAGGAGGCTGATCCTGGTTGCAGTCGCCGCCGTCGCGGTGTCGGGTGCGATCGCTCTCGCCGGCGCATCCACGGGGGCCGGGACGGGCTCGGTCGGCGCGCCGCCCCCGGAGTGGGCGACGAACGCCGGCTCGTGGCCCTCGCACAACCTCGACCTCGCGAACACGCGGGCGAACCCCCACTCGCTGATCGATGCGGCGGACGTGTCGAAGCTCCGGCAGCGGTGGTCGTTCGCGCTCCCCTACTCCGGCGCGTACGGCGCGTTCACGTCGAACCCGATCGTGGCCGGCGGCGCCGTCTACCTGGAGGACCCGGACTCCGAGGTCTTCGCGCTGAAGCTCGCGACCGGCGCGCCGATCTGGAAGCACGCCTACCACTCGGTGACGCCGTCCGGCGGCCCCAACGGCGTCGCGTTCGGGTACGGGCTGCTCTACGGCGAGACGGAGCGCTCGGTCTTCGCGCTCGACCCGCGCAACGGCAAACAGGTCTGGATGCGCACGCTGACCGACAACCCGCGGGAGGGGATCGACATGGCGCCGCAGCCCTACGACGGCAAGCTGCTCGTCTCCACGATCCCGGGCTCGTCGACCTCCTTCTACGGCGGCGGCGCCTACGGCGTGGTCTACGCGCTCGATGCGAAGTCGGGCAAGGTGCTCTGGCGCTTCTCGACCGTCAAGGGCGGCGGCAAGCTGTGGGGCGACCCGCAGGTGAACGGCGGCGGCGGTGCCTGGTACCCGCCTGCGGTCGACGCGCGCGGCCGCGTCTTCATCGGCACCGGGAATCCGTCGCCCTATCCGCTCACGCCGGACGACCCGAACGCGCGCAGCCGCCCGGGCCCCGACCTGTACACCGATTCGCTCGTCGCCCTCGACGGCCGCACGGGCAAGCTGCTCTGGTACCAGCAGGTGACCCCGCACGACCTCCGCGACTTCGACTTCGAGGACTCGCCGGTCGTCGTGAACGTCAGGGTGCACGGCGTCCGCACGGAGGCGGTGATCGGCGCCGGCAAGTCCGGCTTCGTCGTCGCCTTTCGCGCCGCCGACGGCAAGCGCCTCTGGACGCTCGCGGTCGGCAAGCACACCCGCTACTCGCTCGGCCCGCTGCCCGCCAAACCGGTCGTGTACTGCCCCGGCGACCTCGGCGGCGTCCTCACTCCGATGGCCGAGACCCGCGGAGTCCTCTACGTCCCGTGGGTCGACGTCTGCTTCAAGGGCTCGGCGACCGGGCTCGTCGCCTACGGCGGCAAGGCCGGAGGCGGCATCGAAGCGATCGAGGCGGCAACCGGCGCCGTCCTCTGGAAGCACCGGTTCGACAACCTCGACGCCGGTGCCGCCACCATCGCCGACGACGTCGTGTTCACCTCGACCTACAAGGGCGCGATCGATGCCCTGTCGACCAAGACGGGCGCCGTCCTCTGGCACGTCCAGGCGCCCGCCGCGGTCAACGCGTTCCCCGCCGTCACGAGGACGATGCTGATCGTCGGCGCGGGCGCGCTCACGTCGGCCACGCAGCCTGCGCACGGCCGGATCGTCGCCTACGCCCTGCCCCGCTCGCGGTGACGCAGCACGCGGCGGACGCCGCGTGCGATCTCGAGATCCTCGCGCGATCGGACAACGAAGGCACGCACGCCGGCACCGGCTGCGCCGATGTCGGCGTCGAGCTCGGCCGACGCATTCCGCGCGGGGTCCACCGAGACGCCGAGGAAGCCGAGCCCCTCTGCGGCGCGGACGCGGATCTCGGCGGAGCCCTCGCCGACGCCGCCGGTGAAGACGATCGCGTCGAGCCCGTCCATCGCCGCCGTCATCGCCGCGACGGCTGCGCGGAGCCGGTGCAGGTAGACGCCGACCGCGAGTGCGGCGTCGCCGTCGCCGTCGCGCTCCGCGGCGAGAATCGTCCGCATGTCGGCGCTGCCCGTCAGGCCGAGCAGGCCGGAGCGGTTCTCCAGCGTGGCCGCGAGCTCGGAGGACGGCATGCCGGCGTGCTCCTCGAGCCAGAGGATCAGGCCGGGGTCGACCGAGCCCGAGCGTGTCGCCATCACGATTCCCTCGAGCGGCGTGAAGCCCATCGTCGTGTCGACCGAGGCGCCGCCGCTCACGGCCGCGAGCGAGGCGCCCGCGCCGAGGTGGCACGAGACGATCCTCAGCGCTTCCGGCGCCGCGCCGGCGAGCTCGGCCGCGCGGCGGGAGACGTACGCGTGCGAGAGGCCGTGGAAGCCGAAGCGCCGGAGTTCCCAGCGCCTGCGCCACTCGGAGGGCAGGGCGTAGGTCGCCGCCGCGGCCGGGATGCCGGCGTGGAAGGCGGTGTCGAAGCAGGCGACGTGCGGCACGTCGGGCAGCGCACGGCGAACGAGCTCGAGCGCGTGCAGCGACTTCGGCTGGTGGAGCGGTGCGAGGTCGACGAGCGCCCGGAGGCGCTGCTCGACCTGTTCGTCGACGACGACCGGCGCGACGAGCTCCGTGCCGCCGTGGACGATCCGGTGGCCGACCGCGTCGACCGCGTCGGCCCGCCGAAGCTCGGACACGAGCGCCTCCTCGTCGATGCGCCCCTGCGGGGCCGCGAGGCTGGTCCGGAGAAGCGGTTCGTCGTCGTCGTCGTCGAGGAGCGCGAGCTTCAGGCTGCTCGAGCCCGCGTTGACGACGAGGACGTTCACGCGGGATGCGTCCAGGCCCAGTCGCGAACCTCGGGCGCATCCTCGCCGTGCGAGCGTGTATAGGCGCGACAGCGGAGCCGCTCGTCGAGCATGCGCTGCCGCAGCTCGGCGGCGCGCGAGCCGAGCCCGGGAACGCGGTCGATCACGTCGATCACGAGATGGAAGCGGTCGAGGTCGTTCAGCATCACCATGTCGAACGGGGTCGTCGTCGTCCCCTCCTCCTTGTAGCCGCGCACGTGGAGGTTCGCGTGGTTGGTGCGCCGGTAGGTCAGGCGATGGATCAGCCACGGGTAGCCGTGGTACGCGAAGATCACCGGCCGGTCGCGGGTGAAGATCGTGTCGAACTCGGATTCGGAGAGCCCGTGCGGGTGCTCCGACTCCGGCTGGAGCCGCATCAGGTCGACCACGTTCACCACGCGCACGCCGAGGTCGGGCAGCTCGTGCCGCAACAGCTCGACCGCCGCGAGCGTCTCGAGCGTCGGCACGTCCCCGCAGCAGCCCATCACGACGTCCGGCTCGCCGTCGTCGTTCGAGGCCCACTCCCAGATGCCGAGGCCGCGGGTGCAGTGGAGGATCGCGTCGTCGATCGAGAGGTAGGTGAGGGCCGGCTGCTTGCCGGCGACGATCACGTTCACGTAGTCGCGCGAGCGCAGGCAGTGATCGGCCACCGAGAGCAGGCAGTTCGCGTCCGGCGGCAGGTAGACCCGGACGATCTCGGCCTTCTTGTTCACGACGTGGTCGATGAAGCCGGGGTCCTGGTGCGAGAACCCGTTGTGGTCCTGGCGCCAGACGTGCGAGCTGAGCAGGTAGTTGAGCGACGCGATCGACCGGCGCCAGGGGATGTCGCGCGTCACCTTCAGCCACTTCGCGTGCTGGTTGAACATCGCGTCGACGATGTGGATGAACGCCTCGTAGCAGTTGAAGATCCCGTGGCGGCCCGTGAGCAGGTAGCCCTCGAGCCACCCCTGGCACTGGTGCTCCGAGAGCACCTCCATCACGCGTCCGTCCGGTGCGAGGTGGTCGTCGCCGGCGACGGTCTTCGCCACCCACGTGCGGTTCGTCGCCTCGAACAGCGCCTGCAGCCGGTTCGACGCGGTCTCGTCCGGGCCGAACACGCGGAAGGTCGACGGGTTCGCCCTGACGACGTCGCGCAGGAAGGTGCCGAGCACGCGCGTCGCCTCGGCGAACGCGACCGCCGGCTCGCCCACTTCGACCGCGTAGTCCCGAAAGTCGGGCAGCTTCAGGTCGTCGAGCAGGAGGCCGCCGTTCGCGTGCGGATTCGCGCTCATGCGGCGGTAGCTCCTCGGGGCCAGCGCCTCGAGCTCGGCGACGAGGCGCCCCTGCTCGTCGAACAACTCCTCCGGCCGATAGCTCCGGAGCCACTGCTCCAGCTGCCCGAGATGCTCGGGGTTGGTGCGCACCTCCGCGAGCGGCACCTGGTGCGAGCGCCATGTGCCTTCGGTCGGGAGGCCGTCGACGGTCTTCGGCCCGGTCCATCCCTTCGGCGTGCGCAACACGATCATCGGCCAGCGGGGCCGCTCGCTGCGTCCGTCCGTTCGCGCGGCGCGCTGCACCGACGCGATCTCGTCGACGACCGCATCGAGCACCGCCGCCATCCGCTGGTGCATCGCGGCGGGGTCGGTGCCGTCCACCCAGTGGACGCTGTGGCCGTAGCCCTCGAGCAGCGAGGTGAGCTCGTCGTCGCCGATCCGTGCGAGCACGGTCGGGTTCGCGATCTTGTAGCCGTTCAGGTGCAGGATCGGAAGCACCGCGCCGTCGCCGACCGGGTCGAGGAACTTGTTCGAGTGCCAGCCTGTCGCAAGCGGTCCCGTCTCCGCCTCGCCGTCGCCGACGATGCAGCAGACGAGCAGGTCCGGGTTGTCGAACGCAGCACCGTAGGCGTGCGCGAGTGCGTAGCCGAGCTCGCCGCCCTCGTGGATCGACCCCGGCGTCTCGGGCGCGACGTGCGAGGGGATCCCGCCCGGGAAGGAAAACTGCCGGAAGAGCTCGCGCAGCCCTGCCTCGTCGCGGCCGACGCGCGGATAGACCTCGCTGTAGGTCCCCTCGAGGTACGCGTTCGCGACCGCGGCCGGCCCACCGTGCCCCGGGCCCATCACGTAGATCGCGTTCAGGTCCCAGTTCCGGATCACCCGATTCATGTGGGCGTAGACGAAGTTGATCCCCGGCGTCGTCCCCCAGTGGCCGAGCAGGCGCGGCTTCACCTGTGTCGCCTGGAGGGGATCGCGAAGGAGCGGGTTGTCGAGCAGGTAGATCTGTCCCACCGAGAGGAAGTTCGCCGCCCGCCAGTAGGCGTCGACCAGCCGCAGCTCGTCCGAGGCGAGCGGGCCATCGACCTCGGGAAGCTGTGGCGGCACGACCGTATTCAACCCATCGCGGGCCGGGGTGCGCTACGGGCGCGAGCGGCGCGACGCTCGCCCGTCCGGGCGCGTGTCGCGTGCCGGGCTGGCCGAGCGCGTACTCGACCGGCGCCGACAGGCGCACGCCGGGCACGTTGGCCTTCGCGGGCAGCTTCATCAACCCCGGGATCACGCCGAAGGGCAGGACGACCCGGCCCCACGAGTACTCGAGCAGCACCATCGCGCCGGTGTACCAGGCGAAACAGGCGCCGAACACGAACAGCCAGCGCCGACCTTGATCCAGGTCGGGCTGCCGGCCCAGAAGCCGGCGCACACGAACGCGCTCCCGGCGCGACCGTCGCCGGCACGAGGAACAGCGGCACGTTCTCGCGCACCGCAGCGACCGCGCCCCAGCAGGTGAACAGCGCGAGCGGGACGAACCAGATCGCGAACCCCTGCTGGGGCGTCGAGGACGGCGGAGCCGTGATCACGTGGGCGGCGGCGAGCGCCTGCAGGAAGCCCCAGGCCATCCAGTACATCCCCCACATCGTCAGCAGCGCCGAGCCCACGAAGTCGCGCGCGCGGAAGGACCACAGGGCCTGCCGCGAACTGCGCGACGCCGCCGAACATCGCCGCGATCTCGAACATCGTCGGCGGCGAGCCCTTCGCCGTCCCCCACCAGCCGAGGATCCACGTCGAGACGACCATCGTCGAGGCGAAGAAGCCGAACAGGCCGAGCGTCACCGGCGGAGCGATCGGCGTGAGATAGACGCGCGCGGACGAACACCCAGCCGGCGACCTGCTGCCACCCGGAGGAACCGGCGAGCAGGCCCGCCGCCGCGATCGCGGCGCCGCTTGCGAGCGTTGCCTGGGCGAGGAAGCCGACGGGGCTGCGCGGCAGTCGGCGAACGCCGTCGTCCACGTCACGACGCTCAGGTAGATGAGCCACTGACCGAGCGACTGCCACTCGGCGCCGCGCGCCGGCACGGTGATCGTGTGCGTCGTCGCGAGCAGGTAGATCAGCGCGAGGCCGAGGAAGAACGCGGCCCACGAGCCGTGCAGTGCGGCGGACACCGCCGCACGGGCGCGGTAGCTCCAGAGCGCCGCGGCGAGCTGGCCGACGCCGCCGAAGAGCAGCTGGAACGGGAAGAAGCTCGAAGGGTCCTTCTCCGTCCCCCAGCCCTGCGCGAACCAGCTGCCCCAGATCATCAGCGCACTGCAGAGCGCGAAGTAACCGAGCACCGCCGGCGCCGCGACCGGCTGCAGGAAGATGCGCGCCTGCGGAATCGCCATTTCTCGAGCCATCGCCGCGACCCGGATCTGATCCGGCAGTGGTTTGCCGACGCGGGCTTCCGCGAGCACGCGTTCGTCTCGCCGGGGCCCGACCAGTTCGGGGTCGGCTGGCATCAGCTTTGTGCGAGCGTGAACGCCCAGACGCCGCCGATGACGACCGTGCCGGCGGTGATCCAGAGCAGGTAGTCGCCGACGATCCCCGAGTGCCCGGCACGAAGGATCGCGACGGGCGGACCGAGGAACCGCCCGGCACGAGCGCCGACCGCGCGGGGCAGGCGGCCGTGCCAGAGCCCGAGCGCGGCGACCGCGAGTGCCACGAGCAACGCGCCGACGCCGTACTCGAGCGAGGCGGCGGTCGACGACTCGACGATCACCGGTGGGCGCGGCGGCAGCGGCACCGGTGTGCCGTGGAGCACCCGCGCCGTGTACGCGGCGCGATCGGCGAAGCGCTGCGCGCCCGTCTCGGTGCGCTGGACGAGCCCCGGCACGACGCTCGCGATCAGGCCGAGTGCGATCATCAGCGCGGTGACGCCGGTCATCAGGCGCACGCTCGCCTCGCGGGCCGGCGCCTTCTCCTCGGGCTCGTCGGACAGGATCGGGTCGTCGGCGGCGCCCCAGCCGAGGAAGACGCGCGCACCGGCCCGCAGCATCGCGCCGCTGCACACGGCGGTCGCCACCATCGCGACCGTCGGCAGCCAGCCGTAGCCGCCGGCGATCCCGCCGTCGTCGATCAGCGCGTGCCCGGCGAAGCTGCCGACGTACGGGACCCCGAGCAACCCGACCGCGCCCGCGAACCACAGCACCCCGGTGGCGGGCGTCTGCCGCCCGAGGCCGCGCAGCCGCAGCTCGTCGATGTGGCGCAGCTGGCGGAGCACGAGCCCGCAGGCGAGGAACAGGCCGCCCTTCAGGAAGGCGTGCGCGGCGACGAGGTCTGCGACGCCCGCGAGCGACTTCGGGTCGAGCAGCGCAATGCCGGCGAGCATCAGGCCGGCGTGGGCGATCGTCGAGTACGCGAGCAGCCGCTTCAGATGCCGCTGCAGGAAGCACATGAACGCGCCGACGAGCATCGTGAGCACGCCGAGACCGACGAGCACGTCCCGCATCGGAACGGCGTGGACGTGCAACGGCCCTTCGAAGACCGTCCAGTAGAGACGCGCGACGAAGAAGATGCCGAGCTCGACCATGACGCCCGAGAAGAGGACGCAGACGGGCGCGGGCGCCGAGGCGTGGGCGTCCGCGAGCCAGAAGTGGAACGGGACGATCGCGGCCTTCACGAGCAGTCCGGCGAAGAGAAGCGTCAGTGAGACGACGACGAGCCGGTCGGGCGGATGCCCCGCGAGGTCGCGCCCGATCTGAGCGAGGTTGAGCGCGCCGGTGCGGGCGTAGAGCAGCGCGATCCCGGTGAGGATCATGTAGGCGGCGAGCGTGTTCGTGATCGCGAAGTTGACGGCGCCCTGCAGCGGCCCGAGCTCGCGCACCTTGAAACCTGCGAGCGCGTAGGCCGAGACGCCCATCAGCTCGAACCAGACGAACATGTTGAAGATGTCCCCGGTGAGCGCGAACCCGGCCATCGCCCCCGTGAACGTGAGCACGAGCACGTCGAAGGAGCCGGACTCCTCGCGCATGTACGTCCACGAATAGACGAGGGCGAACAGCGAGAGCACGCCGGCGAGCGCGGCCATGCCGGCGCCGAGCGGGTCGGCCGCGAACGCGATCCCGAGCGCGACGCCGCCGCCGGGGTGCCAGCCGCCGAACCAGTGGAGCACGACATGCCCTTCCGCGGCGACGAGGACGAGAACGGAGAAGCCGGTGGCAGCCGCCGTCGCGGCGATCGCGATCGCGGCGTGCACCCGGCGTGAGGTGACGTGATCGATGACGACGAGCAGCGCGGCGGCGAGCAATGGGATCGCCACCGGCAGCGGCAGCGCCCAGCTCATCCGCTCATGCCGGTGAGCTCGTCCGGATCGATCGTCCCCGACTCCTCGTGGACGTCGAGTGCCAGAGCGAGCACGAGCGCGATCACGGTCACGCTGACGACGATGTCGGTCAGCGTCAGCGACTGGACGACCGGGTCGACGGCCGGCGTGCCGAGCTTGACGCCCTTGAAGATCGGTGCGCCCGCGTGGTGTTTGTAGCCGATCGCGAGCAACAGCACGTAGGTCGACGACTGGGTGACCGTGAGGCAGAGCGCGAGGTGGATCAGGTTGCGGCTGACGATCGCGCCGTAGACGCCGACGCAGAAGATCCACGCGGCGACGGCGAACGCGAGCATGTTCACCGCTCGAGCTCCTTCGGCGCGACGAGTCGCTGCAGGAACTCGGTGTAGAGCACGAGGTTCGCGGCGGCGACCTCGATCGCGACAGCCCAGTTGAGGATCGACATGCTGCCGCCGGAGAACAGGGTGCCCGGCGTGCCCGGGCCGAGCAGGTTGTGCAGGAACGGCGCACCCGCGATCAGGGCGGCGATCCCGACCGCGACGTAGGCGCCGGCGCCGATCCCCTCGAACGGGTCGAGCCGCCGCTCGTCGCCGAGGCGGTGCCAGTGGCGGTAACCGACCGTCAGATAGAGGACGACGATGCCCGAAGCGATCGCGACCCCGCCCTGGAACCCGCCGCCGGGCGTCACGAGCCCGAACGCCGCCAGCCAGAGGCCGACCAGGACGACGAGGCCGAGGATGGGGACGCCGAAGAAGCGAATCGCGTCGCTGCGCACGAAGTCGGCCTGCGCCGCGCGTGTCATTCCGGCGTTGTTCTCGCGCAGCAGGATCACGACGCCGACGACCGCCGCGAAGAGGATGAACTCCTCGCCCATCGTGTCGAAGCCCCGGTAGTCGAACACGATCGCGGTGACCACGTTCGTCGTGTGCCGCTGCGGCAGGACGATCGCGTTCAGCAGCTGCCCGTAGAAGCCGTGGAAGTCGCCGAAGGGCGGCAGCCCGGAGAAGCCCCAGGCGAGGAGCGCGCCCAGGCCGCCGACCGCGGGCAGCGCGAGCAGGCCGCGCACGACGTGCCGGTCCCTCACTCCCGTCTCCGCCGGGTCCGCTGGCGGCTCCGCGTGATCGCGGCGAGCACGATCAACGGAAAGGCGACCGTCGAGACGACGAGCATCGAGAGCGCGACGTCCGGAGCCTGCAGCGTCACGAACAGAATCGCGAGCACGAAGCCGTAGACGCCGCTCAGGATGATCTGCCGCAGCGGGTTCGTGCAGAGTGCGACGGCGGTCGCACCGAGCGCGACGAGCACGAGCGCCGTCGCCTGGATCGGGGCGATAGTCGCGATCACAGGTGCTGCTCCGACACCCGGCGTGCACCGGCCTCCGCCCGGTGCACGACCCGCGCGGTCGCGTGCACGAGGATCGGTCCGGGGACGAACAGGATCGCCGCCGCGGCGATCGCGTCCAGCCCGATGCTGCTCAGCCCCTCGCGGACGATCAGCGCGGCGACGATCAGGAACGGCCCGACCGTGTAGCCCGCCGAGGCAAAGTGCAGGCGGTCGGAGGTCGTCCGCATCACGAGGATGCCGAGACAGCACAGCAGCTCGGCCGCGACGCCGGCGGCGAGCAGGGCATCGACCGCTGCGCTACCCATCTTCCTCGTCGTTCCGTGCGAAGAAGCGGACGAAGACCATTCCGCTCACCCACGCGAGCGCGGCACAGACAACGGGCAGGTCGAAGTAGGCGGAACGGTGGAAGCCCTCGCCGAGGCAGAGGAAGACGAGCGCCGCGAGCGCGCCGGCGAGCTCGATCGCGACGACCCCGTCGAGCTCCCGAAAGCGCAGGCAGACGACCCCGATCGGCACGAAGCCAACGAGCAGCGCGGTGGCGGCGATCGTGAACGCGTTCACGCCGGCTCCTCGGAGCGCCGGTACGGGACGAGGTCGTGAAGCAGGACGGTGCCCTCCTCGACGTCGATGTCGACCACGTAGGCGTTCGGGCTGTAGCCGGCGAGCAGCACCGTCCAGGCGCGCCGCGCCACACCCGCAGGCGCCGTCTTCGGCCCCGGGTCGAAGGGGCGCGTCAGGTAGCGCCCCCGGGCCACCCGGCCGGTGAGGAGCGAGCGGGCGAGGACGACGACGAGGATCCCGAAGTCGACGAACACCATCGGGAGCACGAGGGCGCTCGCGCGCAGCACGTCGACCGGGACGCGGAGGCGCACGCGCGCCGAGCGCCTGATCGGCTCGGCGATCGTGGCGGCCACGGCCGCCACGCAGGCGCCGGCGATCCACTCGATCCGGTTCCAGTCGCCGACCAGCAGCATCCACAGCCAGAAGAACGCGAGAAACCAGCCGAACCACCCGAGCAAGCTCCGCACGGCCATCGCCGGCTGTTATTCCACTGTCGGCGCGGCCGAATCCCGGCGCTCCGGCCGGCGCCGGCTCATGCACGTCGCGACGCTCGCCGGAAGCACGTGACCAGAGCTCGCGGCAAGCCGAGAAAGGAGGGCTCCTTCTCGGCTTGCCGTCGACGCTAGCTCTATCCCCTGACCCCCACGGCAGAGGAGAACTTGGCGCGATGACTGGACGTGCCCCGGCAGACTCCCCTTAAACCCGGGCGACGGCACGCATCTGCCGGGCGGGACGCATCGGGCGGGACGTCAGGAGACGATCTCGATCCAGTCGAGGATCTGCTCGTCGCTGATCTTCTCGACCAGCTCGGGATGGTCGGCGCGCATGTGGTCGCGTATGTCGGTCAGCACTTCCTGGTCGGTATCCGCGCGGGCGACGTACCCGCACTCGCATGTGACCTGGCGATCCATCGGGGCCCCTTCCGGGAGACGTTGGAAGCGGCGATTATCGTCCTTCGGCATGGCCGCGACAACGATCCAGCTGTGCGGGCGGTACATCGTGGCGCTCGACGGCGACCGCATCGAGGGACGCCTGCCCGGCAGGCAGGGTCGGCTGCTCTTCGCCTACCTCGCCCTGCACCGGCAGCGCACGGTGACTCGCAGCGAGCTCGTCGAGGCGGTCTGGCCGGGCGAGCTGCCGCGCGCTCCGTCCGACGCGATCGCGGCGGTCCTGTCGAAGGTTCGAAGCGCGCTCGGCGCGAACTACGTCCAGGGACGCGGCGAGCTGCAGCTCCTGCTGCCGGCGGGGGCGCGCGTCGACGTCGAGCGGGCGGTGGCGTCGGCACACGAGGCCGAGTCGGCCTGCTCGCTCGGCGACTGGTCGCGCGCCTGGAGCGCGGGGCTGTCGGCCCAGCTGGTTGCCGGGCGCGCGCTGCTCGGCGAGTACGAGGCGCCGTGGATCGACGGGTGGCGGGCAACGCTCGACGACGTGCTCGTGCGTGCGCGTGAGTGCTACGCGACGGCCTGCCTGGGGCTCGGCGGCACCGAGCTCGCGAGCGCCGAGCGCGCCGCGAGGCAGCTCGTCCACTCGGCGCCGCTCCGGGAGAGCGCGACCGCGTTGCTGATGCAGGCGCTCGAACGGCAGGGCAACGCCGCCGAGGCGCTCGTCGCCTACGAGTCGCTGCGCGTCCGGCTGCGCGACGAGCTCGGCGTCGCGCCGGCCGAGCCGCTGCAGGCCGCCTACCGCCGGCTCCTCGGCGCACCGGCGGCGGGCTAGCCTCGCCAGGCTGGGTGCCTGGCACCGAGGTGCCAGGCACCTCGTCCGCCAACCTTTCGCCAAGGTTTCCCCCGGCCCGGCGAAACCGCCGCCTGCCAGGGTCGTTGGCGTTTCAGCCACGACCCGAGAGGAGCACGCGATGGCCACGAGTACACGTCCGCCGACACGCGCAGTCGAGACGCTGGAGCAGGCGCTGCGCGGAGAGCTGATCCGCCCCGACGATACGCGCTACGACGATGCGCGGCGGCTCTACAACGCGATGATCGACAAGCGGCCGGCGCTGATCGCGCGCTGCGTCGACGTCGCCGACACGATCGCGTGCGTCCGCTTCGCGGCGGCGGAGGGGATCGACCTCGCGGTCCGCTGCGGCGGGCACAACGGCGGCGGGCTCGGCAGCGTCGACGGCGGGCTCGTGATCGACCTCTCGCGCCTGCGCGGCGTCCGCGTCGACACCGGCACGCGGACCGTGACCGTCGCCGGCGGCACGACGCTCGGCGAGGTCGACCACGCGACACACCCGTTCGGGCTCGCCGTGCCGGCCGGGATCATCTCGACCACCGGCGTCGGCGGGCTCACGCTCGGCGGCGGCATCGGCCACCTGACCCGCAAGCACGGGCTGTCGATCGACAACCTCGTCGGCGCCGACGTCGTGCTCGCCGACGGGACGCTCGTGCGTGCGAGCGAGTGCGAGCACGAGGACCTCTTCTGGGCGCTGCGCGGCGGCGGTGGCAACTTCGGCGTCGTCACCTCGTTCACGTTCCGGGCGCACCCGGCGGCGGCGGTGGTCGCCGGCCCGATGCTCTGGCCGCTCGAGCAGGCCGGCGAGATCCTGCCGTTCTACGCCGAGTTCATGGCCGGCGCGCCCGACGAGCAGAACGGCTTCTTCGCGTTCCTCACCGTCCCGCCCGCGCCGCCGTTCCCGGAGGAGCTGTACCTGCGCAGGGTGTGCGGCGTCGTCTGGTGCTACGCGGGCGACGCGGACGTGGCGGCGGCCTCGCTCGCGCCGATCCGCGAGCAATTGCCACCCGCATTCGACGGCGTCGGGGAGGTGCCGCTGCCGGCGCTGCAGTCGGCGTTCGACGGCCTCTACCCGCCCGGCGACCAGTGGTACTGGCGCGCCGACTTCGTCGACGAGATCCCGCCCGCAGCCGTCGACGCGCACCTCGAGCACGGAGCCGCGCTGCCGAGCTGGAAGTCGACGATGCACCTGTACCCGATCGACGGCGCGGCCGGGCGCGTCGCACCGGACGCGACCGCCTGGAGCTACCGCCGCGCCCGCTGGGCGCAGGTCATCGTCGGCGTCGATCCCGAACCGGCGAACGCCGCCGCGATCCGTGACTGGACCGTCTCGTACTGGGACGCGCTGCATCCGTTCTCGGCGGGCGGCGCGTACAGCAACTTCTTGATGGACGAGGGCGAGGACCGCGTCCGCGCGAGCTACGGCGCCAACTACGAACGTCTCGCACGGATCAAGGCTGCGTACGACCCCGACAACGTCTTCCACGTCAACCAGAACATCAGGCCTGCCGCGTGACGGAGGCGCACGCAGCGACGTTCACCAGCCGTGCCGGTCGGCTACCTCTGGACCACGCTCGTCGCCCCCTTTTGCGCCGGTTTCGCCGTAGCCGCGCCGCCGGCGAAGAGGCCGAACCAACGGAACCTCCGCTACTGCTTCGCGTTCCTGATCCACGAGCTACCGTTCCTGGCGTTCTACTGGCTGCTCGCCTCGACGCTGCTCGCGGCCTCGGAGGGCGACCTCTCGTCGCCGGTCGGATGGATCGCGCTCGTCGTCAGCGGCGCTCACGCCGAACGAGCCGCGCTTCCAGCCGGGCTTCGAGGAGGCCGACACGTCGGTCACCGCCGCCGTCTGCCTGTACGGCTCCCTCGGCGATTACTACGACGGCGACGATCCCGTCGGCTCGTCGCCGTTCCGCTACGTGGACGCGGACGCGCCGCCGTTCTTCGTCGCGCACGGGACCGCGACACGATCGTCCCCGTCGCCGACGCCCGCGCGTTCGCGGAGAGCCTGCGGGCGACCGCGTCCCCGCCTGTCGCCTACGCCGCGCTACCCGGCGCCCACCACACATTCGATCTCTTCCGCTCGCTCCGCTTCGAGCGCGTCGTCGACGGGATCCAGGCGTTCGCCGACCGGGCGGCGCGCGAATCGCGGCGCGCCCGCGATCTGACAGAGTGACCAGATCGCCTTCGACCTGGTCATCGAGATCGACAACGAGCCCGGTGCCCTCGCGCGCGTTGCGGCCGCGATCAGCGACGCCGGCGTCAACCTGGCCGCGGCGACGTGCCTGGGAACGGCCGAGCGTGTGGAGCTGCACGTCCTCGTCCCGCACGCCGAGGCGGCCCGCCACGCGCTCGCGATCTCGCACCTCGCGGTGAGCCGCGAGCGCGAGGTCGTCGTCGTCGACGTCGAGGACCGCCCCGGCGTTCTCGCCGACCTGGCGCGCAAGGTCGCGGACGCGGGCGTCGACCTCGACCTGGTCTACGTCGCCACGCGCAACCGCGTCGTCTTCGGCGCGAGCGACCTCGACGGCCTCAGGGCCGCGCTCGCCTAATCCACCCTCGGCGTCGCCCTCCCGCCCGCGTGCAGGACCCTGCTCCCGTCGCCGAGGGTGACGAACCGAACCGGCAGCCACAGGCCCGGCGCCATCGGGTGCTGCGTCACGAACAGGTCGTCGCCCTCGGCGACGAGCTGCAGCGGCAGCTCGAACGGCTCCGGCGTCATCTCCGAGCCGAGCCCGGTCACCGTCTGGATCGCGACCAGCGCCCCGTCGCGATCGACGACGCGGATCGACGCGCCCTCGCGCTCGTACACGCCGAGGTACGGGGCCGGGTCAACCGCGAGCGGCTGCTCCGGCGGCACCGCCTCGGCAGGCATCTCGACGCCGGCCAGCTCGGCGAGCAGCTCCGAGAAGAGCTCGCGGAAGAGCCCGATGCCGTTGGTGCCGTTCGTCAGCAGCGCGACGGCGACGCCGGCGTCCGGCACGACCCGCAGGAACGCGAGCTGCCCGATCGTGCCGCCGTCGTGGCCGATCACGGTGCGGCCGCCCCAGTCGAAGATCGACCAGCCGAGGCCCCAGTGGCGCGACGAGAGCCCGTCGCCGCCGCTCGGCACCTCGACCTGCCGCTCCTGCATCGCGCGCGCCGACTCCGCGGAGATGATCCGCGCGCCGTCGAGCGCTCCCTCGGCGAGGTGCAGCCGGGCGAACCGGACGACCTCCGAGGCCGTCGAGCAGATGCCGCCGGGAGGCCCCGCCGTCCGCGGCAGCCCCCAGGCCGGCGCGGTGCGCAGCTTCTCGCCCGGCGGCTCGATGTGGCCGATCGCGGCGCGGTAGCGCAACACCTCCTCCGGCAGCGTCGCCGTGTGCGTCAGCTTCATCGGCTCGAACAGGCGGGTACGGATCGCGGCGTCCCACACCTCGCCGGTGACGACCTCGATCACGCGGCCGAGCAGCGTGAACCCGGTGTTGCAGTACGACATCGTCGCACCGACCGGGTGCACCTGGCGGAGCGTCGCGCACGTGACGACGTACTTCTCGAGTGCGTCGTCGCCGCGCCCGGTGTCGCTGAAGTTGTCGCCGTCGATCCCGCTCGAGTGCGTGAGCAGGTGCCGGATCGTCACCGCGTCCGACACGCCCTCGTCCGCGACGTGGAACTCGGGCACGTAGCGGCGAAGCGGCGCGTCGAGCTCGATGTTGCCCTCGTCGACGAGCCGCATCACGAGCGTCGTCGTCCACACCTTCGTGATCGAGCCGATCTGGAACAGCGACTCGGTGGTCGACTCGACGCCGGTGTCGAGGTTGAGCACGCCGGACGCGGCCGAGGTGGTCTCCTCGTCCTCGAGCACGGCGAGCGAGGCGCCCGGGACGCCGTGTCTTGCGACGAGCTCGTCGAGCCGTTGCCGGAGAGATGTGTCAGCGATCGCGAGCGACATCGAGCAGCTCCTCTCTGTTGGGGGCGGCGGAACGGCCCGCCGACGACGATGCGAAATGGCAGAAGGCGTGATGGCGCCGCGCGCCGGCCTCGTCGCGCGGGTCCTGCTCGGCGCAGATCCGGCGCTCGGGCAGAACGGTCGGGCCGACGGGGCAGCGTGGATGGAAGTGGCACCCCGGCGGCGGGTTGTGCGGGTCGGGCGGGTCGCCGAGCTCGAGCTCGGGCGGCTCGTCCGTCAGCGCGTCGCCCAGTCTGGGCACGGCGTCGAGCAGCGCGCGTGTGTACGGGTGCTGCGGGCTGGAGACGACGTCCTCCGTCGGCCCGAACTCGACGATGCGGCCGAGGTACATCACCGCGAGCGAATCGCTGACGTAGCGCACGGTCGCGAGGTTGTGCGACACGAACATCATCGAGATCCCGAGCTCCCGCCGGAGCTCACGCATGAGGTTGAGGACGGCGCTCTGCACCGAGACGTCGAGCGACGAGGTGATCTCGTCGGCGATCAGCAGCGCCGGTCGTGCCGCGAGGGCGCGTGCGATCGCGACGCGCTGGCGCTGCCCGCCCGAGAGACGGCTCGGCAGCCGGCCGGCGACGTCGGGGTCGAGGTGGACGAGCTCGAGGTAGCGCCGCACCTCGTCCCGGCGCCGGGCGCGCCTGCCGCCGCCCGCGACGGAGGCCGCCTCACCGACGGCCTCGCCGACGGTCATGCGCGGGTTGAGCGAGGAGAACGGGTCCTGGAAGATCATCTGCACCCGGCGACGCCGGTCGACGGCCCGGCCGCCGAGTCGCTTCGGCACCGGCTCGCCGTCGAGCAGCACCTCGCCCTCGGAGAGCGGGACGAGGCCGGTGAGAGCGCGCGCGAGCGTCGACTTGCCGGAGCCGGACTCGCCGACGAGGCCGACCGTCGTTCCCTCGGGCAGCTCGAGATCCACCCGGTCGACCGCGGTGAGCCCCCGCTCCCCGTGGCCGAAGCGCACCGTGACCCCTGCCGCCGCGAGCCTCGTCATACGGCCACGCCCTCGACGGTGCCGAAGCCCGCCGCGGTGCCGTCCTCGAGCGGGTGCCAGCACGCGGCGCGGTGAGTGGCGGAGCGGCGCTCGAGCGGCGGCATCTCCTCCAGACAACGGCTCGACGCGCGCGGGCAGCGCGGTGCGAAGGGGCATCCGGGTGCGTCGTCGTACGGGCTCGGCGCGCGACCGGGGATGCTCGCGAGCGGACGCGCGCGATCCGACTCCATCGTCGGAACCGCCGCCACGAGCGCCGCGGTGTACGGGTGCGCGGGGACGCGGACGAGCGTGTCGACGTCGAGCTCCTCGACGACTCGGCCTGCGTACATGACGAGAACACGCTTGCACAGCTGCGACACGACCGCCACGTCGTGCGAGATGAGGATCGCGGCCGCGCCGCCGGACACGCTCACCTCGCGCAACAGGCGCAGGATCTGCTGCTGCACGGTAACGTCGAGAGCGGTCGTCGGCTCGTCGGCGATGATCAGCTTCGGCTCGCTCATCAGCCCCATCGCGATCACCGCGCGCTGGCGCATCCCGCCCGAGAACTCGTGCGGATACTGGCGCAGGCGCGCCTCCGGGCTGCCGATGCGGACGGAGCGCAGCCGGTCGGCCGCACGCTCCCTCGCCACCGTCTTCGACGCGCCGTCGTGCACCTCCGCGACCTCGGCGAGCTGCGTGCCGATGCGCAGGGCCGGGTTGAGCGCCGACATCGGGTCCTGGTAGACGACCGCGAGCGAGCGGCCGAGCAGCCGGCGCCGCTGCGCGTCGCCGAGCATGCGCGGGTCCTGGCCGAAGAGGGCGAGCCGTGATGCCTCGAGGCGTGCGCTCGCCGGCAGCAGGTCGGCGATCGCCATCGCGGTCAGGGTCTTGCCGGAGCCCGACTCGCCGACGATGCCGACGATCTCGCCGGGCGCGACCTCGAAGCTGACGCCGCGCACCGGCACCGAGCCGCCCGGGAACGAGACGGTGAGCCCGTCGACGGCGAGCACGTCGCCGGCGGGGGCGGCCTCCCGCCGGGCCGGTCGCGCGGGCGCGACGGCGGCCGCGCCGATCTCCGCGCGCTGCCACCTGCGAACACCGCCGCCCGCGGCCGCCTTGGCGAGCACCTCGCCGAAGAGGCTGAATGTGAGCGCGCCGAGCGTGATCGCGACGGCCGGGCCGAGCGCGACGATCGGCGTCACGTAGATCCGGTCGAGACCCTCGCTCAACATCCTGCCCCAGTCGTACTGCGGCGGTTGCACGCCGAGCCCCAGGAAGCTGAGGCCTGCGAGCGCGAGCAGGGCGTCGCCGGCCGCGATCGTCATCGTGATCAGGAGCGGCTCGGCGACGTTGGGGAGGATGTGCCGGGCGAGCAGGCGCGGCTTGCCCACCCCGAGCATGCGTGCGGCGGCGAGGTACTCCGAGCCTGCGACCGAGGACGAGAGCGTCTGGCTCAGGCGCGCGAAGTACGGCGCGGTCGCGACCGCGATGCCGATCACCGCTCCGTGTGAGCCGACGCCGATGACGGCGGCGACGAAGATCGCGACGAGCAGGGCCGGGAACGCGACCGAAAGGTTGATGAGGCCGCTGGCCAGCCTGCCGATCCGCCCGCCGACGAGCGCCGGCACGGCGCCGAACGGGATGCCGAGGAGCGCGCCGAGGCCGGCGGCGACGACGGCCAGGGTGACCGAGAGCCGCGTCGCGACGAGCACGCGATAGAGGATGTCGCGGCCGAGCGCGTCGGTCCCCAGCGGATGCGCGCGGCTCGAGCCCTGCGACGCGTTGAGGATGTCGAGGTGCGCGGCGTCCGCCGACCACAGGATCGGCGCGACGATCGCGAGCACGATGATCGCGAGCAGGCCGAGCGTCGAGGCAACGCCGACGGGCGTCCGAAGCGCACGGCGGAAGCTGCTCGAGGACGGCTCGCTCATACGCTCATTGCCCAACCTTCGGCTGGCCAACTGTCTCCGCTTCGGCACCGGCAAAGCCGGCGCCTTCGCTTTCGGTGAGCTCCGTCGAGCCTACGCTCATGTGTCGAGGATGGTCGAGCGCGGGTCGATCACGCCGAGCGCGATGTCGACCGCGAAGTTGGCGAGGAGCACGACGACGCCGAACACCACCGCGACCGCCTGCACGGTCGGATAGTCCTTCTCCGCGACCGACTGCACGAGGGTCGTCCCGAGGCCCGGCCACGCGAAGATGTTCTCGACGAGCACGGTGCCGGCGATCAGGCCGCCGAGCAACAGGCCGGCGACGGTGAGCGTCGGCGTGAGCGTGTTCGGGAGCGCGTGCCGGACGTACACGATCCGCGACGGAAGGCGCTTGCCGCGGGCGGTGCGGATGTAGTCCTGGTCGAGCACGCGCAAGCCCTCGACGCGAACGATGCGCGAGAGCGACGCGATCGGCGCGAGCGCGAGCGCTGCGACCGGAAGGACGTACGAGGAGAACCCGGCGCGTCCCGCAACCGGGAACAGGTGGATGGTGACGGCGAAGAGGTACACGAGAGCGACCGCGATCAGGAACGACGGAATCGCCGCGATCGCCCCGGTCATCGCGGTGAAGCCGAGCTCGGCCCCGCGCCGCCGGCTGTCACGCGTGAGCGCCGCCATCAGGATCCCGAGCGGCACCGCGACGAGGATCGCGACGAGGAACGCGATGCCGCCGAGCTTGAGGGTCGACGGGCCTCGCTGCTGGATCATCTCGGTGACGCTCTCGCCGCTGATCAGCGACGTGCCGAAGTCGCCGTGCAGCACGTTGCCGATGTAGTCCACGTACTGCGTGACGAGCGGCTTGTCGAGCCCGAGCGCCGCCTTCCGCTCGGCGACGAGGCTCGCCGGCGCGGTCGGCCCGAGCGCGGCCCGGACGGGGTCGCCCGGGACGAGGTGGATCATGAAGAACGTCGCGGTGAGGAGCAGCGCGAGCGAGACGAGCAGCCTCGCCGAGCGCCGGAGAGCGTAGGCCGACCGGGTGTGGCCGGCCCACAGTGTCCGTCGGCGCCCGAGCGAGGCTGGTGCGGCCGTCACCTCACTTCGTCAGGCGCAGGCTCGTCGGAATGGGGCCCTCCACGCCGAGCGAGAACGTCATCTTCCTGCCGTAGGTGGCGGCGGTCGTGACCTGCAGCGGCGCGACGTCGCCTGCCTTGAAGAGCGAGCTCTCGGCGTCGAGCCAGAACTTGCAGCCGGCCACGCCGACGCGCCTGCTCGCCCGGGACACCGCCTGCTTGTAGCCCGCGTTGGCGATACCGGCGAAGTTGGTCCCGTGCGGAGGCGTCGGCCCGGAGACGAGCGACGTGAACTGCGCCGGGTTGGCGACGCCGATGCCGATGATCACGACGTCCCAGTCGCCCGTTCCGAAGATCGTCCCCTGGAGCGACGCGGTGCTCTCGGGGTCGAGCGTGACCTTCGCGCCGGCCGAGGACAGCTGCTGCTGCATCAGCTCGGCGGCGGGTGGATAGGACGGGCCGGCGTCGGTCGCGTAGAGCAGCTTGATGTTCCCGGCGCCCGAGAGCGCGGACTTCGCCGCCGACGGGTTGTACGCAGGGACGTTCCCGGCGACCGAGTTGCCCGCGCACGGCGTGAAGTTCTGCAGCGACAGCTGCGTCATCTTCAGGCCCCGGCCACTGGTGGCGACCGTGCCGATCTGGTTGAGGTTGAGCGCCTGCACGAGCGCCTTGCGCACCGCCGGGTTGGCGGCGGGATGGCCCGGGTTCTCGTTGAAGAAGAGCTCGTTCGGCTGCGCCGGCGCGACGATGTTGAACAGCTTCGTCTTGTTCAAGCGCGTGCGGTCGGGCCCGCCGATCGACGCGACGTTGAGCCCGCCGGTGAGCAGGAGGTTCGCCGCCGTCGACTCGTTGATGACGACCTTCAGCGTCACCTTCGCGGGCAGGCCCGCGGTTGCGGTCGTCGCGCCGCCCGGCCCCCACGTGTAGCCCTTGCGAACGGCGAACGTGTAGTGGTCGCCGGGCACCGCGCCCGTCAGCTGATACGGGCCGGTTCCGTCGGTCCCGTGGTCGAGCGAAGCGCGGTTCGCGAGCCCCTTCGAGCAGATCATCTGCACGAGCGCGAGGCCCTGGATCATGAACGGGTTCGGCGAGGTCGTCGTGACGACCACGGTGCGAGCGCCGTTCGCGGTCACGGTCGCCCCGATCGGCATGAACAACCCGAGCAGCGGCGACTTGTTGGCCGGGTTGCCGACGAAGTCGAGGTTCTTCTTCACCACCGACGCGGTCATCTTCGACCCGTCAGAGCAGGTGATGTTGGGACGCAGCGTGAACTCGACCTTCTTCGGCGAGACGACCTTCCACGACTGCGCCAGGCCCGACGCGAGCTTGCCCGGGCCGGTGACGTTGACGAGCGTGTCGTAGGCGAACGAGTCGACGTACCGAGCCGCCTGGAGCAGGGTGAGCTGCGGGTCGAGGTTGCCCGGATCGGTCGGAATCGCCAGCGTCGCCGAGCCCGACGGCCCGGCCGCGTGCCGCGCCGACGAGCCGATCGCCGACGTCGTCACAGACAGTAGGACGGCCGCAGCCGCGATCACCAGAATCAAGTGCTTGCGCATCGCCGACCTCCTGTCGACTTCGTACGAGGTTCGAAGTGGTGAGACGTTCGCCGGTGCGGAAAGTTTCGCGGGCTGCTCGCGGAGTCACATCGTGGCTCCGGACAAGAAAGCGAAGCGGCGTTCGTGGCGACCGACGAACCGGGTGGTCAGCCGCGCTTGGGCGTCGCGCGAACACCGAAGTGCATGTAGGCCTCGCCCGTGGGCAGCTCGTAGAACGTCACCGGCGTCCAGGTCTGCGCCTCCGGCTCGCGCACGAGGAAGAGGCCCTCCTCGACGGGCGTCATCGGGTACTCGTGGACCGTTTCGGGCAGCATCGCAGCGAGCGGCCCCGTGATCTCCGTGCGGAGCGTGGGCGCCCCGTCGCGCTCGAGCACGTCGAGGGTCACGCTCGCGCGCTCGTAGCGGCCGAGGTACGGCGTCACGTCCACGGAGGCCGGCTCGGCCGGCGGCTCGAGCGGCCGCGGCATCTCGACGCCGGCGAGCTCCGCGAAGAGCTCGCGGTAGAGGTCCTCGTACAGGTCGCGGGTGTTGCCGCCGTTCGTGAGCAGGGTGACCGCGAGCCCCTCGTCGGGAAGGATGCGCAGGAACGCCGCCTGTCCGAGGGTGTTGCCGTCGTGGCCGATCAGGCGCCGCCCGTCCCAGCCGAAGCGGATCCAGCCGAGCCCCCAGGAGTCGCCGAGCGTGTGCTTGTCGGGGAGGTCGGCATGCTTCTCGGTCATCGCCGCCGTGCCCGCCTCGCTGAGGAAGCGCGTGCCGTCGGCGGCGGCACCGCCGTTCAGGTGCACGCGGGCCCAGGTGAGGACGTCGCCGACGGTCGCGCTGATCAGGCCGGCCGGCCCGACCGAGCGCGGCAGCCCCCACGCCGAGGGCGCCCGCACCGGCTCCTCGCCGGCCTCGCCGACGTGGCCGACGGCGGCGCGGTGGAGCAGCGCCTCCTCCGGGAGCGTGCCGGTGTGTTCCAGGGAGAGCGGACGGATCAGCCGCTCCTGGATCGCCGCGTCCCACGTCCCCCCGGTCAGCTTCTCGATCACGCGGCCGATGAGCGAGAAGCCAGAGTTGCAGTAGGACCAGGTGGCGCCGAGCGGATGGTTCTGGGCAGCGGTCTCGAGCCCGGCGACGTACTTCTCGAGGCAGTCGTCGCCACGGCCGGTGTCGGTGAAGACGTCACCGTCGATGCCGCTCGTGTGCGTGAGCAGGTGACGCATCGTCACCGTCTTGGTCACGTCAGGATCGGAGAGGCGCAGCTCGGGCAGCACCTCGACGATCGGCGCGTCGAGGTCGAGCTTCCCCTCGTCGACGAGCTGCATCACCACCGTCGCCGTCCAGACCTTCGTCATCGAGCCGATCTGGAAGACGGAGTCGGCGGTCGCCTCGACGCCCGTCTCCTTGTTCACGACGCCCGCCGCCACCTCGACGCGCTCGTCCTCGCGCCCGGGCCGCACCCGCAGGATCCCGAGCGCGGCGCCGGGGACGCGGTGGCGCTCGGCGAGCTCGGCCAGGCGCAGCTGCCAGTGCTCCTCGTCGATCGACGCACGACCGCCGCCGGCGTGCTGCTCGACCCAGTCGACGATCCGCCGGGAGAGGTCCATCCGGTGCGACGGCCGCCCTTCGATCACGAACAGGTGCGACGAGTCCGGGTAGAGCACGAGCCGCGCGGGGACACCGCGTTCGCGCAGCGCCGCGTACCACTGCTGCGCCTGGCCGACGGGGCAGCGGACGTCGGCGGCGCCGTGGAAGACGAGCGTCGGCGTGCGGACCGCGTCGATCCGCGCGAGCGGCGACATCGCGTCGTAGCGCTCGCGGCCGTCCCAGTAGCGGGCGCGAAGATGCTCGTCGCTGAGGTAGTGCCCCGCGTCGGAGGTGGCGACCATGCTGACGAGGTCGCTGACGACGCCGCCCGCGGCCGCGGCCGCGAACCGGTCGTCGCGGCTCGTCAGGTAGCAGGTCATGTAGCCGCCGTAGCTGTAGCCGGTGACCGCGAGCCGCTCCGCGTCGGCGACGCCGTCGGCGACGAGCTGGTCGATCGGTTCGAGGAAGTCCTTCGCGTCCGCCTCGCCCCATGCGCCGAGCGCAGCGGTATAGAAGTCGGTGCCGTAGCCGTCGCTGCCGCGGGGGTTCAGCAGCAGCACCGCCCAGCCGCGCGACACGAGCTCCTGGTGGTAGAGGTGCCAGTCGTCGGCGGCGCCGTTCCACGCGTTGTGCGGACCGCCGTGGATGTCGAGCAGCAGCGGCGACGGCGACGATGCCTGCGGATCGCGGATCAGCCAGCCGTGGACGACCGTGCCGTCGGAGATCGCGAACTCGCGCTCCTCGCGCGTGTACAGCTCGAGCTCCTCGACGCACTTGCCGTGCTCCGTGCGCACCGTCTCGCCGCCCGTCGCGAGATCGACGGTGACAATCTCGCCGAAGGACGTCGCCGTCGCGAGCACGATCGCGGCGGTGCCGTTCGCGACCGAGAGCCCGCCGACGACTCGGGCCGCGCCGCCCACGAGCAGCCGCAGCTCGCCGCCGCTCTCGCCGACCGCGTAGAGCTGCGTGCACCCACGGTCGCGCGCGCAGAAGACGATCGTGTCGTCGTCGGCGGACTGCGGCACGCCGCCGGAGTACCCGGGCCCGCCGGGCATGACGTTGCGGTCGAGCGGCGCCGCGAGGTTCGTCACGCCGCCGCGGTCGAGCGGCACTCGCAGCAAGCCCGCGTGGCCGTGCAGCGCGCCTTCGAAGCCGACCACGATCAGCGCGTCGCCGCGGCGGTTCCACGTGACGACGCTGCCGATGCCGTCGGCGAGGCCGGCGGGCTCCGGCGCTGCCGTGACCGACGACGCGTCGAGCACGTAGAGCGGCGCGCGGAAGCGGAGGTCGGCGTCGGGGGCGGTCGCGGCCGCGAAGGCGAGCTTCGCCCCGTCGGGCGACCACGCCGGCTCGCCGGCGTGCCAGTCGCCGCGCGTCGCCTGCCGGCAGTCCTTCGTCTCCGGATCGAGCACGAACAGGTGCTTGCGGATCGTCCGCAGGAAGCCGGCGCCGTCCGCCTGGTAGTCGAGGCGGTCGGTGACGATCGGCCGCCCGGGCTCCGGTGTGCGGTCGGTCGGCGCCGCGAAGGCGATCCGGGTGCCGTCGGGGCTCCAGCTGGGAGCGCCGGCGCCGAGCGGGAGCTCGGTGAGCTGCGACGGCTCGCCGCCGGCGGCGGGAAGGAGCCAGAGCTGGGCCGGGCCCTCGGTCGCGCGCAGGAAGGCGATCGACTCGCCGTCCGGCGACCAGGCGGGCGCCGAGTCTCCCGGCCCGCTCGTGAGCCGGCGCGGCTGCCCGCCTGCCAGGTCGACGCACCAGACCGACCGCGTCACGCGGTCCTCGTCGGCGTCGAGCTCGCGGAGGACGTACGCGCAGCGCATCCCGTCCGGCGACAGCGCGGGCTGCTCGGGGGAGGCGATCCTGGTCAGGTCGCCGATGCGCAGGGGGGAGCTCACGACCCCACAAGCCTCTCGCGACGGCCGCGGCGGCGCTTCGTCGGAAACGCCAAAACGAGCCCGCGCCGATCGGCGCAGGCGACCACTTGAACCGTCATGCCAGGAGATCCTGCACGAGCGCGGCCACGAGCGCGGCGCGCTCGGCGAGCGCGTCGACCTCGACGTACTCGCCCTCGGCGTGCGCGTGGTCGCCGACGGCCCCGAGCCCGTCCAGAACGGCGAGGCCGAGCGCGGCGAGCAGGTTCCCGTCGGAGCCGCCGCCGACCGAGGCAGCGGCCGGCGGCGGCAGCCCGACCTCGTCCGCGACGCGCCTGGCGCGGGCGAAGAGCCCGGCCGACGCACGGCGCTCGAGCGGCGGCACCTCGACGTGGCACGCGACGCTGACCGTCGTCCCGGGCGTGACCGCGCGCAGCCCGGCGAGCGCGAAGGCGACGCGCTCAGCCTCGCCGAGCGTGCGCACGCGGACGTCGACGAATGCGGCCGCCTCGGCGGGGACGGCGTTCGCCACCGTGCCCGCCGTGACGGTCGTCGGCGTCACCGTCGTACCGGCTTCGGGCCGCGCGAGCGCGGCCACCGCCAGGAGCTGGTGAGCGAGCTCGACGGCCGCGTTGGCTCCCTTCTCCGGGTCGAGGCCCGCGTGCGCGGCGCGTCCGGCGATCTCGAGCTCGTAGTGGGCGACACCCTTCCGCTCCGTCTTCAGTGCACCCCCCGCGCTCGGCTCGAGCACGAGCGCGGCCTCGATTCCCGCCGCCGTCTCCTCGATCAGCGGGCGAGCGGTCGCCGAACCGGTCTCCTCGTCGGTCGTGAGCAGCACCGCGACGCCGTCGAGCGACTCGAGCGCGGCCAGCGCGAACACCAGCTGCACCACGCCGGCCTTCATGTCGAACACGCCCGGCCCGGTCGCGCGGCCGTCGCGAGCCTCGAACGGCCGGCGTTCGAGCGTCCCGACCGGCCAGACGGTATCGAGGTGCCCGATCAGCAGAACCCGCGCGGGCGCGCCGAACCGCCAGCGGAGATGGACGCGGCCGCCGGACTCGACGCGCTCGGCGCGGCTGCCGAGCAGCCCGGCCGCAAGCGTGTCGGCGACGTCCGCGCACGCGCGGCACGCGTCGGCGTCTGCCGTCGGCGACTCGGCCTCGACGAGCGCGCGCAGCGCCTCGACCATCGCGGGCGTGCGCGCGCGCAGGGCATGCAGGAGCTGCGGTCCCTCGACCATCGCCCACCGATTCTCATCGTTCGTCCCGGGACGGGTTCGGCGGCGAAGCCAAACTTTCGCCGCGAACGTTGTGCCCGCGCGACCAAGCCGCGGACCGAATCGCGTGGAACGATCCGCAGATGGCGGGTGCCGAGCTCGACGTCGCGACGCGCGACCTTTGCGTGGACGCCGCCGCGGCCGCGCGGCGCGCGGCGCAGCGGGCGGGGATCGACGTCCGTTCCCTCGCCACGCTCGCCGAGCTCGACGACGCGTCGGGGCTGATCTCGCGCATCTGGGACGACGAGGGCGACCCGAAGGCGCCGACGAGCCTCCTGCGGGCGCTCGCGCACGCCGGCAACTTCGTCGCCGGCGCGTTCGAGCGCGACCGACTGGTCGGCGTGTCGCTCGGGTTCTTCGGCTTCGACGGCCCCGAGCTCCACCTGCACTCGCACATCACCGGGATCGACCGGGCGCTGCAGGGGCAGTCACTCGGATTCGCGCTGAAGCAGTTCCAGCGCAGCTGGGCGCTCGAGCGCGGCGTCCGCACCGTGCTGTGGACGGCCGACCCGCTCGTTCGCGGCAACGCGTTCTTCAACCTCGTCAAGCTCGGGGCGACGATGGTCGCCTACCACGAGAACTTCTACGGCACGCTCGAGGACGGCCTGAACGCGGGGGACTCGGACCGCGTCGTGCTGCGCTGGGATCTCGCCTCCGAGCGCGCCGTGCGTGCCGCCGAGGGAGCGGCCGAGGAGCCGCGGCTCGACGAGGGGCGCGTCGTCCTGCGGGCCGGCCCGGACGGCGAGCCGGAGACCGACGCCGCGGCCGGCGACGTGCTGCTCGCCTCGATCCCGGAGAGCATCGTGCGGATCCGCGAGCAGGATCCGGCGCGGGCGATCGCATGGCGGCGCGCGCTGCGCGACACGGCGGGAAGCGCGCTCGCGGACGACTACCGGGCCGAGTCGATCACGCGCGACGGCTGGCTGGTGCTGCGGCGATGAGGCTCGAGAGCGTCGAGCTGCGGCGGATCCGCCTGCCGCTCGTCGCGCCGTTCCGTACCTCGCTCGGCACCGAGCACGAGCGCGACGTGCTGCTGGTGCGCGTCACCGGGCCGGACGCCGACGGCTTCGGCGAGTGCGTAGCGTTCGGCGTGCCGTTCTACTCGTACGAGTACGTCGACGGCGCCCACGACGTGATCCGGCGGCACCTGCTGCCGCGTCTGTTCGCGGCCGGGGAGGTCACCGCCGAGGAGGTCGGGCCGCTCCTGCGCGGCGTGCGCGGCCACCCGATGGCGAAGGGCGCGCTCGAGATGGCGATCCTCGACGCGGAGCTGCGCGCGCAGGGCATCTCGTTCGGCGAGTTCCTCGGGGCGGCGAAGAGCGAGGTCGACTGCGGCGTCTCGGTCGGCATCCACGAGCAGGCGGACGACCTCCTGCGCACGGTCGAGGGCTATCTCGACGAGGGCTACCGGAGGATCAAGCTGAAGATCGAGCCCGGCCACGACGTCGAGCCGGTGCGCGCCGTGCGTGAGCGCTTCGGCGACATCCTGTTCCAGGTCGACGCGAATGCCGCGTACACGCTCGGCGACGCGCACCGGCTCGCGCAGCTCGACGAGTTCGATCTGCTGTTGATCGAGCAGCCGCTGCCGGAGGAGGACGTCCGCGGGCACGCCGAGCTGGCCCGGATCGTCAAGACGCCAATCTGCCTCGACGAGTCGATCACGTCGGCGCGTGCGGCCGAGGAGGCGATCGCGATCGGTGCGTGCGCGATCGTCAACGTCAAGGCCGGCCGCGTCGGCGGCTATCTCGAGGCGCGGCGCGTCCACGACGTCTGCGCGGCGCACGGCGTGCCGGTGTGGTGCGGCGGGATGCTCGAGACCGGCCTCGGGCGCGCGGCGAACGTCGCGCTCGCGGCGCTGCCGAACTTCACCCTCCCCGGCGACACGTCGGCGTCGGGCCGCTACTACGCGGAGGACATCTGCGAGCCGTTCGTCCTC
Organism: Gaiellaceae bacterium; assembly: GCA_036376615.1. Taxonomy (GTDB): domain Bacteria; phylum Actinomycetota; class Thermoleophilia; order Gaiellales; family Gaiellaceae; genus PALSA-600. The sequence continues at coordinate 76,669 of DASUZZ010000043.1, forward strand.
CACGACGGCCGGCTCTCGGTGCCGTCCGGGCCGGGCCTCGGCATCTCGCCGATCCCGGGGGTGCTGGAGCGGGTCACGACGTTCGTCGAGACTTGCCGTCCCGCGTAGACGGCCCCGCAGCGAGCAGACGCAGCTGCAGCGCGAGCACCATGCGCTCGTCGGGGTCGTCGAGGTCGAGGTCGAACAGCTTCACCAGCCGGCGCATGCGATAGCGAAACGTGTTCGGGTGCACCGAGATCCGCTCGGCCGCGCGCGGCACGTCTCCGAAGCAGTCGAGGTAGGCGCGCAGCGTCGCCGCGTACGTCGCGTTGTGGGCCTCGTCGTGCGCGAGCACGCGTTCGAGCTTGCCGCGCGTCAGCCCCGGATGGTCGAGGCTCAGCTCCTTCAGCTCGTGCAGGACGACCTCGCTACGGACGTCCTCGGTCGAGGCGACCCTCCGGCCGCGCGCGTCCGTCCGCAGCACGCCGAGCACCCGCTCCGCGTCGCGGCGCGCGCGCGCGACGTCGCGGAGCCCGTCGACGGCCGGGCCGATCGCGGCGAGCAGCGACAGCCCGAGCCTCGACGACGCGTGCTCCTGCACCTGCTCGGCGAGGCGCATCAGCGCGCGCTGTTCGAGCGGCCGGTCGCCCTGTAGCAGCGCGTAGACGATCTGCCCGATCGCGACGGCGGAGCTCTGCCGGCAGGTCGCCTCCGCCTGGAAGACGACGAGGTCGACGAGGCGCTCGCGCTGCAGCTCGTTCATGCCCGGATCGCCGTTCCCGATTTCGAACGCGACGATCGCGAGCGGCGCGGTCGGCGCGAAGCCGAGCCGCGCCGCCGCCTCCTCGACGGAGCCGCGTCCGTCGAGCACGGTCATCACCATCTCGGCGCGCAGGCGGCGCTCGACGTCGCGCGCCGCGCGCGCCTGGATCACGTGCGGCACGGCGATGCGGGCCGCCTCGGCGAGCGCGCGCTCGGACTCCGGGTCGAGGCGCTCCGCGTCGTGCACGACCCAGATCGTCCCGATCGTGTGGCTGCCCGCGCGGATCGCGATCGCCGAGCGGGCAATCAGGTCGTGGACGTCAGGCGGCCGCCCGCCCCCCTCGAGGACCCGACGGAGCGTCGGGGCGTCGGCCGTCATCACGCCCGGCGTCGCGAGCACCTGGCGGTAGAGCGTGCGCATGCCGGGGGAGTCCGGCACCTGCCGGCCGAGGATCGAGCCGCGGCGGGCCGCGTCGATCGGCTGGTCGCCGAGCGTCGAGTACGCGAGCACGCGGCGGCCTGGATCCTCGATCGTGACGGCGCCGCCGACGACGCCGGCGATTGCATTCGCGAGCGCGAAGAGGTCGCCGAGCGGGACGCCCGCGATCCCGGTCTCGCCCGATGCGGTCGCGAAGCGGCTCAGGTTGAGGAGCGCGTGCAGCTGCGTCCACGTCATCTCCTCGGGGACCGAGAGGACCGCGACCTCGGACGCGGCGCCGTCACGGCGAAGCTGCTCGAGCCCGGGCGCCGACTTGAACACCACCGCCGCGGCGCCCGACTGCGCGGCCGCGGCGATCAGCCGCTCGCCCTGCGCGGTGCCGGCGCGGACGCCGATCGCGAGGACGACCGCGCCGCCCGAGATGGCCACACGCTCGCCCGCGTCGTAGATGACGGGCTCGCCGACGGGGACGTCGAGACCCCCGGGCGCGACGACGACCTCGACGACGTCGCGGCCGAGGTTGTCGAGCAGCACCTCGAGGGTGGTCGCCTCCTCCGGCGACGAGCCGGGCGCGTCCTCGCCTGCGTCCATCTCGAACGACCGCGCCACGACCAGACGCTAGCGCGTAGCCTCGAAACAGGATGGACGACGCGGGTCAGCACATCGTTCTGTACGACGCCGACTGCTCGGTGTGCCGCGCCCTCCTCGCCTGGCTCCTCCGCCGCGACCGCGCGCACCGGCTGCGCCCGCTCGCGCTGCAGCGGCCCGAGGCGGAGGTGCTGCTCGCAGAGCTCACGCCGACCGAGCGGATGGGGTCGTGGCACCTGATCGAGCCGTCGGGGAGGCGGTTCTCCGGCGGCGCAGCGCTCGCGCCGGTGCTCTCGCTCCTCCCCGGCTGGCGCGTTCCGGCGGCGATGCTCGAACGCCTCCCCTGGCTCGCCGACCGCGGCTACCGCTGGGTCGCGGGCCACCGGTCGACCCTGTCGGCGGCGCTCAGGGCCAGTCGCGCCAGGACAGGCGGGTGAGGACGTCGCGGGTGTCGGCGCCGACGGGCGTCGCACCGGGATGCTCGATCCTCCCGGGCGTCCGGCTGAGCTTCGGGACGACGCCGGCCATCGCGACCGTCCCGAGGTCCGGATCCGGCACGTCGATCACGGAGCCCCGCTCGCGGTACTGCACGTCGGAGAAGATCTGCGACGCGTCGTACACGGGCGCGATCGGCGCCTGGGCGTCGGCGAACGCACGCAGCACCTCGTCGAGCGCATGCGCCGCGAGCCATTCGGCGACGAGCGCGTCGAGCTCGTCGGCGTTCCGGCGCCGTGCGGCGGCGTCCGAGAAGCGGCGGTCGCCGACGAGGTCCTCGCGCCCGATCGCACGCAGCACCCGGTCGGCGATCTGCTGCGTTCCCGCCGAGATCGCCACCCAGCTGCCGTCGGCGGTCGGGTACGCGTTGCGCGGCGTCGTCCTCGGCGACCGGTTCCCCTGGCGCTGCTGGACGACTCCGAGGTGCTGGTACTCCGCGAGCTGCGGACCGAGGATGCTGAAGAGCGGCTCGTAGAGGCTCAGGTCGATCACCTGCCCGGTACCGCCGTGAACGTCGCGCCAGTAGAGCGCGGCGAGCGTGGCCCAGGTGCCGACCTGCCCCGCGACGCCGTCGGCGAGCCCGAACGGCGGCAGGGTCGGTGGGCCGTCGGGCTGCCCCGTGATCGCCGCGAACCCCGAGAACGCCTCGGCGAGCGTGCCGAAGCCCGGCTGCGAGCTCATCGGACCGGTCTGCCCGAACCCGGTGACGCGAACGTAGACGAGCCCGGCATTGCGCGCCGACAGCTCCTCGGGCCCGAGGCCCCACGCCTCCATGCGGCCGGGCCGGAAGTTCTCGATCACGACGTCCGCGGCGCCGGCAAGCCGGCGCACGACGTCGCGATCCTCCCCGTCGTTGAGGTCGAGCGCGATCGTCCGCTTGTTCCGCGACACGCTCTTCCACCAGAGCGGCACGCCGTCCTTGGCGAGCCCCCAGCGACGTGCGTCGTCGCCGCGCGGGTGCTCGACCTTGACGACGTCGGCGCCGAAGTCGCCGAGGTTCGTCGCGATCAGCGGCGCCGCGTAGAGACTCGAGAGGTCGAGCACGCGCAGTCCGGCCAGCGGCAACTCGGGCGCGGCCGCGCCGAGGCGCGCCTTCGCCGCCTCGGCGACCGGCCGGTCGACGAGCTGTCCCGACGCGCGCGAGGCCGCGCCGCCGCCGCGCTCGAACGCCTCGACGAGCGCGCGGTCGCGCCGGGCGCCCTCGGCGGGGCGGGCGAAGACCTCTTCGATCACGGCCACCTGCGCCGGATGGATCGCGTGCTTCGCGCCGAGGCCGAGATCCCGCGCCTGCTCCGCCTCGCGCCGGAGGGCGTGAAGGTCGTCGAGCAGCGCCGACGCGCCGTCGTGCGGGGGCTCGAGACCGGCGGCCGCCGAGGCGAGCACGAGCTGCGCCTTCGCGGCGGCGAGCGTCGGATTCACGTAGCCGCCCGCGGACGGCCACTCCACGCCCAGCTCGGCCGCGAGGTCGCCGGCGCCGAAGCCGAGCCGGACGACCCGCGGGCTGGCGGCGCCGATCGCCGCCGCCCGCGCGAGCGCGGCCGCGCTCTCGATCGTGGGAATCAGGCCGCAGTTCGTGTCGACGAGTAGGCGATCGACCAGCTCGACGTCGGCAGGCGCGGAGGCCTTCGGCAGGACGATGCCCGCGAGCCCCGATACGAGCACGGCGGCCACGTCGTCCTCGAGCAATCCCGAGGCGGCATCGTTCACGCGCACCCAGAGCGGGCGGTCCGATCCATGGTCGCGGATCGCGCGGGCGACGAGCCCGCGCGCACGCTCCTTCTCGGACGGCGGCACCGAGTCCTCGAGGTCGAGGATGAACGATCCGGCCCGCAACTCGGGGATCTTTCCGAGCTTCCGCTCGTCGTGCCCGGGGACGAAGAGCATCGCGACCAGCGAGTCGGTCACCGTAGACTCCGCGCGTGAGCTGGCTTCGCGTCCCCGACGAGGCGTCGCTTCCGGCGGACGTCCTGGCGTTGTACGACGCACCGCGCGAGAAGCTCGGCTTCGTCCCCAACGTGCTTCGCAACTTCGCGCTCCGCCCGTCGCACCTGCTTCGCTGGAACGAGCACTACGAGGAGCTGATGCGAGGCGACTCCGGCCTCTCCCGGCCGGAACGCGAGATGATCGCCGTCGTCGTCTCGGTCGCGAACGACTGCAGCTACTGCATCGCCGCCCACTCGGCGGCGCTGCGCAAGCTGACGAAGGACCCGGCGCTCGCCGACGCGATCGCCGCCGACCACACGACCGCCGGGCTCGAACCGCGTCAGCGGGCGATGCTCGACTACGCCCGCAAGCTGACGCTGCATCCGACCGCGATGACGGAGAGCGACGTCGCGGCGTTCCGGGACGCGGGCTGGAGCGACGAGGACGTGATGGACGTCGCCGAAGTCACCGGCATGTTCAACCTGACGAACCGCATGGCCTCCGGGCTCGGCTGGCAGCCTAACCCGGAGTACGACTCGCTCGGGCGTTAGCGTCAACGCTCGACGCGGACGGCGGTCCATTCGACCAGTCCCCCGGCGGCCTCAAGCTCGAGCAGGAACGGCGGAGCGGGCGGCGCCGTGAAGCGGCGGCCGTCGACCTCGACGGCGCCCTCGGTGTCGATCGCGACGCGGCTTCCGTCGCGCACCGCGTCGACGGCCTCCGGGCAGCGGGCGACGGCGAGCCCGAGGTTCGCGCAGTTGCGGTAGAAGATCCGCGCGAGGCTACGACCGACGATGCCGGTGACGCCGTTTGCCTTCATCGCGAGGGGCACGTGCTCGCGCGACGAGCCAATCCCGAAGTTCGCGTCGACGACGAGAATCGTGCTCGCGCCCAGCTTCTCGCGGAGCGCGGGATCGAATCCCTCGAAGAGGTGCGGCGCCATCTCCGCCGGGTCCTCGATGTTGAGGAAGGCGCCGGGGTACATGACGTCGGTGTCGACGTCGTCGCCGCGAACCCGAACCGCGGTCCCCTCGGTCCTCACGCGATCTCCCGGGGATGAACGATCTCGCCGGCAACCGCGGCGGCGGCGGCGACCCACGCGTTCGCGAGGTGGACGTTCGCCTCGGGCGATCCCATCCGCCCGCGGAAGTTTCGGTTGGTCGTCGTGACGGCGTTCTCGCCGGCGGCGAGCACGCCGTTCGAGCCGCCGAAGCACGCGCCGCACGTCGGCGTCGAGACCATCGCGCCCGCCTCGACGAACGTGTCGAGCAGCCCCTCGGCAGCCGCCTCGCGCCAGATCGCCTGCGTGGCGGGGACGACGATCGCGCGTGTCCTCGGATGGACGCGCCGGCCGGCGAGGATCGAAGCCGCCTGACGCAGGTCGGTCAGCGTGCCGTTGGCGCAGTTGCCGATGTACACCTGGTCGACCCTCGTGCCGGCGACGTCCGCGACCGGCACCACGTTCCCGGGAAGGTGCGGCAGCGCGACGAGCGGCTCGAGCGAGGCGAGGTCGATCGTGAGGCGCGCCCGGAACGCGGCGTCGGGATCGGAGCGCTCCGAGGTCGACGGGAAGCGCGCGCGACCCGCGAGATACTCGGCGACCCGCTCGTCGGCCGCGAAGATGCCCGTCTCCGAACCCGCCTCGACGGCCATGTTCGCAACCGCCATGCGCTCGTCGATCGAGAGGCCCTCGGCGCCCGGGCCGGCAAACTCGAGCACCGCGTTCGTCCCGCCGCCCACGCCGATCTCGGCGAGCACCGAGAGGATCACGTCCTTCCCGCTGACGAAGGGGACGAGCGCTCCGGTCAGCTCGACGAGGATCGTCTCCGGCACCGCCTGCCAGAACGAGCCGAGCGCGAGGCACGACGCGATGTCCGTCGACCCGAGCCCCGTGCCGAACGCGCCGAGCGCGCCGTACGTGCACGTGTGCGAGTCGCCGCCCGCGACGACCGAGCCGGGCACGACCCAGCCCTCCTCGCAGAGCAGCGTGTGCTCGATGCCGCCGCGCCCCTGCCCGTAGAACGCGACGCCCTGGTCGCGCGACCACGCCTCGAGACGCCGCTGGAGCTCCGCCGACTTCGCGTCCTTCGCCGGCACGAAGTGGTCGGCGACCATCACGACGCGTTCGGGATCGAAGACCCGCTTCGCGCCCATCCGCTCCATCGCGCGAAACGCAACCGGCCCCGAGACGTCGTTCGCCATCACGACGTCGCAGCGAACGGTCACGACGTCACCCGAGTTGACGTCGTCGGCGTCGCAGTGGGCGAGCAGGATCTTCTCAGCGAGCGTGTGCGGCAGCGAGCTCCTCCAGCGCCCCGAGGCACTCCTCGAGAGAGACGACATCGCCGTACTTGAGGTCGATGTCGTACAGCGATGCGTCGTGCGCCGCGGGGTTGCGGTCGCCGACCGCCTCCCGTGGGACGATCGGCCGGTACCCGTGCTGCAGCGCGTCGACGGCGGTCGCCCGCACGCAGCCCGAGGTCGACGCGCCGGTGACGATCACGCTGTCGCAGCCGTGCGACGCGAGCATGCTCGCAAGCGGCGTGCCGAAGAACGCCGACGCGAAGAGCTTGTTCAGCACCGGCTCGTCGGGCCGCGGGGCGATCCGGTCGTCGATCTCGACCCAGCGGCTGCCCGCCTCGAGCGTGAGCAGGACCGGGACCTTGTCGATGAACGCCTTGGCCGTCACCCTGTCGCCCTCGCCGTACGAGACGGTCGTGAACACGACCGGGAGATCGGCACGGCGCATCGCCTCGAGCAGGCGGCGAATCGCGTCGACCGTGTCCTCGAGCTCGCAGACGAGCGGCGACGCGGGATCGGTGAACCCGTTGTTGATGTCGACGATCACGAGAGCGGGCCGGCGGCCGATACCGCCCGCCCGCTGCCCGAACCCCTCGAACTGCATGCCGGCCATCGCTCACACGCCCTCGCGCTCGCGGACGCGCGCCAGCACCTCGGCCCCGTTCTCGAGCGGCGACCAGCGCAGCGGTGTCGCCGGGGTCGGCGGCTCGAGCCCGGTCTCGTCGCGGCAGCTCGCGAGCACGTCCTCGAGCGACGGGCCGAAGTCGAACGCGAGCGCCTCGCCGCGCTCGTCCCGCTGGCGGGCGCGTTCGCGCTCGGTCGCCTCGTGATCGGCGGTCCCGTCGCCGCCGATGACGACGCCGTAGCTCGCCTGCGCCTTCTCGCGGGAGACGAGCCCGTACGCGACGTCGCGGACGACCTCGTCGACCGGGCGGTCGAGCCGGTCCTTCCAGCCGCCGCCGCCGGCGGTTCGGTAGACGAGCATGTCGCCGGGCTGCACGACCACGTTGTCGCACTTCGACGGCAGGCGCTCCTCGGTCCCGTCGGCGCGCACGAGGAGCTTCTCCGACCGCTCGCCCGGCTCGCCGCCGAGCACCCCCCACGGCCGCGTCAGCCAGCGGTCGTCGTGGATCGAGACCTCGCCGGGCTCGAGGTAGACGTAGCGCTTCTCGACGCCGTTGCCGCCGCGGTGCAG
>DASUZZ010000044.1:0-4851 GCA_036376615.1 Gaiellaceae bacterium
CGCGGAATCGGCCCCTGCAGCGCGATGATGCCTGCGAGCGAGCCGTCGCTCGACCAGACCGGCGCCGCAATCGCGTTGAGGCCGATCTCCCGCTCCTCGAACGCGTCCGCCCAGCCGCGGCGGCGGACGCGCTCGATCTCCGCCTCGAGCTCCAGCGGGTCGGTGATCGTCCGGGGCGTGTATGCCTGGAGCTCCCGCGCCGGCCGCGTTCCGTCGAACGCGAGCATCACCTTGCCGGCTGCAGTGGCATGCGCGATCGACGGCCGCCCGAGCCGTGACCCGTCGGCGATGTAGCGCGCCGACCGCACGACGTCCACGGTGATCGCGTCGGGATCGCCCGGCACGGACAGCGTCGCGGTCTCACCGAGGTCGCTCGCGAGCGCCTCGAGGTGAGGATGCGCGATCGCGCGAACGTCGAGGCGGGCGAGGACCGAGGTCGCGAGCGCGACGAGCCGGATCCCCAGCCGATAGCGCCCGGTCGCCGGGACGTGCTCGACGAGCCCGGCTTCGACGAGAGTGGCGAGCTGGCGCGACGTCGTGCTCGCGCTCGTTCCCAGCCGTCGCGCGATCTCGTTCGTGCCGAGTGAAGGCTCGTCGGCGAGGACGTCGAGGATGGCGAGCGACCGCCGGGCAGAGGCGACGCGCGCCGTCGAGGGTTGACCTGTCTTCGCCATTGGCGTAGCGTTCCACCTTACAGGATGCTATTGCGGAGAACGGGATAATGTCGTTCCTGCTCGGTTGCCCGCACTGCGGGCCGCGTCCCGTCGGCGAGTTCCGCTTTCAGGGCGAGGTGACCCGCCGACCGGGCCCAGGCGCTTCCTTGCGCGAGCTCACCGACTACGTGTACTTCAGGGACAACGCCGCCGGGTCGCAGCGCGAATGGTGGTACCACCGCACGGGTTGCAAGACGTGGTTCGTGGCCGAGCGCGACACTCGCACGAACGACGTGGTGCGCACGTTGATCCCGGCGCCGACGGGCGTGGAGGCGCCGCAATGAGGCTCCGCTCACAGGCCGGCGAGCGGATCGACCGCGGCCGCCCGATCACGTTCAGATACGCGGGCAAAGAGGTGACCGGCTTCGCCGGCGACACCATCGGCTCGGCGCTCTTCGCGGCCGGCCGCCGCATCTTCTCGCGCAGCTTCAAGTACCACCGGCCGCGCGGCCTCTACTGCTGCTCGGGCCACTGCGCGAACTGCATGATGACCGTGGACGGCGTCCCGAACGTGCGCGTCTGCGTCGAGCCGCTCCGGCCCGACATCGACGTCCGCGACCAGAACGTCCGCGGCTCGGCCGACCGCGACCTGCTCGGGATCGTGGACAAGGTCGGCGGTCCGTTCACGCCGGTCGGCTTCTACTACCGCACGATGATCCGGCCGCGCCGCGCCTGGCCGCTCTACGAGAAGGTGTTGCGGAACCTCGCCGGGCTCGGCCGCGTGAACGAGACGGCGAACGGCCACGGCAGCTACGACACCGTGAACCGGCGCGTCGACGTCCTCGTGATCGGCGGCGGCGCCGCCGGCCGGGCCGCAGCCGGTGCCGCTGAGGGCGACGTGCTTCTCGTCGACGACCGCGGTGGACACGAGGCGTCATACGACGTGCTCGCACCGGCGACGGCGCTCGCGATCTACGAAGGAGGCCTCGTCCCGGTCGCCGCGGGCAACGTGCTGTACAGGATCCGCGCGGGCCGGATCGTCGTCGCCACCGGGGCGCTCGAGCAGCCACTGCTGTTCGCGGGCAACGACCTCGTCGGGGTCATGCTTCCCGACGCCGTCCGCCGGATGATCGACGACTGGGCGCTGAAGCCCGGGGAGCGCGCGGTCCTCGTGGGCGAGGCCGCGGCCGGTCTCAAGCAGCAGCTCGCCCGGGCGGGGGTCGAGATCGCCGCCGTCTCGGTCAGTCCCACGAGCCTCGCCGCACACGGACGCAAGGGGCGCCTGAGCTCGGTGGAGGTCGACGGCAAGCGGTTCGACTGCGACCTACTGGTCGTCTCGGGCGGCCTGCAGCCGGCCTATTCGCTGCTCGCGCAGGCGGGCGCGCGGATCGAATACGAGCCGCGGCGCGGCATCTTCGTTCCCACCGAGCTGCCCGCCGGCGTGCAGGTGGTGGGCGCCGCCGCCGGCGAGATCGAGCAGACCCCGGCTCCCGCCGTGCTCCAGGGCAACGGCGACAAGTGCTTCGTCTGCATCTGCGAGGACGTGACGACGAAGGACGTCAAGCGCGCGCTCGCGGAAGGCTTCGACTCGATCGAGCTTGCGAAGCGCTACACGACGGTCACGATGGGTCCCTGCCAGGGCAAGCTCTGCCAGCTCGCCTCGACGCGGCTCCTCGCACGAGAGACCGACACCGACGAATCGGCGATCGGCACGACGACGGCCCGGCCGCCCTGGAGGCCGGTCGAGCTCGGGCTGCTCGCCGGTCCGCACCACGAGCCCGCGAAGCGCACTCCGCTCCATCAGCGTCACGAGGCGCTCGGCGCGGAGATGATCTGGACGGGAGCATGGCGGCGCGCCTTCCAGTACGGCGACCCGGCGGCCGAGGTACGCGCCGTCCACGAGTCCCTCGGCGTGATCGACGTCTCGACGCTCGGCAAGGTGATCGTCGAGGGCCCCGGCGCCGCCGAGCTCCTCGACCGCCTCTACCCGAACCGCTTCTCCGATCTCAAGACGGGGCGGATCCGCTACGGCGTGCTGACGAGCGACGGCGGCCGGATCATGGACGACGGCACCGTCGCGCGGCTCGACGACGAGCTCTTCTACGTCACGACGACCTCGACCGGCTCGGAGGGCGTGGTCGAGTGGTTCGAATGGTGGAACGCGATCTGGGGCTACGACGTCGACATGGTCAACGTCACCGGGGCTCTTGCCGCGATGAATCTCGCCGGGCCGCGCGCGCGGGAGGCGCTCGCTCCGCTCACCGACGCCGATCTCTCCAACGAGTCCTTCCGCTACCTCGACGCCAAGGAGATCACCGTCGCCGGCGTCCCATGCCTTGCCTTGCGCATCGGCTTCGTCGGCGAGCTCGGCTACGAGCTGCACTGCCCGGCGACCGACGCCGGCCGGCTGTGGGACGCGCTCGTCGAGGTCGGCGCCACGCCGTTCGGGCTCGAGGCGCAGCGCGTGCTGCGGCTGGAGAAGGGGCACGTGATCGTCGGCCAGGACACCGACTCCGAGTCGAACCTCCTCTCGGCCCGCATGGGCTGGACGATCAAGGACGACAAGCCGGACTACGTCGGCAAGCTCGCCGTGCCGCACCTCCAGGTGCGCGAGAAGCTCGTCGGCTTCACGGCGGACGTCCTTCCACCGGAAGGAGCGCAGGTCGTGCGCGACGGCCGCATCGCCGGCCGCGTGACGAGCGCCCGTCTCAGCGAGCGCGTCGGCGGCGTGATCGGGCTGGCCTGGGTCGACCCGGACTGCGCGGAGGAGGGCTCGGCGATCTCGATCCGCGTCGACGGCGCGGCGCATCGGGCGAGCGTGACGCTCGCGCCGTTCTACGACCCCGAAGGAGCGCTGCTCCGCTCGTGACGCGCCTCTCGTTCCTCTCGCCGGTCTCGCCGCCGCTGCGCATCCTCGAGGTGCGGGGCGGAGTGCCCGCCGGCGCGGTCCCTGTCGGCCCGGACCGGGCGCTCGTCGTGGGGGAGACCCCCGCAGACCTCAGCGGCTTTCGCGTCTACGACATGAGCGCCGCGCTCGTCGCGCTCGAGGTCGAGAGCGAGGCACTGCTGAGTCGTGTCACCGAGCTGACCGAGTTTCCCGCGGTCGGCTCGATTCTGCGCGGCGTTCCGGCGGTGATCGAAAGGCGCGGCGGAGGCTTCCGCCTCTTCGTGCCGCAGGAGCTCTCGCAGTACGTGGCCGAGACGATCGACGAGCTCCGGGGCGCGCTGTGAAGGACATCTTTCGCGTTCGCCGGATGTGGCGCCCGCGCGCCGAGCTCAGAGACCGCTACGACGTCGTGATCATCGGCGGCGGCTCGCACGGGCTCGCGACCGCGTACTACCTCGCGAAGAACCACGGCATCACGAACGTCGCCGTCCTCGAGCAGTCCTACATCGGCTCCGGCGCGGCGGGCCGCAACACGACGATCATCCGCTCGAACTACCGCACACCCGAGGGAGCCGAGTTCTACAAGCAGAGCGTCGAGCTCTACGAGCGACTCTCGGGCGAGCTCGACTTCAACCTCATGTTCTCGCAGCACGGACACCTCACGCTCGCGCACACCGACAGCTCTCTGCGCGTGATGCAGGAGCGCGCCGAGGTGAACCAGATCCTCGGCATCGACTCGCGCGTCGTCTACCCGGAGGAGATCGGGAGGCTCTGCCCGCAGATCGACCTCTCGGACAAGCCGACCTGGCCGATCATGGGCGCGCTGTACCACGCGCCCGGCGGGATCATCAGGCACGACGCCGTTGTCTGGGGCTTTGCCCGCGGCGCCGACCGAGCCGGGATCGAGCTCCACCAGAACACCGCCGTCACCGCGATCGAGGTGGACGCCGGTCACGTCACGGCTGTGCAGACGAACCGCGGCCGCGTCGAAGCCGACGTCTTCATCAGCGCCACGGCGGGCTGGTCGACGCTCACCTGTGGGATGGCGAGCGTGAGGCTCCCGATCACGACGCACATCCTGCAGGCGTTCGTGACGGAGCCCGTCAAGCCGTTCCTCGACGTGATCATCGTCTCGGCGCAGATGCACGTCTACGTGTCGCAGACCGACCGCGGAGAGTTCCTGATCGGCGCCGAGATCGAGCCGTACACGACCTACAAGTCGATCGGGACGTTCTCCTTCCTCGAGATCTGCTCGCGGCATGTGCTCGAGCTCTTCCCCCAGCTCGAAAGGCTCAAGGTGCTGCGAACCTG
>DASUZZ010000045.1:0-71221 GCA_036376615.1 Gaiellaceae bacterium
GTCCCGCGCGTCGGGCTTGAGCTGGCCGTCCGGGGTGACGCCGTCGAGCAGGTACTGCGACCCGATGTTCGAGGTCATGATGATCACGGTGTTGCGGAAGTTGACCGTCCGGCCCTGCGCATCGGTGAGCCGGCCGTCGTCGAGCACCTGCAGCAGCACGTCGAACACCTCCGCGTGCGCCTTCTCGATCTCGTCGAGGAGGACGACGCAGTACGGCCGGCGGCGCACCGCCTCCGTCAGCTGCCCGCCCTCGTCGTAGCCGACGTAGCCGGGCGGCGCGCCCACGAGACGCGACACCGTGTGCCGTTCCTGGTACTCGCTCATGTCGAGCCGCACCATCGCGCGCTCGTCGTCGAACATGAACTCCGCGAGCGCCCGCGCGAGCTCGGTCTTGCCGACGCCGGTCGGGCCGAGGAACACGAACGAGCCGATCGGACGGTCCGGGTCCTGCAGCCCGGTGCGCGCGCGGCGCAGCGCGTTCGCGACCGCGCCGACCGCCTCGGCCTGGCCGATCACGCGCTGGTGCAGCCGCTCCTCCATGTGGATCAGCTTCTCGGTCTCGCCCTCGAGCAGCCGGTCGACGGGGATGCCCGTCCACCGAGCGACGACCGTCGCCACGTCGTCCTCGTCGACCTCCTCCTTCACGAGCAGATCGTCCTGCGGCCGATCCGCCAGCACCTTTTCGAGATCGGGGATCTCGCCGTACCTGATCTCCGCGACGCGCTGCAGGTTGCCTTCCCGTTCGGCACGCTCCGCTTCCATCCGCAGCTCGTCGATCCTCTTGGTCGCGGCCTTGACGCGCTCGAGGACCTCCTTCTCCCGCGCCCAGCGGGCGGCGAGCGTGTCGCGCACCTCCTTCGCGTCGGCAAGTTGCGCCTCTAGCGGAACCCGCGCAGCGGGTTCTGCCGCCGTCGCGGCGAGCTCGATCTCGAGCTGCATCACGCGGCGGTTCGCCTCGTCGAGCTCGAGCGGGCTCGAGTCGATCTCGATCCGCAGCCGCGACGCCGCCTCATCGACCAGGTCGATCGCCTTGTCGGGCAGGAAGCGGTCGGCGATGTAGCGGTGGCCGAGCACCGCGGCCGCGACCAGCGCCGCGTCGCGAATGCGCACGCCGTGGTGCGCCTCGTACCGCTCCTTCAGCCCACGCAGGATCGCGATCGTGTCTGCGACCGATGGCTCGCCGACGAACACCGGCGCGAAACGCCGCTCGAGCGCCGCGTCCTTCTCGATGTGCTTGCGGTACTCGTCGAGGGTCGTCGCACCGATGCAGCGCAGCTCGCCGCGCGCGAGCATCGGCTTCAGCAGGTTGGCTGCGTCGACCGCTCCCTCGGCCGCGCCGGCGCCGACGATCGTGTGCAGCTCGTCGATGAACAGCACGACGCGTCCGTCGCTCTCGCGAATCTCGGTGAGCACCGCCTTCAGGCGCTCCTCGAACTCGCCGCGGTACTTCGAGCCGGCAAGCAGCGCGCCGATGTCGAGCGCCCAGACGCGCCGGTCCTTCAGCCCCTCGGGGACGTCGCGCGCGACGATCCGCTGCGCGAGCCCTTCGGCGATCGCGGTCTTCCCCACGCCGGGCTCGCCGATCAGCACCGGGTTGTTCTTCGTGCGCCGCGACAGGATCTGGATCACGCGGCGGATCTCCTCGTCGCGGCCGATCACCGGATCGAGCTTGCCGGCCTCGGCCGCCTCGGTGAGGTCGCGGCCGAACTTCTCGAGCGCCTGGTAGCTCCCCTCCGGATCCTGCGACGTGACGCGCTGCCCGCCGCGCACCTTCTTGATCCACGCGAGGATCTCCTCGCGCGGAACCGGCTCGAGCGCGAGGAACAGGTGCTCGGTCGACACGTAGTCGTCCTCGAGCCGCGCGCGCTCGGAGTCGGCGCGGTCGAGCAAGCGCGAGAGCGCCGCCGACGGGGCCGGCTGCTGGTTGCCGCCCTGCACGCTCGGCAGCGCGGCGACCTTCGCCTCCGCCTCGGCGCGCAGGCCGCGCCAGTCGGCGAACAGCTCCTGGTCGAGCAGCGCGAGCAGCAGGTGGTCCGGCGTCAGCTCCGGGTTTCCGTTGCGCAGGGCAAGCGCCTGCGCTGCGGCAACCGCCTCCTGCGACTTGATCGTCAGCTTGTTGAAGTCCATCTCGTCAGTCCCTCGTCATCGGTGGTTGTGGCGGCCGGTAGACGACCAGCTCGCGCCGGTACGACCGGTGCACGTCGTCGAGCGCGCGGCGCATCTCCTCCTGCATGCGCGCGAGCCGGCGGCGCATGCGCTCGAGCTCGTCCTCGAGCCGCAGCACCCGCTCGGCGCCCGCCAGGTTGAGTCCGACCTCCGTCGTCAGCTGCTGGATCAGCCGTAGCCGCTCGACGTCCGCGTCCGAATAGAGACGCGTGTTGCCGGCGGTTCGCTGCGGCCGCACGAGGCCCTTCTGCTCGTAGATGCGCAGCGTCTGCGGGTGCATGCCGACCATGTCGGCGGCGACGGAGATCATGTAGCGCGGCCGATCGTCCATCAGCCCGTGGTCTTTCGCAGCTCTTCGAGGAGCTCGCGCTCGTGCTTGTTGACGCGCTTCGGCACCTGGATCCGCAGCCGGGCGAGCACGTCGCCCTTCCCGGAGCCCTTGAGGTGCGGCGCGCCGCGGCCCTTGATGCGGAGCAGCTTCCCGTCCTCGGAGCCGGCCGGCACCTTCAGCGACACCGCGCCCTCGGGCGTCGGCACCTCGACCGAGCCGCCGAGCGCCGCCGTCGGGTACGACACCTGGACCTGCACGATCAGGTCGTCGCCGCGCCGCTCGTACACCTTGGACGGCTCGACGCGCGTGACGACGTACAGGTCGCCGGCCGAGGCGCCGCCGTAGCCGGCCTCGCCCTTGCCGCGCAGCTTGATGCGCGTCCCGTCCTTGACGCCGGCCGGGATCGTCACCGTGAACCGCTTCGTGCGGCGCTCGCGTCCGGCGCCGTGGCACGTCGGACATGGCGTCTCGACGATCGTCCCCATCCCGTGGCAGCGCGGGCACGGCTGCTGCAGCGCGAACAGTCCCTGCGACGTCGCGACGACGCCCGTGCCGCCGCACTGCGGGCACGTGACCGGCGCAGTGCCCGGCGCGGCGCCGGTGCCGTGGCACGTGTGGCACGCGAGCTCGAGTTGCACGGGCACGGTCGTCTGCACGCCCTTGAGCGAGTCCTCGAACGATACGCGCACCTCGACCTCGACGTCGTTGCCGCGCTGGCCGCGCTGCGGCGCCGGCCCCGAGTCGCGCCCGCGGCCGAAGATGCCGCCGAAGATGTCGCCGAGGTCGAAGTCGCCGAAGTCGAACGTCGTCCCGCCCGGCCCCGGCCCACGGCCGTTCGCGGTGCCGACCGTGTCGTACGCCTTCCGCTTCTCAGTGTCCGAGAGCACGTCGTAGGCGGACTGCACCTCCTTGAAGCGCGCCTCGGCCTCCGCGTCGCCCGGGTTCTTGTCGGGGTGGTACTGGCGCACGAGCTTGCGGTACGCCGTCTTGATCTCGTCCGGGCTCGCGTTCTTCGCGACGCCGAGCGACTCGTACAGCGACCTAGCCATCGCCGCCCGGTCCCGCCGAGATCACGACGCGCGCCGGACGCAGCACGCGGTCGCCGAGCAGGTAGCCCTTCTGGAGCACCTGGATGACCGTTCCCTCCTCCTCGTCGGACGGCTGCGACAACAGCGCCTCCTGGGAGTGCGGGTCGAAGCGGCCTTCGGTCGGCACCTCGGCGAGCCCCTCGCGTGCGAGCAGGTCGGCGAGCGACCGGTGCACGAGCGCGACCCCCTCCTCGAGCCTCGCCTCCTCGTGCTCGGTCGCAGCCTCGAGCGCACGCTCGAGGTCGTCGAGCACCGGCACGAGCTCCTTCACCAGCCGCTCCGAGGCACGTGCGCCCAGCGCAGCTTCCTCGCGCGCAACCCGCTTGCGGTAGTTGTCGAACTCGGCCTTGAGACGCTGGAGCGCGTCGAGGTACTCGTCGCGCTCCAGCGTCAGCTGCGCGAGCAGGTCGAGCTCCGGCTCGGGGGCCGCCTCGACCTGCTCCTCGACACGCTCCTCGTGCGCGTCGCTCACTCGTCGACCACCTCGTACTCGGCGTCCTCGACCACCTCGTGGTCGGCGTCGCCGCCGGCCTCGCCGCCGCCGTTGCCGGACGGCTGCTGCGCCGATGCCTGTGCGTAGAGCGCGGAGGCGGCCTGCGTCCACGCCTCCTGCAGCGCGTCGGTCTTCGCCCTGATCTCGGCGACGTCGGACGAGTCGAGCACGCCGCGCAGCTCCATGATCCGGCCCTCGACGGTGCCGGCGAGCGTGGAGTCGAGCTTCTCGCGCTGGTCCGAGAGCGACTTCTCGATCTGGTAGGCGAGCGACTCCGCCTGGTTCCGCGCGTCGGCGAGCTCGCGCAGCCGGTGCGCCTCCTCGCCGTGCGACTCCGCGTCCTTGATCATCCGGTCGATCTCGTCCTGCTTGAGGCCCGACCCGCCCTCGATGCGGATCTGCTGCTCGTTGCCGGTGCCCATGTCCTTCGCAGAGACGTTGATGATCCCGTTCGCGTCGATGTCGAACGCGACCTCGATCTGCGGCATGCCCCGCGGCGCCGGCGGGATGCCGACGAGCTGGAACTTGCCGAGCGTCTTGTTGTAGGTCGCCATCTCCGACTCGCCCTGCAGCACGTGGATCTCGACCGACGGCTGGTTGTCCTCCGCCGTCGAGAAGACCTCCGCCTTGCGCGTCGGGATCGTCGTGTTGCGCTCGATCAGCCGCGTCATCACGCCGCCCTTCGTCTCGATGCCGAGCGACAGCGGCGTCACGTCGAGCAGGAGCACGTCCTTGACCTCGCCCTTGAGCACGCCGCCCTGGATCGCGGCGCCGACGGCGACGACCTCATCCGGGTTCACGCCCTTGTGCGGGTCCTTGCCGATCAGCTCCTTGACCTTCGACTGCACGGCCGGCATGCGGGTCATGCCGCCGACGAGGACGACGTGGTCGATGTCGGAGGCCTGGAGGCCGGCGTCGGCGAGCGCCTGCTTGGTCGGCGCGACCGTCCGCTCGAGCAGTGCGTGCGCGAGCTCCTCGAGCTTCGCCCGCGTCAGCTGCAGATCGAGGTGCTTGGGGCCCTCGGGCGTCGCGGTGATGAACGGCAGGTTGATCTGCGTCGTCATCGTGCTCGACAGCTCGATCTTCGCCTTCTCCGCAGCCTCGTACAGACGCTGCAGCGCCATCGGGTCGGCGCCCAGGTCGATGCCCTGGTCCTTCTTGAACTCGCCGATCATCCAGTCGACGACCGCCTTGTCGAAGTTGTCGCCGCCGAGGTGGTTGTCGCCGTTCGTGGCCTTCACCTCGAAGACGCCCTCGCCGAGCTCGAGCACGGACACGTCGAACGTGCCGCCGCCGAGGTCGAAGACCAGGATCGTCTGGTCGGCGCCCTCCTTGTCGAGGCCGTAGGCGAGCGCGGCCGCGGTCGGCTCGTTGATGATGCGCAGCACGTTGAGGCCGGCGATCTTGCCGGCGTCCTTGGTCGCCTCGCGCTGTGCGTTGTTGAAGTAGGCGGGAACGGTGACCACGGCGTCCGTGACCGTCTCGCCGAGGAAGCTCTCCGCGTCCGCCTTGAGCTTCTGCAGGATCATCGCGCTGATCTCCGGCGGCGCGTACTCCTTGCCGCCCGCCTCGACCCGCACGTCGTCGTTCGGCCCCTTCACGACCTTGTAGGGGACGATGGTCATCTCCTCGTCGACCTCGTCGAACTTGCGGCCCATGAACCGCTTGATCGAGAAGATGGTGTTCTCGGGGTTCGTGACCTGCTGCCGCCGCGCGGGGGCGCCGACGAGCCGCTGACCGTCCTTCGCGAACCCGACGACGGACGGCGTGGTGCGCCCGCCCTCGGCGTTCGGGATCACGGTCGGCTCGCCGCCCTCGAGGGTGGCCATGCACGAGTTGGTCGTGCCCAGGTCGATGCCGATCGTCTTCGCCATGAAATCGCTCCTTGGTTTGCCGGGGTGCAGAAAATCTAAGTAGAGTTATAGCAGATTTCTGGCACCACCTTCTGCGATCATGGCCGGGCGATGGAAGGCGAGGCGGAGCGCGAGCTCGAGGCGACGCTCGCCGCGCGGGCGGAGCTCGGGCCGGGCCACGACGAGGCGCTCGTCCAGGGCTTCGTCGACCGGATCGAGCGGGAGATCGACCGGCGGATCGACGAGCGGCTCGCCGCCCGCACGCCGCGGAAGCGCGGCCCGTCCCCGCTCCACCCCGGCAACCTCGGCGTCTGCATCCCGATCGTCGTGCTCGCCGGAGCGCTCGGCGGCACGGTCGGGGTCGTGGTCTGCCTCTGCGTGCTCGCGCTCGTCTTCCTGGTCGCGGAGTTTCGCCGCTAAATCGGGGAGGGCACTTCGGTTCCCTCCCCGAGACCCCACCCTCCGACATCTTTCATCCGCACCGTGCGGTCACCGGGAAAGCCGGTGACCGCTCTGTCGGGTTTGCCGTCCGCCAACTCGCATCTCGCCTGACCGCTGCTGGTCAGCCGAGAAAGCAACAATCGTCAAAGCGCTGCCGGTTGCCGCCGAAGCCCGGCTCGGCCGGGCGAGAGGCGAAGCGCCGGCCCTCAGGTTCCCTTCCCGATTACGACGGCGATCAGGACGCCGCCCGCCACGATCAGCAGCGCGCCGCCGACGATCCGCGCGCCGACGTGCTCGGAACGACCGAGCAGGAGCGCCGAGAAGGCGACGCCGAAGAGCGACTCGGTCGCCACGAGCGGCGAGACGACCGTCACGCGGCCGTGGTAGTAGGCCGCGAACAGGCAGAGGTAGGAGAGGCCGAAGAGGAGGCCGGCGGGCGCGAACCGGGCGAGCTCGACGCGCGAAGGCGCCCGTCGCGTCCACACCGCCGCGAGGACGGCGCCCGCGAGCAGCGTCGCCGCCGCGGCCGTCTCCGGCGTCGCGTCGCCGTGCAGCGCACGCACGAGGTTGTCGCGGGTCGCGAACAGCACCGCGGCCATGGCGGCGTAGGCGAGACCGATCCGGCGCAGGTGCTCGGGCCGGTCGCGCTCGGCCGCGAGCAGCACGCCGCCGCCGACGATCGCCAGCGCGCCGAGGACGAGGGGCGCGCTCACCGGCTCGCCGAGCAGGACGAGCGCGATCGCGACCGCGACCAGCGGCGCCGCCCCGACCGTCACCGACGTTCGCGACGCACCCGCCTCCTGCACGGCGCGCGTGAACAGGATCTGGGAGCCGCCCGGCGCGATCAGCCCGGCGAGCAGAAAGGGCCAGGCACCGTCGAGCGCCGGCCGGATCGCGGCCGCGACCAGGGCGACGGCGAGCGCCGAGAGGATCGTCGCCAGCGCGGCCGCGTGCGCCTCCCCGCTCCGCAGGCCGATCCGGATCGCCACCGTCATCCCCCCGAACAGCGCCGCCGACGCGACGGCGAGGAGAACGGCGGTCACAGGACGGGCCGAGGGCGGCGAACGAGGCGAGCGAGCGTGCGCGCCGCTGCCGGCTCGGCGACGAGGATCCCCGCCATGATCACGAGGCAGCCGAGATAGCCGACCGCACCCAGCCGGTCGCCCGCGAGCAGGAAGCCGAAGAACGCCGCCCATACCGGCTCGAGCGAGAAGGCGAGGGCGGTCCGGGTCGCGCTCGTCCGACGCTGCGCCCAGGTCTGCGCGAGGAACGCGAGCGCGCTCGCGAACACGCCGGTGACGAGGAGCGCGCCCCAGACCGTCCCACCGTGCGGCACGGAGACCTGGCCGGCCGCCACGGCGATCACGGCGAGCCCGGCGAACGCGGTGAGCATCTCGACGAGGGTGAACGCGATCGCGTCGTACGCCGGCGCGAAGCGCTCCATCAGCACGATCTGCAGCGAGAAGACGGCCGCGCCCGCGAGCACGAGCAGCAGACCGGGTGCCGAGCCCCCGTGGACGCCCGCGAGCAGGGCGAGCCCGGCCGTCGCCAGCGCGACCCCGAGCGCCGCGGCCGGCGCCAGCCGGTTGCGGTAGAGCACGAGCGCGATCACCGGCGTCAGGACGACGTACATGCCGGTGACGAAGCCCGTCGACGAGACCGAGGTGCGTTCGAGCCCGGCCGTCTGCAGGGCGTAGCCTGCGCCGAGCAGCGCCCCCGCCGTCAGCGCCGCGACGACCCCGGGCCGCCGGAGCCCGCGCAGGCGCCCCGCACCGGGGACGGCGAGCGTGCAGCCGGCGATCGCGAATCGCAGCGCCAGGAACGCGAAGAGCGGGTACAGCGCGACCGCGTCCTTCACCTGGACGAACGTCACGCCCCACACGGCGGTGACGGCGACCAGCACGACGAGAGCGGGCATCGCGCGATTCAACCTGCTCGGCATCGCTACCGTTGCGTGTGTGGCCCCGTCCGCGAGTTCGGTTGTGTGCCTTGCCGGCTGCGAAGCAGCGCATGCCCGCGTCCTCGGTGGCCACCGATGAAGCCGCTCGACACGCTCGGCAGACCGCTTCGCGACCTGCGCATCTCGGTGACCGACCGCTGCAACTTCCGCTGCGTGTACTGCATGCCGCGGGACGTCTACGGAGCCGACTACGCGTTCCTCGAGCGGCGGGAGCTCCTGACGTTCGAGGAGATCGCACGCCTCGCACGCGTCTTCGTCGGCCTCGGCGTCGCGAAGCTGCGGATCACGGGCGGGGAGCCGCTCGTCCGACGCAACGTCGAGCGCCTGGTCGAGCTGCTCGCCCCGCTCGGCGCCGACCTGACGATGACCACGAACGGCGCGCTGCTCCCGGCGAAGGCGCGGCTGCTCGCCGATGCGGGTCTCGACCGCATCACCGTGAGCCTCGACTCGCTCGACGACGCGACCTTCCGCACGCTCAACGACGCCGACGTCTCCGTCGAGCGCGTGCTGGACGGCATCGACGCGGCCGCGGGCACCGGACTGCCCGTGAAGGTGAACTGCGTCGTCAAACGCGGCGTCAACGACGGCGAGCTCGTCGACCTCGCGCGCCGCTTCCACGGCACGGGTCACACGCTCCGCTTCATCGAGTACATGGACGTCGGGCGCACGAACGGCTGGCGGCTCGACGACGTCGTCCCGGCCGCCGAGATCGTCGCTGCGATCGGCGCCGAGCTGCCGCTCGAGCCGGTGGCGCCCGGGTACCGCGGCGAGGTCGCGCGGCGCTACCGCTACCGCGACGGAGGCGGCGAGATCGGGGTGATCGCCTCGGTGACGCAGCCGTTCTGCGGCGACTGCACCCGCGCGCGCCTGTCCGCCGAGGGACGGCTGTTCACGTGCCTGTTCGGCGTGCGCGGCCACGACCTCCGCGCGCTCGTCCGCGGCGGCGCCTCGGACGAGGAGGTCGCGGCCTCGGTCGGCGGCGTCTGGGGACGCCGTGCCGATCGCTATTCCGAGCTCCGTTCTTCGGCCTCTCCCGGCCTGGAGAAGGTCGAGATGAGCTACATCGGAGGGTGATCGAAACTTGGCGGCGGCGCCGCGCCGGGTTACCCTTTCCGGTATGCCGCGCTACATGATCGTGCGTACGTTCGACGTGGTCGAGGAGCAGATGCCGGCGGTCGGGCGGCGCTCGCGCAGCCTCGTCGACACCGAGTTCCCCGAGATCACGTGGGAGCACAGCCACATCGTGGTCGATCCCACCGGCAAGGTGCGGTCGTTCTGCGTCTACGCCGCGCCGGACGTCGCGACCGTCGAGGCCCACTCGTCGCGCCTCGGACAGCACGCGATCGACTCGATCGACGAGATCGCGGGCGACGTCACGCCGGCGGACTTTCCGGCCGTCTGACGTCGGAGAGATGGAACGACGCGGCGCTCGCGAGCGCGAGCCGCCTGCGGACCACGTGACGGCGTGCCTCGTCCTCGGCCGGAACGAGCTCGAACGCCTCGCGGTAGAACCGCACCGCATGGTCCTTCGCCCAGCCGCGCTCGGCGATCTCGCCCGCGCGCAGGAGCTGCTCCACGGCACGCTCGTGGTCACCCGCGGCGCGCCAGTGCCGCGCCATCGCACCGATGGCCTCACCCGACCCCCCGGTCGTCTCGCCGAAGAACTCCGCCACGACCGCGTGACGCCGCGCCCGGTCGGTGCGTGGGAGCAGGTCGTAGGCGACGTCGCGGATCAGCCCGTGCGTGAACGCGAACTGCTGCTTTCCCTCGATGATCGACGCGGTCTCGCGCCGGACGAGGTCGCGCCGCTCGAGCTCGTCGAGCAGCTGCCGCGGGTCGTCCCCGCCGTTCAGCGCGAGTAGCGCATCCGGCCAGAAGACCTTTCCGACGACGGCGGCGTCGAGCAGCAGCGAGCGCTCGGGCCGCGGGAGCGCGTCGAGCCGAGCCGCCACGATCTCGCGGACGGTGGTCGGCAGCGCCCCCGTCGTCACCTCGCCGATCCCCGCCGCGAGCTGCTCGATGAAGAGCGGGTTGCCCTCGGCGATCTCCACGACCTCGGCCGCCTGGCGCGTGTCGCCGAGGCGGCGCAAGGCGAGCTCGCGCGCATCGTCCTTCGCGAGCGGGCCGACCGTCAGCGTCGTGTAGCCGGGCAGGCCGGCGCCCCAGCTCTCGCGCGCGTCGAGAAGCTCCGGCCGGGACAGCGTCACGAACAGGAGCGCGCCGCGCGCGCGCCGGGCGAGCGCGTGAACGAGATCGAGCATGTTGGCGTTCGCCCAGTGCACGTCGTCGAAGACGAACACCGTCGGCTGCTCGCGCGCGGCCGCCTCGACGAAGGCGCGCACGGAATAGAACAGCGCCTCGCGGTCGGACGCCTCCGCGCCGGCGTCGGTCCCGACGATGACGCCGAGGTGCCCGGCGACCGCGGCGGGGTCGGACTCGGTCCCGTGCAGCAGCGCGGCCGCGCGAGCGTGAAGCTTGTCTGCGACGACCGCGGGCGCGTCGCTCTCGAACCCACCGCCGAGCTTCAGCACCTGCCCGGCGAGCGCGCCGTACGCGCTGCTCTCGCGGTACGGCAGCGAACGGCCGGACACCACGCGCGCACCGGCGCGGGCCGCGCCGCGCGTGAACTCGGCGACGAGCGTCGACTTGCCGACGCCCGGCGGCCCGAAGATGGACACGAGATGCGGCACCCCGTCCGCGGCCGCGCGCTCCCACAGCGAGGAGAGGACGGCGAGCTCGAGCCGGCGGCCGACGATCCCTGCGCTCGCGACCGGGCGCAGGCCTGCCTCCGTGACCGCACGGACGGCGATCCACGTCTCGACGGGCTGCTCCTTCCCCTTCGCGACGACCGGCGCCGCCGGCCGGTACTCGATCGCGTCCCTCGTCGCGCGGTACGTCGCGCCGCCGACGACGACGCCGTTCAGCGGTGCCGCCGCCTGCAGCCGGGAGGCCGTGTTGACGACGTCGCCGGCCACCATCGACTCTCCGAGCGCCGGCCGGGCGCCGAGAGAGACGATCGCCTCGCCGGTGTTGACGGCGATCCGGATCCGGAGGTCGCCACCGGCGAGCTCGCCCGCGGCGTCGCGCACGACGAGCGCCGCGCGCACCGCCCGCTCGGCGTCGTCGCCGTGAGCCAGCGGCGCCCCGAAGATGCCCATCACCGCGTCGCCGATGAACTTCTCGACGATCCCGCCGAAGGACTCGATCTCCCGGCGGACGCGCTCGTGGTACGGCCCCAGTACCGCCCGCACCTCCTCGGGGTCGAGCTCCTCGGCGCGCGCCGTGAAGCCGACCAGGTCGACGAAGATGACCGAGATGACGCGCCGCTCGTCGCCCGGCGGCGCCCCGGCAGCGATCGGAGCCCCGCACGAGGAGCAGAAGCGGGCGGGCGGCGGGCTCTCCTGCCCGCAGACGGGGCAGGCGGTCGTCGCTGTCGGCTCGGGATCGACGTGTTTCAGCGGTTTTTCGATCCTAACGGCCACTGACGGCCACCCTCAGGGGTAGAATTCGTGACATGTCCACGGTGGTTGCAGCCGGCCGCCGGCATTTGCCACGCGGTTGGGCCGATCTCGGCCGTCAACTCGCGATCTGGTTTGGCTTCGCCGTCCTCTACCAGCTCGTCCGCGGACTGGCCGACCGGAACCCCGCGCGCGCCTTCGAGAACGGCTACCGCGTGCTCGACTTCGAGACGCGCGTCGCCCACCGCTTCTACGAGCTGACGTTCCAGCACTTCGTCGACCAGCGCCACCTGCTCGAGACGGCGGTCTCGTGGACGTACTGGAACTCGGAGTTCACGGTCGTCGGCCTGGCGGTCCTCTGGGTCTACCTGCGGCACCACGAGGCGTTCACCGGCTTCCGCAACTCGATCCTGCTCGCGAACACCCTGGGCCTGATCGGGTACCTGCTGATGCCGACCGCGCCGCCGCGGCTGCTCGGCGTCGGGTTCGTCGACCAGCACCGCGACGGGCTCGTCCAGTTCGCTGCGAACCCGTACGCGGCGATGCCGAGTCTGCACGCGGGTGATGCGCTCATCGTCGGCGTCGTCCTGTTCAGCGTGTGCCGCTCGT
Organism: Gaiellaceae bacterium; assembly: GCA_036376615.1. GTDB lineage: Bacteria > Actinomycetota > Thermoleophilia > Gaiellales > Gaiellaceae > PALSA-600. The sequence continues at coordinate 12,400 of DASUZZ010000045.1, forward strand.
GGTGGGCGAAGGCGTTCTGGGCCGCCTGGCCCGCCTGGGTCTGGTTCTCGGTGATGGCGACCGGCAACCACTTCTGGGTCGACTGCGTCGCCGGGATCGGCGTCGCCCTGGTCGCGATGGCGATCGTCTACAACCGGCGGATCCGCGCCGCGTTTGCCGCTCATCCCGCCTAACCGACCGTCCGGCGAGGAAGCAGGGTCATCCGGCGAGGCCGGTGGTACGGTCCCGCCGTTGAGCAGAGCGGCCGCAATCAAGGACGGCTACACGACCGGCGCCCGGACGCTGGCCTCTCGCTCGGTTCTCGGCCTGACCCGGACGCGCCTGACCCCGAACGCCCTCACCACGAGCGGCGTCCTGCTCTGCGGTCTCGCGTCGATCCTCGTCCTCTTCGAGAACCGGAACGAGATCGTCTTCTACTGGCTCGCGGCGGTCGTGTTCGTGGTCGGCTCGCTGCTCGACATCCTGGACGGTGCGCTGGCGCGCGCCGGCGGCAAGGCGACGCCATTCGGCGCGTTCATGGACTCCACGACCGACCGGGTCAGCGAAGGATTCATGCTCACCGCGATCGCCTACGTCCTCGCCCGGAACGGCCACCCGGTGTTCGTCGCCGTGGCGATGGCGGCGATGCTGGGCTCGTTCCTCGTTTCCTACACGCGCGCGAAGGCCGAGTCGCTCGGCCTGCGCGGTGACGTCGGCATCGGCTCGCGCGCGGAGCGCGTCGTCGTGATCACGACCGGGCTCGTGCTCGCGCCGTGGGGGCTGCTCGGGTGGGCGCTCGTCGTCCTCGCAGCCACGGCGTGGGTCACCGTCTGCCAGCGCGTCCTGCACGTCCGCAAGCAACTGATGGAGGCAAATCACCGTGAGTGAGATGAACGGCAAGGGCCGCGCCCAGGACAAGGTGCGTGTGGCGCTGATCGGCGTCGGCAACTGCGCCAACTCGTTCCTGCAGGGCCTGACGTACTACCGCGACGCGAAGGTCGACCAGTTCGTGCCCGGGCTGATGCACGTCGACCTCGGCGGCTATCACGTCCGCGACGTCGAGGTCGTCGCCGCCTTCGACGTGGTGAAAGGGAAGGTCGGCGTCGACCTCGCCGACGCGATGTGGGCGGAGCCGAACGACACGATCAAGTTCGCCGACGTCGCACAGACCGGCGTAAAGGTCTCGCGGGGAATGACACTCGACGGAATCGGCAAGTACCTCTCGCAGATCGTCGAGAAGGCCGACGGCCCGACGGACGACGTCGTCGGCATCCTCAAGGAGCGCAAGATCGACGTCGTCGTGAACTACCTGCCGGTCGGCTCCGAGGACGCGACGCGGTGGTACACGGAGCAGATCCTGAACGCCGGCTGCGCGATGGTGAACTGCATGCCGGTCTTCATCGGCCGCGAGGAGTACTGGAACGGCCGCTTCCGCGATGCGGGCGTGCCGATCATCGGCGACGACATCAAGTCGCAGGTCGGCGCGACGATCACGCACCGAGTGCTCACCACGCTCTTCCGCGAGCGCGGCGTCCACCTCGACAAGACGATGCAGCTGAACGTCGGCGGCAACTCCGACTTCCTGAACATGCTCGAGCGCGAGCGGCTCGAGTCGAAGAAGATCTCGAAGACGAACGCGGTCACGTCGATGCTCGACTACGACCTCGGCGCGAAGAACGTCCATGTCGGCCCGTCCGACTACGTGCCGTGGCTGACCGACCGCAAGTGGGCCTACATCCGGCTCGAGGGCACGAGCTTCGGCGACGTGCCGCTGAACGTCGAGATGAAGCTCGAGGTGTGGGACTCGCCGAACTCCGCCGGCATCGTGATCGACGCCGTTCGGCTCGCGAAGCTCGCCCTCAACAACGGGATCGCCGGCTCGCTCGAGGGCCCGAGCTCGTACCTGATGAAGTCGCCGCCGCGCCAGATCCCCGACGACGACGCGATGGAGCTCGTCGAGGAGTTCATCGAGCGCAACCGGCGGGAGATCTCGGCGCCGGCGCCCGCGGAGGTCTAGGAACCAAAGACGCGCTCTCCCCGGAGCATTCAGCTCCGGCGAACTAAGCTCCGGGGAGATGCGCATCTGCCTGGTGACGCCGTTCGCGTGGTCCCAGCCGCACGACGTGAACGAGCATGTGGCGGGCGTCGCGGGCGGGCTCCGCGCGCTCGACCACGAGGTGACGGTCGTTGCACCCTCGACGCGCGCGAGCGACCTGCTGGCCGGCCGGCGCGCGCTGCTCTCCGGCGGTCACGCCGACGTGCTGGCGGTCGGGCCGGCGATCCCCGTCTCCAGGAGGTCGCAGCTCGGCGTGCCGGTGGGCGTGCAGGCGAACCTCCGCCAGGCGCTCGTCCAGGGCGGCTTCGACGTCGTGCACGGTTTCGACCCCGGACTGCCGTCGCTGTCGTACCTCGCGCTGCGCGACACCGACTCGCTGGCAGTCGCCACCTTCACGTCCGTCAACAGGCTCGGCTATCCGCCGGCGCGCACGGTCCGCGAGAAGCTGCTGGCCCGCCTCGACGCGCTGCTCGCGCTCTCGGAGGGCGTGCGCGAGGCGGCCGAGGAACGGTTCCCCGGCGACTACCGCGTCGTCTCCCCCGGGGTCGACACGACCGTGCACATGCCCGGCGCGAAGGAGCGCACGATCGTCGTCGAGCTCCGCCCGAACGAGCGCATCGTCGCGCGCGGCGTCCTGCTCGCGCTGCGCGAGCTGTCCGGCTGGCGCGTCGTGCTGCTGCGCACGCGACCGCTCATCGGCCGTCCGACGATCCCGCGCGACCTGGCCGGCCGCGTCGACGTCCGGACCGCCCGCGGCGGCGCCGCCCGCGCGCCGCTCCTGGCGGCGGCATCGATCTTCGTCCCCGGCATCGACGGCCTCGCGCGGGTCGCGCTCGAGGCCGCCGCCGCCGGCTGCGCGATCGCGCGTCCGCACGGCGTCGAGTCGCAGCCCGAGCTCGCGGCCGCTGCCGCCGCGCGGCTGGCCGACGACGATGCCCTGCGCGAGCGTGAAGGAGCGCGCGCGCGGACGGAGGCGGAGTCGAGCGACTTCTCGGTCGTCGCGCACGAGCTCTCCGAGCTCTACGGCAGCCTGCCGCTCCGGCGCCGCCGGCGGCGGCAGCAGGCCGATCCACTCGGCGACCGCCCGCTGATCGTCGCCGACCTGCACATGCACACCACGTGGTCGCACGACTGCTCCACCGACCCGGCCGAGCTCGTCGACTACGCCGAGGCCCAGGGGCTCGGCGCCATCGCCGTCACCGACCACAACATCTTCGGCGGTGCCCTCGAGGCGGTCGACTACGCGTCGGGCCGCGAGCTGGTCGTCATCCCCGGCGAGGAGGTGAAGACGGACGGCCAGGGCGAGGTGATCGGGCTGTTCCTCGACCGCGAGGTCCCGCGCGGGCTCGCTTTCGCCGACACCATCGCCGCGATCCGCGAGCAGGGCGGCCTCGTCTACGTTCCCCATCCGTTCGACCGCCTGCACGCGATCCCGGATCCGCGCACGCTCCACCGCCACCTGGCGGACATCGACGTGCTCGAGGTCTACAACGCGCGCCTCCTGCTCGAGGCCTACAACGACGAGGCGCTGCGGTTCGCACGCAAGTACAACCTGACGATGGGAGCGGGGTCGGATGCCCACGTGCTGCAGGGCGTCGGCACCGGGGCACTGCGGATGCGGGCGTTCCGCGACCCGGAGGAGTTCATCGTCTCGCTTCGCCACGCGGAGGTGCTGCGGCGCCCGAAGTCGCTCGCCTACCTCCAGTCGCTGAAGTGGGTCGCCCAGGTCAAGGAGAAGGTTCGTTAGAGGAGAAGGACCCCGGTGCCCGCCGTGCCTGCCGTGACGACCGACGACATCTACCAGCGGTACCTCGACAAGGCGATCACCGAGATCAACCGGCTCCACCACGAGATCGTGGAGGCGGCGGACGGGGGCTTCGCGGCCCAGCCGACGGGCCATCCGCTCGCCGACATCTTTCTGCTGAAGTACGGCGCGCAGACGTCGGAGCTCCGCGAGGGGCTGGCGTTCCGCGGCCGCGCCGGCGACGCGATCATCAAGTCGCTCCGCCGTCTCGGCGTCGACGCGTCGCAGGTCTACGGCACGAACTGCCTGAAGTTCGCCGGCTGCGACCTCGAGCTCGCGGCCGGGTGGCTCCGGCGCGAGCTGCGGATCGTCGAGCCGAAGTTGCTCGTGGTGATGGGCGCGGACGCGCTGGAGTTCGTGAACGCACTCGACTTCCCGCTGTCCCGGCCGCTTCAGAGCGATCTCGGCACGCCGCAGCGGTTCACCCCGACGATCGAGGCCCTGGCGGTGCCCGACATCGACTCCTCCCTCGACGAGACGCAGGCGAAGACCGCGTTCTGGAACGCCTTCAAGCCGGTCGGGCCCTGGTGGGCCGCACTGCCGCCGTACTGACGATCGCGCTGTTCGCGGCGCTGTTCGCGTACGACGATCTCGCGTACCGGCTCTGGGACGCGGGCATCTGGGCGGACGTCGCGTGGCTCGCGTTCGTGCTGATCCCGGCGACGTTCGCGCTCGTCCTGCTGGCGCTGCCGCTCCGCACATGGGCGCACGTGCTGCCGGCGGGGCTCGCCTTCGCGGTGCTCGCCGCCGTGCTCACGGCGGCGCACGCGAACGTGAGCGCAAACTTCGCGCGCCTTGCTGCGGCGACCCTGCTCGGATGGTGGTTCCTGCGCTACTTCGAGGAGCTCTCGTGGGTCGTGCTCGTCGCGCTCGTGATCCCGTGGGTCGACGCCTACTCGGTGTGGCGCGGGCCGACGAAGCAGATCGTCACCCACCACGAGCACGTGTTCAGCGTGCTGTCGTACGCCTTCCCGGTGCCGGGCAAGCACGCGGCGGCGAACCTCGGCGTCCCCGACCTGCTCTTCTTCGCCCTCTTCCTCGGGGCGGCTGCGCAGTTCAGACTGCGCGTCGTGTGGACGTGGGTTGCCCTGGTCGCCGGCCTCGGAGGCACGATCGCGCTCACGGTGTGGTTCGACCTGTCGGGCCTCCCCGCCCTGCCGGGGATCGCGCTCGGCTTCCTCGTCCCGAACGCCGACCTGCTCTGGCGCCGCTTACGCGGGCAGCCCCGCCTCGGTGACGGCCCGGACGTAGCGGGCGGCGGAGCGGCGCACGACCTCTGAGCCGTCGTCGACGATCCTGTCCCACCACGCGCCGACGATCGTGTCGAACTCGTACGGAGCGAGCGCCGCGACGATCGCCTCGACCTTCGACGGCGGCAGCGGGATGAGGTTCGGGTACGAGTACATGAAGCTGACGAAGCGCCTGTCGGGGATCACCTGAACGACGTCGCCGGAGAAGAGGATCCGGCGCTCGGCCCAGTGCAGCACCTGCGCTCCCGCGAAGTGGCCGCCGCAGCGTACGAGCGTGAGACCGCCGCCGAGGGGATGCGTCTCGCCGCTCCACGGGTGCACCGCCGGGTCGGGGCGGACGACGTGCGCAACGTCGTCCTCGTGCAGCAGGATCGGGCAGCCGAACGCGTGCGCCCATTCGACCATCCCCGAGTAGTAGTGCGGGTGCGAGATCGCAATCGCCGCGAGCCCACCCTCGTCCGCGACCCGCCGGATCAGGTCGTCGTCGAGGTACGGCACGCAGTCCCAGAGGAAATTGCCGGCGGCGCTCTTCACGAGCAGCGCACGCTGGCCGATCGCGAACGACGGCGACATGCCGATGCCGAGCACGCCGGCCTCGTCGCGGAGGTCCGGCTCGTGCGACCCGATCACGTCGTCCCACGCGAGCCAGACCTGCCCGGCGTCGTGGGGCACGTACTGCCGCGGGTCGTCGCAGATCGGGCACGCCGCGGGCGGCTCGTCGCCTTCCGGGTACTGCGTTCCGCACGTCTTGCAGACCCAGGTCGTCACGAGGCTCGCTCGAGCAGCGCGACGCACTCGACGTGCGGCGTGTGCGGGAACATGTCGACGGGGCGCCCGCGGACGAGCCGGTAGCCGTAGTCGTCGGCGAGCCGCTTCGCGTCGCCGGCGAGCGTCGTCGGGTTGCAGGACACGTAGACGATGCGCGGGGCGCCGATCTCGCCGAGCCGGCGGAGCGCCTTGCCGGCGAGCCCGGCGCGCGGCGGGTCGACGAACACGAGGCCCGGCTCTCCAGCGCGCTGACGTAGCTCCTGCAACGCGTCGCCGACGTTGCCGGCGAAGAACGCGGCATTGCCGACCGCGTTCAGTTCGGCGTTCTCGATCGCGCAGGCGACCGACTCCTCGCTGATCTCGATCCCCCACACGGTCAGCGCATGCGCGGCGGCGGAGAGGCCGATCGTCCCGATCCCGCAGTACAGGTCGTAGACGGTCTCGTCGCCGCGGAGCGCCGCCATCTCCGCTGCGAGCGCGTAGAGGCGCTCCGCCATCTCCGTGTTCGTCTGGAGGAACGCGTTCGGGCGGACGCGGAAGCGCAGCTCGCCGATGCGCTCCTCGATCGCGTCGTCGCCCCAGAGGACCTCGGTCGGCAGGTTCGTGACCTCGGCGACGCCGCGGTTGACCGACCAGTGGATCGACCGCACCTCCGGGATCTCCGTCAGCACCTCGATCAGGCGCTCGCGGTCGAAGCGCTCTCCGCGCGCGGTCACGAGCTGGACGAGCGCCTGGCCGGTGTTGCGGCCCTCGCGCACGACGAGATGGCGGAGATAGCCCTCCTGCGTCGCCTGGTCGTACGGCTGCAGGCGCTCCTCGCGCGCCCAGTCGGCGATGCGGTTGCGGATCGCGTTGCCGGCCTCCGTCGTCAGCAGGCACTGCTCGATCGGCAGCACCTCGTCCCATCGTCCCGCGCGGTGGAGCCCGAGCACCAGCCCGTCCTCGCCGGGGGCGAAGGAGTACTCCATCTTGTTGCGGTAGCGAAACTGCGAGGCGGCCGGGACGATCGGCTCGAGCGGCGGGTCGGCGAGGCCGGCGAGGCGCTCGAGCGAGTCGGCGACCCACTGCTCCTTGGCGGCGAGCTGGGCCTCGTAGGCGAGGTCCTGGAAGCGGCAGCCTCCGCACGCGGGATAGTGCGCGCACGGTGCCTCGACCCGGTGCGGCCCGGGCGCGACGACCGCCGTCGCGATCGCCTCGGCATGGCGGCGCTGTACCTTCGTCACCCGCGCGCGGACGGTGTCGCCGGGCAGCGCCCGCCGCACGAAGACGACGAAGCCGTCGAGGCGGGCGACCCCGTTGCCGCCGTAGGCGAGCGAGTCGACCGTCAGCTCGAGCTCCTGGTCGCGCTGAACCGGTGCGGCCATGCCCGGAGGCTATCGGCGGGCCGTCGACCAGCGCGATGCGGCAAACGGGGGCAACATGGTTTCCCCCGTTCGGATCACGCGAGCACGCTCACGTACACGGAGCGAGTACGCGGGCCGTCGAGCTCGCAGAAGAAGATGCCCTGCCAGGTGCCGAGGGCGAGCCGGCCGGCGCGCAGCGGGACGACCACCTGGGGGCCCATCAGCGCCGCCCGGATATGCGACGGCGCGTTCTCCTCGCCCTCCTCGACGTGCTGCCAGCCCCAGCCGTCGTCGACCATCCGCTCGAGCGCGGCCTCGAAGTCACGCGCGACGGCCGGGTCGGCGTGCTCGTTGATCGTCACGCCCGCGGTCGTGTGCGGGACGTACACGAGCACCGCGGTGCCGCCGGCGCCCTCGACCGCGGCGCGCACGTCCTCCGTGATGTCGACCAGCTGGGTCCTGCGGTCGGTTGTGACGGTCAGCTCTCGCACGGCGGCTTATCCTACGGTTCGTGTCCACCGAGGCTCCGACCGATCGCGAGCTCGACCGGCTGCGCGACGACGCCGACCGTTTCGTCGCCGAGCTGAACGACGAGTTCTACCGCCACTACGCCGGGCTGAAGGAGACGCTCGACATCGAGCCGATCTACGAGCGCCACGAGGAGCTCACGCGGCTCGACACCGCCCGCCGCCTCGAGGGTGCGCCGTCCGAGCTGTGGCGCTTCGCCTGCGAGGGCTTCCTCGGCAACCTGACCCGCGAGCACCAGGCGCGCGTCGCCGCCGTCGAGGCGTCGCTGGAGACGATGGTCGACGGCGAGACGGTCCCGTACCGGATGCTTCGCGTCGAGATCGCCAACGAGCCCGACCGCGAGCGCCGCCGGCACCTCGACGAGGAACGCGTGCGTCTTCTCGACGAGCACCTGAACCCCGTCTACCTCGAGGCGCACGCGATCGACCGCGACGCCATCCTGCAGCTCGGCTCCCCGAACGCCTACGAGCTCTACAAGCGGTTCGACTTCCGCCTCGACGAGCTGCAGGAGGAGTGCCGCGCGCTGCTCGACGACACCGAGTCGCTCTGGGAGACGGAAGGCGACCGCCTGTTCCGGAGCCGGCTGGGCATCGGCCTCACGGAGGCCGGCCCATGGGACGTCCCCCGGCTGTTCCGGGCGACCGAGCTCGACACGATCTATCCGACGGACGGGATGACCCCGGCGCTCGAGGCGACACTCCAGGGGCTCGGCATCGATCTGCGCTCGCAGCCGAACGTCCACCTCGACGTCGAGGCGCGGCCGAACAAGTCGCCGCGCCCGTTCTGCGCGCCGATCGAGGTCCCGGGCCGCGTGGTGCTCGTGATCCAGCCGATCGGCGGGAAGGACGACTGGGAGGCGCTGTTCCACGAGGCGGGCCACACCGAGCACTACGCGCATACCGACGCCGGCGCGACCTTCGAGGCGCGGCGGATGGGCGACATGGCGGTGACGGAGGGCTGGGCGAGCCTCTTCGAGCGGCTGGTCACGGAGCCCGCCTGGCTGAACCGCCGCCTCGACGTGCCGAAGGTCGCCGAGCTCGCGCACGAAGGCGCCGTCTCGAACCTCTACTTCGCGCGCCGCTACAGCGCGAAGCTGCTGTACGAGATCGAGTTCTTCCAGGCGTCGGACGCCTCTGCGATGCGCGGCCGGTACGCGGAGCTGCTCGGTGACGCGCTCAAGCTGCAGGTCCACCCCCAGAGCTACCTCGACGACATCGACGGCAGCTTCTACGTCACCGGCTACCTCCGTTCGTGGGCGTTCGAGGCCCAGCTGCGCGAGTTTCTGCAGGGGGAGTTCGGCTCCGACTGGTTCGCGCGCCGCCAGGCGGGGGACCTGCTTCGGGAGCTCTGGTCGCTCGGCCAAGGCCCGACCGCCGACGAGCTGCTGAAGGACGTGTCCGGCGCGAGGCTCGAGCTGGCGTCGGTCGTGGCGCGGGTGCGCGAGGGCCTGGCCGCCTAGCTAGGTGCGGGCGAAGAGGTTTGCCCGGAATAGCGACCGGGCACCGCTCGTTGCAGTGGACATGCGCACGCTGACCGAGATCAAGAAGGAAATCGACAGGCTTTCGGATCGCCGCTCGGACGTGATGCGTCGGTTGTCGGAGGGGTACGAGACCTCGCTGGCGGCGGAGCACCAGGCACTCGAGGAGCAGATCGCCGATCTGTGGGACGAGCAGCGCCAGGCCCGCGCGACGCTTCGCTTCGGCGAGCGGGATCAGATCATCCAACGGGCCCGCCAGGAAGAGCGGCTCTCACGCGCCGCGTAGGGGCGGCGCACCTCGGGTACGGTCGTATCCGAGGTGCGCATCGCTCGCGGCACGGCACTGCTCGCGATCCTCGCCCTGGCGACCGCGTCCGGCGGCCGCACGGCGCCGGTGCGCGTCACGCTGGTCGGGGACTCGGTCGCCGAGGTGCTGGCGCAGAACCCGGGGGTCGAGCAGACGCTCGCCCAGGGCTTCGACCTGCAGCTCCAGACGCAGGCCTGCCGCAAGCTCGTCGACCCGGGCTGCTACTCGGGCAGCCCGCCGAGCGTGCTCGACGTCGTCGACCAGCTCGGGTCGCAGCTCGGCCCGATCGTGGTCATCGACGCCGGCTACAACGACACCGTCTCGTCCTACGAATCCGGCCTCGACGAGGTGATGTCCGCCCTCGCCGCAGCGGGGGTCGAGCACGTCGTCTGGGTCACGCTGACCGAGAACCAGGGCACCTGGGCGCAGATCAACCAGCTGATTCGCGCGGCGCCGGCCCGCTGGCCGCAGCTGACGGTCGCCGACTGGGCTCCCGTCTCGGCGGGCCGGCCGTGGTTCAACGACGACGCCCATCTCAACTACGCGGGCGCGGTTGCGCTCGCGGAGTTCCTGCGGCCGTTCCTGCTGGCGGCGTGCGGCGCCGCCTGCGCCCCGCCCCCTCCACCGCCCCCGGTGTTCTGCGGGCTCGCACGGACGGTGAACGGCTTCGACCCGGTTACCGAGGTCAAGGGGATCGCGTGCCCGCGCGCCCGCGACGCGATCCGCGCCGTCGAGCGCGGCGACTTCGGCCCGTGGGTGTGCTCGCGCGCGGTGCACGCTGCGTACGAGCTCGACTGCCGCACGTCGGGCGCCGAGTTCCAGGTGCTCGAGCACCCGCCGGTCACGGCGGTGCGTCACGGCAGCGTCGTCACGCTCGCGAACTGGTCCTTCCGCCTGCGCGATAAGGCCCTCGAAGCGCGGGCGGACGGCGGCCGCTGGCTCACCCTGCTCGAACGGCCACCGTACTGCGTCACCGACGCGCCGAGAGAGGTGCTCGTGGCGCTGAGGCTCCGCCGGACATCACCCTCCGGCGGCTGTTACGCGCCGCGGTAGGAGCTACGATCCGTGAGCGCGGGGCGTTAGCTCAGCTGGGAGAGCGTCGGCTTTGCAAGCCGAAGGTCCCGGGTTCGAACCCCGGACGCTCCACTCGAAAAGGGCCTGCAAAACGGAATTTGATCGTTGACAGGCTGGGACACGGTGGTCGACGGCTGCTAACGAACTGCTAAGGAAGTCCACCCGGCGAGCAGACGCGCCGGGGCTTTGGGGTCGCCGTCGAGTCGCACGTCGCCGGACGCTACGATTCCCCTGGTGAGCAGTCGCAAGCGCGTCTCCCTGGAGGTCGATGCCGAGGTTGCCTCGCTTCTCCGCGCTCGCGCGGCCGAGGCCGACGTGAGCGAGAGCGAGATCGTCGAGCGCGCCGTCCGCGCACTCGACCTACGCGCCCTCCTCGACCAGGTCAGGCGACGCAGCGATCTCGGCGAGGACGAGGCGCTGGCGCTTCACACGACGAACTCAAAGCCGCCCGCGCCGAGGCTCGCAACCGCGCCGCTTGACCCGCGTCGTCGCCGACGCGAACGTGCTCGTGTCCGCGGCGCTTGCGCGCGATCCGCGGTCACCTTCCGCCCTCCTCCTCGACGCGGCGCTCGCCGGCCGCATCGAGCTGATCACGTCCCCCGCCCTCCTCGGCGAGGTCGCTACCGTCCTTGCCCGACCGCGGCTGCGTCGATACCTCTCGCTCGACGAGGCGGAGCGGTTCGTCGCTGATCTCGCGGCGGTAACGGCCGTCGCCGCCGATCCCCGGCAGCCCCATCCGGAAGTCTGTCGGCGGACGACTACCTCGTCGCGCTCGCCCTCAAGACCCGCGCCGACGCCCTCGTGACCGGCGACCTCGACCTCCTGGTGCTCGCGGAAGTCGGTCTGCCAGTGATCACCCCGCGCGAGCTGGCCGAGCGCCTCGAACACGCCGAGTAGAGGATTCGCTCCTACGGCGTCCGCGCCGGGTCGAACCGTTTGGCCGCTTCGGAGACGCGGGCGTCCAGAAGGTGCGAGTAGCGCCTCAGGGTGATCAACGGATTCGCGTGACCCGCGACGGCCTGGACGAGCTTCACGTCGGCTCCGGCGGCGACGAGTCGCGAGACGGCCGTGTGGCGGAGGTCGTGGAAGCGGTAGCCCTCGTGCTCAAGTCCCGCCCGGCGAATCGCGGGGCCCCAGACACGCTGCCGGAAGTTCGAAGGCTGCAGCGGCGTCCCCCGCTGCGAGCCGAAGACGAGCTCCTCAGGTGCGTACCTGCCTCGCTCGACCGCCCTTGCAGCGAGCTCGCGCAGCGCAGCGTCGACGGACGCGAAGAGCGGCACCAAACGGCGGCCTGCGTCGGTCTTCGGGCGCCGCAACTCGCCGCGCGAGAACGCGCGCTCGACACGGATCACACGCCGGTCGCGGTCCACGTCGCGCCAGCGGAGTGCCCGCAGCTCCCCGAGCCGCAGACCGGTGCCGAGCGCGACGTCGAAGAAACAGACGTAAAGGAGGTCCGGTTCGTTTCGGAGTGGATCGGTCGGTGCCGACGCGACGAGCGCTGCCCGGATCGCCTCGGTGTGCTCGCGCGGGATCTCCTTACCGGCGAAGTCCTGCGTCGGCGGCAGGTCCGCCCGCGCCGCAGGATTCGCGACCAGCAGACCCTGGCGAACGGCATCGGCGAGCATTTTGCGGAGTGGAACGATCACGTTCCGTACCGTGCCGGCCGCCTTGCCTTCAGCTTCGAGCTCGGCGATCAGGCCATCGACATCCTCCGTACGAAGCGCAGAAAGGGCCCTGCCACCCAACCGCGGCAAGACATGGCTCCGGAGGTTGTAGGAGTAGAGATCGAAGGTCGAAGGAGCAAGTCGCGTCCGTCCACGGGTGCCGACGCGGGCTGGATCGTGCCGCGCGAGCCATCGCTCGGCGTAGGCGGCGAGGGTTTCGCTGCTCGGTTCGCGCCAGGTGCCGGTGTCGACCTCGCGCTTGCGCGCGGTTAGGGCGCGCTCAGCTTCGCGGCGGCTGGGCCCGATTGTCTCCCAGCGTTGTTTGCCGTCGACGTAGTAGACGATTGCGTAGTTGCCGCTCGAGCGCTTGACGATCGATCCGCGCGCCATACCCGTTCCTCCTATTTCGCTTCGGTTGCGCCTGCCCGCAGCCACGCGAGGGTCGGTTCTCGGTCGAAGAAGAGCATGCCGCCGAGCTTGACGCAGCCGGGGATCTCGCCGCGCCGGGTGCGCTCGTACAGCCAGCGCTTCCAGGTTCGCGGCTGCTTTGCCGGCGGCAGCTGCGTGATCAGCTGGTCGAGGGTCAGCAGCCGCGCCGTGCTCGAAGCGTCCACTGGCGGCGAACCGGCAGGCGGGAGCCGGCGTGACAGCTCCTCGGCCAGCCGGGGCGCGAGCGCGTCGGCCAATTGCGCGACCGGCTCGCCCCGCTCTCGAGACTCGGGGGCGGCTGGAGAAGTCGCATTCAGCATCCTCGCCCAGTCGTCGAGGGTGAGCTGGTCGGGCGGTGGTGCGGCGGGGCGTGCGCGTGCCAAGAGAGTCCTCGTTTCGTTCGTGGCACGGTGAAGCAAGGGAGCATATCAAGCACGCAGGACGGAACCGGGTTGCAGGCGTAGAATGCGCCGGTGCTGTCGGGGGAGTTGATCCGGGAGGCGCGGCTGCGGGCCGGGCTGACCCAGGCCGACCTCGGCGAACGGACCGGCCGTGATCGGGCGATTATCGCCCGCTGGGAGAAGGGCGCCGTGACGCCGAACGTGGAGACGCTGGTCGAGCTGATCCGCGCCTGCGGCTTCGACCTGCCGCTCGAGCTCGTCCCCTACGACCCGCAAGGGGGGCACCAGCTGCGCAAGAACGCGCTGCTCTCCCCGGAACGCAGGGTGCTGCGCTTCCTGCGCGCCCACGGCCGCGGCCGATGAGCCCGGCGCGGAAGCCGCCGTTCGACCCCTACGCGATCCTGACCGCGCTCGAGCGGCACGCCGTCCGCTACGTGCTGATCGGCGCCTTCGCCCGCGTGATCGAGGGCACCGACGAAATCACCCACGGCGTCGACCTCGCCCCCTCGCTGCGGGCGGAGAACCTGCGCCGGCTCGCGCTCGCCCTCGACGAGGTCGAGGCCCGCCACCCCGACGGGCAGCCGCTGCAGCTGGGGTACGACCTCGCACGCGGGCCCGTGCTCGCGCTGCACACGAAGGGCGGCGAGCTGAAGCTCGTTCCGGAACCCGAGGGCACCCGCGGCGGCTACGACGACCTCCGCCGCCACGCGATCCGCGAACCGCTCGGCCGTGGCCTGCGCCCCCAGGTCGCCTCGATCAGCGACCTCGCCCGCATGGCCGCCGCCCTCGCCCGCCAACAAGACCTCGAACCACTCCGCCAACTGCGCATCCTCGCCGAGTACGAGCGCGGCCGCTACCGCGGCATCGAACGCTAGAGCCACACCGCCGTGCCGGCGGTTGCGTACAGCAACAGCAACCCGGATGGACCGCGCGACACAGATGCACCCCAGGTGCTATCCGACGCAGGGATTACTGTACGGCGCTCCGATGAGCGCAAAGCGTAGGAAGCACCGCGATCAGAAGCTACTACGTCGTCGGCGGGTGGAACCGCAGCTGATCTGGGCGCCGCCGGGCGAGTGGCGCGAGGTGGTCGAGGCGGAGCGGCTCGCCTACAGCCGCAAGCAGGCCGCCGAGGCGCTCGGCGTCAGCGTCTCCACCATCGACCGCCGCCTCATCCCATCAGTGCACACCGTGAAGACCCCTTGGGGGCAGCGGCTGATCCCGCGCGCCGAACTCGAGCGCTTCCTTCGCGTGCATCTCGAGCCGCCGCGCGAGCCGGGCGAGCAAGGGACTCCCGGGCGTCCGCCTTCGCTGCCTCGGCGCGTCGTCGAGCGGATCCGGCTCGAGTACGCGCGCGGCCGCGGCCTCGCGGAGATCGCGCGCGCCCTCAACCAGGACGGCGTCCCCACCGCCCACGGCGGCCGACAGTGGTGGCCGTCGACCGTGCGCGGCGTTCTCGTCCGCTCCGTTACGCCGTAGCCCAGCTACCGAGTTACGCATTGTCCACCGGCCGGCGGTCACCCTCGCGCCACTGACGAGGCTCGTCGTTGGTCCCGGCGACAGAGCTCCCACACGTGCCTCTGTTGACATACACCCTCTCGAAACCTATATTCCGACAATCCAAGCAGCGCACCTGCGGCGTCTGCAGAGATGGCTTCTCCTTTCACCCGCTTCAATCTCGCCTCGCGCCTCCTCGAGAGGAAGGAGACCGGGAAACACCCTGATATCGGGACGGAGCCGATCGGGTGCTAGATGTCGCGCTGGCGTGCAGGTTCGCACTCGCGACGGTCTTCATCATCGCCGCCATTCCGAAGCTCGCTCGCCGCCCGGAGTTCGAGCTGGCGATCCGCGGCTATCGCCTCGTCTCGCCGGCAACCGCGAAACGGCTCGCGTTCCTCCTGCCACCCATCGAGCTCCTCGGAGGTTGGCTCTTGGCCATTGGCCTTGGCACGGTCGCTGTCTCGTTCCTCCTGGCTGCCTGTCTGGTCTTGTTTACCTCTGCTGTCTCGGTCAACCTTCTCCGAGGCCGGAGGATCGACTGTGGCTGCTTCGGATCGACCGTTGAGAGTCGAATCAGCTGGTGGACGGTCGCTCGCAATATGCTCCTCTTGGTTTCGGCCGCGTTCGTTGGAGTCACCGGTGCTCAGGCGGTTGCACTCGACGACTTCTTCGGTAACGTCACGTTCCTCGGTAACGGCACGCATCACGCCGGGTTTGACAGCGCGTTCGCTTTCGTCGTGATCGGCACGCTTGTCGTCCTCTCGGGCTCGGTCATCCGCGAGGCCATGCGTTTGCGCGACGTAATGCGGGAGGCGCCTCAATGAGCACCCCCTGGGTGATTGCGTTTGTGCTCCTGTGGCTCGTTCTCGTGCTCGTGGTCCTGGTCGTGCTCGGGCTCCTGCGCCGCGTCAGCGAGGTGTTGGAACGGTCGGTTGCGGCCGTAAGCGTCGACGACCTGGCGGTGGGCGCGCCGCTGCTCTCAGTGATACATCCATTCGACCTCACCGACGACGACGGTAGCCGGCACCGGTTCCCCGACTTGCTTCAGAGCGAGACCCTCATCCTCTTCATTGGGCGGGACTGCCCCGCCTGCGAGATGTTGCTCGAGCAGATGACCGACGTCGGGGCGACCGTAGACGGTATGCCGCTGTTCCTGATCCTCGACGCGGATGAGCACCGATCGCATGTGGGCGTGTCAGCCGCTCTCCGGGTGCTTTACCAGCGCGCCGCGGAGGCGACGGAAGCGTTCAACAACCGCGCGACGCCGCAGGCGTACGTCGTCGATCAGGCCGGCGTTGTGCTCGAGCGGCGAGTACCAGGTTCGCTCGCTCACCTTCGTGAGATGGCGATGCACCAACGCCAGAGAGGAGGTGACCGACACACGACACATGCGGCCGGAGACGGCGCTGCGCTCGCGGCGCCGAGGTAAAGGAGGTAGGGAGGACTCATGCAAGAACTCGAATCCGCGGCCGCACAGGCGACCACGAGGCGTCGCTTCGTTTCGACCCTCGGCAAGACGCTCGCTCTCGGTCTCGGCATCTCTCTCTTCGGCGCGAGAGCAGCTCGGGCGAACCCGCAGGCAGAGTCGCACTGCTGTCAGCAGAATTGCGGGAACTGTGGCTCGAACGTGCCGTACTGGTGCACCGGCGGATGCGTCAGCTGCTGCGCATGCTTCGCTCCGGGGACGGCGAAGTGCGTTGACTTCAGCGGCGGGTGTCTCTGCTGACAACGCTTCGGGCACTGTGGTTCGGCCCGCCTGCCCCGCACGGGCCGAACCACAGGCCACACGTCAGCGCTGACAGAGCCGACTTTCGTGAGGTCGGCCGATGTTGAGGTTCGTGTTGATCGGCTGGCGAGCGCGGCCGGTGCGGGCTGTCGTGCTGGCCGCAGGTGTCGTGGTCGCCGCGGTCGCGTTCACGCTGCTGACTGCGGCGACGCGGACGAGTGAGCTTCACGTGCGTGGGACCGTGACAAAGAACTTCCGCAGTAGCTACGACATCCTGGTCCGGCCGAGGGGGGCGCGCGACTCACTCGAGCAGAGCAGCGGCCTCGTGCGCGACAACTACCTGTCGGGCATCTACGGCGGGATAACCCTCGCCCAGTGGCGGACGATCAAGAGCCTTTCCGGCGTCGAAGTTGCAGCACCGGTGGCGAACATTGGCTACGCGTTCCCGGAGGAGACGGAGTGGCTGAGCCTGAAGTCGGTGCTCGACGACGCACCGCATCAGATCTATCGCGTCAGCACGACCTGGGTGACGAACGACGGTTCAAGGTATCCGGGGGACGTCGATTACGTCTACTACACCCGGGCGGGACGGCTCGTCCTCGAGACGCGCTGGGGGATCCTCTCGGAGGTCGATCCGGGCAAACCGGGCTACACGATGCCGTGTAGCGGCTTTCCGATTCCGTTTCAGGCGAGTGGACCGTTCGACCCCGGGATCCGTAGCGAGCTGTCCTGCTTTGCACACGATGACCCAACCAATACGTTCAACCTCACGCCGGCTGAGCCTCTCAGCCCCCCGGGCTTCGTCGGCGCCCAGATTTCCGCGGCGTTCCCGACCGCGGTGGCGGCGATCGACCCCGCCTCGGAGGCGCGCCTCCTGCACCTCGATCGGACGCTCGTCGCCGGGCGCTACCTGCGACCTACGGACACGCTTCATACCGAGACCGGCAAGACGACATTCACGCTCCCGCTACCGCTCGTGCCGGTGATCGCGAGTGAGCGGACGTACATCGGCGAACGGCAGGAGATCGACATAGAGCGGCTACGGCTCCCGCCGGACGTCGACGTGCCACGTGCGCTCGAGTCGAGCGCGTGCACGACCGGAAACATCCCATGTCCCCAGAGTGTGCCGTCACCCAAGGGCGCGTCGTTTAGCAATGGCCGGGAATTCCTCAACAGCTTGTCGGGCCGGACGGTGCAGCGTCGCACGGTGCCCGTCGAGAGCTTCTACGAGCAGCTGCTCGCCGGCAGCGCACGGTCAGGCGGCCACGGGGTGATCTCGCCGTCGGGCATTTGGACTGCGTCAGCTGTGCGGTACCGGAGGCTGGCCCGCGATCATTTGCGGCCAGTAGCGGTGCGCAACTCGCCACAGGTGTGGCGGTGGGATGGTGGCCCGGCTGGGTATCTGGCCGCGCCGACCGACAACGCGGACACGCAGTATCGAAAGCTGCGGGAGCACGTCGAGCAGAACACTTCGAGCTCCGGCGCCGCGACCCCAGAACTGCAGGTCGTCGGACGGTTCGATCCGACGAAGTTGCCTGGCTTCTCGCCGCTCTCGCGGGTGCCGCTGGAGACGTTCTACCCGCCCGTGTTGACGGCCGCAGACGCGGCCAGCGCCGAGGCGCTCAAGGGACGGGATTACCTGCCCACTCAGAATCTGGGTGGCTACGTCGCGCAGCCGCCCCTGCTGCTGACCACGCTAAAGGCCTTGCAGGAGTACTTCCTCAACCCGAAGTATTTCCAGGGCGTGCCGGCGGCTGTGCGACGAGCGCCGATCAGCATCGTGCAGGTGCGCGTGAAAGGAGTGACGGGACCGAACGCCGTCGGCGAGGCGCGGATCCGGCTGGTGGCGCAGGAGATCCACGATCGCACCGGGCTTGACGTGGACGTGACGGCGGGATCGTCGCCGCATCCGCTCAAGATCAGCCTACCGAAGGGGAAGTTCGGGGCACCCGCGCTGCTCCTCTGGGAGGGATGGTCGAAGAAGAACGCGTCGATCAGCTTTCTCAACGCACTCGACCGCAAAGACCTGGGGCTTTTCGCGCTCATCCTCCTGATCTGCGGCTTCTTCCTCGCCAATGGAGCGCTCGCAGCGGCGCGGGCACGGCGGGTGGAGATCGGAACACTGCTCACGGTCGGTTGGTCGCGCCGCCAAGTGTTCGTAGCTGTGCTGGGCGAGCTTGCGCTGGTAGGACTCATCGCGGGTGCGGCCGGAACGGCGATCGCGGCGCTACTCGTGTCGAGTCTGTCGTTGTCGCTGCCGTTAGCGGAGACGGTGCTGGTGCTGCCGATCGCGGTCGCACTCGCCGTCCTCGCCGGCGCGGTACCGGCCTGGCTGGCAGCGCGCGGGGCGCCGCTCGACGCACTGCGGCCGGTTGTTGCAGGAGGTGGCGGGAGTCGAAGCGTGCGGAGCCTCGGTGGCATGGCGCTGGTGAATATGCTGCGGGTACCGTCGCGGAGTGTTATCGGCGGAGCGGGACTCGCGCTTGCGGTGGCGGCGCTGACAGTTCTCGCGGGGATCGAGCGCGCCTTCCACGGCGCGGTCGTCGGGACGTTGCTCGGCGACGCGATCTCCTTGCAGGTGCGGTCGGCAGACTTCGTCGCCCTCGGCCTCGCCGCGGCCCTTGCGGCGCTCTCGGTCGGCGATGTTCTCTACCTGAATCTGCGCGAGCGGCAGGCGGAACTGGTCACATTGCGCACGGTTGGCTGGTCGGACAACCAGATCCGGCAAACGATCGGACTCGAAGCCCTCCTGCTCGGCACGTGTGCCGGTTGTCTCGGCGCCCTCGCGGGCGCGCTCGTCACCGCGCTCGTCCTCGGGGCCGGCACCACTCCCGTCGTCACCGTCGCAGTGATCGCCGCAGTCGCCGGAACCGCAGTTGCCGTCCTCGCCTCGCTCGTCCCTGTCTACCAGGTCGAACGCTTAGCGGCACCGGCCGTGCTGGCGGCCGAGTAGCAAACGACGGAGACAGCCGAGCGAGTGCGTGAGTGGGCTTACGCGCGCTTGCGGCGCGCTGACTCACCGAGGCGATGCTCGGCGGTCTCGCGTCCACGCTGCGCCTGGGCGATCTCCGTCCGCTGTTCGTGAGCGAGGTCGATGACTTGAAGGTTCGCCTCCGTATGAAGGGTGGCGGCGTCGATCAGCAGCCGGACAAGCGGCTGCTCAGCGTGGCTGTCGCGGAGATCGGCAAGGGTCTTGAGCTCGTCGAGGTACGCCTGACGCTGTACGTCGAGCACCTGCGCGAGCGGTTTTCGACCGAGTCTCGAAGCGGCGAGCAGCTTCAGGAAGAAGTCATCTCGGTATCCGGACTGGCGCACAAACGGCGTCGTGAGCCATACCTCGAGCTCGCGACGACCGGCGTCCGTCAGCCGGTAGAGAATCCGGTCCGGTCGGCTGGTCTGTTCGACACGCGTTGTGGTGACCAGGCCGTCACGGACGAGCCGATCGAGCACCTGGTAGAGGTGACCGATGTTGAGGCTGCCCCATTGTGGCCCGATAGTCGCTTCGAACTCGGACCTGAGGACATAGCCATAACTCTCTCCTCGGGAGAGCAGAGCGAGCACGGCGTGTTGGATGGGCACGAAGAGATCCTCTCACGGACGCGGGTCGGGCTTGACCGATAGATTGCCTCAATCTAATCTCTGATTCCAGTCGTGGGTGTTCGCTCGCTCAGCACCAGGCAAGGTCAGCTTCCGTCTGTAGGCGCGACGGTCGCCGTCGATGGCGTCCGTAAGCGATACCGCACCGGCGACGGCGCCGCGGTCGCGCTTCGCAATGTCTCGTTCACGATCGACGCAGCATCCGTCTGCGCCGTCATGGGCCCCTCGGGCTCCGGCAAGTCGACGCTCCTGCACCTGATCGGGGCGATGGACAGCGCCGACCGCGGCCGCATCCGCGTCGGTGAGACAGAGGTGACGCGACTGTCGCGGCGCGAGCAGGTCGCATACCGTCGCCGGATCGGCTTCGTCTTCCAGCGCTTCCATCTCCTCGCGGCGCTGACGGCGCTCGACAACGTCGCCGCGCCGCTGCTGCCCTACCGGACGGACTTCGACAAGACAGCCCGCGCCCGCGAGCTCCTCTCCGCCGTCGGTCTTTCTGGCAAGGAACGATCGCTGCCCTCGCGGCTGTCAGGCGGCGAGCAGCAGCGCGTCGCGATCGCTAGGGCGCTCATCAACGACCCCGTCCTGCTGCTCGCCGACGAGCCAACCGGAAACCTCGACACGAAAACGGGCGGCGAGATCATCTCGCTCCTGCTCGCTCTCCGCGAGCAGCGGAACATGACCGTGATCATGGCAACGCACGACCCCGTCGTCGCCAGCCGCTGCTCACAGATCATCCTGCTCCGCGACGGAACCGTCGTCGACCAAATGCAGCCACGCGCGAGCACTACTCCAGGTCATGTGCTCGAGCGAATCAGCCGAATCGAACCGTAACCCCTCGAACTACGCACGTCGTATCCGTGCTTCTGCGCGCGGTAAGACGGTTCGACGCGGCGCTGTCGGTTCCCGTTGCGGGCATCAACGAGTCGCCGCGCGACACGACCGTCTACGAAGACAGCGAGTACCGCTGGATCATTGCCTCGGTGCGAGGGGTTTCCGGCGCCAGCAACCAGGGCCGCACGCGGGCAGGAGGCGCGAGCCAACGTGATCGACGCATCGTGTGGAATCCTCGAGCTGCGCTCTTCCGTGTCGCGGGAACTTCGGCCTAGAGTTGTCCGTCGGTTGCGGTGTCATTGCGCCGCGCCCGGATTCCCGACTCGCCCCGGCTGCGGACACGCGTGCGCGTCGTGCGTCTGACCGTCACGGCGCCGGAGTGATTCCGGAGGCGGCGGCGCGCACGTTGCCGGTTTGCGCGGGCAGGGCGGCGGTGACGGGGCGTCCGCCGATGCTGGCGTCGAGGTTCCAGGGGGCGCCGAGACAGGCCGCCGCGCT
Source organism: Gaiellaceae bacterium (assembly GCA_036376615.1). Classification (GTDB taxonomy): domain Bacteria; phylum Actinomycetota; class Thermoleophilia; order Gaiellales; family Gaiellaceae; genus PALSA-600. The sequence continues at coordinate 33,635 of DASUZZ010000045.1, forward strand.
CGACGAGCGCGCAGGCTCTCGCCCATCCTCGGGTCCATGGGGAAAGCCCGGCGCGTATGGCTGCGGATCATCTCGCCGATGGCCACGCGCGACACATGCAACCAGCCGGTTGCGACGTTCTGCCACTCCTTAACGTCAGAGGGGTTCGCCTCAAGTCAGGCCGGCACGTCCGGTACGACGAGATCGTCGACCCGCCCTACCGCTAGGCGGCGCCGCAAACGTCGTCCGATCCTCTGCTTAGGGTCGGCACATGCGGAAACTCAGCACGGCGGAGCGACGCGAGCTCGTGGCCGCCGCCTACACCGACGAAAGGGTGCCGCTGGAGCAGCGGTCATCGCGGAAGCTGGCCGATCGGTTCGGCGTCTCACACCGGACGATCTTGAACGACCTCAACGCGCAAGGGATCGACGAGCGTCACGCGAAGCCGCCGGCGGGAGGCATCTCCAAGGCTGAGCTGCAAGCGATCGTCAGAGACCGATACCCGACCCACAGCAACCGTGAGATCGCCGCCGAGATCGGCTGCTCAGTGCAGCCCGTCAAAGCCGCGCGCCGCGATCTCGGCCTGAAGCGTCCCCGCCCGGCACCGAAGCAGCGAACACCGTGCCTCTGCAGTTGCGGCGAGCTGGCGAGACCTGGCGGCAAGTTCGTCGACTGGCAGCACTACCAGTCGTGGAAGCGTGCGCCGGTCGAGGCCGCCGCCGGCGCGACAGCACCGCTGTGGAACGCTGGCCTCACGCTCGACGAGATCGCCGAGGAATCCGGGGTCACTCGGCACAGCGTCTGGTACGCCCTTCGCCGTCTGCGACTCGTCGACGTCGAAGACCGCCGTCGCGGCAAACAGATCGGGCGGCACTACTCGCCAGGTCGGTTCGTCAAGTGCAAAGCACGCGGCTACGACTTCTGCCCACACGGCGAGACTGAGCGTTGGATCTTCCCGTCACATCTCGAGACTCGTCGCGCCGAGTTCCTCAGCGATGAGTGCTGGGCGCAGTACCGCGCCACGGTCGAATGGCAGTCGCTGAAGCCGCTCATCTGGTCGACCAGAGAGCGAGGCGGCTGGGACAAGTGGGGCAAGGAGGCGCTCGAGCGGTGGGGTGCCCGGCTGAACGTCGAGATCGCCACCTCGCGAGACAAAAAGGTCGGCCCGCAGAATCGCGTCGACGCCGGCGACCCGGTCGAAGCCGAAATCCTCGACCGATTCAGGTTCGGCCAGTCTCAGCGAGAGATCGCCGATGCTTTCGGCAGCGACGTGACGCGCCAGGTGGTCCGCGGCGTCCTGCGGCGAAACGGCCTCGCCGCGTAGCCGTCGCAGGGGGGTTTAGAACCCAATTTGGGCCCTAACCCGGGGGTTAGAACCCACCGGACTTGACACTTGGCGCGATGGCGCGCACCAGGCAGAGCAGCCGGGTGGCAGCCGAACAGCAGCCTCCCCGCATCCCCAGGCACCAAGCGGCGTCGGCGGGCCGTAGTCGTTCATGTAAGCCGACGGTCAGGGCGACCGGGCTGCAGACCGCGCAGGCGACGTTCGTCGGCCAGCTCGCGGGTCTCCGCCAGGTGCTGACCGAGGACGAGCTCGCCGTCTACATCGACTTCGCCGGACGTGTCCTGGACCGCGAACAGAAGCGGATCGCGCCGGCAACCGACGTGCGGATCGCCGCGTGAGCGAGCTCACGAAGCCCGAGCAGGCCGCGGCCGATCGTGCCGACGAGCTCATCCTGTTCTCGGACGCGATGGAAGACGCCGGCCATCCCGAGCTCGCTCGGCGGTCGCGACTCGCCGCCCGTGACGTGCTCGACCTGGCCCGGATGCTCGAGGCGGAGCGGTCAGCTCGCCGGTCGCTCCAGGCGCGAAACGCCGAGTGGGAGCGGATCGTGCTCAAGGGCGTCTACCAGGAGATCCTGCGCGAAGAGCAGCGGATCGCCGCGAGGGCCGCACGGTGACGATCGCGACCGACGTCGACCTCGAGCTGCTCAAGGCGACCTCACACCTGACCACTGAGCCGACCGATCCGCTCGAGAAGACCGTCCGAGCGTTCCAGCGCTGGCTGCACCTCCCCGACCACGGAGCCCTGCTCGCGGTTCTGGCGACGGTCGCCGCGAACCGGCTCGAAGGCGACCCGGTGTGGCTCGTGCTTGTCGGGCCGCCCGGCGGCGGCAAGTCGGAGCTTCTCGGGTCACTCGGCGCCCTCGAGGACGTTCACCCGGTCGCGACGCTTACCGAAGCATCGCTGCTCTCTGGTGTGCCGAAGAAAGAACATGCGAACGACGCGAAGGGCGGCCTACTCCGCGAGATCGGCGACTTCGGGATCCTCGTCTGCAAAGACTTCGGCTCCGTCCTGAACATGAACCGTGACTCGCGGCAGCAGGTACTCGCCGCGCTGCGCGAGGTCTACGACGGCTCCTGGACCCGCTACGTCGGCACCAGCGGTGGCCAGAAGCTCTCATGGGCAGGAAAGGTCGGACTCGTCGCCGGCTGCACCCCGATCATCGACCGGCACGCCAGCGTCATGGGCGCGATGGGCGAACGGTTCATCCTGTTCAGACTTCCCGACGTCGACGGCGAAGAACAGGCACACCGAGCACTCGAGCACGCCGGCAAGGAACAGGCGATGCGGTCCGAGCTGGCGGCCGCCGTCGCCGAGCTCCTCGACAGCAACGTCGCGGAACCACGCGAGCGCGACGACCAGGACGCCAACCGGCTCGTGTCGCTCGCGACGCTCGTCGTCTGCTGCCGCTCCGCCGTCGAGCGCGACAGCTACAGCCGCGAGATCGAACTCATTCCCGGCTCAGAAGCACCGACCCGGCTCGTCGTCGTGCTCGCACGGCTGCTCGAAGGACTCGACGCCATCGGCGCCGACCGGGCTGCCGCATGGCCCGTGATCACGAAGGCGGCCCTCGACAGCATCCCGCAGATCCGCCGAGTCGCGATCGAGAACCTCTTCGCCGCCGAGTGGGCGACAACCACCGAGGTCGCCGAAGCCGTCAGCTACCCGACCACGACCGCACGGCGCGCGCTCGAGGACCTGACGGCGCACGGGGTGACGGTGAAGCGCAGCAATGGCCAGGGCAAGGCGGATTCGTGGGCGCTGACCGAGTTCGCGCGCCGCCATTACACGGCCGCGATGACCTTTCCCGAAAAGTCAGTGTCCCGTCTCTCTATTACTACTCCTTCACCTAGTGAGAGTGACATTTCGGGAACGGTCGACTCTGGCGAGCTTGACCGCCTCGAGGCCGCGTACCACGACGCGATGGGTGAAGCGACGTCGTGACCGAGGGTGCTCTCGAGCTGCTGGTCGCCGAGCTGGCCGAGGCGTTGGCGCCGAGGGTCGCCGAGCTGGTCGCCGCGCAGCTGCCGCCGGTCGTCGCCGCGCAGCCGTGGAAGCTGACCGACGTCGCCGGCGTCGCCAGGATGCTCGGCCGGAGCGAGCGGTGGGTGCGTGACCGGTCGCAGCCGAAGCACGGCGACGGTGCGATCCCGTGGGTCAGGCTCGACGCCGGCCAACGCATGTACGACCCCGACGCGGTGCGGGCGTGGGCGCTCGACCGGTCGATCCCGGAACGGCCGGCCGTCGGCGCCGGGTTGCGGGCGGTGTCGTGAGCGCCGCGGTGGAGCTGGTCGCCGGCGTCGGCGTCGGCCTAGACAGCCGGGAGTCAGCACGGCTCGCCGAGCTCGAGCACGTCGTCGAGCAGGGGCTACAGACGTTCGTCGAGGTCGGCCTGGCGTTGGCCGAGATCCGCGACGGCCGCCTGTACCGGGCGACGCACTCGACGTTCGCCGAGTACTGCGATCAGCCCGAACGGCGGACTGGCATGTTGCTGAAGCGGAGGTCGGCCGAGTGACAGGTTTCTACGAAACCTGGCTATACGCGTTCGACGAACTCGAGGAGACGTGCGGGCATCAACATGTGACGCTCGAGGGTGCCTGGGCGTGCGCCCGGTCGTTCAACGCGGTCGATCCGTTCGATGTGGTGTGGGTTCGCGACGGGACAGTCCAGTACAACTGCCGTCGCGAAGCAGAGATGGACGACCACGACGAGCCAGACGAGCCGTGATCCGCTCGCGGCTGCTTGCACGCCACTGCTCGGTTGCGCTTGGGTTGCGGGGTTTCTGCGTGTGTGTCGGTTCAGCGAGCCGAGGGTCAGTCGCGCGGCTTCGGCGGCCGGCCCTTGCCCCGGCCGAGTGGCACGGGCGGCTTCCGCGCCCACTTCTCGATGTCGGCGCGCTTCCAAACGCGTCCCGTGGCGAGCTCGTCGAGCGGCTTTGGGAAGTCGGGCCGGTTCGCGTACCGGTGCGCGGTGCGGATGCTGACCCCCAGGATCTGGGCGACCTCGGCGATTCCTGCCAGTCCCGGCGACATCTTGAGGAAGGCTAGAGCGTGACGCGGATGGCGCTGTCCTGCCATATCGGTAATAATGGCAGAAGTAGTGTCATCTATCGGAAGGAGGGCCAATCGTGGCCATCAGCATCATCCCGTCATCCGAAGCGATGCCGGAACATCTCGCGGAGATCGAAGAGCTGCTCGCAGCCGCGGCGAGCCGGCTCGACCAGCTCAAGGCGCTCGACAAAGCCGGCCGGAGCCAGGACGAGCTCCAGCTGGTGCTCGCGCGGATGCTGAGCACGCGCGAGCAGCTCGAGACGCTTAACGAGTACATCGACGAGGTGCAGGCCGCCGCGCTCGAGAGCTGGCATCACAGGATCGCCGGAGACGACGACAACGACCTGCTGCCCGGAGACGGCGATGGCGAAGCGTAAGCAGCGTCCGTTCGGCACGATCTTCGAGCGGAACGGACGGTGGATCTTCACCGTCGGTCTGAACGGCGAACGTCATTGGAAGTCGTTCGACGCGCGGGAGCAGGCCGAGCTGTACCGCACACGGATGAGCCTGAAGAAACAGCAGGGCGAGCCGCTCGACGAACTCGACCCGGCGGTGCAGGAGAAGCGCAAGACGACGCTCGCCGAGTTCTCGAAGCTGTGGCTACCGCATGTGAAGCTGCGCGTCCGCTACTCGACGTACGTCGGCTACGAGAGCCACGTCCGCACGCACCTGGTGCCGACGCTCGGCGACTACCCGTTGTCGAAGCTGACGCGGCAGCTGCTCGCGCAGTTCTTCTCCGACTGGGCGTCCGGCGGCTCTGACTACGAGGAACGCGTTCAGCGCCTCCGTGACGAGGAGGAGCGGCGCTGGCAGGCCGAGCAGCAGACGGCGCGGGAGCGTGAGCTGCGGCTCGCCGAACTCGAGGGCCGCGACCCGTGGCTCGTCGACGCCCGACGCCGGCCGATCCGGATCGGCAACAGCCGCGGCACGATCCAGAACGGCCTGACGTGTCTCAGGTCGATGCTCGGCACCGCAGTCGAGTGGGGCTACATCGCGACGAACCCGGCCGTCAGACCCGCGGGCAGTACGAGCAACACGCTGTTGCCGAAGAAGGACGGCGTGACCGAGAACGAAATCCAGCCGCTCACGGCCGAGGAGGTCGAGAAGCTGCTCTCGGTACTCGACGGGACGACGTACCTGATCGTGGCGACCGCGGTCGCGACCGGGATGCGCAGAGGTGAACTGTTCGGGTTGAAGTGGATGGACTTCGACCGGCAGCAGCGACGGCTGTGGGTGCGTCGCAGTGTCGACCGGCGCGGCACGTTCCAGGAGCCGAAGACCCGCCGGTCGAAGCGGCAGGTAGGCGTCCCTCCCACGCTCGTCCAGGCGCTGCTCGAGCACCGGATGGGATCGATGTTCAAGACGGACAACGACCTGATCTTCCCGAACAGCCGCGGTCTGCCCGCGTCCGGGGAGAACTTCTGCCGCCGCGAGTTCCGGCCGGCGCTGAAGAAGGCGAAAGTGCCGCAGGTCAGGTTCCACGACCTGCGGCACACGTTCGCGTCGCTGCTGATCGAGCAGGGCGTGCACATGAAGACGATCAGCGAGGCGCTCGGGCACGCGTCGATCCAGATCACGATGGACCGCTACGGGCACCTGTACGAACAGGCCGCCACCGACGCGGCGGACGAGCTCGAGGCGGTCGTGTTCAAGGCGCCGGTGACCGCCCTAGCGGAAGCACGAAGGTCATGAGCTGCTGTTGGGCTGCAAGCGAACGGCGTGCAAACGGATGCAAGGCCGTTCCGGACCTCTGCAACCCGGCCGGCCAGTTTGGCTCAACAGTGCGCATTTGCGCGGAACGGGGTGGCATCGGCTGACCCGTCGGGTCGCGTTTGCAAGCCGAAGGTCACCGGTTCGATCCCGGTACGCTCCATAACCGACATTGCGCAAACCGTGCCGCGCGAGGTGGCGTGCGGCAGGACCGGCAGGGCGATCCTCAGCGGTTCGCTGCCAGCTCGACTAGCCCAGCGGCGAGTTCGGCAGCTTGACTGTCCCCGAGCGGGGCGAGAGCGCGCCAGAAGTGGAAGTCGACAGCGGCGCGGATAGCCGCGTCGATCCGGTCTCGACGAGTGCCGCGCGCGCGGAAGGGCTCGGCGAGCAGCGTTCCGACCTCGGAAAGATAACGGCCAAGGCCTCCGTCGACGATCGCGCGGAGCGCGGGAATGGTCTCGGCGTCTCGAAGGACGTTCGCCGTCATCGGTTCCGTCTCGCGGTACCAGGCGTAGAGATCGCCAAGCGCGAGACGAAGACGCGCGCCGCGATCCGCGACCGCTCTCCAAGGGGCCGGGTCGGGCGGAGGGTGAAGCGCTCGCCAGTGCGCGGAGCACGCTGTGAGGAGGGCGGCCGCGTTTGGGAAATGGCCATAGACCGTCACTCGCTGCACGCCGGCACGGCGTGCGATCTCAGTGATCCGGGTGGCCGCAGGGCCGAGGGTCCGGTGTAGCTCGACGGTCGCGTCCAGGATGCGGTGCCGGGTCTGATCGAGCTTCTCGGCCCGTTTCTTCAGCTCGTATCTGCGCTTCTCGATCATTTGAGCTTACGCCCCGTCTGGCGAAGTTGACAGCGGGTGTTCTGGCCGTTCATTATTCAGCGTACATCGTGTAAGGCGAAAGGAGAGGAAATGCATGAGGCCGGAGTCCGCCACACGCTCGGCCCGAACGAGGGAGAGCTCGTACACCTGCTTGCGCTCGGTGTCCGGTTCATGATCGATGGCGAGCGGACCGGGGGCGCGTTCAGCCTCGTTGAACACCCGCTGCCCCCGCGCGCGCTCGGCTCACCGGTCCACACTCATCGCAACGAGGACGAGTACTCGTACGTGCTCGAGGGCCGCGTCGGCGTGCAGCTCGGCGGCGAAGTGCTCGAAGCCGGACCGGGTGAGCTTGTCTTCAAGCCGCGTGGCGTGCCGCACGCGTTCTGGAATGCAGGCGACGAGCCGGCGCGTCTGCTCGAGATCATCTCGCCGGCAGGATTCGAAGACTGCTTTCGCGAGCTCGCGCCGTTGCTGGCCGCGGCAAAACGCGACGAGGCGGCGATCGGCGAGGTCGTCAAGCGGTACGAGCTGGACATCGACTTCGACACGATCCCAACGTTGGCCGAGGAGCACGGCTTGCGCCTCGGATAGCCGGGCGGATCGCACCCCCGATTGCGCACGGCAACGCGGTGTCAAGCGATCTCGAGCGGAGGGCCGTCCAGACGCGGGTGGTTTGCGCAATGTCTGGTTCCGCCCATCATCGTTTGTCCCTCTCTGCAGCGGTTTCACTGCCGAGCAGGCGAACGAGGCATTGTGCGAACCCGCCCGTGCCTCGCTGCGTAGGTTGTCAGGCGGCGGGCACTTCGACGAGCGTGGTGCCCACCGCGGTCGGCTTCGGGATCGGCTCGCCTGCATCCCGAAGGCCGTCGAGATGGAAGGTGATCGCCTCGCGGATCAGCCGCTCCACCTCCTCCTGAGTGTCGCCGACCACGCCGACACCCGGGAGATCGGGGCAGTACGCGCCCCATGACTCCGCTTCGTGTTCGATCACGACTAGGTATTCGCTCATCGATTCGATCTTCGTAGCGCTGCCTGTCGAAGGATATTCGCTGCCGTGCCCTTCGGCACGTCGACGCCCGGCTTTCCGGCCACCGTGACCTTGCCCGGCTTACTCGGATGCTCGTACTGCTGATGGCTTCCGCGCTGCGCCACCAGCTGCCAACCATCGTCTTCGAGCAACCGGATCAGCTCGCGGAACTTCACCTGAACAATCGTGCCGAGCCTCTCGGCTGGGCCATGTCCCGTAAGGTCAGGCGACCGTCAGCGGGGACGAGGTGACGAGGACCTCGCGGTTCGCGCAATACTCGGTTCGGCCCACTCCTCCGACCGTTGCGGGCAAGCTTCGCGCCTTTTAGAATCGCTCGGTGACGACGCTCCAGGAGGCGGCGGCGCACTGGCGCGAGTGGTTTGATCGGGGCGAGTTCGACGAAGGGGCTGCACGCGTCGACGAGGCGTTGAACGCGCCCGGGGCGGACGCGCCTTCGGTCGACCGTGTGCGCGCTCTCTATGGAGCACACCTCCTCGCGTTCCGTCGTGGAGAGCCATCCGGCGCGTACGCACAGGAGTGTCTCGACCTTGCCCGCGAACTCGGCGATGTCCGTGGCGAATGCGACGCCCTGACAGGTCTCGCCCGAGAAGCGCTGCGTGCAGGCGATTACCCGAGGGTCGCCGAGTACGCAGCCGAAGGCCTGCGCAAGGCGCGGGCGGGCGGAGACCGAGCAGCTGAGGGCTCGCCTCTCCACCTCTACGCTGCAGGCACGCGACTGAACGGCGACTACGACCGCGCGCGGGAGCTTTACCTCGAGAGCGTCGCCCTCGGCGACGAGCTCGGAGACGAGCGCCGCAAGCAGCAGGAGTTCCACAACCTCGGTTGGGTGGAGCTGCACCGCGGCGACGTCGGCGCTGCCGAGCGGATGTTCGCCGAGCGCGATGCCCGTTCGGGTCTCGACGCCATGGGCGACGCTTGGACCGAGCTCAACCGAGCGGGAGTGGCACTCGCGCGTGGGCGACCTGAGGACGCGGCGCGGTTGTTCGAGGCCGGCAAGCGCAAGCTCGACGAGCTCGGCGCTGCACTGGACCCGGACGACCAGTTCGAGTTCGACTGGATCAGCGCGCGGCTCGCGACGTAGGCGGCCGAGCCGGCAACGTACCAGCCGGGATCACGCGACGCCGAGCGGGACGGCTGCGAAGACGTGGTTTGCGCAATGTCTGGCTCCGCCCACTGAACATCGGGGTCGGCATGCGGGATTCCCGCGGCGCCAGCGGTTTTCGAACATTGCGCAAACCGCAACTCAGCGGCTCGCGCGAGCGCGCCGCCAGCGTCACGGGCGGCTGACCATTCGCGCGACGCCGGGCCGCGTCCCTGCCACGACCAGCGGGCCGATCGCGCCGCCGCGCAGGTAGCCGTCGAGGAACGCGAGTGTGACTCGGTCGACCTCGGGAGACCATCGGTCGTCGGTCGTGTAGGGAGGGAGATGCGTCGCGCCGAGCAGCCAGAGCAGGAATTTCGGGCGCCGCATGAGGCGGAAGTACGAGGCGGTGACGTCGGGCCGGTTCAGCGGGTCGCTGGTGCCTTGCACCGCGAGCAGCGGCGGTGATCCGTGCGGAGCTCCGGTGAAGCCCGGAAACGGCGCGCCCGACAGGATGATCGCGGCGTCGATCCTGCGGTCGCGGTATCGCGGATCGTATGCCGCCGCGAGCGCGGCCTCGGCGCCGTCCGACTGGCCGGCGACCGCGATCTTGCTCGGATCGACCAGTCGTCGAACAGGGCTCGACGACGCGGTCAGCCTCGAGATCACGTACCGGAGGTCGCCCGGCTCGTTCACGAGGTCGGACTCGCTCGGGCCGCCTGGAGCTCCGGCTCCCTCGACGGGGAAGGTCGGCGAGGCGACGACGTAGCCGGCGCGGGCCCACGTGCCGAGAAGGCTTGCGTAGGCACCCGGAGCGAGGGCGAATCCGTGCGCAAAGACGATCAGAGGCAGTGGGCCCGAGACTCCTTCCGGGTATCTGACGGATGTGAGCAGCGTGCGTGGCGCGGTGGTCCCGTTGCGGAAATGCGCTTCACGCGAGCGGTCGACCAGTCGCAGCACCCGGACCCGGACGCCCGGCGGCGACGCGCCGCCCGCGTACGGGGCGACAGCGATCGCGACGACCACGAGGGCGACGAGGACGACGAGGAAGGCCGCCCTCGCCGGCCGTCTCACCTGAACGGGACCGTCACCGGGCCGGCGAGGCGCCGATAGACGGCGAAGAAGTCGCGGTCGTCGGGAACGAGGTACCGCGTCGACGGCTGCTGGTAGTTGGGGACGATCTTGCTCGGCTCGAGGCCGTGCAGATGTGCATACGTGATGAGAGTCGGCCATTCGGGGTTGATGTCGAGTTGCATCGCGCGGACGGCCCCGGCGCGCTGCAGGATCCGGGCGAGGGTGACCACGGTCTGGTAGTCCGCAGCCACGTAGATGAGGTTGCCGTGTCGATCGATGCCTGCGCCGGTCCGCCAGACGCGTACGGCGTTGCCGAGCGTGTAGCCCCACTGCGTGCTGTCGTTGAGCGCCGGGTTGAGGCGGCCGTTGTCGACGATCAGTGGCAGGCTTTGGCGGGCGAAGGCGATCTTGCGCCCGGCGACGGGCCCACCGGTCCACGTGCGGATGTCGACGCGGCCGTCCCGGTAGGCGATCATGGTCGCCAGTCCGTCCTTCAGCGGCTCGTACTCGCGTCCGTCGATCGACGACCCGTTGCTGCCGTCGGTGTAGATGAACCCGCCGTTGAACGTCGCAAGCAGACGCCAGCGTTCCCCGTACGGCACCTCCATCGGCCCGCGGATCGGTGCGCTCGGCGGCTCGTAGCGCCCCGGGTAGAACGCAACCGACGTTCGCGTGTGGTCGAACCACGCCACGTAGGCGACGATGCGCGGGTAGTCGGTCTCGGTGCGGAAGGTGGTGAGCAGCACCGGCGGCCGGCCCCGCACGAGTGGGCCGGTGCCGTGCCATACGCCCTCGCCGGGCAGGGGATACGGGAAGACGGTCTGGATCCGCGCCGGCGTGTAGGCAGCCCGGTGCTTCGCGCTCACCGCTGCCGACCGGGGCCTTTCGACTCCGACTGCGGGGAGCGTCTTCAGCTGCGGACCGCCCTTCGCCGGCGTCTTCCAGCTGTAGTAGTAGTGCTCGGCCTCGTCGACGATCCAGTTGCCGTGGTTAGCTCGCATCCACTCGACGGTGCGCGGCCACAGCGGCAGGCTCGACGGCTTCATCATGGTCGTCACGTACGAGTAGACGACGGGTGTGACGAGGACGAGGACGGCCAGTCCGACCAGCCGCCGGATCCGGCGACGCGATTGCTTCCTGCGGCGGCGCCGCAGCCGTGCCGCACCGTCTGGGGAGGCCGTCGTATCCAGAGGCGGAAACACTAAAGAGGCCGCGTGAGAGGGCGATGAAGCCGTGCCGGCGCTTCGCTGTCGAAGTCTTCGCCGGAGCTTGTCCCGATGTTTGCGTGGGGTGCGGTATCCCTCGCTCATGGTCACTTCCAAAGCCGTCTCCCGTCGCGGGGCGTTCGCCCTGGCGACGGCACTCACCGCGACGTTCCTGACCGGTGTCGCCGGGCTCGGCGGTCTTGCGCATTCGAACGCGGCGGCGCCCACCACGAGCCACGCGGTGCTCGTTCAGACGGTGCCGCAGGCGAACACACCGTGGGTGGACGACTGATGCGGCGCATCTGGGCTGCGGTCATCACCGTCTGGGCGACACTCGCGGTCGTCGCGGCTCTGGCGTGGTCACACCAGCCGGTTTCCGGCGCGCCGCGGGCGACTCCGATCACCATTCTCGTGCCGGGCAAGAGCGGCGGCGCGCCGCACCGGATGCGCGTTCTCCTCCTATCGGCCGGCTCGCCGGCGCACTCGGCGACACACTCGTCGCAGACCGCAGGTGGCAGCGTGACCGCCGGCACGGCGTTCGTCGGCAGCCCCTCGGCTCTGCCGCACGTGGCCACGGGGTCTTCGTGAGCACGCTCGCAGCCGTCCCGATCGCGTGGCTCGTCGCGCGGGCGGCAGGGCTTGTCGCCCTCGGCCTGCTGACGCTGTCGGTGTGGCTCGGCCTGGGCATGAGCACGCGGGTGCTGGGGCCGCGGCGGCAGAAGGCGCTGTTCGCGTGGCACCGAACGCTGATCTGGACGGGTCTCTCGATGATTGCCCTGCACGCGATCGCGCTGCTCTTCGACCCGACGATCCACTTCGGGTTGGCCGCAGTGCTCGTGCCGCTCGCCGCGCCCTGGCATCCGGCAGCCGTCGCGGCCGGCGTCGTCGCCGCGTGGCTCGCACTCATGCTCGCGGTCTCGTTCCGGATGCGGAAGTGGATCGGGCAACGCGGCTGGCGTCGGTTGCATTACGCGAGCTTCGTCGCATTCGTTCTCTCGGTCGGGCACGCCCTCACCGTCGGAACCGACTTGCACGGCGTAGGTGGCCGGATCCTGGCGGCGGTCGTCCTCGGCCCGACGCTGTGGCTCGTCCTCCTGCGCGTGCTCGCGCCGACTCCCGCACCGAAGCGCCGCCCGGCCGCGGCGTTGCCGTCTACGCCGTCCGGTACCTGACGACCGCGTCGATGCCACCCGTGGTGGCCCGCCGAAGCTCGATGTTCCCGCCGTCCCGCTCGACGAGCCGCTTCGCGATCGCCAGCCCGAGCCCGGAGCCCGGCTTGTCACTCGCCCTCCAGAACCGGTCGAAGGCGCGTTCGCGTTGTTCCTCTGTGAGCCCCGGCCCACCGTCGACGACATGCAGCTCGCCTTTTGCTGCCAGCACCTTCACCTGTGAGTCGGCCGGCGCCGCGTCGAGAGCGTTCGCCAGCAGGTTGTCCAGAACCTCCTGGACGCGCCCCGCGCCCGCCCGCACGCTCACGTCGTCGGTCGTCGAGTCGAGGCGGACGCCGCGCTCCTCGGCGAGCGGTCTCCACGCGTCGATCCGGACCCGCACCACCTGTCCGATGTCGAGGGGCTCGGCAGGGTCCACCGCCGCATCGGCTCGCGCGAGCGCAAGCAGCTCGTCGACGAGCTGGGCCAGCCGATCGACCTCGGCGAGCGCGCCGGCGGTGTCGCCGGTCTCGAGCCGAAGGCGCAATGCGGTCAACGGGGTGCGCAGCTCATGAGAGGCGTCCGAGACGAATTGGTCCTGTGTGCCGATCAGCACCGACAGGCGTCGGGTCGACTCGTTCATCCGCGCGGCGAGCGTACGGATCTCCGGCGGCCCGACGTTCTCCGGCGCCCGCGCCGCGAGGTCGCCCTCGGCGACCCGTTCCGCGGTCTCCCGGAGCCGTTTCAAGGGCCGAACGATCGACTGTGAGAGCACCAGTCCGATCGCGGTCGCCGCCCCGAGCACGACCGCTGCCACCGCGAGCAGCGCCAGGCGGTAGCGGCGGATCCGGGCGTCGAGTGTGGCAGTCGGGTAGGTGATGCGGACAGCACCGTGGACGACGCCGCCGGACGCGACCGGGACGGCAACGTAGAGCAGCCGCTCGTGGAGCGTTTCCGACGTCCGGATCCCGGAAGCAGTCCGCCCGCGCAACGCGGCGATTATCTCCCGGCGGGTTGCGAAGTTCCGTTCGCCCGGTGTCGTCGGCTGGGAGTCGGCGACCGCGAGCCCGCGTCGGTTCACGATCACCAGACGGCCACCGGTCGCGACTCGATAGTGGTCGGCGACCCGCTGGAGTTGGGCACTGCGCCCGGTGCTCTGAAGCACGTCTTCGGACAGCGACGCCGCCGCGAAGGCATCACGCGCGATCTTCGCCGTCAGGTCCTTCCGTTGGTTCTGCGCGTCGACGATCGCGAGCGGCACCTCGAGGCCGATCAGCACGACGACCGTCAGAGCCAGGTAGCTCGCGAGCAGCCGGAGACTCACGACGCCCGCAGGCGCAAGCCGATACCGCGAACGGTCTGTATCCAATCGGCGTCGCCGAGCTTGCGCCGGAGCGAGGCGACGTGGACGTCGATCGTCTTGGACGATCCGTACCAGGTGGTGTGCCACACGTCACGAAGAATCTGCTCCCGTGAGACGACGACGCCGGGTTCGGCTGCGAGCAGCGCCAGGAGCTCGAACTCCTTCGGCGTCAGCTCGAGCTCCCTGCCGGCGAGCGACGCGCGATGTGCGCGCAAATCGATGTGGAGCGATCCGGCAGCGAGCAAGCCGGCGGCGTCTCGCCTGCCCGTGGAGCGTCGGGACACGGCACGGATTCGCGCGACCAGCTCGCGCAACCCGAACGGCTTGACGACGTAGTCGTCAGCTCCGAGCTCGAGACCGACGACGCGATCGACCTCCTCCCCCTTGGCGGTCACGAAGATGATCGGGACGTCGGAGCGTGCGCGAAGCTCCCGACACACGGCGTAGCCGTCGATGTCCGGAAGTCGCAGGTCGAGCAGCACGAGATCGGGTGTCTCCGCGGCGAGGGCGTCCGTCCCGGTCGCGACGCGCTCGACCTCGAAGCCCTCCCGACGGAGGCCCTGCGCCAGCGGGACTGCAATCGAGTCCTCGTCTTCGACGATCAGGACACGCATCGGACACATCGTCGCGGCGTCGTCTCCGCGCGTCATCGCGGCTTTACCGAATCCTGGTGCAGCCTTTCCGCAGTCCCAACCCGGCCCTGGGCGATGCCCTCGTACCGTGGCGGACATGAAAACGGCACACGTCCTCGTCCTCGTCGCCGCGGTTGCGATCGCGGCCGTCGCAGGCACCTACGCCGCGATGCGGACAACGCGCTTGTCCGTCGCGTCCGCCCGGCCGGCGCGCGTCAGTACGGCAGCGATCGCGAGGCAGAATCGCGCCCTCGATCGTGCTCGCGTGGCACTCGGCGCCGAGCTGAAGCGCAAGCCGCCCGCTCTGCCGCGGGTCCCGGCAGCGGCGCCCTTGTCGGCGCCGGGCGCCGGCACGACGAGACCTGCCCCGGCGGCGGGTGCTCCGGTCATCTACGTCCGGCCGAAGCCGGTCATCCACGTGATCCACCGTCATGGCGAGGGGGAGCATGAACACGAGGGCAGTGACTCCGCCTCGGGAGCGAGCTTCGATGACTAGGCACGTCGTCCGCCTCTACGCGCTCGTCGTCGGCGTGCTCACCTTCTTCCTCGTCTGGGCACTCGTCGCGGCACACCCGTGGTCGGCGAGCTCGCGTCGGGCGTCCCGTGATCCACGTCTGATCGAGCTCGTCGCCCGGCGGAGGTGGATCGAACGGGAAAGCAGCCGTGTCCAGATAGTTGTCGCGCGTCGCTGGGCGATCTATCGAAAGGCCCTGCGAGCACGGAACGCCGCGATTGCCCGCGTCCAGCGACAGCGCGCCCTCGCCGCCCAGCAGCTCGCGGTCGCTCCGGTCCCGGCGGCGGCGCCGGCCGCTGCCGCACCTGCGCGGATCGTCACGCTGCCGCCACTCGTGATCACGCGGACGTCGTGATGGAACGGCGCACCTTCACTGCCATGGGGACCGAGATCGAGCTGCTCGTGGAGTCCGACGACGCAACGGACGCCTTCGACGCGGTCGAGGTCGAGTTCGAGCGCCTCGAGCAGGTGTTGTCGCGCTTCCGTCCCGACTCCGAGCTCTCGCTGTTGAACCAGAACGGCTCGATCGACGCTTCGCCCGACCTCGCGCAGGTCTTGTGGCTCGCCGTCGACGCACGGGAGCGGACCGACGGACGCTTCGATCCGACCGTTCACGACGCGCTCGTCGGCGCCGGGTACGACAGGACGTTCGACGACGTCCCGCGGGATGTGGCTGCGGCGTCAGCCGCGTCCGAATGCGGCGGCCGTGTGTCCGTCGAGGGGCAGCACATCGAGATCGAGCGTGGATACCGGATCGACCTCGGCGGGATCGGCAAGGGCTACGCGGCTGAGCGCGCCGCCGAGCTGCTGGCGCTCACGGGACCATGTCTCGTGAACGCCGGCGGCGACGTCGCCATGCGCGGGCTGCCGACCACCGGGGTGTGGTCGGTGGCGGTCGACGGCTCGATCACTCTCGGCCTCACACAGGGCGGCGTCGCGACTTCCGGTCGCGACCGGCGCCGCTGGCGGCGCGGCGGAAAGGAGCAGCACCACCTCATCGATCCCCGGACCGGTGCGCCCGCCGAAACCGATCTCCTCCGGGTCACGGCCGTCGGCGACGACGCCGTCGCCGCGGAGATTCTCGCGAAGTCGCTCTTCCTGGCGGGCGAGCGGGAGGCAGCGGACTCGACGGTGCCCGCCGTCCTCGTCACCGCCGACGGCCGCACGCGCCTCAGCCGAGGGCTCGGGCGATGAGCCACCACGACCCGACCTTCTGGCTGCTCGCCCGGTCGGCGGGCCTGACCGCGTACGCGCTGCTGACGCTGTCGGTGCTCGCCGGCCTCACGCTGCGGTCGCGGCCCTCGGCTCGACTCCGCGCACCGCTCGTCGCCGAGCTCCACAAGACGCTTGCGGTCACCGGCCTGGCCGCACTCGGGCTCCACGGCGTCGCGCTCGTCCTCGACTCCACGGTCAAGGTGACGCCGGCTGCCCTCGTTCTCCCGGGGCTCGTCGCGTACCGGCCGGTGGGCGTCGCCGTCGGCGTCATCGGCGGTTGGCTGTTCGCGACCATCGTCGCGTCGTTCTGGCTCAGGCAACGGATCGGCGTCAAGACGTGGCGGCGCCTTCACTGGCTCACGTATGCGCTGTTCGCCGCCGAGACGTATCACGGCCTGGCCTCCGGCTCCGATGCAGGACGGCCGTGGACGGTCGCCCTGTACCTCGGCGCCGTTGGCGCCGTGGCCGCGGCAACGACCTGGCGCGCTCTCGTACCACCAGCTTCCCGCAGGACACTCACGAAAGGAGAAACAGCATGACCACGTATCGCATCACCGTCGACCGAAAGCTCTGCAGCGGCTTCGCCTCGTGTGTGGAGCTCGCACCGCACCTCTTTCGGCTCGAGTCCGACGGCCTTGCCGCCACCGTTGTCGCCGAGACCGACGACCCCGCGGCGATCGACGCCATGTCGCAGTGCCCGATGGCTGCCATCGACGTCGCCGAGGCCACCGCCTCGAACCGGGAGGCAGCATGACCCTGCTCATCGCGGGCGCCGGCCTGGCCGGCGCCCGCTGTGCCGAGACCCTCCGTTCGCTCGGCTGGCCGGGCCGGATCGTCCTCGCCGGAGACGAGCCCCACGAGCCGTACGAACGACCGGCTCTCTCCAAGGAGCTGCTCGCCGGCACTCGAACCACGATCGCGCTCCGGCCCACGGAGTTCTGGGCCGATTACGGCATCGAGTTGCAGACCGGAAAGCGCGTCCACGCGCTCAACCTGAGCCGGCGCACCGCCGACGTCGGAAGCGAGAGGGTCTCCTGGGACGCATTGGTGATCGCCACGGGAGCACGTCCGAGGCGACTGGACGGCCCACGTGGGGTCCATCACCTCAGGACGCTCGACGACGCACGCGCACTCGCCGCCGACGTCGGCCCCCGCTCACACCTGGTCGTGGTCGGCGCAGGCTTCATCGGAGCCGAGGTCGCATCGTCCCTCACGCCGTTCGTGCGCTCGGTGACGATGGTCGAGCCGCTTCCCTCGCCGCTCCAACGGATCCTCGGCAACGAGGTCGGCACGGTACTCGCTCGCCGCTACCGCGCCCACGGAGTCGACCTCCGACTGGGTGTCGGAGTCGAGGGATTCATCGGAGCCGACCGCGTCCGTGCCGTCAGGCTGCAGGACAGCACGCTGCTTCGCGCCGACGTCGTCGTCGTCGGAATCGGCACGGTGCCGTCGGGGCCGGATGGTGGTGCGGTCGAGACCGACTCCGTCGGCAGGACGGCATGGCCCGATGTCTACGCATGCGGCGACGTCGCGCTCTGGGACCGCCCGAGACTCGGCCGCCTTCGCATCGAGCACTGGAGCAACGCGGCCGGCCAGGGGAGCGCGGTCGCCCGTGCGATCGCGGGCGACCCGTCACCCTTCGACGAAACGCCGTACTTCTGGTCCGACCAGTTCGGCATCAGGTTGCAACACGTCGGCCACGCGGAATCATGGCACCGAGTCGAGCTCGACGGCGACGACGACTCCTTCACGGCACGCTACGTCGACGAACACGGTCGGCTACTCGCAGCCCTGGCCGCAAACCGCCCTGCCGAGACCGGATCGTTGCGGAGAGAACTCGCGGCGGCATGACCCGGCTGTCCCTTGCCGTCGCCGTCGCCGTCGCTGCCGCGGGCATCACGCTCCTGCTCAACATCGTTCTGCTGACGAACGCCACTCCCACTCACGATCCCGTCGGCCACCTGAGCCCCAGCTCCAGACTCGTTCGACCGGCCACCGCACCGCGCGTCGTCCGCAGCAGCTCCGAGCTTCCCGACGACTGAACCGCCCCTCGCGTGCATCGGCTCCGTTGAAAATGCCTCGTGAGCAAGGCTAGGGTCGCTTCTGCCGATGGCGAAGCGCGAGGTCTCCGAGGAAGCGGTGGGCGGCATCCTGATATTGGTCGCGCTTGCTCTCGCAGTCGCAGCCGGGCTGCTGGGCTTCTTCCTCGGCCGGCACACGAAGCACGAAAGCGCAGGAGCTACGGCGACTTCGACCGTCGCGACGCCGACGATCGATCCGACGGTTGCCTCGGGCGGGCATCTCTACGTTCAGTTCGGATGCGTCCAGTGTCACGGACTGCAGGGGCAAGGTGGTGTCTCGCCCGACGTGCCCGCGCTCAAGAACGCGAGTTCGCTCACGACGCAGCAGCTCCGCACCATCATCGACCACGGACTCGGCGAGTCGACCAACCCGACGAAGCCGTACATGCCGGTCTGGGGCGCCGTGATCTCCGATCGTCAGGTCTCCGACCTCGTCGCCTACATCCACGCAGGGCTGCCGAGCGTGCCGACGGCCAGCCCGCTCGCGGTTCCCCAGGGGCAAGGACCGGCAGTCGAGGGACAGACGTTGTATGTCAACTACGGATGCATCAACTGTCACGGGCCAAATGGGCTCGGCGGGGTGCCGAACCCGGAGTCGCCGGACAAGACGATTCCGCCGCTTTCCGGAACGGCGTTCCGGCAGGAGTTCAACACCGCGGCGAAGGTCCTGGCCGTGATCCGGGACGGCAGCGTGATCGGCCGAGCGCCGATCGTGAGCATGCCGCACTGGGGCGGGATCATCCCGAACGACCGGCTGCACGCGCTGGTCGTGTACCTGGACACCCTGAAGTGACGGCCGATCGCTCGCGCGCCAGGTGAGGCGGGTCCTGCTGCACGTGGTCCGCGCGGTGAGGATCGCGTCGACCGACCGGCGCATTCCGCCGTGGCTGCGCGGACTCGTCGGGTTGGGGCTGTTGCCGATTCCCGGCCCGGTGGACGAAGCCGTCCTGCTCGTCGCGGCCGTGCCGCTCGCGTTGTTCTACCGCCGGCCGTTGCGCGAGGCGTGGCGTGCCGCCGGGGACGAGGTGGGCAGCGCCCGGTCCCGCGCGAACGACGCCTGAACCACCTGCGAGACGACGAAGCCCGCCGAAGCGGGCTCCTGTCGCGCCGGGTGGCGGCGCGTCGAGAAACGACTCGTCTGCTAGGTGACCTTGACCGTGTGCGTAAGCGTCTTTCGAGGGTCGCTCCCGACTCGGTAGACGCCGGGTGCCAGCGTGACGGTCCAGTTGACCGTTCCGCGAAACGGCACGCCGGTCTTCCGGTCGACGCCCGGCCCCTTCAGGTGCAGGTTGTCGGTCTTGCTCGAGTCGTGGACGGTGATCCGGTACCTGCCCCGGGCAAGCGTGCGCGGGAACGAGATCGTGTGGCCGGGACCGACACGCGCGACGATCGCCTTCGGCGGCGGCGGCTGCTGCGTCGGCGGCGCCGCGGTGCCGCCCACGAACTTGCCGTGCATCTGCGTCGGGTGGGCATCGCAGACGAACGTGTAGGTGCCTTGGGAGATCGTGATCGTGAATGTCATGTCGCCGACGAACTCGATGCCGGTCACGGCCTTGACACCGGGACCGCTCAGGTCGAAGTCGTGGATGGCGGACTGGTCGTGGACGAGCAGCGTGTAGGTCCCGGGGTCGAGCTGCGTGACCGCGTTGCCGGCGGCGTCGGTCAACGAGATCGAGTAGCCCGGACCGACGTTCCCGACGAGCTGGGTGTTGTCGGCCGCCGTCGGCCCCGAGAAGACGAGCACGGCCGCAACGGCAGTCAGGACGAGCAGGAGGCTTCGCATGTAGCTGGCTACGCGCGTTTGCTCCGGCCGGTTTGCAGCGACCCGGTTGCGAGGAATGCCGTCCCGAAGAACAGCTCGGCCCAGGAGCAATCGGCCAACTCTTCTTGCATGGATGCGCGGATCGCCTCCCAGGGGCGGCGCATCATCCACTCGTCGATGCCGGCGAAACGTCGCACGATCGCGGTTCCGGCCTGCGCCAGCCATCGGGGCGTGTTGTCGGGGACCTTGAGATCGAGCACGACCCAGCGTCCACCCCGGGAGAGGGCCGCAGCGCCGTTTGCGATGACGTCTGCGCACTCGGGCACCTGGGACAGGGCGTACGTGGACAGGATCGCGTCGACCTCGGTGGGAAAGTCGAAGTCGGCCGCGTCGGACTGCACGAGGCTGATGTTGCTCCAGCCGTTCGACTCGATCCGATCCTCGGCCCGGGCGAGCATCGCGTCGGTCAGGTCGACGCCGACGATCCAGCCGCCGGGCCCGATCGCCTCCTCGAGCAGGTGGAAGTTGAGACCTGTGCCGCACGCGACGTCGACCACGCCGTCGCCCGGACGAAGGCGGAGTGCTCGTACCGCCCGGAGGCGTTGCGCGCGCTGCGGATAGCCGGGCGCAGGGTAGAGCCGGGACGTGATGTCGTAGTGCTTCGCCTTCTTGCGGTAGGTCTCGATCAGATGCTCTCGCGTGAGGTCGATCTGGCTCACGGCTGCGTGGACTCCACGGCGGTCTTGATCGCCGCCATCTCCAGATCGCTCACGCGCTGGATCCTGCCCTCGAGAAGGCGGCCGGGGATTGCACGCATGACGCCGGCCGGGTCGACCTCGATCCACATCTGCGCATCGGTCCGGCTGTCGTCCAGCGGCTCGAGTTCCATTCCCCAGCGCGCCGCGGAGGTGCCCATCGGCCCGGCGAAGGCCACGCAGCGGGGCGCCTCGACGGTGGTCACCTCCTGGCTCCGGTCGCGACTCGACCCGAGAATCCCCTTCGCCCGCTGGTCCACCCGCGCCCCGGGCCGAAGCGGAGCCCCTCCGCGTACCCGGCATTCGAGAACGGTCGGCGCCCACTCCGGCCAACGTCCGACGTCGCAGAGGTACGCCCACACCTCGGGGACGCCGCTCGCGATCGTGATGCGGCTCTCGGTTCTGATCGTCACCACGCGTACGTACGGTCGCCGACCGGTGATCGGATTGTCGGCCTGCCCGGCCTACGCCAACGTTCAGGAGCACGTGAGACGGAAGCGGTCGCGCACCCTCCCGTCGACGGTCTCGTAGCGGAAGCGCGCCGTCCGGCCGGAGACGTCCACGCGTAGGGCGCCGAAGTGGCCCTGGACGATGCGCGCGGGCGGGATCGTCAGCGTGCGGGCGTCGTCGTCCAGTGACGCTCCACCCGTACCGACCGCCACGTACACGACCCCGTCATGTGGGCGGCTTCGGGCGTAGGCGTGCAGGTGACCGACGAACACGACCTGGACGCCGTCGTCCTGCACGAGCGGCACGACGTTGCGGCGGAGGCCGGGGCTGAGGCTGCGTCCCGGCGGCTCCCAGGGCGGGTGATGCCAGGCGGCGAAGCGGAAGCACGAGCGGCGCGCCAACGCGCGGCGGGCGAAACGCAGCTGACGCGAGCCGGGCGCGACAGAGGTGTCGGAGTCGAGCACGACGACGGCGGCGTTGCCCCAGGTGAAGCGATACCAGCGCCCCGCGCCGAGGGAGTGAAACGCCTCGAGCTCGGGCTCTCCGTGGTCCGCCTTCACGTCGTGGTTTCCGAGCGCCGGAAACCATGCCGACTCGCGCATGACCGCCGCGTAGGGACCGAAGATGTCGCGATCGAGTAGCTCCTTCGCGCCCGTGGGGTAGGCGTTGTCGCCGACCGTGAGCACGAAGTCCGGGTGCCACGACTCGATCAGCGAGGCGACCGCCGTCTCGTGGCTCGTTCCGCTGCCGAAGTCGCCCACGACGGCGAACGTGAACCGGGACGCCCCGGTCGGCGCGGCGCGGAAGGTGCCGGTGGCGAGCGCGCCGGACGCTCCTTCGACCGTGTACTCGTAACGCGTGCCCGGCGTCAGACCGGTCAGCCTGGCCACGTGGCCGACTCCCGTGCCGGCGTCGATGCGGCGTCCGTTCTGCAGGAGCACGGAGTCGTGGTCCCGGGCCGACGTCCGAAACGAGATGACGGCGCTGCGCGGCGCGACGCTCTCGGCCAGAGGGCCACGGGTCAGCGTGACCGCGGCGACGGCCTCGGCGATCACCCCGGCCGCTCCGCCACGAGCCCGAACTTGCGAACACGCCCCGCTTCGAGCCATTCGGCCCACAGCCGGTGGCCGGCCAGGAGCTCGTCCAGCGCCGGGCGCCCGATCTGCGAGGCGATCGCCGTCGAGTCGGCGGCGTAGGCGTCGGCCAGCGCAGCAGCCGCTTCGCGGTGCGACTCGCTCCAGTCCTCTTCCCATCGAACCGCGAGACCGGCCTGTGCGAGCAGCGCGTGCATCTCGTCGAGCGGCGTGAGCCAGACCGTGTCGGCGGCGGGCATGCGCGCGCGCTCGGACGCAGTCAGCGGCGCGCCCTCTTCCAGCGTGAACACGAACCGCCCGCCGGCGGGAAGCACACGGGCGATCTCCGCCAGGAGCGCCTCCTTGGCGCGGAACGCGAGCATCGTCTCGA
The DNA here is from genome assembly GCA_036376615.1 of Gaiellaceae bacterium. Classification (GTDB taxonomy): domain Bacteria; phylum Actinomycetota; class Thermoleophilia; order Gaiellales; family Gaiellaceae; genus PALSA-600. The sequence continues at coordinate 56,331 of DASUZZ010000045.1, forward strand.
GCAGGAGCACCGTCTCGAACGGGCCCGGCGGAAGCGGTGGCACCTCTCCGACCTCGAAGCGGCAGGGTAGGCCGCCGGCGCGCTCTGCAGCAACGGCGACGGCGCTCTCGCTCGAGTCCACGCCGAGATAGGCGCAGCCGAACGCGCGCGTGAGGAACCGACCAGGCCCGGCGATCCCGCAACACAGGTCGAGAACGGAGACGCCCGGGCCGAGTCGCGCCCGCTCCGCGAGCACCAGAAGCTCGGACGCGCGGACGAAGCTCTCCTGCTCGACGTACTCGCCCGGGCCGAACGCCACCTGCCCGGCCGGCCGCAGGGCGTCGATGGTCGAGTGGCGTTCGTCCCGGCTCACGGCCCCGTCGCAAACCGATGCATTCGCGGGCACCGTAGTGCCCACCGGATGCTCGAGCGCGGAGCAAACCTGCGCGCAGGCCGGAGCGCGCTGTCCGATCTCGGCGGCAACCAGTTCGGCCCGCCGGTCGGGCTCGCCGCGATGATCCTGCTCCTGTTCGTGCTCGAGCGGACGGTGGGTCTCGGCGGCGCGGGCTGGCTCGTCGGCCTCGCCAGCGGGCTGACGTTGAACGCGACGCTCGCGCGTGCTCTTCGGCGGGATCGGACGGCGAGGCTCGGCCCGGCCGGCTGGGTGACGCTGTTCCGCGCGACCCTGGCGGTGGGCGTGGCCGCTCTCACCGCGGCCTCGTTCGAGCGCAACGTGGCCACGGCGGCACTGGTGACGCTCGCGTCGGTCGCGCTCGCGCTCGACTTCGTGGACGGCTGGGTGGCGCGGCGCACGGCGACGGAGTCTGCCCTCGGCGCCAGGATGGACGGCGAGGTCGACGCGTTCCTGATCCTCGCGCTCAGCATCGAGGTCGCCCCGACGGCAGGCGCCTGGGTGCTCGCGATCGGCCTGGCGCGCTATGCGTTCCTCGCGGCCGGATGGGCGCTTCCCTGGATGCGGGCGCCGCTACCGCGGCGCGACTGGCGCAAGACGGTGGCGGCGTCACAGGGAGTCGCCCTGGTGGTCGCGGCCTCGGGAGCCGTCCCCTCGGAGGTGAGCCGCATCCTCCTGGCGGTCGCCCTCGCCATGCTCGCCGAGTCGTTCGGCCGCGATGTCTGGTGGCTGTGGCGGCGCCGTGGCGCCGCGCCCGCTCGAGCCGCAGCGGGCCGCACCCGGCATCCCGCCGTGTCCGCCGTGCTCACGCTGCTCGCCCTGGCGGTCGTCTGGTCCGCGCTCGTGGCCCCGATTCGGCCGTGGCTCCTGACCCCGGCCTCCTTCCTCAGGCTTCCGATCGAGGGGCTCGTCCTCGTCGCCCTCGCCCTCGCGCTGCCCACTCGCGCGCGGGGCGTCCTGCCGTGGCTGGTCGGGCCGGCGGTGGGGATGCTCGTCCTGATCAAGCTGTTCGACTTCGGCTTCTTCATCGCCTTCGACAGGCCGTTCAATCCGGTCGAGGACTGGTCCTACCTCTCGATCGGCGCCGGAACGGTGCGTGACACGTTCGGGCGCAGGGACGCCGATCTCGCGGTCGCAGCCGCCGTCGCGATCGCCCTCGCGGCGCTGGTCGTCCCGGCGCTGGCCGTGGGCCGGCTGACCCGCGTCGCGGTCCGTCATCGCGGCCGCTCGCTGGCGACGCTGGCCATGCTCGCCGCGGCCTGGACTCTCTGCTGGTTGATCGGCGCCCGCGTCTCCGGCGCCGCGATCGCATCGACGAGCGCCCTGCAGCTCGCCGTCGACGAGGTGCACGCCGTTCGGGCCGACCTCCGCGACCAGGCGCGCTTCAGAGCCCTGATCGACAAGAAGGATCCCTTCCGCACGACCTCGCCGAACCGACTCCTCGTCGGTCTGCGCGGCAAGGACGTCCTGCTCGTCTTCGTCGAGAGCTACGGGGAGATGGCTGTTCAGGGGACGTCCTTCTCTCCGGGCATCGACGACGTCGTCACCACGGGCACCCGGCAGCTGCAGGCGGACGGCTTTTCGTCGAGGTCCGGCTGGCTCACCTCGTCCACCTACGGCGGAGGCAGCTGGCTCGCGCACGCGACGTTGCAGTCGGGGGTCTGGGTGAACACGCCGGCGCGCTACTCGGAGCTGATCGCCAGCAGGCGCGCCACCCTCGCCTCCCTGTTCGCGCGCGCCGGCTGGACGACGGTCGCCGACGTGCCGGCGACCCACGGCGCATGGCCGGAAGGGCGCTCCTTCTACCGGTACGAGCGCGTCTGGGATCGCGACAACCTCGGCTATCACGGCCCCGGATTCGGCTTCTCGCCGATGCCCGACCAGTACGCCCTGCGGGCCCTGCAGAAGCTCGAGTTGGCGAAACCGAACCGTCGTCCGGTCTTCTCGGAGGTCGATCTCACGTCCAGCCACGCACCGTGGACGCGCATTCCCCCGCTGATCGGATGGGACGGCCTCGGCAACGGCTCGGTCTTCAAACGACTGCCCCTCGACCGGGCCGGGCTGACCGACACCCAGCAGGGGTACGCCGAGTCGATCCACTACGCGCTCCGTGCTCTGTACTCGTTCGTCGAGCGCTACGGCACCCCGAACACCGTCCTGATCGTGCTGGGAGACCACCAGCCGTCCCGGGTCACCCAGCCGACGAGCCACGACGTGCCGATCACGATCGTCGCCCGCGACCCGAAGGTGGTCAGCCGCCTCGACGGCTTCGGCTGGACGAACGGGATGCTGCCCGGTCCCACTGCGCCGGTCTGGCCGATGAGCGCCTTCCGGGACCGCTTCCTCGACGCGTTCGACCACTGACCCCGGCTCCTACGACAGCCGGCCGCGCTCGGATTCTGCCGACCGGGCGTCACTCGATCGTGACCTGAGGACACTCGGAAGGTCGATCGTGTGCCGGCCCCGACGGGCTTTCGTCTCGAGGTAGCGGTGGTTCGCGGCAGAGACGTAGACACCCGTCGGCACCTGCTCGACGACACTCACGCCGCAGGATCGGAGCTGCCGAGCCTTGTCCGGGTTGTTGCTGAGGAGCGCGACGCGGGGCACGCCGAGCGCGAGCAGCATCTGCGATGCGGCGGCGTAGCTGCGCTCGTCCTCGCCGTGGCCCAGCGCGAGGTTGGCGTCGTACGTGTCGATCCCGGCGTCCTGCAGCGCATACGCCTCCAGCTTCGAGTAGAGCCCGATGCCGCGGCCCTCCTGCCGCAGGTAGAGGAGGTAGCCGCCGACCTCGGCGATGCGCTCGACCGCCTCGCGCAGCTGCGGGCCGCAGTCGCACCGTTGGCTCCCGAAGACGTCGCCGGTGAGACACTCGCTGTGGGGGCGGATCAGCGGCACGCGGCGATCGTCGGCTGAATGGGTGACGGTGCGATCGCCGAGCGCGAACGCGAGGTGCTCCAGGCCGTCGACGAGGCCGTCGAAGCTGAACACCCGGGCGTCGGCCGTGAACCCGTCGGCGAACCGCAGGGGCAGCTCCACCTGGGTGCGGATCGTGGCGGCGTGGGGGCGCGTCGCGGTCATCTCCCCGCTCATCGCTCCCGGAACCTCGACGAGAGGGCATAGCGAAGCGAAACCACGTCGCCGAGCTTCTGAACGTCGACGAGCTCCGCCCGGCGCGCGGTGCTCCAGGGGAAGATGCCGTCACGGACGAACCTCGGCGCCCCCGAGTCGCCCACGAAGACCGGCGCGACCGTCAACTGGAGCTCGTCGACGATGTCCTCGGTGAGGAACTGCGTGTGGACCGTGCCGCCGCCCTCGACCATCAACCGATCGACGCCCCGTGTCGCGAGGTCGCTGCTGAGCGTTCTCATCTCGACGTCGTCGCCGGCGTCGACGACGGTCGCGACCGGCCCCAGCCGCCGGCGCGCGTCGGCCGCCGAGCGGCTCGCGCAGTAGACGATCTTCTCCGTCTCGCCGACGTTGAAGAACGCGGCACGCGCGTCGAGCTCGGCGCGTCGCGTCACCGTCACCTTGATCGGGGATTCCGGGAGGCCGCGTGAGGCCCGTTCGTCGCGACGGACCCGAGACCGCACGAGAAGGCGGGGGTTGTCGATCCGAACCGTCTCGGCCCCGATGAGAATCGCGTCGCAGGAGGCGCGGACGGCGTCGACGCGCTCGAGGTCGGCGTCGTTGGACAGCGGCAGACGTGAGGCGGCGTTGCCGATGTAGCCGTCGATCGACACGCAGCACGAGAGCAGCGTGTACGGGCGGTCACGCATCCGCGGCTCCCCCCATCACACGCCTGCGCGCCGGCCGGCGGGAAAGCCACCCGGCGACGAGCACGATTGCGCCGGGGAGGCTTGCGACGAGCACCAGCACGCCGTACGCGACGGCGGCGGCGGCGCCACGATCCGCGCCGAGGCCGGCCGCGGCGAACACCCATGCGGTCACTCCCTCACGCGGCCCGAAGCCCCCCACGTTCGGCAGGACCATCCCGAGCAACGCGAGCAGGGCCAGCGGCAGGAGCCTGGAGACCGGGGCGGTGGCGCCCACGGTCCGCGCTGCGATCAGGAACGTGACAGTGTGGCCGAGGACGACGACGGCCGAGGTGAGCACGACGGCCGGAAACGCGTCCCGGCGCAGCACGCCGTTGCGAATGTCGTTCACGATCGCGTTCCGCACCCGCGTCCAGCGCGAACGAGTGCCTCCCTCGAGCACCCGACCCACGAGGACGACCCCGAGGGCGACCGCGACGGCTGCACCCGCAACGAACGGCATCGACGAACGCACGGGGGACGGCAACACCAGGAGGACGGAGATCGTCAGCGCGACCTGCACGACCTGGCCGGCGGTGCGCTCCCATGCGACCGCCCTCAAGCCGCGGCCGACGTCGTTCACCTCACGGCCGTGGCTGACACCGCGGTGGACGTCGCCCGCGACGCCGCTCGGGAGCGTGAGGTTGAGGAACAGCGCCCGGTAATAGGCGGCGACGGCGGCCGGCAGGGAGAGCCGAACGCCGAGGCCGCGGGCGACGATCGTCCATCGCCACGCCGAGCACAGGGTCGTGACCGCGACGACGGCCGCGGCGGCCAGCACGGCGCGGCCGTCGACCGCCTCGAGGCCGGCGAGAAACGGGCCTGCGCCGAGACGCCCCATCACGACCGCGAGCACCACCGCCGCGACCGCGGGGCTCGCCCACCGGCGGACGACGCTCACCGCAGCACCAGCAGGTCGGCGTGGCCGACGGTGACGGCGAGGATGCCGGCTGCCGCCTGCCTCGTGCGGCGGCGATGATAGAGATCGGCGTCGCGGGCGAGCCCGGGGTCCTGCTCGCAGGCGGCGGCCACCCAGCCGGCGAGCCACTCGACGACGAGGTCGCTCTCGGTTGCGCCGAGGCGCCACGGGCTCGACCTGACCACGACATCGGCTCCGAGCGAGTGAAAACCCTCGGCGGCGGCCTTCACCGCGTCCGGGCCGAGCAAGCGCCCCCGCGGCGTCGTGCGGCGCTGGTGGGCATCGAAGGCGGCCGCGATTCGGGCGTCGAGTGGATCCGCCGGGAGCAAGCGGACGCGACCGGTGACGGAGAGGGCGAACAGCACCGCGCACCCGGCCCCGGCGCAGGCGTCGATCAGCCGCGCCAGCTCGTCCCGCGCCAGCAGGTCGAGCAGCGCCGAGGCCGTGACGAGCGTCGCGCCGGCGAGGTCGCCCGGGCGAAGCTCCGTGACGTCGGAAACTCGAGTCTCGACGGCGACGTCTGCCCCGTCGGCGGCCGGACCGGGCAGGTCGGCGGCGGCGATCGCCAGCAGGTCCGGGTCCCGGTCGTGCAGGACCCAGCGCTGCGGGCCCGGCAGGAGCGGCGCCAGCCAGCGCCCCATCGAGCCGCTGCCGCAGGCGAGATCGTGGATCGACCAGCGGCCCTCGACCGGAACACGGCGGCGGAGATGGTCAACGAGCTCCCGTGCCCGCGCGGCGCCGTCCGCCGCCTCGCGCAGGTCGAGCCAGCCCGGGCTGACCCGGATCGCCTCGACGGTCATCGCGTCGCCCCCTGGAGAGCATCGGCGACGGCCGAGCTGGTCGTCGACCAGTCCGTGAGCGACGCGCGCCGCTCGCGCGCCGCGGCGCGCAGGCGCCGGCGCAGACCGGCGTCCTCGAGCCAGGACCGAAGCGCGCCGCCGAGGGCGGCCGGGTCTTCGGGGGGTAGGAGCAGGCCCGGCCGCGCCCCGTCCGCCCCGTGCCCGAGAGCCTCCGGCACGCCACCGACCCGGGCGGCGACGACCGGCAGTCCATGCGCGAGCGCCTCGGCGACGACCATCCCGTACGTCTCTCCGCGCGAGGGGAGGACGAGGACGTCCGCCGACGCGTAGCTGCGGGCGAGATCGGCCGCCGCCTGCGGGCCGGTGAAGTGCACGCGGCCGTCCATCCCACCGTCGAGGACGCGGCGGCGCAGGCGCTCCACGAATGCAGGGTCGCGTTCGAGGCTGCCGACGCACCGGCAGTCCCAGGGGAGGCCGGCGAGCCCCGAGAGCGCGTCGAGGAGGAGGTCGTGGCCCTTGCCGGGGATCACCGCGGCGACCGAGAGGAGCGCTCCCGCTGTTTCCGTCCCCGTCGCGAGCTCGGCGGGATCGACGCCCGGCTCGGCGACGTGGACGCGGTCGGGCGGAAGGGAGTAGAGCTCCAGGAGAGCACGCCGGGCGAAGGCGCTGGTCGTGATGACGGACGCGGCGGCCGAGAGGACGGCTCGCTCGCGCTCGCGAGTGGCGTCCTCCGTCGTGCCCCGGCCCAGCGGCATGTGCACGATCACGACGAGCCGCAGTCGTGCCGCCTCGGAGCGGAGCACCTCGGGCGCGGGCGACGCGAGCAGCCCGTCGAGCAGGACGAGAGCGCCTTCGGGGATCCCGCCAACGGCAGCCGCAAGGCGCCCAAGCGATGATGCATCGGGCCGCGGCCACGATCCGTGCACTTCGTGGAGGTGCACCGCCCAGCCCGCCTCGGCGAGGCCGCCAGCGATGCGGCGGTCGTAGGCGTTGCCCCCGCTCGGCCGGGCAGGATCGTCGATGCCCGCGGGGACGACGAAGTGGACGACGCTCACAGCGGACGCTCGTACGACGCGGAGGCGACGGGCGACTCGTGGAGCGTGACGACGAGCCCGTCGAGCGTTCGGGCGGCATCCCCGAGCGCACCCGCGTGCACGCGTTCGGCGAGCCGATCGGCGATCAGACGTGCGAGCACCTCCGTCGTCGTGTTCACGCCGGCAAGGCCCGGCTCGGCGTCGAGATTCCGGTAGTGAAGCTCCGCGAGCACGCTGCGGAGCTCCTCGCCCGCTCGCCCGATGTCGACGACGATGCCGTCGGGATCGAGCTCCGCCCGCCGGAACGTCGCGTCGACGACGTACGTCGCGCCGTGGAGGCTCTGCGCCGGCCCGAAGGTCTCACCGCGCAGGCTGTGGGCGATCATCATGTGGTCGCGGACGGTCACGCCGAACACGGCGCCTACCCGTCGCCGTAGGTGATCGTGTGACAGAGCGCCGGCAGGCTGCCCGCGGCCAGACGGGCCATCACGTCGGGTAGCTCGTCGAAGCTCGACTCGCCGGTGAGCAGAGCGTCGAACGCGGGATCGCGGAGCAACTCGAGGGCGAGGACGAGGCGGTCAGCCGACGTCCGGCGCGAGGCGCGCGCCGGCGAAAGGGTCCCGACCTGGCTCGAGCGGATCGTGAGGCGGCGATCGTGGAACGCGCCTCCGAGCCGGAGCCGAACCTCCGTGTCGCCGTACCAGCTGAGATCGACGACGGTGCCGTCGACGGCGAGCAGCTCCAGCGCCCGCTGGAGCCCCTCGGACGTCGCGCTCGTGTGCACGACCAGGTCGAGACCGTCGGGCGCTTCGTCCGGCAGGGCGAAGTCGACGCCGAGGACCGCGGCGACGTCGGCGCGGCGGGGATCGACGTCGACGAGCGTGACGCGGAGTGCCGGATAGCGCGACAGCAGCCGGGCGACGCAGCAACCGACCATTCCGCCGCCCACGACGGCCACCCGATCGCCGACGGCGGGAGCCGCGTCCCACAGCGCATTGACGGCGGACTCGACCGTGCCGGCGAGCACGGCCCGTGCGGGCGGAACGTCCTCGGGCACGACGGACACCGCGCCGGCAGGCACCACGTAGGCGGTCTGGTGCGGGTAGAGGCAGAACACCGTGCGGCCGCGCAGCCAGGAAGGCCCCTCCTCCACGGCACCGACGTTCAGATAGCCGTACTTGACGGGGCCTGGAAACTCCCCGTCCTGAAACGGGGCGCGCATCCGCGCGCGCTGGTCGAGCGGTACGGCGCCGCGGAAGACGAGCGTCTCGGTGCCACGGCTGATCCCGGAATGCAGGGTCCGCACGACGACGTCGTCGGGCCCCGGCTCGGGGAGGCCGACGTGACGGATCTCGCCGCGACCGGGCTCTCGCAGCCAGAACGCACGTGCGACTCTGTCCTCGAGGCCTGCGCGGCCGTCGTGGCGGGATGCCTCTCTCATTGCGCTGTCGGTCGAGGTACGCGAGTTGCCTCGTCGGCGGATTGGCGCAGCACGAGGCCATCCGACCGTCGTGCCAGCCTGAGCGCGATGTTCTTCGTGCTCCAGACGTGGGAGGTGGCGCTGATCCTCGTCGCCGTGGTCGGGGGCGCAACCGGGATCGGCTTCCTTTCCGGCCGCTACCTCCGCGAGCACGAGGCCAAGCTGCGCGAGCCGTTCGGGGTCCTGCAGGGTGCGCTGCTCGGCGTCGTCGCCCTCATCCTCGCCTTCGGGCTCACGCTCGCGGTCGGGCGCTACGAGGACCGTCGCTCGAGCACGGTCGCCGAGGCGAACGCGATCGGGACGACCTACCTGCGCGCCCAGCTGATCGCCGAGCCCGAGCGCACGCGGTCGCTCGACCTCATTCGCCGCTACACCGACCTCGCGATCCGGGTCTCGCACGAGGTGCCGGGCTCGGCGGGCATGCGCCGCACGACCGCCGCGGAGGGCGTCCTCCAGCGGCAGCTCTGGCGCGACGCCGGACAGGCGATCGGAGCCGCTCCGCTCGCGAGCGCGCCGCGGCTCTACGTCGACAGCCTCAACGACACGATCGACGAGCAGTCGGCGCGGCTCTCGTCGTTGACCAACCGTGTGCCCGGCGCCGTCCTCGCCCTCGAGGTGTTCGGCGCCGCGGTCGCGGTCGGCCTGCTCGCCGCGCACATCGCCATCCTCGGCCGCGGGCTCGTCGCGCTGGTCGCCGCGGTCGCCCTCGTCATCCTCCTCCTGCTCGTGACCTTCGACCTCGACCGCCCGACCCGCGGGCTGATCAGGGTGCCCGCGACGCCGCTCCTGGCGGCGCGCGCCTCGATGGCGCTGCCGCCCGCCGCGGGTCCGTAGCCGATCCGTTACCGTGACGCCTCCGTGGACTGGTCGATCTTCCATGCGCTGAACGGCCCGCTGCGCGGCCACGACGGCGCGCAGGACGCCGCCGAGATCTACAACGCCTGGGCGATCTTCGTCCTCGTCGCGATCGCGGGCGGCATCTGGTTCGTCGCCCGCCCCGGCGGCTCGTCGCGCTCGAAGCTGGCGGCGGTGTCGGCGGCGCTCGCGGCATGTGTCGGCCTGGTCGCGAACTTCGTGCTCGCCAAGATCTGGTACCACGACCGGCCGTTCGTCGGCCATCCGCACGCGACCGTGCTGCTCGTCCACCACGCGCCGGACAACTCGTTCCCCAGCGACCACGCGACCGTCGCCTTCGCCGTCGCGTTCGCCGTGCTCGCGTTCCACCGCAAGCTCGGGCTGCTACTCGTCGTGGCTGCGGCCGCGATCGCGATCGACCGGATCCTCGTCGGCGTTCACTATCCGGTGGACGTCGCGGCGAGCCTGCTGATCGGGCTGGGCTCCGCGCTCCTCGTGACCACGCTCGGCCGCGGGGTCGTCGCGTGGATCGTCGAGTGGCTGAGCAAGCTCTCCGACCCCGTCGTCGGCGCCGCACGCGGCGTCGCCCGCCAGGGCGGAGAGACGCCGCGCGCATGAGAGAGAGCGCTACTCGCGCTTCATCATCGCGAGCGCTTCCAGCTCGAGATCGACGTAGTGCTCGCCCGAGACGTCGACGACCGCCTCCCTGATCGTCCCGCCGGTGAACGCGAACGGCCGCGTGCCGGGATAGTCGTCGGTCACGGGTGAGGCCGGGTCCTGGCCGATGTTCAGCCCCTCGCCGACGAGCGAGAAGTTCCCCGGCTGCGTCATGATCTTCCCCTCGCCGACCTTCTCGTCGTCGATGAAGAGGGAGAGCGTCCCGGTCGTCGGCATCGAGTCGCCCTCCCGGACGAACGAGACGCCGAGGATCAGCTTCCCGGTCGGGACGTCCTTCGTCGACTCGACGGTCTGCAGCTTGCTGCCGACGAAGTTGTAGGCGTACTTGAGCTTGCGGTCCTTCACGTAGAGCGCGTGGCCGCCGAACGCGGCGCCGTGCGAGAAGAGCACGCCGGCGGCGTCCTCGGAGTCGATCTCGACCTCGACGGCGATCGAGTAGCTCCGGTTGCGGACGTTCACGGCGGCCGCCTCGGGCACCTCCCCCGCGTCGGGGTAGTAGACGTACCGGTCGCGCGGCGGCGCGACCTGCGGCCGCGTCGGGTCCGAGAGCACCTCGACCGCCGTCTTGTCCATCAGCGGCAGGCCGTTGTAGAGACCGGCGCAGTGGAACCAGAGGTTGACCAGCTCCCGCACCTTCTCCGGATGCTTCGCGGCGAGATCGTTGCTCTCGGTCGGGTCGGCGTCCGTGTCGTACAGCTCCCAGCGGTCGCGGTCGAAGTTCCCCCAGCCCGCGATCGTCGGGTGGACGCTCACCGCCTTCCAGCCCTTGTGCCAGATCGCCCGCGAGCCGAGCATCGAGAAGAAGCCCGTCTCCTTCGGCGTCGGGACGTCGTCGCTCTTGAACGTCGAACGGAAGGTGACGCCTTCGAGCGGGATTTGCTGATACCCCTTGACGACCTCGGGCAACTCGACGCCGAGCAGGTCGTACATCGTCGGCACGATGTCGGTCGCGTGCAGGAACTGATGGCGGAGCTCGCCCTTCGCCGCGATCCCCTTCGGCCACGAGATCACCAGCGGGTCGGCGACGCCGCCTTCGAAGTTGTAGCGCTTCCACATCTTGAACGGCGTGTTGAATGCCCACGCCCAACCGACCGGGTAGTGGTTGTACGTCGAGGGCGAGCCGAGCTCGTCGAGGTACTGCAGGTTCTCCTCGATCGTGTCCGGGATGCCGTTGAAGAACTTGTTCTCGTTGACCGACCCGTTCGGGCCGCCCTCGCCGCTCGCCCCGTTGTCGGAGACGAGCACGACGATCGTGTTCTCGAGCTCACCCGCCGACTCGAGAAAGTCGAGCAGCCGGCCGATCTCGTGGTCGGTGTGCGAGAGGAAGCCCGCATACACCTCTGCCATCCGGCAGAAGAGCTTCTTCTCGTCGTCGGAGAGCGAGTCCCACGGGCGGACGATGTCGACCTGGTTCCACGGCTTGCCGTCGACGCTCTTCTCCTCCGCATACGGGTTGATGTCCGTGAGCACGGAGTCGTCGCGGAAGATCCCGAGCTTCTTCTGCCGCTCGAACACGAGCTGGCGGTACGCCTCGTAGCCCATGTCGAACGTGCCCCTGTACTTCTCGATCCACTCCGCGGGCGCGTGGTGCGGCGCATGGGTGGCGCCGGGGCAGAAGTACATGAAGAACGGCTTGTCCGGGGCGATCACCTTCGCGTCCTTGACGAACTCGATCGCCTTGTCCGTCAGGTCGGTCGTCAGGTGGTAGCCGTCCTCCGGCATCGCCGGCTGCTCGACCGGGTGGTTGTCGTAGACGAGGTCGGGATACCACTGGTTCGTCTCGCCGCCGAGGAAGCCGTAGTAGCGCTCGAAGCCGCGGCCGACCGGCCAGTTGCGCTTCGTCGACGCCATGTTCATCTCGTCGGAGGGGACGAGGTGCCACTTCCCGAGCATGTACGTGTTCCAGCCGCGCTCGCCGAGCACTTCCGCGATCGTCGCGCACTCGAACGGGATGTGGCCGTTCGCGTTCGGGAAGCCGGTGGTCGCCTCGGCGATGCACGCCATCCCGTTCGTCGTGTGGTTGCGGCCGGTGAGCAGCGAGGAGCGCGTCGGCGAGCAGAGGGCCGTCGTGTGCCAGTTCGTGTAGGTGAGGCCGTTCGCGGCCAGCTTGTTGATGTTCGGCGTCTCGATCAGGCCGCCCCACGGCTCCATCGCCGAGAAGCCGACGTCGTCGAGCACGATGTAGAGGACGTTGGGCGCGCCCTCGGGGGCGACCGGCTGCAGGTACGGCTCCCAGTCGGGAGTCGAGTCCCGGTCGTCGATCGCGATCACACCGTTGAACGGCTTGCTCATGGGCGGGCCTCCTTCGTGCGACGGGTACGGCCATCAATACCAGCCCGGCATCGCCCGTCCGGGGTGAAGCTACGTGAGCAGCCGCAGGAGCTCCGCGACCGACCACGCCTGGAACGGGCAGCCGGTGGCCGCGTGCGGCGCGGCGCCGTCGGCCGTCTCGGAGACGGAGCCGACGCCGAAGTCGGCGAGATGTGCCTCGATCCCGTCGAGGATCCCGTCGGTGGCGATCCCCGCCGCACGCGCGGCGTCGACGTACGGGCCGAGCAGCCACGGCCACACCGTGCCCTGGTGGTAGGCGGCGTCGCGCTCCGCCGGGCCGCCGCGGTGGTAGGGGCGATAGCGCGGGTCGTCGGGTGAGAGCGACCGCAGCCCGAGCGGCGTCAGCAGCGACCTGCTGCACACCTCGACCACGTTCCGGGCTGTGTCCGCGTCGAGCGGCCCTCCCGGAAGCGACACCGCGAGCAGCTGGTTCGGACGCACCGAGGCGTCGTCGCCGCCCGGGCCGTCGACGACGTCGAGCAGCCCACCGCCGTCCCCGCGCACGAACCGCCGCACGAACGAGGCGGCGGCCGTCTCGCGCAGCCGTTCGAAGCCCGGAACGACGTCGAGGGCGCGCAGCCAGAGCGCGTTGACCTCCACCGGCTTGCCGACCCGTGGGGTCACCGGCACGCCGTCGATGCGCGCGTCCATCCACGTCAGCGCCAGGCCGTCGGCGCCCTGCGTGAGCAGGCTGTCGGCCGGATCGACGCGGATCCCGTACCGGGTGCCGTCGACGTGGCAGCGAACGATCTCCGCGAGGGCCGGCGCCAGCTCGGCGTGCAGCGCGTCGTCGCCGGTGACGGAGACGTGACGGCCGACCGCGTGAACGAACCAGAGCGTCCCGTCGACCGTGTTGTACTCCAGCGATCCGGTGTCGGCCGTGTTCGCGAGCATCCCCTCCGACACCGTCGCGGCGGCGGAGCGCAGCACCTCGCGGCCCTCGTCGTGGCGGTTGGTCGCGAGGTAGAGCCCCTCGTACGCCGTCATCACGTCGCGCGACCACTCGCCGAACCAGGGATAGCCGGCGACCGCGGTCGGCCGGCCGCCCGTCTCGATCGCGAACCGGTCGGCGGCCACGACGAGCTGCCGCGCCGTCTCGCCGCTGACCCACGAGCCCGACACGAGCTCGCGCGACCGCCGGCGCGCCGCGGCGACGATGGTCGCAGCCCCCGGTGGCAGCTCTCGCATCGTGGTCGCAGCAGCGGTCACCTCGTGGATGTCGCCCGGCTCGAGGTCGGCCGCGAACATCCCGGCCGCCCACAGGTCCTCGCGGTCGGAAAGACCGCGCGCCGCCTCCTCGCGCGCCCGGACGTCGCGGTACCAGTCGCCGCCGGCGGCGTAACCGGCGCCCTCGACGCGATACGCGCCCTCGAAGAGGAACCCGCCCGCGACGGTCTCGACACCCGGTGGACCGTTCGCGTGCCGCTCGCCGTGCACGCTGCGCCACGTGCAGAGCGGCGTCAGCTCCAGCCGCACCGGACGGTCGGCGGCGACCAGCCTGTGGACGACGCCGGCGACGGGCGCGCCGTGCGCCATCGCCAGCTCGCGCTCGAGGACGACGCCGCCGACCTGCCAGCGCCACCGCGGGACGCCGTCGGCGAGCTCGAACGCGGCCAGGAGCTCGTTCCCGCGCGGGTCGACCGTGCCGCTCCCCCACTCGTCGGTCGCGAGCCGGAAGCGCGCGTCGCCCGAGACGAGGACGGGATCGAGCGCCGCCAGGCCGAGCATGCGGTTCGCCGGCCCGTCGACCGCGACCGCGAGCAGACCGTGGTACCGGCGCGTGCGCAGTCCGCCGACCGTGCCCATCGCGTACCCGCCGACGCCGTCCGCGACGAGCCACTCGCGCGCCGCCGCCTCGGCGAGGTTCCCGCAGAGCTGCGGCCCGAAGCGGATCACCGGTGCACGGTGTCGCCGTTCATCAGCGCGCCGAGCGTCGGCACCGGCACGCCGCGCGCCCGCAGGATCAGTTCCGCGACGAGGCCCGTCCAGCCGGTCTGATGGCTGGCGCCGAGGCCGGCGCCGTTGTCGCCGTGGAAGTACTCGTTGAAGAGCAGGTTGTCCTTCCACGCAGGGTCCGACTGCAGGCGGTCGACCCAGCCGAAGCACGGACGGCGGCCGTCGGGGCCGACGACGAACAGCCCGATCAGCCGCTCGCGCAGGTCGGCGGCGATCTCCTCGAGCGTCAGCTCGCTCCCCGACCCGGTCGGATACTCGAGCCGGAGCGCGTCGCCGAAGAACCGCGCATAGCGCCCGAGCGCCTCGACGAGCAGGAAGTTGACCGGCATCCAGACCGGGCCGCGCCAGTTCGAGTTGCCGCCGAACATCCCGGTCGTCGACTCGGCCGGCTCGTAGTCCACCCGCGCCGACGTCCCGTCGACGTCGAGCTCGAACGGATGGTCGAGGTGCCAGCGTGAGATCGCACGCAGCCCGTACGGCGAGAGGAACTCGGACTCGTCGAACAGGCGTGCGAGCAGCCGCAGAACGCGGGCGACCGAGACCACGCCGAGCAGCATGCGCCGCTGGCCCGGCAGCCCCTGGATCGGATGAGCGCCGGAGAGCATCGCGGCCGCGTTCTTGTTCAAGGCCTCCGC
>DASUZZ010000046.1:0-26984 GCA_036376615.1 Gaiellaceae bacterium
GCCAGCTCGAGCTCTACCGCGGTGTCGCGTATCCGTACATCCGGTTGTCGGCGACCGCGTTGGCGGCGGTGCCCGGATCGTCCGTCTACATGACCGCCAACGCCGGTGACTCGACGATTCCCCCCGGAGCCTCGAGCGGCCAGGTGCTCGACACGACGAGCGGCAACGTGGCCTGCGCGGCCGCCGACGCGACGCTCTGCGCACCGGTCCAGACGGTGACGGGACCTGATCATCACAGCTACGAGATCGACACCTACGTCACGCAGTGCCCGAGCGCAAGCATCACGTCCTGCCCGTCCTCGGCGGACCCGGTGAAGCAGGTGTTCGTCGTTGTTCGCGACGCGCAGAAGACGTCGCTGCCGATCGTCGCCCGCGACGCCTCGACGTTCTCCACGTCGACGACCGCGACGAGCTGACCCCCCGCGCCGGCGCGTGTCGCCTACGCTGGGGACGTGATCCCGGCCGGTCAGCCGACACGCACGCTTCGCGGTGGAGTCGAGATGCCGGTCCTCGGACTCGGGGTCTGGCAGGCGGCCGCCGGGCGCGAGACCGAGCAGGCGGTCGAGTGGGCGTTCGACGCCGGCTACCGGCACGTCGACACGGCTGCGTGGTACCGCAACGAGCGCAGCGTCGGCGCCGCGGTCAGGAGGAGCGGCCTGTCGCGTGACGACGTCTTCGTCACGACCAAGCTGATACCGGGACGCGGGAGCGCGCGGCGCGAGCTCGAAAAGAGCCTCGAACGGCTCGGTCTCGACTACGTCGACCTCTACCTGATCCACTGGCCGCTCCCGCTCATGAACGGACGCTACTGGCGACAGTTCGAGGCGCTCGCCGACCGCGGGCTCGCGCGCGCGATCGGCGTCAGCAACTTCAGCCGCGACCAGCTCGAGTCGCTGGCCGGCGGCGGCGCCCGGACGCCCGCCGTCAACCAGGTGCAGCTCAGCCCGTTCCGGTACCGGCGGCGGCTGCTCGAGTACTGTGACGAGCAGGGAATCGCCTTCGAGGCGTACAGCCCGCTCGAGCGCGGACGCGGCCTCCGCGACCCGACGATCGTCGGCGTCGCCGAGCGTATCGGGCGCACGCCGGCGCAGGTCATGCTCCGCTGGGCGATCCAGCACGGGACGATCGTGATCCCGAAGTCGGTCCGCGAGGAGCGGATCCGCTCGAACGCCCAGGTCTTCGACTTCGAGCTCGGAGACGACGAGATGCGGACGCTCGACGCGCTCGACCGCACGAACGGCACCGCGAGCGCGCGCGGCTCGCGCAGCTAGACTGCTCCTCGCTACAGCGGGGTGAGGCTCCCGCCGAACCGCGGCCGACGCCGCCGATGGCCTCTACCAACTCGAAGTCCGGCTTCCACGAGGTAGAGATCGGTGAGCGATCTCGCGGTAGCAGCACTTCTCGCGTTGACGATCCTCGTCGCCTCGATGGCCAGCGTCGAGATCGGGCTGTCGGTCGCCCTGATCGTTCTTCGCGCCGTTCGTCGTCGTCGGCCTGCTCGCGTACTACTGCCTCGGCTGGGAACGCCGCCAGGCGGAGATCGCCGGGCTCGCGCTCTCGACCACGAGCCTCGCCGTCGTCCGTGCGGTGCTGGTGGAGACCGGGCTCAACCGCGAGCTCGTCGGCAAGCGGCTGATGTCGGCGACGTTCGTCACCGACATCGCGACCGTCACCGACCCGGCCTTGCTGTTCGCGACGCCGACTGTCTGGGTCGCGCCGTTCGTCATCGCGTCGATCGGCCTGATCGTCGGGTTGCCCCGGATGGCGCCGTGGTTCTTCCGCCGCTACGGCGACCGCGTGATCGAGCCCGAGATCAAGCTCGTCTTCGCATGCCTGTTCGTCCCGATGTGGTTGGGGATGCGCGCGAACCTGGGCGAACCTCGGCATCCTCGCGCTGCTCTTCGTCGGAAAGATGGTCCCGAAGCTCGGCGGCGTCTATCCGCTTGCACGCCGCTACACGGCACCGTACGCGATGTTCACGACGCTCTTGATGTCGACGGGCCTGACCTTCGGCACGATCACGTCGCTGTACGGCTTGAGCGCGGGCATCATCGACCGCACGCAGTTCCCCCTGCTGATCGGCGTCTTCGTGATCTCGGCGATCGTGCCGACCGCGATCGCGCAGCGGCTCTTCCATCCGCACGTGCGCGAGCGGCCGGTGGCGCCGATGCCGGCAGTGGCGACCGACTAGGCGGCGACGCGCGTCTCGCCGGCGACGACGACGCGGAGGATCTCGAGACGGTCGTCGAGCACGACGAGGTCGGCGGCCGAGCCGACGTCGAGCCGTCCGGCCGATGCGCCGATCACCGACGCCGGCGTCGCAGTCGCGGCGCGGACGGACTCCTCGAACGAGGCGCCGAGCGCATGCAGCGCGCGCACCGCCTCGATCATCGTCAGCACGCTGCCGGCGAGCACGCCGTCGGGCCCGCGCACGGCGCCGTCGAGCACCTGGACGTCGAGCGTGCCGAAGCTCGAGTACGAGCCGTCGGAGCGGCCGGCGGCCGTGATCGCGTCGGTGACGAGCGCCAGCCGCCCGCGCGCCGCGCGCCAGACGACGGCCGCCGTCTCGGGCGCGAGGTGGATGCCGTCGAGGATGATCGCAACGACGACGTCGTCGCGCGCGAGCGCGGCGCCGATGATGCCGGGATCGCGGTGCCGGAACGGCCGCATCGCATTGAAGAGATGGGTGACGCTGTGCACGCCCCGGTCGAACGCCGCGTTCGCCTGCTCTGCCGTCGCGTCGCTGTGGCCGAGCGAGACGGCGACCCCGCGTGCGAGTAGCCGGTCGATCACCTTGCCCGCGCCGGGAAGCTCGGGCGCGAGCGTCATCAGCCGCACCGGGCCGGCGTCGAGCAGGCGGTCGAGCAGCGCGACGTCCGGATCGCGTCTCGCCTCGGCGGCGTGCGTCCCGAGCCTGCTCGGCGACAGGAACGGGCCCTCGAGGTGCATGCCGAGGATGCGCGGCCGCACGCGCTCGCGCGGCACCGCGCGCATCGCCGCGATCACCTGCTCCTCCGGGCTCGTGATGAAGGTCGGCAGGTAGGCCGTGACGCCGGTCTCGAGCAGCGCGGCGCCCGCGCGCCGGTACCCCTCGGCGTCGGCGTCGAGGAAGTCGACGCCGCCGAAGCCGTTCACCTGCAGGTCGACGAACCCCGGCACGGCGATCCCCTTGCCGTTCGGCGACGGAAGGCCCGTGGCGGCCAGCCGTCCCTCCTCGATCTCGACGTCGCCCGGCACGAGCACGCCGTCTGCCAGGCAGGCCTCGACGCCGAGCCTCACGGTTCTCTCCGCCTGCGCATCGCCGCAGTGTACGAGCGGTCCGGTGGGTTGGTCAATACCAGTTGGCGAAATTGGTCGCGTTCGGGGGTTGTCTGCATCCGTTTTGGTCTATACCATCGCAGGCGTGGCGGGGATCAGGCTCGAGCAGGTGACGAAGGCGTTCGGCAGCGTCCGCGCGGTCGACGACGTCACGCTCGAGATCGCCGACGGCGAGTTCCTCGTGCTCGTCGGCCCGTCCGGCTGCGGCAAGTCGACGCTCCTGCGGATGATCGCCGGGCTCGAGGAGGTGACCGACGGCGCGATCTGGATCGGCGATCGAGACGTCACCGACCTCGCACCCCGCAGCCGCGACGTCGCGATGGTGTTCCAGACGTATGCGCTCTACCCGCACATGACTGTGCGGCAGAACCTCGGCTACGGGCTCAAGGCGCGCCGCACGCCGAAGCCGGAGGTCGCGCGGCGAGTCGACGAGGTGGCGGCGCTGCTCGGACTGGGCGACCTGCTCGAGCGGCGTCCTGCGCAGCTCTCTGGCGGCCAGCGCCAGCGCGTCGCGATGGGTCGCGCGATCGCGCGGGAGCCGCAGGCATTCCTGCTCGACGAGCCGCTCTCGAACCTCGACGCCAAACTCCGGGTCGGCATGCGCGCGTCGCTCGCGCAGCTCCACCAGCGTCTAACGGTGACGACCGTCTACGTGACGCACGACCAGACCGAGGCGATGACGCTCGGCCAGCGCGTTGCGGTGATGCGCGACGGGCAGGTCCTGCAGGTCGCGAGCCCGCACGAGCTGTACGCGCGCCCGCGCAGCCTGTTCGTCGCGGCGTTCATCGGCTCGCCGGCGATGAATCTCGTCGACGCGACCGTGGACGGGGGCGAGGTGACCTTCGGCCAGTTCCGGGTCGCACTCCCGCCGGGCGTCCGTCCGGCCGTCTCCGGCAGCCGCGTGGTGCTGGGGATCCGGCCCGAGAGCTTCGAGGACGCGGCCTTCGCCGAAGGCGCTGCGACGATCGAGGTGGACGTCGAGGTGGTGGAGGACCTGGGGTCGGACGCGCACGTCTTCTTCCACGTCGACGCACCGCCGATCACGGCGGAAACCCTGGAAGCAGCGGCCGACAGCGCGCTGCTGGCCGTCGATCGCGCACTGTTCGCGGCGCGCGTCGACCCGCGCTCGGCCGCTCGCCCCGGCGGCGGCCTCACGCTGGCGGTCGATCCCTCGCGCTTCTACTTCTTCGACGCCGAGAGCGGCGAGCGGCTCGCCGCCGAGGCTCCCCTGCAGGCCGTCCGGTGACGAAGCAGCGCGAGACGAGGGAGCGCGTCCTCGAGCTGATCGAGCCGCTCGGCGTCGGCGACGCCATCCCGTCCGAGCGGCAGCTCGGCGTCGATCTCGGCGTCTCGCGGCTGACCGTGCGCGCGGCGCTCGACGAGCTCGTGCGAGAGGGGTACCTCGTCCGTCGCCGCGGCGCCGGCACCTTCGTGGCCGAGCCGAAGGTGGCGAAGGGGATCGACGTCAGCTCCTTCTCCGACGACATGCGCCGGCGCGGCCTTCAGCCCGCGAGCCGTACGCTCGACCTGCGTTCGATCCCCGCCGGCGCCCGCCTCGGCCGCATGCTGCACGTCTCGCCGTCGGAGCCCGTGCTCTCGGTGAAGCGCCTCCGCCTCGCCGACGGCGAGCCGATGGCGATCGAGCTCCTGCACGTTCGCGCGTCGCTCGTCCCGGGCCTCACCGCCGGCGACCTCGAGGAGGGGTCGTTCTACGACCTGCTCGCGTCGCGCTACGAGATCGAGATCGTCGGTGGGACGCAGACCGTCGAGCCGACCGTGACCAACGACGAGGAGTCGGCGGCGCTCGGCGTGCCGCTGCACTCGCCCGCGCTCCTCTTCGAGCGGGTGACGCGGTCGGTTGCCGGCGACGTCGTCGAGTTCACGACGTCCACCTATCGCGGCGACCGCTACCGGCTCGTCACCGAGCTCGGCATCGGCGGCCGCCTGGCGCAGCCGCACGAGCTCGCACAGGTCTCGCACCCCTGACATCGCCGACCAGACCAATCCATGATTGGTATTGACAATTCGGTCATCGTTGTGACACGATCCGGCGAAGTGGCAAGTGGTCTATACCAACCCCGCGGCGCCGGGACCTCTCGCAGCCCCAGGAGCACGATGCGAGATGAGCGACAGGGCCGCCTGACTCTGGAGGGATCCAGATGAAGAGACGCGTCATCGTCGCTCTCGGTCTGGTCGTCGTCCTCGCCGTCGCGAGCACCGCGGCGACGTCGGCGGCGACGAAGAGGACAGCGGCGAACAGCATCACCGTCTGGCTGCAGACGGACGCACAGAGCGGGTGGGCCGACGTCGTCGCGGCCGCCAACCAGCAGTTCCAGGCGGCCAACCCCGGTACGTCGGTGAACGTCCAGTACCAGAGCTGGGGCGATCACCTGCAGAAGTTCGACGCCACCCTTGCGGGCGGCGGCGGTCCGGACGTGATCGAGATGGGCAACACCGAGATGACCAAGTACATGGCCGCGGGTGCGTTCGCCCCGCTCGACAAGACGCAGTTCGACAACTCGTCGAACTGGCTGCCCGGCCTTGCCGCTTCCGGCAAGTACGGCGGCAAGACCTACGGCGTCCCCTACTACGCGGGCTCGCGCGTCGTGACGTACCGCAAGGATCTGTTCAAGCAGGCGGGCATCACGAAGCTGCCGGCGACGACTGCGCAGTACGTCGCCGACGCGAAGAAGCTGCTCGCGAAGAACAAGCAGAAGGGCTTCTCGCCCGTCTATCTCGCCGGCACCGACTGGTACGTCGCGATGGGCTTCGTCTTCGACTACGGCGGCTCGATCGCGACGCAGGTGAGCCACAAGTGGACGGGCATGCTCGACTCGCCGAAGTCGATCGCCGGCCTGACCGCCTGGAAGAACTTCTTCCTCGCGGCGTCGCGGGCGTCGAAGACCACCGACGAGACCCACCCGAACCCGTACGACGTTTACGCACAGGGCCAGGCCGCCTCGATGGTCGGGCCGAGCTGGTTCATCGGCTCCGTCGGCAAGAAGTACACGGCGTCGACCGGGCAGTTCGTGATGCCCGGGCACGTCAAGGGCCAGACGATGCCCGGCTTCCTCGGCGGCTCCGATCTCGCCGTTCCGGTGACGAGCTCCAACAAGGCGCTCGCGGCCGACTGGATCAAGGACTTCACCGACACCCAGTCGGAGAAGGCGCTGCAGGCCAAGGGCAACATCCCGAACGCGACCAGCCTGCTCAGCAACAGCGTCAACGAGCGCGCCGCCGCACGCAGCTGGTTCGTCCCGACGGCGAAGCACTGGGTCGACGTCGAGAACGGCAACATCCTGCGCAACATGCTCGCGCAGATCCTCACCGGCAAGCTGAGCGTCAAGCAGGCGGCTCAGTCGGCCAGCGACAACATCGCATCGGTGCTGAACCAGCCGTAGACCGGTGCACGGCACGAGCACTCCCGCCCCCGCCGCCGAGACCACGTTCCACCGGTCTCGGCGGCGGCGGCGTTTTTGGGCGCGGTCGGCGCGGTCGGCGGTCCCGTACGGGCTGATCGTCCCGGTCGTCGTCGTCATCGCCCTCATCCTCGGGTACCCGCTCTACTGGCTCGCAAAGCTCTCAACGCAGCGCTACGGGCTGTTCGAGCTGATCCAGCACCACGGCTCGTCGGTCGGCTTCGCCAACTACCGCTCGATCCTGCACGACTCGGTCTTCTGGCACACGCTGCTGCGCACGGTCGTCTTCACGGCCGTCAACGTGACGGCGACGATGGTGCTCGGCCTGCTGATCGCGCTCCTGCTCGTGCGCGTGAGCACGCCGGTGCGGCTCGTCCTGAGCTCGGGGCTCGTGCTCGTCTGGTCGATGCCGGTCGTCGTCGCCGTGCAGGTCTTCTACTGGATGACGAACTTCCAGAACGGCGTCGTCAACTACCTGCTCACGCAACTGCACGTCGGCAACTTCGAGCAGCACGACTGGTACGCGTCGACGTTCTCGCAGCTCTCGCTCGTCACGGTGCTGATCGTGTGGGGCGCGCTGCCGTTCGTCGCGATCACGCTGTTCGCCGGCCTCGCGCAGGTGCCGCGCGACCTCGTCGAGGCGGCCGAGGTGGACGGCGCCCGCCCGTGGGGCGTCTTCCGTGACATCACCGTTCCGATCCTCCGGCCGATCCTGCTGATCCTGACGAGCCTCTCGATCATCTGGGACTTCGGCGTCTTCACGCAGCCGTACCTGCTGATCGGGCAGTCGAAGATCCACACCGGCAACTACCTGATGAGCGTGTACCTGTTCGAGGAGGGGTACTTCAAGGCGGACTTCGGGCGCGGCGCCGCGATCTCGATCCTGATGCTGCTGATCGTCGCCGCGCTCAGCGTCGTCTACGTGCGCCGGATGGTGCGGATCGGCGTGGCGCAGTGAGCCGGCGTAGCCGCCGCCGCCTCCGTCAGGCCGGCTGGAACGCCGTCGGGCTCGCCGTCTTCGTCGTGATGGTGTTCCCGGTCTTCTGGATGATCTCGACGGCGTTCAAGTCGAACGACCAGATCGTCGCGCTGAAGCCCGTCTGGTTCCCGTTGCACCCGACGCTGCAGCACTTCACCGACGCGATCCACCGGCCGTACTTCTGGCGCGACGTACTCAACAGCATGATCGTGGTCGGCATCACCGTCGCGATCTCGATCGTGGTCGCGTTTCTCGCCGCGATCGCGCTCGCCCGTTACCGCTTCACGCTGCGCGAGGTGTTCGTCGTGCTCATCATCGGCATCCAGATGCTCCCGCAGGCGGGGTTGATCATCCCGCTCTACGTCGTGCTCGCCCGCTATCACCAGGTGAACGCGCTCTCGGGCCTGATCGTCACGTACATGACGTTCGTGCTGCCGTTCTGCGTGTGGACGCTGCGCGGCTTCCTGATCGGGATCCCGAAGGACCTCGAGGAGGCGGCGATGGTGGACGGGTCGACGCGGCTCGGCGTGTTCATGAAGATCCTGCTGCCGCTGATGGGGCCCGGGCTTGTCGCGACGTCCGTGTTCGCGTTCATCACGACCTGGAACGAGTACATCTTCGCCCGCGTTCTGCTCAACGACCAGTCGAAGCAGACCATCACGGTCTGGCTGTCCTACTTCCTCGGCACGAGCCGCAACACCGACTGGGGCGCGCTGATGGCGGCGTCGACCCTCACCGCGATCCCCGTCGTCCTCTTCTTCATCGCCGTCCAGCGCCGGATCCAGTTCGGCCTGACGGCGGGAGCGGTACGCGGGTGAGCGACCAGCTCGAACGGCTCGCGGCCGGCTGCCTGCTCCCGAGCTTTCCCGGCGTCGAGGTGCCCGACTGGGCGCGGCGCTTCCTCGCTCGCGGCGGCGCGAGCATCCTGTTCTTCGCCTACAACGCGCCGACGCGCGACGAGCTCGCGAACCTCGTGCGGGGGCTTCGCGCCGAGCGCGGGAACGTTCTGCTCGCGATCGACGAGGAGGGCGGCGACGTCACGCGGCTCGAGTGGCGCGAGGGGAGCTCGTATCCTTCCGCGGCCGGCCTCGGTGCCGTCGACGACGTGGCGCTCACCGAGGAGGTCGCAGCCGCGATCGCGGCCGACCTCACCGCCGTCGGCGTCAACTGGGACTTCGCGCCCGTCGCCGACCTCAACGTGCCGGGCAACCCGGTGATCGGCGTTCGCGCCTTCGGCGACGAGGCGACCGCGGTCGCGCCGCACGTCGCGGCATTCGTCCGCGGCCTGCAGCGCGCGCGCGTCGCGGCCTGCGCCAAGCACTTTCCCGGCCACGGCGCCACCGAGGCCGACTCGCACCTCGAGCTGCCCGTCGTGACGGGCGACCCGGCAGCCGGTTTGGAGCCGTTCCGCGCGGCGATCGGCGCCGGCGTGCGGACGATCATGACCGCCCACGTGGTCGTTCCCTCCCTCGGCGACGAGCCGGCGACGCTCAATCCCCGCATCGTGACGGGGCTCCTGCGCGAGGAGCTCGGGTTCGACGGCCTGGTCGTCGCGGACGCACTGGAGATGCGCGCGGTCAGCGCCACCGTCGGCGTCGAGGCCGCCGCCGTCCGCGCGCTCCGCGCCGGCGTCGACCTGCTCTGCGTCGGCCACGACCTCGACGGTGGGGACGTCGCGCGCATCGAGCACGCGCTCGTCGCGGCGGTGCGCGCGGGCGAGCTGGCAGAGGAGCGGCTTGTCGAGGCCGCCGCGCGGGTCGCGGCGCTCGCGGAGTGGGCGGTCGCGGAGGCCGTGACGGTCGAGCCGGGGATCGGCGCGAGCGGCGCGCGGCGCGCCGTTCGGGTCAGCGGCGACTCGACGCTCGCAGCCGGCGCGTCGATCGTGGAGCTGCGCCCGCGTGCGAACATCGCGGCCGGCGAGCACGAGCACCGCTTCGCGGGCGCTCGGGTCGTGCGCGAGGGAGAGCCGGTTCCGGCGGCCGACGCGTACGTCGTCCGGGACGCGCACCGCCACGCCTGGATGCGTGACGCCGCCGACCGCGAAGGCGTCCTGGTGATCGAGGTCGGCCTGCCGGTGTGGCGGCCGGAACGTGCGCGCGGCTACGTGGCGACGTACGGGGCCGGGCGCGCCTCGCTGTCGGCGGCGGCGGACGCGCTGCAGCCGGTGACCGTATGACCACGTACCTCGAGCGCGAGCTCGCGGAGCAGCCGGAGGCGCTCGCGCGGCTGTTCGAGCGCCAGCGCGACGCTGCGGCGCGGATCGCGGAGCTGCTGCGCCGGCCCGACGTGAACTACATCCTGGTCGCGTCCCGCGGCAGCTCGTCGAACGTCGCGCGCTACGCGCAGTACCTGCTCGGGCGCGCGCACCGCGTGCCGGTCGCGTTCGCCACGCCCTCGCTGTACACGCTCTACGGGCAGCCGCCCCGGCTCGACGGCGCGCTCGTTGTCGGCATCTCGCAGTCGGGAGAGTCCCCCGACGTCAACGCCGTCATCGCAGAGGCGCGGGCGCAGGGGCGGCCGACGGTCGCGCTGACCAACGTACCGTCCTCGCCGCTCGGCACCGCCGCCGACGAGGTGCTCGCACTCGAAGCCGGGGTGGAGCAGTCGGTCGCGGCGACGAAGACCTACGTGAGCTCGCTCGGTGCGATCGCGCTGCTCTTCGCGACCTCCACCGGCGACCGCGAAGCGCTCGCCGAGCTCGAGCGCGTGCCCGGCCAGCTCGCCCGCCAGCTCGCCCGTTCGCTCGGCGAGGCAGCGCAGATCGACGCGTTCGCGCGTATCGAGGGCGGGACGGTGCTCGCACGCGGCGTGAACTACGGGACGGCGTTCGAGATCGCGCTCAAGATCAGGGAGCTCTCGGGGCTGCTGTTCGAGGCGTACTCGGCCGCCGACCTGATGCACGGGCCGGTCGCGGCGATCGCGCCCGGCTGGCCGGTGATCGCGGTGGCGCCGACGGGCCCGGCACTCTGGAGCGTCGAGGAGGCGCTCCGCAGCGTGTCCGCGCGGGGCGCGCGGGCGATCGTGATCGCCGACGACGAGCGTGTGCTGCGGCACGGCGAGGCGCGCTTCTCGCTGGAGGCGGGCGTGCCCGAGTGGTTGAGCCCGCTCCTCGCGGTCGTGCCCGGGCAGATCGTCGCCCTCCGGCTGGCGCGGCTGCGCGGCATCGACGTCGACCATCCGCTCGGGCTCTCGAAGATCACGCTCACCCGGTAACTGCCGCCGCCGATCCCCCGAACGCGGGTGGCGGGCCCGGCGCGCGACGCCGATCATCGAGCCATGCGTCGCATCGTCGTCCTCCTTGCGCTGGCCGTCCTCCCGGTCGTGGCATCGGCGTGTACGGGCGCCGATGCGCAGAAGGCGGAGGACCTGCTGGCGCAGTCCCGCACGGCCGCTCAGTCGGTGCACTCGGAGAGCTTCACGATGAAGGTGAACGTCGACGCGCCCGGTCAGAGCGCAAACGTCGGCGCGCAGGGCGGGATGATCCTCGAGGGAGCCGACGCGGGCGACTTCTATGCCACGATGACGACGGCCATGCCGGGGGCTGCGCCGGTCGACGTCGTGATGGTGAGGCGCGGCGGAAGCCTCCAGCTCCGCATGAACGGCGTCACCCGCACCGTGCCGGTGCCGACGGGCATGCAGTCGTCGGCGGCGGGCGCAGCGGGCTTCGACGTGAACGCGATCACGCCGTACGTCAAGGACGTCTCGGTCTCCACGGCCGACGTCGCCGGCCGCACCGAGGACGAGGTGGTCGGGACGCTCGACGGCGACGCCCTGCTGAAGAGCCTCCCGGGCGTGCCGGCGGGGCTGCTGTCCACGGTCGGCGCGTCGCTCGGCGACATCAAGGTCCGGCTGTTCATCCCGCGTGACTCGCATCTGGTCGAGACCGCGCTGCTCGACATGACCGCGCACGTCGAGAACCAGACCATGCACATGAGCATGTCGTACGCGGTGACCAGCGTGAACAAGCCGCTCACCTTTCCGTAGCCGCGGGCGCCTCGCTATCCTGCCGCGCCGATGGCCGTCGTTACCGGAGAGCGAAGCTTCGCCGCGCCGCCCGAGCGGGTGTTCGACCTGCTGATCGACCCCGACGTGGTGGTGTCGGCGATTCCCGCCGTCCGCGACCATCGCGTCGTCGACGAGAGCCACTGGGAGGCACGCATCAAGCTGCCGGTTCCCCTTGCTCCGAAGCTCACCGTTCGTTTCGAGGTGCTCGAGCGGCGGTCCGCGGAGCGCGCGTCGCTGCGCGCGCACGGCGCCGGGGCTGAGGTCGCCTCGACGTTCGAGCTCGCCGCCGCGGACGGCGGGACGGCGATGACCTGGCGGGCCGAGATCCACCTGTCGGGAGCGCTCGACCGGCTCGTCGGCGGCGGGCTCGACGCGGTCGCGCGTCGCCAGGCCGAGCGAACGCTCGATGCCGTCGAGCGCGCGCTCGCATAGGCTCCCGCGATGCGGATCGCGATCCTCGGCGTCGGCAAGATCGGCGAGGCCCTGCTGGCCGGGCTGCGCAGCTCCGGCTGGTCGGACATCGCGGCGACAGCGCGGCGCGAGGAGCGCGCGGCCGAGCTGAGCGAGCGCTACGGGCTCGCGGTCGGGATGTCGAACACCGACGCAGTTCGCGGTGCCGCGGTCGTCGTCGTCGCCGTCAAGCCCCAGGACCTGAACGCGCTCCTCGACGAGATCGCGCCGGCGCTCGACGGCTCGCAGACGGTGCTCTCGCTCGCGGCGGCGATCCCGACCGGGGCGATCGAGGCGCGGCTGCACGGCTCGATTCCGGTCGTGCGCGCGATGCCGAACGCGCCGGCGACCGTGCACGAGGGCATTGCGGGCATCTGCGGCGGGCGCTCCGCGGACGTCGCGCATCTCGAACAGGCGTCGGAGGTGCTCCGTGCGGTCGGCGACGTGGTCGTCCTCCCGGAGGATGCGATGGACGCCGTCACCGCCGTGTCGGGGTCCGGCCCCGCGTACTACGCGTTGCTCGCGGAGGCGATGATCGAGGCGGGGATCCTGCTCGGGTTGTCGCGCGAGGTGTCGACGCGACTCGTCGTCCAGACGATGCTCGGCACGGCCAAGCTGCTGCGCGACGAGAAGATGCACCCCGTCGAGCTCCGTGAGGCGGTGACCTCGCCGGGAGGGACGACGACGCGCGCGATCCGCGAGCTCGAGCAGGCCGGCGTGCGGGCCGCGTTCCTCAACGCGATCAACGCGGCGATGGAACGCTCGCGCGAGCTCGCAGCCGGGAACGACTGACGCTCAGCCGCCCTCGCGCGGCTGCCAGCGGAAACGCAGGATCGCCGCGGCGGCGCCGACCGCGCCCCACGCGACGACGACGGCGAGTGAGCCCAGCTCCGACCACAGATAGTGGTCGCGCACCATCACGTTGCGCAGGATCTTCGTGTAGTACGTCAGCGGCAGCACGTCCGCGATCGCGCGCAGGAACGACGGGTACTCGCGCGGCGTGAAGAACGTGCCGGAGATGATCGCCATCGGCAGGTAGACGAAGTTGATCACCGCCGACGACCCTTCCGCGGAGCGGACGAAGCCGGTGATCCCGAGCCCGAGTGCGGCGAACGACAGCGAGCCGATCAGCAGCGCGACGAACAGCGAGCCCCAGCGGTCGGGAAACGGAACGGAGAAGAAGACGCGTCCGATCACCAGCATCAGCGCCGTCTCGATCAGGAAGACGACGAAGCTCGAGAGCAGCACGGAGAACAGGTAGGTCGCCGCCGGCAGCGGCGTCCCGCGGACGCGCTTCAGCACGCCGCTCTCGCGCCGCACGACCATCGAGATCGCGAGCCCGGCGAACGCGGTCGACGCGACGCCGTAGCCGATCATCCCCGCCTGCAGGAACGGCGCGGCGCGCAGGTGCTCCTTGGTGATCATCGAGTTGCCGTAGATCGACCCGAAGACGAGGAAGAAGATGACGGGCAGCAGGAACGTGAAGAAGGCCGCCTCGCGGTTCCGCCAGAAGAGCAGCTGCTCCGCGCGAAGCTCGTGCAGGAGGAGCTTCACGCGTTCGTCTTCGAGTTGCGATTCCCACGTGTGACGTAGGGGGCAATCACGGTGAAGGCGACTGTGTGCATCGGGCTTTTGGGGAAGAGGCCGCGAAGGCGATTCGGTCATCAGCCCTGCGGAGCAGCGCAAGGCTATCGCCCAGGCAGCGAAGCACGGGGTTCTGACCGTCGTCGAGACCGCTACGCCGCAGGCAGGGCCTTGCCGGCTCGAGCACAGGACCCGGTTCGCATCGCGGCGATCTTCTGGGCCATCGAGCTGCTGACGACCGCGTTCGGCGAGTCGACGTCCGATTACCTGGTTCACGACGTCAACCCGTACCTCGCGGTGGTCGGCGGCTCGTGGTCTCTCTGATCGCGATGGTGCTGCAGCTTCGCGTCGAGCGGTACGCTCCCCGGGCGTACTGCTTTGGCGGTTGCGATGGTTGCCGTCTTCGGGACGATGGCAGCCGATGTCCTGCACGTCGAGTTCCGCGTCCCGTACATCGGCTCGACGATTCTGTTCGCGGTGGTGCTCGTGGCCGTCTTCTGGATGTGGTCACGGGCGGAGTCGACACTCTCCATCCACAGCATCACGACGGTGCGGCGTGAGCTCTTCTACTGGGCTGCGGTGCTCGCCACGTTCGCGATGGGCACTGCGCTCGGCGACCTCGCCGCCTACACCTTCAACCTCGGCTTCTTCTCCGCCGGGATCGTGTTCGCCGTGCTCTTCGTCCTCCCCGGGTCTCGCGTATTGCCGGCTCCGCATCAACGCGGTCTTCGCGTTCTGGGCCGCGTACGTGATGACGCGTCCGCTCGGCGCGTCGTTCGCCGACCGCCACGCAGGAGGCGTCGGCATCGGCGACGGCGTGATGGCCTTCGTCCTTGCGGCGCTGATCGTCGCCGGCGTCGTGTTTCTGACCGTCAGCCGCGCCGATCAGATCGAGCCGGCGGGTCGCGGCAAGCTCGAGCCGGTGCTCGCCGACGAGGGCGCGTAGTCGGTTCCGCCCCGGTGCTCTAGCCCGGCGGGTCTTGGCTCTCGGCCAGCACGTCGCCGGTGAGCTCGAGGTAGACGTCCTCGAGCGTCGGCCGTCGCACCTCGAGCGCCTCGAGTTCCTCGCCGCGTGCGAGCGCCTCGCCGGCGAGCTCGTGCAGGCGCCGCGTCGGCTCCCGCGTGCGCTCGACGACCTCCTCGCCGTCGACGCGGTAGCGGATCTCGGTGTCCGCGGCGCCGCCGCGCAGCTCGGCAGGCGTTCCCTCTCGCACGATCTGGCCTTGCCGGAGCACGGCGACGCGGTCGGCCAGTTGCTCAGCCTCGTCGAGGTAGTGCGTCGTGAGGAAGATCGTCTTGCCGAGCGTGCGCAGATCACGGATGGTCTCCCAGGCGGCCCGTCGCGCGCCGGGATCGAAGCCGGTGGTCGGCTCGTCGAGGAAGAGCACGGTCGGGTCGCCGACGAGAGCAAGCCCGAGGTCGAGCCTCCGCTTCTGGCCGCCCGACAGCGTCCGGACGCGCGCGTCGCGCTTGTCGGCGAGGCCGACGAGCTCGGCGACCTCGTCCGGATCGCGCGCGGTGCTGTAGTAGCCGGCGAAGAGGCGCAGGCTCTCGGCGACCGTGAGCGACGGGTAGAGCGACGAGGACTGCAGCACCACGCCGACCTGCTCGCGCCAGCGTGGGCCTGCCGACTCCGGGTCGATGCCGAGCACCTCGACCGTCCCCGCGTCGCGCTTGCGGTAGCCCTCGAGGATCTCGACGGTCGTCGTCTTGCCGGCGCCGTTCGGGCCGAGCAGGCCGAACACCTCACCGGCCTCGATCGTGAAGTCGATGCCACGCACGGCCTCGGTCGAGCCGTACGACTTCTGAAGGTCGCGCACGACGATCGCAGTCACAGGACGAGCTCCGCACAGCTGCACGTGGCGAACGGGCGGCGTTCGCCGGTCAGCTCCTCGACGATGTCGCCGCAGTCGGGTTGGTGCCCGACGGCGACGACCGTCTCGCCGTGGCCCGCGACGGCGTCGCGCAGGCTGCTGGCGGTCGCGCCCGGTGCGAGCCCCTCGTGGACGGTGGCCTCGACGCCGGACGCGCGGGCGACGGCGTCGGCGGTCTCGCGCGCGCGCAGCAGGGGGCTCGAGACGACCGCATCGACGTGCTCGGCGCGAAGGCGGTCGCCGAGCGCCCGCGCGGCGGACCGGCCGTCGGGCGTGAGCGGCCGTGTGTCGTCGGGCGTGCCGGGGGCGGCGTCGGCGTGCCGGACGAGGAGGACGCGCACGCGTCCTAGCCTAGAGGGTCGACGTGGACTTCCCGCACGCGCGGATGGTGCGTCAGACGCGGCGCATCGGTGCCCGGTCGGGCTCGTCCGCGGGCGTACCGCTATGTCCTGCGCCCGCCCGGTCGGTGCCGCTTGGTCCGACGCATCCCCGCGGGCACGCCGGTTCCACGTCAACCCTCGAGTTCGGCCACGAGCTCGCCCAGGACGTCGACCATCTCCACGTCCTCGTGGTCGAGGTGCTGCAGCATCGCGCGCTCGACACCGGCCGCCTCGTAGGCGCGGAGCTGCTCGGCGACCTCGTCGATCGTGCCGGAGATGCCCGGCGAGCCGTCCTGGCCGGTCAGGGCGCGCCACGCTGCGAGCCGCTCGTCGGCGTCGGCGCGGTCGCGGCCGACGACACAGCCGATCATCATCGAGAAGCGCAGCGGCTCACGGCCGGCGTCGCGGGCCGCGCCGGCGAGGAGGTCACGCCGCTCGCGGGCTTCGTCGACGGTCGGGAAGACGGTGTTGTACTCGTCCGCATACGCGATCGCGGCGCGCACCGTTCGTGACCGAGCGCGGCCGCCGACGATGATCGGCGGCCGCGGCCGCTGGACGGGCTGCGGGCGGACGTCGTCGGCGTGCTCGAACTGGCGCGTCACCTCGGCGAGCTGGCGGTCGAGCTCGTCGAGCCGCTCGCGCGTCGTCCGGAACGGGAAGCCGTACGTCGCGTGCTCCGCCTCGTACCAGCCTGCGCCGATCCCGAGCTCGACGCGGCCGCCCGAGATGTGATCGACGGTGACGGCGTTCTTGGCGAGCACCGACGCCGGACGGAAGGTGACGGGGGAGACCATCGTGCCGAGGCGGATGCGGTCGGTGGTCGCCGCGAGCGCGGCGAGGACGGCCCAGGCGTCGAGCGCTCCCGCCGGCTCGCCGCGCACGATCGATCGGTAGTGGTCGGAGCGGAAGAGCCCGTCGAGCCCCGCAGCCTCAGCCGCGTGCCCCAGCGCGCGCCACTGCGGCCACTCCACCCCCTCCTGCCCCTCCACCATCAGCGCGATGCGCATGAGGGGAACTTACTTCGTGACGGTTTCGTAACCCTTCTTTGGTGACGGGACGCGGCCGGGCGAGACGAGCCCTTCCCGGACGAAGCGGCGGTAAGCCCTCTGCGCGCTCCTCGGGGTCGGACCGAACAGCTCGAGGAGGCGCGCAACGTGGTGAAACGGCCGCGGATGCTCCAGGCCGATCGCGGCGCGATACCCGGACCAGGGCCACTCCTCGAGTGTGACACCGGGGCGTGCGGTGACCGCATTGAGCTCGATGTAGAGGCAAGTCGAGAACAGGTGACTCTCCGTCGTGATCTCGCCTGCGTGGAAGCCGTGCTTGAACAGGTGCCCGGTACCGGTCAGGCCCGTCATCGCGTTCATTCGTCGCGAGAACGACTGGTTGATCGTCTTCATGCCCTCGCTCAGGCCGCCGTTCGTCAGCTTGATCAGGAAGTGGTAGTGATTCCAGAGCAGCGTCCAGGCCAGCGTCTCCCACCCGAACTTCGTCGCGCTCCGACCGTAGAGCCTGAGGTAGAGCTCGTGCTCCTCGGTCGTCTGGAAGAGCGGCCGGCCGAAGTTCCCGCGGCTCGAGACGTGGTAGTAGCCGTCGGGATTGACCGGAGCGCGTGGGGGCACCAGCCGACCGTAGCCTCACGGGACGGAGAGGGCGGCGATCGACGCGCAATGTTTCACTCTTGTCACCCTCGTTTGGTGAAGGGACATGGCTCCAACCGGTCGCGGCGAGACCGTTAGACCGAGACGCTGCCGGCGCGGCGGCGGGCGCGGGCGACGACGTTCGTCACGGCGTCGACACCCTGAACGTCCGCGTGTCGACGAGGAAGCGCGTCTTGCCGGCCCGCGTCTCGATGCGCAGCGTGCCAGAGCCGAGCTCCAGCCGCGCGCTCGCGATCCACGCCGCGTTCGTCCAGTTCGCGGGGATGCCCACGCACACCGCGACGTGGTGCACGGTGTCGAGCGCATGCACGAACGGATAGTTGTCGTCCTGCCGGTAGAGCGTGTACACCCACGCGCCGGTCTGCGTCGCGACGCGCGCCGTTGGGAAGCCGGCCATCACCCAGCCGGCCTGGCTCTTGTCGGCGATCACGCCCGGCAGGAGACGGTGCGCAGGCAGGTCATATGCACGCACCTGGTACTTCGTCGCGTCCGACTTCGAGACGTGCTGGATGAGGTACAGCACGTCGCCGCCGGGTGAAAGCGCGTCGACGGAGAAGTCGCCGCGGAGCTCGATCGTCTGCACCAGCGACATCGTGCGCGTGTCGACGACCGCGAAGCGCGACCGCGCGCGAAGGTACTGCGATGCGCCGACGTTGTCGCTGAGCACGAGCACGCGGCCGTTCGGGCTCAGCCCCGTGAGCGAGCCGCCGAGCGTCGCCAACTGGATGCCGAACCCGCCCGCGATCGCCAGCGAACGTGCAACGCGGCCGCGCACACGCTGCCGCACCTCCGTCGACGATCCGACCAGGCGGGTCGTGTAGGCGACGCCGCTCGGCCCGGCGAGCGACGCACCCTGGTCGAGCGCGGGCAGCGACGGGCCGACCGCGGAGGCGGCACCGGCGAGGACGAGCGCCGCCAGCCCGGCGGCGAGGACGAGCGCGGGACGGACACGGTTGCGGCGCATGACGGCCTCCTTCTCGATCGGCTCTCGCCACTCCTACACCGGCCGGACCGCTCAGGGTCCCTGGATCTCCGTGGCGAGCCGGAGCGCGGTCGCACGGTCGAGCCGCGGGGCCTCCAGCCGGTAGAGGGCCGTCCCGTCCTCCCAGAGCAGCACGTTCCCGGCCAGCCGCGCGGGCGCCGCCGGCATGAGCACGACGTGCGGCCTGCCGGTGATCCACAGCCCCGGATCGCGACCGACCTCCAGGGGAGCGACGTTCGTCTCCATCCCGGCCAGCTTCTTCAGCAGGAAGCCGCCCGAGCGGAGCTCGCTGAGCAGCACCGGTTGCGGCGCGGCGAGGAGGACCGACACCGCGCCCGCCCGGAGATGCAGCACCGGCGTGCCCGGGACTCGCGGTAGGCGCACCGGTTGTCCGAGCGCGCGGGCCGCTTCCGCGGCGGAGACCCTCCGCCCGAGCGACGCTCCGAGCGGCTCTTCGCGCGCCGGTGGGAGCACGTCGACGCGCTCGACGGTCGCGCCTCCCAGGTGGAACACGCGCAGGATCGCGCTCCGCGCGCCCGGCACGCTCAACGCGACGGCCAGCGCGAGCGCCACGACGGCGACCGCGATCAGGGCCGGACGCCACCACCGGCGGTCGCGGGCGCGGCGCGGCTCGAGCCGCAGTGCCGGCGTCGGCGTTTCCGGCCAGTCGAGCTCGGTCGCGAGTGAGCGAAGGTCGTGCTCGAGCTCAGCCATCGGTCTCCCGCAACTGCTCGAGTGCCCTCGCCGTGCGCGACTTCACCGTGCCGCGGCGAATCCCGAGCGCTGCCGCCGTGTCGGCCTCCGAGAGGTCGAGCAGGTAGCGACACGCGAGCACCAGCCGCGCCTGCTCGTTCAGCCCTTCCAGCGCTTCGAGCAGCCGCGCCCGCTCGTCGGCCGCGACGGCAAGCTCCTCGGGGGACGGGGCCGCGTCCCCCGAGACCTGAGCGGCGTGCGCCCGCAGCGCGAGCTGCGCGCGTCGGCCGGTCGAGCGGCGACGGTTGCGCGCCTCGTTCGCGACGATTCGCAGCAGCCACGGTCGCAGCGGTCGCGTGCTCCGGAACCGGCCGAGCGCACGCCAGGCCTTCACGAATGCCTCCTGCGTGACGTCTTCCGCGTCGGCGGCGTTGCGCGTGATCAGGAAGGCGAGTCTGAAAGCGGTCTCCCAGTGGCATTGCGCGAGCGTCTCGAACGCGCGCTCGTCTCCTCGCTGCGCCCGCAGCACGAGCACCCGCTCATCCGATGGACGGCCCTCCATCGAACGCGATTACACCGCGCCCGCTGCGGTGGGTTCCACTCAGCGCTTGTCGCGCCGTTCGGCCGCCGCCGCGACGAGCGCCTCGAACAGCGCCCGGTCCTCGTCCTCCTCGGGATGCCAGAGGACGCCGACCGCGAACCGCCGCTGCGGATCCTCGAGCCCTTCGACGGTGCCGTCGTCGGCGCGCGCCGACTCGCGCAATCCCGTGCCGAGCCGCTCGAAGCCCTGGTGGTGGTGCGACTTCACCTCGACGCGAGCGCCGATGATCTCGGCGAGCCGCGAACCGGGGAGCACCTCGACGCCGTGCTCGCTGAAGACGCCGCGCACCCGCCGGTGCCGCTCGTCGCCGAGCCGGTCCGGGAGATGCTGCTCGATGCCGCCGCCGCGCGCGACGTTCAGCACCTGCGATCCTCTGCAGATCGCGAGCACCGGGACGTCACGGTCGAGCGCCTCGCGCATCAGCTCGAGCTCGAACTCGTCGCGCTCGGGCACGATTCCGGTCGTCTCGTCGTGCGCGTCGGCCCCGTACAGCGCGGGGTCGAGGTCGGAGCCGCCCGAGAACACGAGCCCGTCGACCGCGGCGAGGGTCTCGGCGATCCCGGCCCCGGGCGGGACGAGCAGCGGCGAGCCACCGGCCAGCGTCACCGAGCGGACGTACGACGCCGGCAGCAGGGCGGCCGGCAGGTTCCAGTGCGACCACGAGGCGTCGGTCAGGTAGGCGGTGATGCCGACGACCGGCCTCTGCGCGGCCACGGTCAAACCGCGGCAGGCACGTGCGCGTCGGCGATGCTCAGCCAGCCCGGAATGCGCTCCGGCAGCTGCGACTCGATCGCGGCGGCGTCGTCGAGCCGCCCGCGGGCACGCAGGAAGCGCGCGAGCGCGACGCGCGCCTCCGCCTCGAGCAGCAGGTAGTCCGTGCCCTCGAGCAGAGCGAGCCCTTCGCGGAGCAGGGCCTCGGCCTCGGCGTCGCGCCCCTGCGCCGCGCGGACGACGCCGAGTGTCGAGATCGTCGATCGATGCGAGGTGAGGTCGTGCTCGCTCACCTCGGAGCGTGCGGCGGTGGCGAAGCGGTCTGCCTCGTCCGTGCGGCCGAGCGCGACCAGCGCCTCGGCCAAGGCGCGGTGCGCCTCGGCGAGGCGGCCGTGGTCCTCGTTGGCCGCGAAGACGCGCGCGGCGTCCCGGAACTCGCTCTCCGCCTGCACGGCCAGGCCGTCGACGAGCGCCATCCAGCCGAGGATCAGCCCGCACATCGCGGCGTCGCCGGAAGCGCCGACGTCGAGGTACAGCGCGCGCGCCTCCACGAGCAGCTGCGCTGCCTCGGGGAGCCGGCCCTGCATGCGGCGCAGCGAGCCGAGCGCGTGCGCGGCGCGTGCGCGGGCGAGCACGCCCTCGGCGATCGGGCGCTCGGCGAAGACCTCCTCCGCCGCGTCGAGCTCGAGCTGAAGCTCGAGCAGCCACTGGAGCTGCCCGAGCGCGTCGATGCGCAGGTCGGGTCGCCCGGCGCTGTCCGCGAGCTCGAGCGCCTCCCGCGTGTATCGCTCGGCGGCGCGAAGATCGTCCGTCCACCAGGCTGCGGACGCGAGCCTGCGGAGTGCCGTCGCCCGCCCCTCGACGTCGTCCCGCGGGACGGCTGCGAGCGCGGCCTGCGCGAGGCGCACGGCCTCCTCCGGGTCGCCGTCGCGTCCGAGCGCCGCTGTCGAGAGCCCGGTCAGCGCCCTGCCTTCGAGTCTCGCGTCGCCCGCGGCGGCTGCCTCTCTTCGTACCTGCTCCATCTCGGTCGCGACGATCCCGAGGTCGCCGAGCTGGCAGGCGGCGTCGGCGGCGAGGTAGAGGCGCTCCGTCGACGGTTCGAGCTCGAGCGCACGGCGCGCGAGCCGCCTCGCCTTCCCGAACGCGTCGGCGCCGTAGGCCCGGCGCCCGGCGAGCTCGAGCGCAGCCGCTGCCTCCGCCGCGAGCGACGCCGGCGGCGCGCCGTCGAGCTCGGCGAGCAGCGCGCACGCGCGCTCGAGGTGGAAGGCGCTCACCTCCACGAGCTCGGGTGGAACCCACGCCGCGAAGCGGCGGTGCGTCTCGGCGCGCTCGGCCTTCGTGAGCGTGCCGTAGGCGACGTCGCGGACGAGGACGTGCGTGAACTGGTATGCACGGTCGCCGGAGATGGTCGAGCGCTCGACCGGCACGATCAGGTCGCGCTCGAGCAGGCCGTCGAGCAGCGCCGGCACGTCCGCGGCCGGCGCGAGGTGCTCGAGGGCGCCGCGCCAGAAGACGCGACCGATCACCGCTGCCTGCTGGAGCAGCCGCTTGTGCGCGGCGTCGAGCAGGTCGATGCGCGCGGCGATCAGCGCCTGGATGCTGTCGGGGATCCGGTCGAGCGCGGCGCCGTCCAGGTCGGACTCGAGCAGCATCCGCGCCGTCTCCTCGAGGAACAGCGGGTTGCCCTCGGCCTTCTCGACGAGCAGCGCCCGCTGCTCGTCGCCGTCCGCCGAGGGCAGGAGCAGCGACGCGAGCTCGTCGCTCTCCTCCTGGTCGAGCGGCGCGAGCTCGATCGCCGCCGCGCGCGGGTTCCCGCCGCCCCAGGTCGGACGGGCGTCGAGCAGCTCGAAGCGGGCGACGCACACGAGCAGCAGCGGGATCCCCCGCCGGGCGCGCGCGAGGTTCTCGATCACCTCGAGCAGCCGCTCGTCGGCCCACTGGACGTCTTCGAAGACGAGGACGAGCGGCTGCGCCTCGGCGAGCTCCTCCGCCCAGCGCAGCGTCGCCCAGGCGATCTCCGCATCCTCGCCGATCCCCTCGGCCGCCCCGAGCAGCCCGAGCGCGACGCCGAGCAGGTCGGCCACCGCGTCGCTCTCGCAGCACACGCGCAGCTTCTCGAAGGCCTCTGCGGCCGGGTCGTCGTCGGTGATCCCGGCCGATGCCTTCACCATCGACGCGATCGGCCAGTAGGTGATGCCCTCGCCGTACGGCAGCGCCCGGCCGGTGAGGACGGTCGCGCGCTCGACCCCCTCCGCGAACTCGGCGACGAGCCGCGACTTGCCGACGCCGGGATCGCCGAACAGGGTGATCAGGCCCGGACGACGGTCCCGGAGCGTCCGGTCGTAGGTGTTCTGGAGCAGGGCGAGCTCCGACGCGCGGCCGACGAACGGCGCCTGGCTGCGTCGCTCCCGCGCGGCGAGCAGGCGGTTCGCGCGCCAGGTCCACACCGATTCACCCGGCCGAATGTCGATCGGGCCTGCGTCCTCCACCTCGACCGCGCCGGCGGTCAGCCTGCGCGCTCCCGGGCCGAGCGTCACCGTGCCGGCGGGCGCCGACTGCTGCAGGCGCGCCGCGAGGATGACCGCCTCGCCGGTGACGAAGGTGGAATCGCCGTCGCCGACGACGACCTCGCCCGACTCGACGCCGGCCCTCGCCTGCAGGCCGAGCTCCTCGACGGCCTCCAGCACCGCGAACGCCGCGCTGACGCCGCGCTCCGCGTCGTCCTCGTGCGCCTGCGGGACGCCGAACGCCGCCATCACCGCGTCGCCTGCGAACTTCTCGACCGTTCCGCCGTGTAGCTCGATGCACGCCGATGCGCGCTCGAAGTAGCGGCTGACGCGGCGGCGCACCACCTCGGGGTCGCTCGCGGTGACGAGCCCCGTCGAGTCGACGAGGTCGACGAACAGCACGGTGGCCAGCTTCCGCTCCATCGCTCCAGTCTAAGAATCGCCGGGCACCGACCGTCACTAGACTCGCGCGATGCCGGCGTTCCGCTACGTCGTCGCCGACGTGTTCACGGACGTCCCGCTGGCCGGGAACCAGCTGGCGGTCTTCACGGATGCGCGCGGGCTCCGCGAGGAGACGCTCCTGCCGCTGGCGCGCGAGATCGGCTTCAGCGAGACGGTCTACGTGCTCCCGGCCGACGACCCCGAGGCGGACGTCCGGATCCGCATCTTCACGCCGGGGCGTGAGCTGCCGTTTGCCGGTCATCCGACGCTCGGAACGGCGTTCGTGCTGGGCGCCCCATTGCAGAAGATCGTCCTGCGGCTGCAGACGGGGGCGGGGATCGTCCCGGTGGAGCTCGAGCGCGACGGGCCGCGGATCGTCTTCGGGCGGATGGAGCAGCCGATCCCCGCGTGGTCGACGGTGGAGGACCCAGCGCCCATTCTCGCTGCCGTCGGCGTCCAGTCGTCGGGGCTGCCGGTGGAGCGATACGACCTCGGCCCGGGCCACGTCTATATCGAGCTTCCCTCGCCCGAGGCGGTCGCCGCGCTGCGTCCGGATGCGGCGGCGCTCGAGGCCGCGACCGCGGACGGCGTGAACTGCTTCGCGCGTGACGGGTCGCGGTGGAAGACGCGCATGTTCGCCCCGTCCCACGGCGTGGTCGAGGACGCCGCGACCGGCTCTGCGGCCGGGCCGCTCGCGATTCATCTCGCACGCCACGGCCGCATCCGCTTCGGCGACGAGATCGAGATCTCGCAGGGCGCCGAGATCGACCGCCCCTCGACGCTCTACGCGTGCGCCGCGGGTGACGGCGACCGGGTCGAGCGTGTCGTCGTCGGCGGGTGCGCGGTGGTCGTCGCGCGCGGCGAGTTCAACCTTCCCTGAGCTCGACCGACGCGATCTCGGGCAGCTCGGCCGCGAGCGACGTCCAGAAGCGGCCGCCGTCCCTCGAGACGTACAGCCGGTTGCGCGCCGCGTAGACGGCGAGGTCGGGGCTCGTCTCGGCGAGCGCGACCGCGCGCCCGGGCGGGAGCCCGTGACCGGTCGCGCGCCACGTCGACCCGGCATCGTACGAGACGAGCAGCGGCGGCTTTGCGTCGACGAGCGCGAGCACAGTCGCTCCGCACGCCGCCGCCGTAACGAGCCGCGGAAGGTTCAGCACGAGCTCCTCCGGTTCCGCGACCGGCCCTTCCCACGGCTCGACCTCGTCCGCGTCGAGGTCGACCGAGAACGTCCCGCCGACGGTCCCGACGACGGCGATCATCCTGAGAGCACCGCCGCCACCACCGCCGTCGCGCGGCGCGCTGCGCCCACCGGCCGCAGACCGGCCTCCCGGCCGGCAACGTAGGCGACCGCGAAGGCGTCGCCGGCGCCGGTCGCGTTGACGTCGAGCGCGCGGGCGGGGACGAACTCCGAGCTTCCGTTGGCGTGAACGGTGGAGCCGCGCGAGCCATGCGTGACCACCACCTCCTTCACGCCCAGCGCGGTGACGTCGCCGATCACCTCCGCTTCCTCGTCGGCGACCTTCAGCAGCCAGACGTGGCGGAGCACCTCCGGGTCGTAGTCCGCGTCGAGCCGGAGCGGACCGAGCTCGGGGACGCGCACGAGCCCCTGCGCGTCGAGCGAGACGCGGACCCGGCGCGCGAGTGCCGCGACCGTGTCGGCGGGGAACTCGCCGCGGAAGAGCGCCGCAAGATGTACCCACGTCGTTCGAGAGGGCACCTCGACGCTCGACGGCCGCCATGCGTCGCCGACTGCCTCGACCTCCATCGTCCGCTGCTCGCCGTGGAACTCGAACGCGAAGGTGGAGGTCGTCTCGCCGCGGATCCAGCGGACCGGCGTGCCGAGGCGGACGAGCGGCGGCAGGAGCAGCTCGCGCTCGGCCGCCGCGCACCGCGTGATCACGCGAGCGGGGACATGCAGGCGGCGAAGCGCGCGGGCGCCGTGGTACGCGCCGCCTCCCACCCGCGTCTCCGGCCCGGGGAAGAGGTCGCGCGAGAGGTTGCCGACGAGGGCGATCACGCGCCCGCGAGGATAGGCGCGCGCCTCCTTCGGGTGACGAGCCGTGCGGTGACGGCTAGGCCGAACGCGAGAGCGAAGCTCGGGAGCGACGCGCCGCCCCAGGGCAGCGCGTGCGGATGCGTATGGGCGACGAGGCCCGTCCACCAGCCGGGGCCCTGCGGGTAGAGCCACTGGTAGAGGCAGAAGCCCGCGAGCCAGGCGAGGATCATCTCCACGCGCACGGCCGGCGCCTCGAAGACGTCCGCACGCACGTAGCGGCGGCCGCCGAGAATCCAGTCGGCGAGCAGCACCGCGAACAGCGGCACGAAGAACGAGCCGAGCAGGTAGAGGAACGGCTGGTAGTTCCGGAGGTCGACGAGCAGCGCCCCGACGGTTGCGATCGCCGCGGTCACGCCGACGAGCAGCCTCTGCGGCACGCGAGGCAGGAGGTTCTGCAGGCTCACCGCGCCGGAGTACACGTTGGCGAACGCCTCGTCGCTCTCGTCGACGGTGAGCGCGAGCAGGGCGAGCACGCTGGCTGCGCCGCCCGCGGCGATAGCGGTGAGCAGGCCGGGCGCGTCGGAGATGTCGCGCGACATCGCGATCACCGCGCCCAGCGCGAACAGCGGCACGGTCGGGACGAAGTAGCCGAGCCCGGTGCCCCAGAAGCCCGCGCCGCGCGAGCGTGAGAAGCGCGTGTAGTCGGCCGCGAGGGGCGTCCAGCTGATGATCGACGCGAGCACGAGGTCGAAGCCCGGCCAGAACGCGTGCGCGCCGTGCCGGTGCCAGAGCCGCACCGGATGCTGCCCGTGCAGCGACCACCAGCAGAGGTAGAGGAGCGACGCGATCACGATCCAGACGGCGAACTTGCGCACGTACTTGCGCACGAACCCGACCGGCCCGAGGAACGCGAGCACGGTCGCGACCACGCCGAAGAGGATCTTCCAGAACGCCACGCCGCCGAAGCCGAAGATCTGGTTGGAGAGCGCGCTCGCCCCGGTCGCGATCACGATCAGCTCGAACACCG
Organism: Gaiellaceae bacterium; assembly: GCA_036376615.1. Classification (GTDB taxonomy): domain Bacteria; phylum Actinomycetota; class Thermoleophilia; order Gaiellales; family Gaiellaceae; genus PALSA-600. The sequence continues at coordinate 26,629 of DASUZZ010000046.1, forward strand.
ACCAGCCGAAGCACTGGAGGATGTTGAGACCGGTGGGGAGGTAGGAGCCGCGCCGGCCGAGCGGCGCGCGCAGCAGCACCATCGCCGGGACGCGGGCGTCTGCACCGATCAGCCCGGCGAGAGCCAGGAGCACGTTGCCGACCACGGCAGCCGCGACCGTCGCGGCGATCGCGACGGGCAGCGAGAGCCCGAGCCCGAACTCCGACGCCGGGAGTACGAGGAACGCGCCGGCGACGATCACGAGCAGCGAGACGGAGAGGTTCGCCCAGAGCAGGAAGCCGTCGAACGTGCCGAGCAGGCGAAGCCGTTCCGGGACCGGCTCGATGCCCCAGTTCGGTGTCTCGGTCTCGGCCAAC
>DASUZZ010000047.1:0-2210 GCA_036376615.1 Gaiellaceae bacterium
ACCTCGGCGCCGATCGTCCCGGCGTTGACATACGTGATTCCGGCTTCGAGGTCTCGCATCGCGCGGAAGGCGGCGTTGACGTCCCGGGTGAAGATCGAGGACGAGAGGCCGTACTTGATCCCGTTCGAGACGCGGATCGCCTCCTCGAGATCGCCCACCGGGATGATCGCGGTCGTCGGGCCGAAGATCTCCTCCTGCGCGATCCGCATCTGCGGGTCGACGTCCGCGAAGACGGTCGGCCGGTAGAAGAAGCCCTTGCCGAGGTCGCCGTCCGAGGCGATCTCGCCGCCGGTGAGCAGCTTCGCGCCCTCGTCCTTGCCGATCCCGGTGTACGAGTCGATCTTCTCGAGCGCGGCGCGGTTGATGACGGGGCCGATGTCGGTGTCGTCCTCCCACCCGGGGCCGAGGCGCAGCTTCTCGACACGCTCGACGAGCTTGGACTGGAGGGCGTCGTACACGCCGCGCTGCGCGATCACGCGGGAGGCGGCGGTGCAGCGCTGGCCGGAGGTGCCGAACGCCGACCAGAGGATGCCGTCGACCGCGAGGTCGAGATCGGCGTCGTCGAGCACGATGATCGCGTTCTTGCCGCCGAGCTCGAGATGGACGTGCGTGAGCGTGTCGGCCGCGGCCTTCAGCACCTCGATGCCCGTCTCGCGGGAGCCCGTGAGCGTGATCACGCGGACGTCGGGATGGCGCACCATCCGCTCGCCGACCGTGCTGCCGCCGCCGTGGACGATGTTGACGACGCCGCTCGGAATCCCCGCTTCCGCGAGGAGCTCGACGAAGCGCTCCGCGAGCGCGGGCGTGTCGGTCGCCGGCTTGAGCACGATCGTGTTGCCGGAGACGAGTGCCGGGATCATCTTCCACGACGGGATGGCGACCGGGAAGTTCCACGGCGTGATCGCGCCGACGACACCGATCGGCTGGCGGACGCTCATGTTCCACTTGTCGCGCAGCTCGGACGGCGTCGTATGGCCGAAGAGGCGCCTGCCCTCGCCGGCCATGTAGTACGTGATGTCGATCGCCTCCTGGACGTCGCCGCCCGCCTCGGCCTTGACCTTCCCCATCTCGCGCGTCATCAGGTCGGTGAGCGCCGCCTTTTCCTGCTCGAGGATGCGCGCGAGCCGGAAGAGGATCTCGCCGCGCTTCGGTGCGGGCACGAGCCGCCACTCCGCGAACGCCTCCTTCGCGACCGCGACGGCGCGGTCGACGTCCTCGGCGGCGGAGCGCGGGAAGATCCCGATCGTCTCGCCGCTAGCCGGGCTGGTGCTGTCGAACGTCTCGCCGGAGGCGGCATCCACCCACTCGCCGCCGATGAAGTTCTTGAAGTTCTGCGCCGTCGTCGTCGCCACAGGCCGAGACTAGCGGCGCAAGCTACCGACCGGTGGCAGCCACTGTTACGTGTTTGTGACGCGCACGAACGAATTTTCTAGGCAGTTGTGCGGTTGCGCTTCGGCAGGGCGCCGCATCCCGTGACGGTTTCGTGATGGTGGCTGCCACCGGCCTGCGACACCGGCCCTACGAGAGCGAGTGGGGGCGAACGCCGTCGCGCCTTGCTGGTTACTCCTCCGGGAGGTCGGTGTCGGGGAACGTGCCCGGGTGGGCGCGGCGGCGGTCGCGGGTCGTCCGCTGCTCCTTGTCCTCCAGGCGTTGGTCGCCCACCTTGCGACGATCCTTGCCCTCGCGCCGGTCGACGATGACGGTCACGTTCGGGTTGTCCTTGTAGTAGTCGACCATCTTGTCGTAGAGCTCGTTGGCGAGCTCGCGCGGAATGACGCAATAGATCATTGCGGGCTGATTCTACGGCCGCGATCGGCGTGTGCCCTCCCCCGACGTCGGTATAAGGGTCGGATGCTTCGCCGCCACATCTGGTGGCTTGCGCCGCTCGCAGGCGCGGCCGTTGCGGGAGGGATCGTGGCGGCGGTTTCGCTCGGTGGCGGCTCGTCGTCGAAGACCGCGCCGAGGACGAGTCACGCCCGCCTCAAGCCCGCGGCGGCGGCGCTCGCCTTTCAGGGCGCCATCACAGCGGTGGTGCACGAGCTTTCGCCGTCGGTCGTCCAGATCCAGACCTCCTCGGGCCTCGGTTCGGGGATCGTGTTCGACTCGAACGGCGACATCGTCACGAACAACCATGTCATCGGCGGCGACACCGGCTCGTTCACCGTCACCGCCGGCGCGCACTCCTACGGCGCGAAGCTCGTCGGCCGCTT
>DASUZZ010000048.1:0-3910 GCA_036376615.1 Gaiellaceae bacterium
GGTGTCAGGAGCGGGACGAGCAGCTCGCGCGGCGTGCGGGCGGTCAGCTGAAGGCGCCGCAGTGAAAGCGTTGCGAGCGGGCTGAGGGCAAGAGCAGTCATCGGTTCTCCTTTCTCTTCAGGCGGCTGCGGCGAGCCGGCCGCCGGTGAGGCGCAGGTAGACGTCATCGAGCGTCGGCCGCCTGGCACTCACGGTTGCGGCGAGGCCGAGCTCGTGGATCGCGACGATCGCCTCGCTGCTCGTGTGGCCGTCGAGTGGGACGGTGAGGCTCGAGCCGACGGCGAAGGCGTCGCCGCGGGCGATCCCGCGCGAGCGGAGCGTGGCGAGCGCACCGGCCGGGTCGCCGTCGACTCGCAGCTCGACCAGCTCGTGGCCGAGACCGGCGCGCAGGCGTTCCGGCGTGTCGAGAGCGACGATCCGACCGTCATGCATGATCGCAACGCGATCCGCAAGCTGCTCGGCCTCGTCGAGGTAGTGGGTCGTGACGAGAATCGTCAGGTCGGTGCGACCACGCAGACGGGCGAGGATGTCGAGCAGCTCGGCACGGATGCGGGGATCGAGCCCGACGGTCGGCTCGTCGAGGAAGAGGACGCGCGGGCTCGAGACGAGGGCGCGTACGATCTCCATCCTTCGCCGCTCGCCGCCGCTGTACGTGCCGACCGGCCGGTCGACGAGGTCGCCGAGCCCGACCAAGTCCACGAGCTCCTCGATCCGCCGCTCTGCAGCCACGGGCTCGACTCCCCACAGGCGACCGTGCAGCTCGAGGTTGCGGCGGCCGGTCAGGGAGCGGTCGACCACGGCGTCTTGGAAGACGACGCTGCTCACCTTGCGCGCGGCGAGTTGCTGCGTCCGCACGTCGAACCCCGCGAGCCGCGCGGTGCCGCCCGTCGGCCGCACCGTCGTCGTCAACATCCCGATCGTCGTCGACTTGCCCGCACCGTTCGGGCCGAGCAGGGCGAACACTTCGCCCGGCGAGACCTCGAAGTCGATGCCTGTAACCGCCTCGACGCCGCCGGGGTAGACCTTGCGGAGCTTCTCCACCTCGATCATCTCTGTCTCCTTGTCACATCGATCCGTCGTGCTTCGTCTCCCTGATGACGGATCTCGCGGAGAGGATGTGACGGTGAGCGACGGAGACCGGCAGGCGAGAGAGTTCGAAGAGCATCGCGCCCACCTGCAGGCGGTCGCGTACCGGATGCTCGGTTCGCCGAGCGAGGCGGAGGACGCGGTGCAGGAGTCCTGGCTCCGGCTCAACCGCTCCGAGACGAGCGAGGTCGAGAACATGCGCGGCTGGCTGACGACCGTCGTCGCCCGCGTCTGCCTCGACATGCTGCGCGCCCGCCGGACGCGTCGCGAGGACCTCGTCGGCTCGGAGCTGCCGGAGCCGGTCGTCACGCTTCCGGCGAACGGCCCCGAGGACGAGACGATCCTCGCCGACTCCGTCGGCCTGGCGCTGCTCGTCGTGCTCGACACGCTGACGCCGGCGGAGCGGCTCGCCTTCGTCCTGCACGACATGTTCGGGATGCCGTTCGAGGAGATTGCGCCGATCGTCGAGCGAAGCCCGGCCGCGACCCGTCAGCTCGCAAGCCGCGCGCGGCGGCGCGTCCGTGGCGCGACTCCGGCGGCGGATCCGGATCTGAGGCGTCAGCGGGAGGTCGTGGACGCGTTCCTCGCCGCGGCCCGGAACGGCGACATCGAGGCGCTGGTCGAGGTGCTCGACCCGGGCGTCGTCTTCCGCGCCGACCGCGGCCGGATCGCGGTCGCCGGTGCGCCCCCGGTCGTGACCGGAGCGGCGGCCGTCGCCGAGCAGGTCCTCGCCCGCGCTCCTCGCTTCGCGGGCTACGCGCGGCCCGCCGTCGTGAACGGAAGCGCGGGGCTGATCGTCATCCCGCGCGACCGGCCGATCGCGGTAATCGGCTTCACGATCGCGCAGGATCAGATCGTCGAGATCGACCTCGTCGCCGACCCGGACAAGCTGCGCGCACTGAGGATCTAGGGCATCCTCAGACCAGCCGACGCTGCTGCGCCCAGCGCGAGAGCTCGTGGCGTGAGGTGAGCTGGAGCTTGCGGAGCACGCTCGACACGTGCGCCTCTACCGTCTTGATCGAGAGGTGGAGGCGGCCGGCGATCTCCTTGTAGCGATAGCCGCGCGCGATCAGCTGCAGCACCTCGCGCTCGCGGGGCGTCAGGTTGTCGAGCTCTGCGTCGCCGCCGAGGGGTTCGCCCTCCCGGAAGGCATCGAGGACGAAGCCCGCCAGCCGCGGCGAGAACACGGCGTCTCCTTGCGCGACACGCTCGATCGCGTCCGCGAGCTCGGGGCCCGAGATCGTCTTCGTCACGTAGCCACGGGCACCCGCGCGGATGACGCCGATCACGTCCTCGGCCGCATCCGAGACCGACAGCGCGAGAAACTTCACGGCGGGACGCTCCTGCGCCACCCCCGCGATCACGCCCTCGCCGCCGCCGTCGGGGAGGTGGACGTCGAGCAGCACGACGTCGGGGTCGAGCTCGCGGATGAGCGGCACTGCGTCGGCCACGGTTCCCGCCTCGCCGACGATGTCGACCGAGGTCGCGATCTCGCCGCGAACGCCGGCCCGGAAGAGCTCGTGATCGTCGACGAGGACGACGCGCCGCTTCACGATTCGCTCCTGGGCAGCCGTAGCTCGACCTCGGTCCCGGAGCCGGGAGCGGTCACGATCGCCGCCGTCCCCCCGGCGCGCTCGACCCGTCCTTCGATCGACTCCGCGATTCCGCGCCGGTCGGGAGCGACCGCGGCTCGGTCGAATCCGGCGCCGCGGTCACGAACGAAGACGGAGACGGCGTCGGCGCCGACCTCGGCGTAGACGGCGATCTCGGCCGCTCCGGAGAACTTCGCGGCATTCGTCATCGCCTCGCGCGCCGCGAGCACGAGCTGGCGCGTGCCGTCGTCGAGCCGGGCGTCACCGGCGCTCGCGAGCTCGACCTGCACGCCGTGCAGCTCCTCCACGTCTGCGGCCGCGTCCGCGAGCGCCGCGACGAGACTCTCCGCATCGGCCACCCCGCTGCCGTAGAGCCAGCGGCGCAGCTCCCGCTCCTGCCGCCGCGCGATCGCGGCCACCCGTGCCTGGTCGCCCGCGTGCCGCTGGATCAGCGCGAGCGTCTGCAGGACGGAGTCGTGGATCCGCGCAGCGACCTCGGCGCGCTCCTGCAGCCGGATCCGCTCGGTCCGCTCCACCGTCAGCTGCCACACCCACGGGCCGACGATGAGGATGAGCGCACCCGCCACGGCTCCCGGCGCGAGAAAGCCGCCGCTCGCACCGCTTCGGCCGAGAAAGATCAGGGCGCCGCCGACCAGCAGCGCGACGCCGAGCCGAGGCACCGTGCCGCCGGGGCGCAGAGAGCCGCCGGCGGCGAGAACGGTGACGAGCCCGGCGACGAGCAGCGTCGACCCGAGCAGCGCCGTCCCCGACAGGCCGAGCGCGAACAGGATCGCGGCCGACGCCACCGCGAACAGGATCGCCGCAGGCAGGGCGCGCCGGCCCCTCGCGTAGATCCACAGCGCGAGGTAGACGAGGATCCCGGCGCCGCCCGCAAGCGCGAGAATCGCGAAGACGAGCCGCACGAGGGTCGCGTCGACCGCGAGGCGCGCCGCGATGCCGCCGCAGACGCCCGCGATCAAGCGGTCGTCGCTGCTGCGCTCGAACAGCAGCGAGCTCACCGTTCAGCCTGCCCGGACGACGTCGACCTGCCCCAGCCCGACCCGCGCGTCGATCACGTAGCCGCCGCCGCTGCCGGTGCTGACGGACGCATTCCGTCCCGAGTCGGTCAGCCGCAGCACGTGCACGTCACCCAGCTTCGCGTGCGCATCGACCTGAACAGGAACGCCGTCCGGCACGACGACCCGCAGCTCGCCGACGCCGACCTTCGCCTT
>DASUZZ010000049.1:0-35672 GCA_036376615.1 Gaiellaceae bacterium
CTGAAGATCACGGACGGCGTCGTCCGCCACCTGGCGGTCCGCCGGGTCAAGGGCGGCCACACGAAGCCGCCGGCCGCACCGGCGCCCGCTCCGGCCCCCGCCGCACGGGCCGCGTCCGCGGCCGCCGGTGACAGCGACGAGGCGTCCGAGTAGCCTGGGCGTCGAGTCTAGGGAGAGGAGCAGCGAGACCATGGCCAACATCAACCGCGTCGTCCTCGTCGGGAACCTGACCCGCGACCCGGAGCTGCGGCACACGCCGTCGGGAACGTCCGTCTGCGGCCTGCGGATCGCCGTGAACACGCGGCGCAAGGACAGCTCGACCGGCGAGTGGACCGAGAAGCCGAACTACTTCGACATCACCGTCTGGGGCCAGCAGGGCGAGAATTGCGCGCAGTACCTCTCGAAAGGCCGGCCGGTCGCGATCGACGGACGGCTCGAGTGGCGCGAATGGGACGCGCAGGACGGCACCAAGCGCCAGGCGGTCGAGGTGATCGCCGACAGCGTCCAGTTCCTGGGCGGCCGGGGCGACTCGGCAGGCGACGGCGGCAACCAGTTCGTGCCCGCCGGCGCGCAGAGCACCGCCGACGCCGACTTCCAGGCGGCCGACGACGACATTCCCTTCTAAGGAGACGATGTGGCAGCACCGAAGTCCGAGCGCACGAACAGGCCGAAGCGTGGCGCGCCCACCGGAGGCGGCCGCCGCAAGTCCTGCTTCTTCTGCAAGTCGAAGGTCGACGAAATCGACTACAAGAACGTGAACGAGCTGCGCCGGTACGTCTCGGAGCGCGGCAAGATCCGCTCGCGCCGGATCAGCGGCGCGTGCCGGCGCCACCAGCGTCAGGTCGCGGTCGCGGTGAAGCGCGCGCGCGAGATCGCCCTGCTCCCGTACGTCGGTGACCGGTAGGAGCGAGGCCGTGGAGGTGATCCTCAAACAGGACGTCGACTCGCTCGGCCTGCGCGGCGAGGTGGTGAACGTCGCGCGCGGGTACGCGCGCAACTACCTGCTCCCGCGCGGACTGGCCCAGACCGCCACGCCCGCGCTCGTGCGCGAGCTCGAGAAGCGGGACGCGCAGCGCGCGCGCCACGAGGCGGAGACGGCCGACGAGGCGAACGCGATCGCCGCGCGACTCGAGGCGCTCGAGCTCCGATTCGACGTCAACGCCGGCCCGACCGGGTCGCTCTTCGGGTCGATCACCGCGACGAACGTCGCCGACCGCATCTGGGAGCAGGAGAAGATCCGCATCGACCGCCGCAAGATCCAGATGGAGACGATCAAGCGCGTCGGACGCCACACCGCGCCGGTCGAGCTGTTCGCCGAAGTCACGGCGGTGCTCCACCTGGCGGTCGCGCCGGAGGGCGAGGAGCTGCCGAGCGAGGAGGAGCTCGCCGCGCTCGAGGCTGCCGAGGCCGAAGCCGCCCGCGCCGCCGAGGAGGCGTCCGCCGAGGCGGCGCTGCCCCCCGGGCCGGAGCCGCAGCCCGAGCCAGAGGCGGCCGGCGAGGCGGAGGCGGAGGCGGACGCCGACCCCGAGCTCGAGCCGCCCGCGTAGCACGGTTTTCCACAGGCCGGCGCGGCGCCTGTGGACAGATCGTCACGCAATCGACACGGCGCGTTGAATCCACAGCGCCGTCCACGGCCTGTGGAACGAGCGCGAAACTCCGCGCTCGCAGCGTCTTTTTCCTCCACCTTGCGTTGCGAACGCCTGTTCTGATATCCCTGCAAGCGTCGATGTTAGAGGAGTGTGAGCAGCGTTTTGCACACATTGAGAACGAGGCCGAAGCAAGCTTGAGTAGGGGCCACATGGCAATGCCTGCCCAGGCGCTCGCGGCCGCCCCGATCCCGCCGCAGAACCTCGACGCCGAGGAGTCCGTCCTCGGCGCGATGATGCTCTCGCCGCTCGCGATCGGGGCGGTCACCGAGTCGACGAGCCTGTCGGCCGGCGACTTCTACCGCGAGAGCCACGGGCTCGTCTACAAGGCGATCCTCACGCTGTACGCCAAGGGCGAGCCGGTCGACGCGATCACCGTGGTCGACGAGCTCGACCGCACCGGCGCCCTCGCCGAGATCGGCGGAGCCGACCGCGTGCACGAGCTGGCCGCCCTCGTCCCGGCGGCGTCGAACGCCCCCCACTACGCCCGGATCGTCAGTGAGATGGCGACGCTGCGCGGGCTGATCCGCGCGGGCAACGACATCGCCCGGCTCGGCTTCGACCGCCCGGGCGAGACGATCGAGCTGGTCGACCGCGCCGAGCAGATCGTCTTCGACCTCTCGCAGCAGCGCGTGTCGAGCGAGTTCGCGCACATCGACGAGCTGCTCAAGGAGTCGTTCGAGACGATCACGAAGCTGTACGAGGCCGGTACCGACATCACGGGCACGCCGTCCGGCTTCCGCGACCTCGACCGCCTCACGTCGGGCTTCCAGCCCGGCAACCTCGTGATCATCGCGGCACGCCCGTCGATGGGCAAGTCCGCGCTCGCACTGTGCATGGCCGCGAACGTCGCCGTGCGCCACGAGAAACCGGTCGCGCTGTTCACGCTCGAGATGTCGAAGGCGGAGGTGACCCAGCGCCTCATGTGCTCGGAGGGCAAGGTCGAGTCACAGCGGCTCCGCACCGGGAAGCTCGCCGTCGACGACTGGCCGCGGCTGACGACGGCCTGCGACAAGCTCGCCAAGGCGCCGATCTACGTCGACGACACCGGTTCGATCACGATGATGGAGATCCGGTCGAAGCTCCGGCGGCTCAAGATGCGCGAGCAGGAGTTGGCGCTCGTCATCGTCGACTACCTGCAGCTGATGACGAGCGGGACGACGGTCGAGAACCGCGTGCAGGAGGTGTCGCAGATCTCGCGCGCGCTGAAAGTGCTCGCGCGCGACCTCGAAGTGCCGATCGTCGCGCTCTCGCAGCTCTCCCGCGCCGTCGAGCAGCGTCACGACAAGCGCCCCATCCTGTCGGATCTGCGAGAGTCGGGCTCGATCGAGCAGGACGCCGACCTCGTGATGTTCGTGTACCGCGACGAGTACTACAACCCCGAAGAGACCGACTCCGCCGGTGTCGCCGAGCTGATCCTGGCGAAGCACCGCAACGGCGCGACCGGCCTCGAGAAGCTCGCTTTCCAGAAACGCTACGCCAAGTTCGCCGACCTGGCCGCGGCGGCATGATGACGACGGTCTGGCTCTCCCCCTCTGCGACCGCGTTCTCGTGCCTCTGCGAACCATGCCTGGAGGCGGCGAGGCGTAGTGGCGTGTTGTTCTCCGACGCCCTCCAGGCCGCGAGCGTCCGCGGCACCGTCGGCAAGGACAGCGCGCTCGGCGTCGTTCGCTGCGCCGCAGGGCACGAGATCGTCCTGCGGCGCGGCGAGCAGCCGCCCGTGCTGGCGGCGCGCGACGACCGCCAGCTACAGCTGACCTAGACTAGGACCATGCCGTCGACCGTCGTCGTAGGCGCGCAGTGGGGCGACGAGGGGAAGGGCAAGATCGTCGACCTGCTCGCGCAGGGCTCGGACATCGTCTGCCGCTACCAGGGCGGCCCGAATGCCGGGCACACGATCGTCGTCGGCGGCGAGACGTTCAAGATCCGCCAGACGCCGAGCGGCGTCATCTCGGGCAAGACCTCGGTGATCGGCGCCGGCTGCGTGGTCGATCCGCAGGTTCTCCTCGACGAGCTCGACGAGCTGGCGGCGCGCGGCATCGACACGTCGGTCGTCGTCGTCTCGGGCAACGCGCACCTGATCATGCCGTGGCACGTCGCGATCGACCAGGCGTCCGAGCGGCGCCTCGGCTCGCTGCAGATCGGGACGACACGACGCGGGATCGGCCCCGCGTACGCCGACAAGGCGTCGCGGATCGGCATCCGCGTGCAGGACGTGCTCGACGCGAAGATCCTCAGGCAGAAGCTCGAGGTCGCCCTCGCCGAGAAGAACGTCTGGCTGTCGAAGGTGTACGACGTCGAGCCGTTCGACCTCGAGGAGGTGTGGGAGCGCACGGCGGCGCTCGCCGAGCGTCTCGCTCCCTACGTGGGCGACGTCTCGCTGCTCGTCGACCAGGCGCTCCGCGACGGCAAGCACGTGCTCTTCGAGGGGGCGCAGGCGACGCTGCTCGACCTCGACCACGGCTCGTATCCGTTCGTCACCTCGTCCAACCCGATCGCGTCGGGAGCGCCGACCGGCGTCGGCATCGGCCCGACCCGCATCGACCGCGTGCTCGGCGTCTCGAAGGCGTACGTCACGCGCGTCGGCGAGGGCCCGTTCCCGTCCGAGATCGCCGGCGCCGACCAGGAGCGGCTGCGCGAGCTCGGTGGCGAGTACGGCACGGTGACCGGCCGCGAGCGGCGCTGCGGCTGGCTCGATCTGGTGGCGCTCCGCTATGCCGTGCGCGTCAACGGGATGACCGCGCTCGCGCTCACGAAGCTCGACGTGCTGTCGGCGTTCGACGAGCTGCCGGTCTGCGTCGCCTACCGCCTGCCGGGCGGACGCGAGACGCGCGACTTTCCCGCGCACCAGTCCGACTTCCACCACGCGGCGCCGGTCTGGCACGGGCTGCCGGGTTGGCGCGAACAGCTCGACGGCGCGACCACCGTGAGCGAGCTGCCGGCCGCCGCATGCGCGTACGTCGAGTTCGTCGCGCACGACCTCGGGATCCCGGTCGAGCTCGTCGGCGTCGGCGCGGCGCGCGAGCGCGTCCTGGCCTGAGCGGCGTGCTCGCCGCGACCGGCAGCACGGCGGTCGATGTCGTGCTCATTCTCTCCGCGACCGTGCCGGTGGCGATCGCGATCGTGCTCGCGTGGTACGTCCTGCGCGGCAAGCGCAACGACCCCGACGAGCGTCTGTGGCGCCTGCAGGACGATGAGCGCCGCCGGGCGAGAGAACGCAAGAACCCGCCCGAGTAGGATCGCCCGATGAACGTGCTGCTCGTCGGCTCGGGCGCACGCGAGCACGCGCTCGCGTGGCGGCTCGCGCAGAGCCCGAGCCTCGGCGAGCTCCACGCCGCTCCGGGCAACCCCGGGATCGCCGTCCACGGGGTCTGCCATCCGGTACGGCCCGACGACGGCGACGGGCTGCTCGCGCTGGCGCTCTCCCTCGAGATCGAGCTGGCGATCATCGGCCCGGAAGGACCGCTCGTCGCCGGAGTCGCCGACGACCTCCGCCGCAACGGGATCGCCGTGTTCGGCCCGAGCGCGGCCGCCGCCCGCATCGAGGGGTCGAAGTCGTTCGCGAAGGAGGTGCTGCGCGCCGCCGGCGTCCCGGCCGCCGAGGCGCTCTCGGTGGCGCGGCCGCCGTGCGTGATCAAGGCGGACGGCCTCGCGGCCGGCAAGGGGGTGTTCGTCTGCCGGACGGGCGACGAGCTCGAGGCGGCGCTCCGGGCCGTCCAGGCGATCGGCGGCGGCGTGGTGATCGAGGAGCTGCTCGAAGGCCGCGAGGTGTCGGTGTTCGCGCTGTCGGACGGCCGTGAGGTCGTCGCGGTCGCCGCGGCGCAGGACTTCAAGCGGATCGGCGACGGCGACACCGGTCCGAACACCGGCGGCATGGGCGCATACTCGCCGGTGCCGTGGCTCGAGGACATCGGCGCGGTGATCGACGGCGTGCACCGTCCCGTGATCGCCGAGCTCGCCCGCCGCGGCACCCCGTTCGTCGGCTGCCTGTTCGCCGGGCTGATGCTCACTGACCGCGGGCCGAAGGTGCTCGAGTTCAACGCCCGGTTCGGCGATCCGGAGACGCAGGTGCTCGTCCCGCGCCTGCAGGGAGATCTGCTCGAGGTGCTGGCGGCGGCGGCGCGCGGCGATCTGTCGCGTTCGGCAGTGGCGGCGGACGCATCGGCAGCGGTGACGGTCGTGCTCGCCTCGCCCGGCTATCCCGGCTCGAGCGACTACGCGGGAGTGGCAATCGACGGGCTCGACGACGCCGAGGCCGACGGCGCGCTCGTCTTCCAGGGCGGCACGGCCGTCAGGGACGGACGCGTGGTGACGACGGGCGGCAGAATCGTCTCGGTGACCGGGAGCGGACCGACCGTCGCCGAGGCCCGCGCGAATGCCTACCGCGCGGTCGGGCTCGTCTCCTTCGAAGGCGCACGGTACCGGCGGGACATCGCGGCGGCCGCCGATGCCTGAGCCTGTCGTCGGCATCCTCGTCGGTTCCGAGTCCGACCGCGCGCGCATCCAGCCCGCCGCGGACGAGCTCGACGCGCGCGGCATCGGCTGGGAGCTCGAGGTGCGCTCGGCCCACCGGACGCCGGACGCCGTCGCCGAGTACGCCCGCTCGGCGGCGGGCCGCGGGATCAAGGTACTGATCTGCGGCGCCGGCCTCGCCGCGGCGCTACCCGGCGTCGTCGCCGCCCACACGGAGCTGCCGGTGATCGGCGTACCGCTGCGCTCGTCGCTCTCGGTGCTCGACGGCCTCGATGCGCTGCTGTCGATCGTCCAGATGCCGCCCGGCGTTCCGGTGGCGACCGTGGGCGTCGACAACGCGAAGAACGCCGCTGTCCTGGCTGCGCGCATCATCGCGCTGACTTGACGGGCGCCGGCCTCGGCGCGCTCTACACTGCCCTCAGTGATCGCCCGCTATTCCCGTCCGGAGATGGCTCGGATCTGGTCGGAGGAGGGCAGGCTCGAGCGCTGGCTCGCGGTCGAGCTCGCTGCCCTCGACGGGTGGGCCGAGCTCGGGGTCGTGCCGGCCCACGACCTCGCCGAGATCCGCGAGCGCGCCGTGCCGCCGACGGCGGACCGGGTCGCCGAGCTCGAGCGGACGACCGACCACGATCTGGCGGCGTTCGTCGACGCGGTCGGCGAGCAGCTCGGCCCCGAGTCGCGCTGGGTTCACTACGGGCTCACCTCCTCCGACATCCTCGACACGGCACTCGCGCTGCAGATCCGCGACGGCGGCGCGCTGCTCGTGGCGGGGCTCGACCGGGCGCTCGGTTGCGTGATCCGCCGGGCCGAGGAGCATCGCCGCTCGATCTGCATCGGCCGCTCGCACGGGGTCCACGCCGAGCCGACGACGTTCGGCTGGAAGCTGGCCGGCTGGGCGTTCGAGCTCGATCGCGCCCGGCGCCGCCTCGACGCGGCGCTCGAGACCTGCCGCGTCGGTCAGCTCTCCGGGACCGTCGGGACCTACGGGGCGATCGACCCGCGTGTCGAGGAGATCGCGTGCGCCCGGCTCGGACTCGAGCCCGATCCCGCCTCGACGCAGGTGATCGCACGCGACCGGCATGCCGAGCTCCTCTCGGCGCTCGCCGTGTGCGCCTCGTCGCTCGATCGCTTCGCCACGGAGATCCGGCACCTTGCGCGAACGGAGGTCCGCGAGGTCGAAGAGCCGTTCGCGGCCGGGATGAAGGGCTCCTCGGCGATGCCGCACAAGCGCAACCCGAAGGTCGCGGAGCGAATCTCCGGCCTCGCGCGCGTGGTGCGCGCGTCGGCGAACGTCGGCCTCGAAAACGTCGTCCTCTGGCACGAGCGCGACATCTCGCATTCGTCGGCCGAGCGCATCGTGGTCCCGGACGCCTTCCTGGCGCTGGACTACATGCTCGACCGATTCGCGTGGCTCGTCGACGGCCTTGTCGTGCACCCCGACCGCATGGAGCGGAACCTGTGGGGCTCGCACGGGCTCTTCTTCTCGCATCGACTGCTGCTCGCGCTCGTGGAGGACGGCCTCGACCGCGGCGAGGCGTACCGGATCGTCCAGCGCGACGCGATGCGGGCGTGGGACGAGGAGCTCGACTTCGAAGAGCTCGTCCGCGCCGACCCCGAGGTCACGAGCCGGCTCCCGACCACCGCGCTGGCGGACGTCTTCGACCTCGACGCGACGATCGCCCACCTCGACGGAGCGTTCGATCGCCTACGCCGTCTCGACCCGAAGGAGGTTCCCGTCAATGCCTGAGGCGCTTCACGTCGGTAGCGGCAAGGTCCGCGAGCTGTACGCCGTCGACGACCGGCACCTGCGGCTCGTCGCGAGCGACCGCATCTCGACGTTCGACGTCGTGCTCCCGACCGCGATCCCCGACAAGGGCCGCGTCCTCACCGGCCTGTCCGGCTTCTGGTTCGCGCGCACGCGACCGATCGTCGCGAACCATCTGCTCTCGCTCGGCGACGACGGCCGAACGACCGAGTGCAGACGGCTCGACATGCTGCCGATCGAGTGCGTCGTCCGCGGGTACCTCGCAGGATCGGGCTGGAACGACTACCGCAACACCGGCACGGTCTGCGGGCACCGGCTCCCGGAGGGCCTCGTCGAGAGCGAGCAGCTGCCGGAGCCGATCTTCACGCCGGCCACGAAGGCGACGACGGGGCACGACGAGAACATCGACCGCGAGACGGCAGCGGAGCTGATCGGCGTCGAGCGGTTCGACGAGGTCGAGGAGACGGCACTCGAGCTCTACCGCTTCGCCTCGGAGTACGCGCGCGAGCGCGGGATCATCCTCGCGGACACGAAGCTCGAGTTCGGGACCGACGAGACGGGCGCACTGGTGGTCGCCGACGAGGTCTTCACCCCGGACTCGTCCCGTTTCTGGCCCGCCGACGAGTACGAGCCCGGCGGCTCACAGCCGTCGTTCGACAAGCAGTTCGTGCGCGACTACTGCGAGTCGCTCGGGTGGGACAAGACCGACCCGGGCCCCGAGCTGCCCGACGACGTCGTCGCGGGGACGCGACAGCGCTACGTGGAGGCGTTCGAGCGCCTGACCGGGATCGACTTCGCGGCGTACCTCGAGCGCCCGGGCGTGGTGCTCGAGTGAAGGCGACGGTGCTCATCCGCCCGAAGCCGGGCATCCTCGACCCGCAAGGCCAGGCCGTGTCGAGCTCGCTGCGCCACCTCGGCTTCGACATCGCCGAGACACGCGTCGGGAAGCTGGTCGACGTCGAGCTCGCCACCGACGACCCCGCCGAGGCGCGCAGCCAGCTGGAGGCGATGTGCGACCGCCTGCTCGCGAATCCGCTGATCGAGAGCTACGCGATCGAGCTCGAGGCCGAGTGAGCGACACGGCCGACCGTCCGGTCGTCGCGGTCGTGGTCTTCCCCGGGTCGAACGACGACCGCGACGCTCAGCGCGCACTGACGCGTCTCGGCGCCGACGCGCGACGCGTCTGGCACACCGAGAGGACCCTGCCGGCCGGCACCGGCGCCGTCGTCCTGCCCGGCGGGTTCTCCTTCGGCGACTACCTCCGCTGCGGCGCAATCGCACGCTTCTCCCCCGTGCTCGACGCGGTCGGACGGTTCGCACGCGACGGTGGTCCCGTGCTCGGGATCTGCAACGGCTTCCAGATCCTGACGGAGGCCGGCCTGTTGCCGGGCCTCCTCCGCCCGAACCGGTCGCTGGCCTTCGTGTGCCGTGACGTGCCGGTGAGCGTCGAACGGGTCGACACACCGCTGCTCGGACGTTGCCGCGCGGGCGAGACACTGACGCTCCCGGTCAAGCACGGGGAGGGGTGCTGGTTCGGCGACGACGACCTGCTCGCGGAGCTCGCGTCGACGGACCGGATCGCCCTCCGCTACACGGACGGCTCGAACCCGAACGGGTCGGTCGGCGACGTGGCCGGGGTGCTCAGCGCCGAGGGCAACATCCTCGGCCTGATGCCCCACCCGGAGCACGCGGTCGACCCGCTGCTCGGCTCGACCGACGGGACGCTGGTCATGGGCTCGCTGGTGGATGCAGCTCGGATGACAGCCGCAACGCTCGTCTAGACACCACCTGCTCCGCCGAGCCCGAGGAGGTCGTGAAGCCCGGGGTGGCGCTCCAGCTCCGAGCGAAGACGGACGACGTCGCGTTCGCGCAGGGTGACGGGGCCACGCCGCACGATCCCGTCGGTGGAGTACGCGAAGCGCACGAGCTGCTCGCCGCGCTCCGTCTCGAGCAGCTCGAGCACCGACGAGAACCGCTTCTCGCCGACGCGCTGCGGGAGCGCGAGACGGTCGACGACAATCGCGTCGCCCCAGGGAGTGGCGGCCTTCGCCGGCCGCCCCGCCTTCGTCGTTCCCGCGTTCGTCGGCATGACTGCGACGCTAGCGGGGGAACCCTCACAGGTGTGAAACGCGACTGTGACAATTGTGCGCCGAGTTCACGACGTTCGGCTCGCCGGGCGGCCCCGGGCTCGCCGCGCCGCGCCGAAGAGGCTCACGCGTCGATGGTCACGTGACCCGGCTCGACGGCCACGCGCCCGAGCCACGCCTGGATCGCCGGGTACCGCTCGAGATCGAACCCGCCCTCGTGCGCGACGTGCGTGTACGCGTAAAGCGTGATGTCGGCGAGCGTCATCGCATCGCCGACGAGCCACCCGCGCCCGCCGAGATGCCGTTCCATCGCGTCGAGCGCCCGGTAGCCGGCAGCCCGGCGGCTCTCGATCAGGCCGGCGTAGCGCTCCGGCTCTCCCGAATAGGCGAGCCAGAACCGTACGACGGCAACGCTCGGTTCGTGCTCGTACTGTTCGAAGAACTGCCACTGGAGGACCTGGGCGCGCTCGTACCCGTCGGCGGGGACGAACCGCGAGCCTTCGCCGAAGTACCAGAGGATCGCGTTCGACTCGGCGAGCGGACGGCCGTCGTCGAGCACGATCGTCGGCACCCGCAGCGCCGGGTTGAGCCCGCCGAGCAGCTCCGGGCGGGTCGAGCGGTCGAGCACGTCGACGTCGCGTCGCTCGTACGCGACCCCGAGGTGCGCCAGCAACAGGCGCACCTTGTAACAGTTCCCGGAGATGGGGCTGTTGTGGAGAAGCGGCACCGTCTACCCTCGCCGATCATGCCCGAGCACGACCTGAACCAGATCCGCACGTTGCTCGACGCGCCGTCTCCGGCAGTGCTGACGACCTACCGCAAGGACGGCAGCGCGCTCGTGACGCCCGTCTGGTTCCGTTTCGCCGGCGAGGCGTTCGAAGTCGTGATCGCGAAAGGCGACGTGAAGCTCGCCCACCTTGCGCGCGACCATCGCTGCGCGCTCGTCGTGTTCGAGGCGGTACTGCCCTTCCGCGGCGTCGAGGTGCGCGGCGTGCCCGACCTGCTCGAGGGCGACGTCACCGCCGCGCGCGCGCGCACATCGCCGGCGGCTATCTCGGGCCGGACGCCGGCGAGCGGTTCGCCGCCGCCCGCCGCTCGAAGCCCGGAGTCCTGTTGCGACTCACAGCCGACACACCGCGCGTCCGGAGCCTGGCGGGAATCCTGCCGGGCTAGCGTCCTCACGGGACGACGTTCGACGGCATCACGCCCTCGATCAGCAGCGCGCGGAGCGCCGAGACGGCGAGCAGTCCCATCGCCTCGCGCGTCTCGCGCGTCGCGCTGCCGAGGTGCGGCGCGAGCACGACGTTCTCCAGCTCGAGCAGCTCCGGGCTGACCGCAGGCTCGAACTCGAAGACGTCGAGTGCGGCGCCGGCGATCCGCCCCGTCTGCAGCGCGGCGACGAGCGCGGCCTCGTCGACGACCGAACCGCGCGCGGTGTTGACGAGCACCGCGGTCGGCTTCATCGCGTCGAAGGCCGCCGTGTCGATCAGATGGTGGGCCTCGGCGGTTGCCGGAACGTGGAGGCTGACGACGTCGGCGTCGCGCAGCCCGTCGTGGAGTGGGTCGCCGCGCCCGACGAAGAACGGCTCTGCGCCGAATGCCTCCGCGAGCCGCGCGGTCTCGCGGCCGATGCGCCCGGGGCCGACGATTGCGATGCGCTTGCGGTCGAGGCTCTCGCCGAGCATGAACTCGAGCGAGAACCTCCACTCGGCACGCCGACGAAGGAAGCGGTCGCCCTCGGCCGTCCTGCGCAGCAGCGCGAGCATGAGCACGATCGCCTGCTCGGCGGTCGCGCGCGTGAGCACGTCGGGCGTGTTCGCGACCACGATCCCGCGCGCACGTGCGGCCTCGAGGTCGATGTTGTCGATGCCGACGCCGTAGTTCGCGACGATGCGGAGCCGTGGCCCGGCTGCATCGAGAAACGCGGCGTCGATACGCGTGGGGATGAGCGAAAGGACGCCGTCGGCTCCGGCGGCCTGGCCGGTGAGCTCGAACTCGGATGCGAGCGCGTCGTGGACGCGGTCCGGGATCACTCCCGTGACGTGAACCAGCGGCGGCTGAGACACCGGCTCGATCGTGCTACCGGTCGTGGAAGACGGCTTCGACGTTGTTCGCGTCGGGGTCGTGGACGAACGCGCCGAAGTAGCCCGGGTGGTACTCCGGCCGCTCGCCGGGAGCGCCGTTGTCGAGGCCGCCGGCGCGGAGACCGGCGTGGTGGAACGCCCTGACAGGCTCCTCGCCACCAACCCCGAACGCGAGGTGGAGGTTCTCGGTGGGCGCCCCCTCGACGAACGTCACCGTGCCGCTCTCGGTGACGAGCGTGATGCGATCGCGACGATCGCGCACGGCCAGTCCGAGCGACTCCGCGACCGGCGCGTAGAAGCCGCGCGTCGCTCCGATGTCCCGCACCCGCACCCACAGGTGGTCGATCACGCCGGCCGCGCCGTCGCTCGTGTCGTAGCTGACCGCCTCGATCGAGTTGCCGTCGTGGTCGCGGATGAACGCGCCGTAGTAGCTCGGGCTGTATTCCGGTCTCGGTCCGGGCGCGCCGTCGTCGCGATGACCGGCAGCGGTGAGGCCGCCCCACCAGCGGTCGACCTGAGCGCGTGAACTCGCCACGAACGCGACGTGAAGATTGCGCGTCACCGGCCGGTCGCCGGTTGCGCGCGCGATCGCGAAGTTGTCCCATTCGTGGAAGCCGCCGGAATCGACGCGCCCACCCTGGAAGCCGAGCAGCTCGAAACCGCGCGAGAAGAGCCGGAGCGATGCGTCGAGGTTGCTCGTCTGGACGCCGACGTGGTCGATCGTCGCCACGTCCGGCCGCCTACGCGCCCGACTGGTCGATCAGCTCGATGCGGTATGCGTCCGGATCCTTGACGAAGCAGATCCGTGAGCCGCCTTCGCGGACGCGATATGGCTCTCGCTCCGGTTCGATTCCCTGTTCTTTCAATGCGGCCAGCGTGGCGTCGAGATCGTCGACGCCGAGGGCGATGTGGCCGTAAGCAGTGCCGAGGTCGTAGCTACGACCATCGGTGTTGAACGTGAGCTCGAGTTCCTCGTCCTGGCCTGGGACGCCGAAGAAATAGTTGGTCGCTTCGTGGTTGCCGTCGCGGACAATGTCCATCTCGCGGCGGAACTCCAACCCCAGCGCCTCGTAGAACGCTCTGCTCTTCCCAGGGTCGACGATCCGAAGCATTGTGTGCAGATAGCGCGTCATGGCCCCGATCCTACGCGGATACACGCGGTCCACAGCTAAGGAAAGAATCAGTCGGCGACCGATGATCCGGTGAATCCCATGACGCCACGCCGTCCCGTCTCATTTCCGGTCTCGGAACCGCCGGGTTGCTCCTCCTGGCGCTCGTCGTCGCAGACTGCGGCTCACAACCCAAGACCCGCCCTGATGGAGCCGTACCGGGACGGCCTCAGGCCGCTTTCTCGATCACGACCTCGCCGAGGTCCGGGGCCGCTTCCGCAGTCGCAGGCCGGGTCGGCCGCATCACCGCGAACGTGACCACGATGCCGGCGGCCAGCAGCCCGAGCATCACGTAGAAGGCGACCTGCAAGCCGTGGTCGACCGCGGCGCCGCTCGTCGCGGGGATGCCCGGATGCACGTTCAGGTAGTCGCGCGTCTGCGTCGCAGCGATCGCGCTGATCGCGGCAAGCCCGATCGCACCGCCGATCTGCCGGCTCGTGTTGATCAGGCCGGACGCGACACCGGCATCGGCGCGCTCCACCCCGGTCAGGCTTGCGATCGTGATCGGCACGAAGGAGAAGCCCATTCCGGCCCCGCCGAGCACGAAGGCCGGGAAGATGTCCCAGAAGTAGTGCCCGTCCACCGGCAGCTGCGTGAGCAGCGCTGCCGAGACCGCGAACAGCACCAGCCCACCGGTCAGCGTGGCTCGCACGCCGACGCGCCCGACGACCAGTTGCGCGACGTTCGACGTCACGACCACCGTACCGGCGAATGCGACGAACGCGACTCCGCTCTGTACGGCGGAGTAGTGCAGCACGTCCTGCAAGTACAGCGTGAGCACGAAGAACTCTGAGAAGGCGACCGCACCGACGATCGCCATCGTCACGTTCGCGCCTGTCAGCGTACGGAGACGGAAGATGCGAAGAGGCAGAAGCGGCGAGGCCGACCGCAGCTCGATCACGACGAACGCCCCGACGAGAGCGAGCGACCCGGCGATGAGCGCCAACGTCGAGGTTGCGCCCCAACCGTCGGTGGTCGCCCTCGTGAGCGCATAGACGAACAGCATCAGCCCCGAGGTGATCGTGACCGCGCCGGCGACGTCGAAGTGCCGGTGGCCGAGGTCGGCACGGCTCTCTCGCAGGAGCACCGGCGCGAGCAGTGCGGCCCCCACGCCGACCGGGACGTTGATGAAGAAGATCCAGGACCAGCCGACGTAGGAGGTGATCACACCTCCGAGCAGCACGCCGGCCGCGGCCCCGCTGCCCGACGCCGCGCCGTAGATGCCGAGCGCGAGGTTCCGCTGCCGTCCCTCGGAGAACGTGGTGACGAGCAGCGACAGTGCCGCGGGTGCCATCAGGGCGCCGCCGAGGCCCTGCACGGCCCGGAAGCCGATCAGCGAGACCTCGGACCAGGCGAGACCACACAGCAGGGAGCTCGCCGCGAAGACGAGCAGCCCGACGACGAACAGGCGCCGCCTCCCGAGCAGGTCCGCGACCCGCCCGCCGAGCAGCAGGACGCCACCGAAGAAGATGGCGTAGGCCGAGATCACCCACTGCAGGCTCGTGGTCGAGAAGTGAAGGTCGGCCTTGATCGACGGCAGCGCGACGTTCACGATGGCGACATCGAGGATGACCATGAACTGGGCGGTCACGATCAGCGCGAGCGCGCTCCAACGCCGGCGGTCGAGCCTGGTGACGGCGTCCTGCATTACTTCTCCCCCTTAATCGTTGATCTCAGCAACCTTACGGGTCGTCAACGGTTGGGCGGGCTACCCTATTCCTCGTGACCTCGGCCTCCGCTGACACGGCCGTCCAGGGGCGCGGGACGCTCCCGGCGGAGCTGACCGACTCCACCCCGTTCCTGCTCAAGCGCCTGGGGTTCATCGCCAAGGACCGGTCGCTCGAGGCCTACGAGGAGAGCGGTCTTCATCCCTACCACCACGCGATCCTCCTGGCGCTCGCAGAGAGCCCACGCGAGACGCAGGGCTCGATCGCCGATGCCCTCGGCTACGACCGCGGCCAGCTGGTCGGGCTGCTCGACGAGCTGGAGTCGCGCGGGCTCGTGGCCCGCCGCCGTGACCCGGCGGATCGCCGTCGGCACGTCGTCGAGCTGACCCCAGACGGAAGACGCGAGCTGGAGCGGCTGCGCAAGCTCTCTCGCCGTCTCGAAGACGACTTCCTGGCGCCCCTCGACGCGGACGAGCGGCGAAGGCTGCACGAGTTGCTCCTCACCCTGGGCCGCTACCACTGCCCGCGGGTCGCGCGGAGCACGGAGCCACCCGAGCCCGGGCCGTAACGCCGGGCCGCGAGCGCAGTCTCTTCTTGCATGGGAAGCCTCGCGGTGATCCGGCGCGCCAGGCACGTCTTCGCGATCTCCTCGGCGTTCTTCCTGTTCGCCGTCGGCTGAACGATCGACCGCGCCCCCGTGCGGGACGTTCGCGAAGCCGCCCTGGTCGAGCACATCGCGCCGACGCGGGGCGGCTAGAGGATCAGAGGATGCGTGCGCGGCTCGCGGACACCCGTCGGCCCTGGGCCGGTTGCTTCGGAGCTCGTCTCGTCGAGCAGCCGCCAGGTACCGGGACTGTCAGCGGAAGGCTTCGGCCGCCGCGGCTCTCGAACCCCCGATGACCCAGGCGGAGGCGGCGGCCCTCGCTTCTTCTCGTACAACGCCTGATCGGCTCGCATCAGAAGCGGGTCTGCATTTTCGCCGTCACCCAGTTCGACGATCCCGGCCGAGACGGTGACGTCCCACGCTTCCAGGATTGGTTTCGTGGCGATCCGGCTGTCCAAGAGCGCTGCGAGCTCCGTCGCATCGCATCGTCGAGGGATGCACCGGGCAACACAACGGCAAGTCCTCGCCGCCGACGCGGCACGCCACGTCGCTAACCCGCTTCACCTCGCGCATCCGATCGGCGAACCTGACGAGGGCGACGTCCCCACGTTCATGACCCAGGGCGTCCTTGACTCGCTTGAACTTGTCCAAGTCGAGAAGGACAAGTGAAAGTGGACGACGGTCACGATGCGCCCTCGACACCTCGACGCGCAAGACGTCATCGAAGTCGCGGCGATTCGAGAGACCCGTCACTCATCGAACCGTGATGCGTCGGCGTCCAAGCTCACAGCTCTATGTTGTCAAGCAGCTAGCTGGGCGCCGCCTGATCAAGAACTGCATGCAGGCTGCGCACGCTTCGCTAACACGCACCCACCAGACTTTTCGTCCTCAGTGGGCGAACGGAAGGAGACTCGAGTGCGTACGAAGGCGAGAGCAATCGTGGGATCGCTGGTTGCGCTGGGCGTGGTGGTCGCGTTCGGCGTGTTCGTCGCGGGCAGCGGTGCATCCAGCGAGGCCGTGCCGACCAACTCGACGCCGCCGACGATCTCGGGGACGCCCAACCAGGGAGCGACGCTGACGGTGAACCCCGGCAGCTGGAACGGCGGCGGTTCGATCAGCTACGACTATCAATGGCTCCGCTGCGACGGCGTCGGGGGCAGCTGTTCCGCGATCATCGGCCAGACCTCGGCGACGTACGTGCTCACGAGCATCGACGTGTCGGCAACGGTGCGCGCCACGGTCACCGCGACGAACGCCGACGGCAACGCGAGCGCGACGACGATCCCGACCGCGGTGATCACCATCGCGCCGGCCGCGCCGAGCCACACGTCGGCGGCGACGATCTCGGGCGCCGCCCAGCAGGGACAGGCGCTGCTCGCCGGGCCCGGCAACTGGAACGGCACGGCGCCGATCACCTTCAGCTACCGGTGGCTGCGCTGCGACGGAAGCGGCAACCGCTGCGGTTACATCACGAACCCGTCGGCAGTGGCGTCGTACCTGGTCGCCGCCGCGGACGTCGGCAGCACCCTTCGCGTCGAGGTGACGGGAACCAACGCCGTCGGGCACAGCGCCTCGACCTCGGCCCAGACCGCCGTCGTGGCGACACCGGCGGTTCCGAGCGGCTGCGCGAAGGAGGGCGGCGCGATTCCGGTGACCGGCGTCACGCCGCCGGCACGGTTGACGATCGATCGGTTGCAGTCCACGCCGAGCACGATCAACTTCGGCACCACGACGTTCACCGCCCGCTTCCACGTCACCGCTTGCGGCGGATCGGTCCAGGGCGCGCTGGTCTACGCGACCGCCACGCCCTACAACCAGTTCACGATCCCGAAGGAAGTGGCGACCGACGCCGGCGGCTGGGCAACGCTTCAGTTCAGCAGGCTCTCCGGCTTCCCGGCCACGAGCAAACAACGGCTGCTGGTGATGTTCGTGCGCGCACGCAAGTCGGGCGAGAACGTCCTCGGCGGCATCTCCACGCGCCGGCTGATCTCGTTCCGCGTCACTCGCTGACGGCAGACGGCCGGGCGGAGCAGCCCCAGCGCGGCTCCGCCCGGCCGAAACCCGGGGCGTAGACTCGCCCGCGTGGCGGAGACGGAGCGGAGAGGCGAGGTCACCGAGCCCGAGGCCGACTCCGAGGACGCGCGCGAGAAGACGGCCTCCGACCTGCTCGAGCAGGTCGGGCGCGACGCGGGCATCCTCGTCTTCCGCGAGCTGCAACTGACGGCGGCACGGCACGACGAGGAGATCCGCAGAGCGGCGCGCAACCTTGCGATCACCGCGGCGGTCGTCGTCGCGTTCACGACCGCGTTCGTCGTCCTCAACTGGGCGATCGTCGAGGCGCTCAAAGGGCCGTTGCCCGGCTGGCGGGCGCCGCTCGTGCTCGCCGCCGCGTGGGCGGCGATCGGGGCCGCGGGCGCGGTGTTTCTCGCGACGCGCCCCGAGGGCATCGCGGGCATCCGCGCGCTGCTCGCCTCGACGGGCGGCGACGACACCGACCTCGAGGCAGCGCGCGACCGCGCCGAGGAGAAGATGCGCGCCTCGATCGGCGAGCTGTCCGGCGCCGTCGCGAGCGAGACGGGCGTTCTCGTCGCGGCGGCCATCGTCCCGATGGCCGGCGGCGCGATGGACGCCGGCGAGAAGCTGCTCGACGAGGCCGACGAGATCACCGACCGGCTCGAGGAGGTCGGGCTCCCCGGCGGACGGATCGCGAACCAGGTCTTCGACGTCGTGCTCGTCCCGGGCCGGCTGTTCATCCGGGTGACGAGCGCGGCGTTCAAGGTCCGCCGTTAGTCCGGCAGCTCCTCGGCGAGGAGCGAGAACTGGACCGCGTCCTGCCACTCGCCGTGGCGCATGTACGCCTTCCGCTTGACGCCCTCGCGGACGAAGCCCGCGCGCTCGGCATGCGCGATCGCACGCTCGTTGAAGCCGTAGCAGGCGAGCTCGATGCGGTGGTAGCGGAGCTCCGTGACGAGGTAGCGCTGTGCCAGGCGCGCCGCGTCGTCCGCGAGCCGACGTCCGCGGAAGTCGGCGTGAACCGCCAGACCGCCGAGGTGCACGATCCGGTTCGGCTCGCTCACCTGCTCGTACTGGCACGCGCCCGCCCGTTGCCCGTCGAACTCGATCACCAGCCGTCCGAACACCGACGGCTCGCGCTCCGACCGCTCGACCTCGGCGGCGATCGTGTCGCGATCGCGCGCGCGCCGGCCGGAGAGGAACGGCTCGACGTCGTCGGACGTGTAGAGCTCGAGCAGCCAGTCGATGTCGGCGGCGGCCGCGCGGCGAAGCGCGATCACGTCGGCTCCGCGGGCCCGCTCGCGAACGACGGCTCCGCCGGCGCCGGCGACGGCGAAGACGCGCGCGCCGCACGACGGGAGAGCCCCGTCCCGAGCGCGACGCCTCCCAGGATCAGAACGAGCCCGCCGATCGCGGCGCCGCCGACGCCCTCGCCGAGGAAGATCGCGCCGTAGGCGAGCGCCACCGGCGGCACGAGGTACGTCACGAACGACCCGTACGCGGCCCCGGCGCCGGCGATGATCGTGAAGAAGAGGATGTACGCCACCGCGGTGCCGAGAATCCCGAGCACGACCACGGAGGCGATCGTCCCCCATCCCGGCACGTGGCCGGGCGCCCGCGCGACCCCGGCCGGCAGGACCGCGACCGCGGCCACGGCCGACGTGCCGAGCGCGACCACGGGCGGCCGCACGGCCGCGAGCCGCGCGCGGATCAAGAGGCCGCCGGCCGCGTAGCAGGCCGCCATGGCGACGACCGCGAGCGCGCCGAGGATCTTCCCCCCGGGCTGCTCGCCGACGAGCAGCGCCACGCCGACGAAGCCGACTACGACGCCGACGAGCCGGCTCCCGGTGACGCGCTGGTCGTGGAAGAACGCGAAGGCGAGCAGCACCGTGAAGATCGGGACCGACGCCTGGATGATCGACGCGAGCCCCGAGTCGATGCGCGTCTCGCCCCACGAGAGCAGCCAGAACGGGATCGCCGTGTTGAGCAGCCCGACCACGACGAGCGGCCGCCAGTGGGCGCGCAGCTCGCCGAGCGTCGACCGGGCGCCCAGGGAGAGCCCGACGTAGAGCGCCAGCGCAAGCGCGGCGAGTGCGATCCGGCCGAGGATCAGCGTCGCCGGGTCGAGCTCCCGGTCGGCGACCTTGATGAACATGAAGGAGCTCCCCCAGATCAGGGAGAGCAGCAGGAGCATCGGGAGAAACCGCCGGTTGACGCCGTGCGCGGGAGCCACTCTCCTTCCTTGAAACGTTCGTCGCGGTGGATTCGTGAGACGGCGGAGGGCGTCGGAGGCCCCGGATACACTGGCTTCCTGAGCTCCGTCGCCGTACCGCTGCACCGTAGCCTCGGGCTGACCGACGGCGAGAACGAGCGTATCGAGGAGCTGCTCGGGCGCGTCCCGAACGACTTCGAGCTGGCGGTCTTCTCGCTGCTCTGGTCGGAGCACTGCGGCTACAAGCATTCTGCACCGCTGCTCCGTCGGCTGCCGTCGGACGGCGAGCGCGTGCTGCAGGGACCGGGCGGCAATGCGGGCATCGTCGACCTGGGCGACGGCGTCGCGGTCGCGTTCAAGGCCGAGTCGCACAACCATCCGACGGCGGTCGAGCCGTTCCAGGGTGCGGCGACGGGCGTCGGCGGGATCCTCCGCGACATCGTCGCGATGGGCGCGCGGCCGATCGCGCTGCTCGACGGCCTGCGCTTCGGCGCGCCCGACTGGCACTTCCGGCGCGCGGTGGCGGGGATCGCGCACTACGGCAACTGCGTCGGCGTGCCGACCGTCGGCGGCGAGTGTGCGTTCGACGCCGACTACGCCGAGAACCCGCTCGTCAACGCGATGTGTGTCGGCCTCCTGCCCGCGGAGCGTGTCCTGCGCGCGCAGGCGCAGGGTGTCGGGAACGCGATCGTCCTCTACGGCGCGCTCACCGGGCGCGACGGAATCGGCGGCGCGTCGGTGCTCGCCTCGCAGGACCTCGACGGCTCCGACGACAAGCGCCCGTCGGTGCAGATCGGCGACCCGTTCCGGGGCAAGGCGCTGATCGAGGTCTCGCTCGAGCTGGTGGAGCGGGAGCTCGTCGCGGCGCTGCAGGACTGCGGCGCCGCGGGGCTCGCGTCGTCCCTGTCCGAGATGGCGGCGGACGGGCTCGGCGTCGACGTGCACCTCGACCGAGTGCCGCTCCGCGAGCCCGGGCTCGAGCCGTGGGAGATCGCGATCTCCGAGTCCCAGGAGCGCATGGTCGCCGTGGTGCGGCCCGAGCTCGTCGCCGAGGTGGCGGCCGTGTGCGAGCGCTGGGAGCTCCCGTGCACGGTGATCGGCGAGGTGACGGGCGACGGGCAGTTTCGCGCGTCGTTCGACGGCGACGCCGTCGGCGAGATCCCCGCGTCGTTCCTCACCGACCTCTGCCCGCGCTACGCCGTCCAGGCGCGGGCGCGGGCGGCCGCGAACGTCCCGGTCGACCCGGTCAACGACGAGCCGAAGACATGGGTGTTCGAGCAGTACGACCATCTGGTCGGCTCGAGCACCGTCCGCCGCCCCGGCCTCGACGCCGCCGTGCTGCGCATCGACGGGTCGCGCGGGCTCGCGGTCTCGCTCGACGGCCCGCGGCTCGGCGAGCGCGACCCGTTCGCGGCGGGCCGCGGCGCGGTGTACGACGCGGCCCTGAACGTCGCGTGCGCGGGCGCGGAGCCGCTCGCGCTGACCGACTGCCTCAACTTCGGCAACCCGGAACGGCCCGAGATCGCCTGGGAGCTCGAGCAGGCGATCGAGGGGATCGCCGCGGCCGCCGCCGAGCTCGGCATCCCGGTCGTGTCGGGCAACGTCTCGCTCTACAACGAGACCGGTGGACGCCCGATCCCGCCGACGCCGGTGGTCGGCTGCGTCGGCCTCGTGCGCGACGTCGCTCTGATCCCGGGCCGCTGGCGATCCGGCGACCGCCTCTACCTCCTGCGCGGCCCGGGCGCCGGGCTGGTGCGCTTCGTCTGGCAGAACGCCGCACGGTTCACGCTCGCGCACGACGTCTCCGACGGCGGTCTCGCAGTCGCCCTCCGCGAGGCCGCCGACTGGTCCGGGACCACCGTCCCGCCTGTACCGGACTGTCCCCTTCCCGCCCTGGCCGTGGTCGTCGCCGTGGCCGATGCGGTCGTGCCCGCCTGGGACGATGCGATCGCGTTGGGGGTCGTGTAGTGGCCCCATCCGCACATCCGGTTGTGTGCCTGGCCGGTTGCAGAGCAGCGCATGCCAGCGTTCTCGGTCGCCCCCGTACCGCTTCGGGTGCGAGGGCTCCCTGCGTCCTTGGCCTGCTCGCTTTTCACTCGGCCAGACACGAACGAACGTACGGACGGGGCCACTAGATGTGCGGTGTGTTCGGCGTGCGTGCACCGTCCCGCGACGTCGCGCGGCTGACGTACTTCGGCCTCTACGCGCTGCAGCACCGCGGCCAGGAGTCGGCCGGGATCGCGGTGAGCGAGAACGGCCGGCTGACGGCGCTCCGCGACCTCGGCCTCGTGCCGCAGGTCTTCGACGAGCAGAAGCTGTCCGGGCTGCGCGGCGGGCTCGCGATCGGGCACACGCGCTACTCGACCACGGGCTCGAACGCGTGGGCGAACGCGCAGCCGCTGCTCCGCCACGGAGACGCGCGCACGGTCGCGCTCGGCCACAACGGCAACCTGGTCAACGCGGCGGAGCTGCGGGAGTCGTGCGGCAAGCGCCTCGCGTCGACGACCGACTCCGAGATGATCGCGGCGCTGATCGCCGACGATCCGCGGCCGCTCGCCGAGGCGGTGACCGGCGCGATGGAGCGCATCGAGGGCGCGGCGACCGTCGTCGGGCTCGCCGAGGACCGGTTGTTCGCGTTCCGCGATCCGCACGGCTTCCGGCCGCTCGTGCTCGGCCGGCTCGGCGAGGACACGGTCGTCGCGTCGGAGTCGTGCGCGCTCGACCTCGTCGGCGCCGAGCCGGTGCGCGAGGTCCGGCCCGGCGAGCTCGTGCTCGTCGGCGACGACGGCGTGGAGGCGATCCAGGCGGTCGAGCCCGCGGCGCGCGGCAGCCTCTGCATCTTCGAGTTCTTCTACCTCGCGCGGCCCGATACGCGGCTCGCCGGGGTCGAGGTGCACGGTGCGCGGGTGCGCATGGGCGAGCGACTGGCCGCGGAGTCGCCGGTCGAGGCCGACCTGGTGCTGCCGATCCCCGACTCGGGCACGCCGGCCGCGATCGGCTTCGCGCGCGCGACGGGCATCCCCTTCAGCGAAGGGCTGATCAAGAACCGCTACGTCGGCCGCATGTTCATCCAGCCCGAGCAGGGCATGCGCGAGCAGGGGATCCGGATGAAGTTCAACCCGCTCGCGGAGGTCGAGGGGAAGCGGCTCGTCGTGATCGACGACTCGATCGTGCGTGGCTCGACGACGCGACAGATCGTCGCGATGCTGTTCGACGTCGGCGCGGCCGAGGTGCACGTGCGCATCTCGTCGCCGCCGATCGTCTCGCCGTGCTTCTACGGGATCGACTTCGCGTCCGGCGACGAGCTGATTGCGGCGCACTCGACGGTCGACGAGGTGCGCGCCGCGATCGGCGCGACCAGCCTCGCATATCTCTCGCTCGACGGGCTGCAGGCGGCGACGCGCAGGCCGGAGAGCGCGCTCTGCCGCGCCTGCCTCACACGCGACTATCCGACGCGCGTCCCGACCGATACGCGGAAGCTCCGCTTCGAGGCGGCACCGAGCTCCTGAGCTCGTCGGCGCGCCCGTAGCGCACGGCGCGGCGCACCTGCCGCGGGTCGTAGCCCTGCTCGAGCAGCTGCTGCCGCGTCTCGCCCTCGGCGGCGAGCTTCAGGAAGAGCCACGCGAGCGCAGCGAGCGTCACGAGGGAGCCCTCCGCCATCATCACCACCCCACCGAGGTTCTGGTCGTGCGTCGGCGTGAGCCCCCACTCCGGCGCGTGCCGGTAGACCGAGTAGAAGGCCGAGCCCGACCAGATGAAGACGTTACCGAGGATCGTCTCGGTCACCCGGACGGCGGCGATGTACCCGAGCTTCCAGCCGGTGCCGAACCACTCCGGCGCGGGCAGCGTCTCGACGACCGGCTCCCACATCAGGCAGCCGCAGGTGAAGAAGAGGAAGTGCTCGAGCGCATGGATCGAGTCGTGGTGGAGCGCGGCGTCGTAGAGGTACGGGAGGTGCCAGACGTAGAGGTTGAACGCCCAGACGGGCAGCGCGACGAGCGGATGGGCGAGGACGCGCAGCCGCTCGACCGGCCGCAGCGCGAGCACGGGCCGCAGGATCTGGCCGTTCAGCCCGAGCATGAACAGGAGCGGGGCGACGTCGCCGATCAGCACGTGCTGCGTCATGTGCAGGAAGAAGAAGTGCTCCTCGCCGAGCGCGTCGATCGGCGAGTTGAGGGCGAGCACCACGACGCCGATGCCCGCCCAGAAGCTCGCCTGCCGCCACCCGGAGACGGGGCGCCCGCTCCGCGCGAGCGTCCGCGTCCGCCGCAGGTAGAGGAACGCGGCGAGCGCGGTCGGGAGCACCTGGAGCGGCTCGAGGCTCCACGGGCCGAGAAGCGACGGCGACGACTCCACCACCTGGAAGACTAGATCTCCTCCGGTGCGCCTCTTCCACTATCACCTGGTGACGGCCGAGATCATCAATGTCGAGGCGCGTTACGTCGGCAAGCTCGGCTTCCACCTGGTCGCCCGCTACGGGCGCGTCGACGACGAGCACGTGTCGGTCGAGTCCGGCGTGTCCTGGGAGCAGCTCGAACGGCGCGGCTTCAAGCTCCGTCTGACCGAGCTCGAGCGGGGCTCCGTGAACGTCGTCGTGCAGCCGGGCCACTGGCGGCTCCCGCGCATCGACCACATCGGCGTCGCACTCGACGAGGACGAATACGAGTCGGTGCTCGGCCGGGCGATGCACGACCACCTCCGCGTCACCGAGCACGGCGGCCGGCGCACCTTCGTCGCCACGAACGCGGGCTACCGGCTCGAGATCCATCCGCCGCGCGAGTGGATCGAGGAGCTGCTCGCCGCCGGGTCGGAGTTCCGGCTCGCGGAGCTCTCGCTGCGGACGGACGACGTCACCACGAAGGCGCAGGCGCTCGCGAGCCTGCTCGGGCTCGAGCGGAACGGCGCCGAGGTCGACGTCGGCGGCACGCTCGTCCGCTTCGTCGACGGCGGCCCGGAGGGGCGGCCCGAGCTGCACGGGGAGCGATTCGCCTGAGCCGCTACGCGGCGGCCGGCGTCTCGCTGCAGACGGCGACGGACGTCGTCGGGAGGCTGCGCGCCGCGGTCGAGTCGACCGGCGCGGGGAGCTTCGGCGGCTTCGCGGGCCTCCACCCGCTCGACGGCGACCGCTTGCTCGCCGCGTCGACCGACGGCGTCGGGACGAAGCTGATCCTCGCCCGCGCGCGGGGCCGCCTGCACGACTGCGGCGCCGATCTCGCCGCGCATTGCATCAACGACGTCGCCGCGTGCGGTGCCGAGCCGCTGATGCTCCTCGACTACGTCGCAGCGGGCGAGATCGTGCTCGACGAGGTGGCCGAGCTCGTCGAAGGCGCCGCCGCGGTCTGCCGCGCCGCCGGCGTCGCACTCGTCGGCGGCGAGACGGCCGAGCTGCCCGGCATCTACCGCGACGGCGAGCTCGACTTCGCCGGGACCTGCGTCGGCGTCGTCGACCGCACGCAGGTCGTGGACGGCTCTGGGATCGCGAGCGGCGACAGCGTGATCGGCTTCGCCTCCGCGGGCGCCCACGCGAACGGGTTCACGCTGATCCGCCGCGTGCTCGAGCAGGAGGACTACGACAGCGACGACCTGCTCGCGCCGACGCGCCTCTACCTCGACGTCGCGCGCTCGCTGCGCGGGCGCGCGCTCGGCTTCGCGCACGTCACCGGCGGCGGCATCGCCGGGAACCTCGCGCGCGTGCTGCCGGCCGGCGTGCGCGCCGAGATCGACTGGAACGCGTGGGAGCGGCCGCAGGTCTTCGGCTGGCTCGCGCGCCACGTCGACGAGGACGAGCTGCGGCGCGTGTTCAACCTCGGCATCGGCTGGTGCGCGGTCGTGCGCGACCCGCAGCCGGACGAGCTCGTGATCGGGCGCATCCGGTGATCGGCGTGCTCGTGTCGGGCGAGGGCACGAACCTCCAGGCGCTGATCGACGGCGGGCTCCCGGTCGCCGCCGTGGCCTCGAACCGGCGGGACGCCCCCGCGCTGCTGCGCGCCCGCGCGGCCGGGATCCCCACGGCCACGTTCAGCCTCGACTGCCACGCCGGCCGCGAGGAGCGCGACCTGGTGATGGCCGGCTGGCTCGAGGAGCACGGCGCCGAAGTGGTCGTGCTCGCCGGCTACATGCACCTGCTGACCTCGCCGTTCCTGCGCCGCTTTCCCGGCCGCATCGTCAACGTGCACCCCTCGCTGCTGCCGCGCTTTCCGGGCGCGCGGCCGATCGAGGACGCGCTCGCGGCCGGCGCGGAGGTGACCGGCGTCACCGTCCACTACGTCGACGAAGGCGTCGACACCGGGCCGGTGATCGTGCAGGAGGAGGTCCCGGTCGAGCCGCGGGCAACGCTCGTCGAGCGGATCCACGCGACCGAGCACCGGCTGCTTCCCGAGGTGGTGACGAGACTCTGCGCCGCGCGCTCCTGAGCGTCTACGACAAGACGGGGATCGCGGAGCTGGCGCGCGAGCTCGCGGAGCTCGGCTTCGGGATCGTCTCCTCGGGAGGCACGGCCGCGTTCCTCGAGGAGCAGGGGATCGCGGTCACGACGGTCGAGTCGGTCACGCAGGCGCCGGAGATTCTCGGCGGGCGCGTGAAGACGCTCCATCCGCGCATCCACGCCGGCATCCTCGCCCGGCGCGAGCGCGACGACGACCTGCGCGCGCTCGACGACCAGGGGATCGAGCCGATCGACCTCGTCTGCGTCAACCTCTATCCGTTCTCGTCGGCCGCCCGGCGTCCCGACGCGACCGAGGCGGAGGCGATCGAGCTGATCGACGTCGGCGGCCCGTCGCTGCTGCGCGCCGCGGCGAAGAACCACGCGCACGTCACCGTCCTCTCGCACCCGGACCAGTTCGAGGCGGTGCTGGACGAGCTGCGCGAGCACGGCGACACGAGCGCGGAGATGCGGCATCGCCTCGCCGCCGAGGCGTTCGCGGCGACGGCGGCCTACGACGCGGAGATCGCGGCGTGGTTCGCCGGCGGCGACGGTCATCCCGAGCGCCTCACGATCAGCTTCGAGAAGGTCGCCGACCTCGCCTACGGCGAGAACCCGCACCAGACGGCGGCCTATTACCGCGAGCCGGCCGCACGCACCCACCTGCTCTCGCGCGTCGAGCAGCTCGGCGGGCGCGAGCTGTCGTTCAACAACCTCTCCGACCTCGAGGGCGCACGCCGCGTCGGCGACGACTTCACGGAGCCCGCCGCCGTGATCGTCAAGCACGGCGGCCCGTGCGGCGTCGCCACCGCCGCCACGCTCGACGAGGCCTGGGAGCGGGCGCTCGCCGCCGACCCGATCTCCGCCTTCGGCTGCGTCGCCGTCCTCAACCGGCCCGTCGACGCAGTGCTCGGCAAGCGCATCGCCGAGCACTTCGTCGAGGTGCTGCTCGCGCCGTCGTTCGACGAGGGCGCGCTGGCGGCGCTGCGGACGAAGAAGCAGCTCCGCATCCTCGCCGACCGGGAGCGCCGCGCCGACACGCCGGGCGAGCGCGACTACACCCGCGTGCTCGGCGGCCTGCTCGTCCAGGATCGCGACGCCGACACGGAGCAGCGCCCGACGATGGAGGTGGTGTGCGGCTCGCTCACCGACGAGCAGTGGGAGGACGCGGTGTTCGCATGGCGCGTGTGCCGGCACGTCCGCTCCAACGCCATCGTGATCGCGCGGTCGGCGCAGACGATCGGGATCGGCGCCGGGCAGATGAGCCGCGTCGACGCCGTGCGGATCGCGGTCGACAAGGCGCGCGAGCTCGGGCACGACCTCGCGGGGGCGGTGCTCGCGAGCGACGCGTTCTTCCCGTTCGCCGACGGGCCGCAGCTCGCGCTCGACGCGGGCGTCGCCGTGATCGTCCAGCCCGGCGGGTCACGGCGTGACGGCGAGGTCGTCGATGCGGTTCGCAGTGCCGGCGCGGCGATGGTGTTCACCGGGCGACGGCACTTCCGGCACTAGCCGCAGATCGAGCGGTAGGCACGGCCCGGCAGCGCGTCGCTCCACTCGGAGCGCGTAAGCCGTCGATTCGCGATTCGACAGGCTGCAGCCGCCCAGTCGGTCGGATCGACGTCCCAGGTCGTCTCGACATCCTCCGACGAGACGCCGTAGAGCCGCGCACCGTCGTCGAAGAACGAGACCGTCCCTCCCCCGCCCGGCAACGGCGCGCCGATCAGCTTGCGGGAGGCGACGTCCCAGAGCCGAAGCTTCCCGTCGATGCCCGAGCTCGCGACCTCCGTGCCCGTCGGGTTGAAGGCGAGCCCGAACACGAGCCCGTTGTGGCCGGTGAGCGGCTTCCCGACGGGCTTTCCCGTCGCCACATCCCAGAAGTCGACCGCGTCGTTGCTGTCACCCGTCGCCAGAAGAGCGTCGTCCGGCGAGAGTGCGACCGTGAACACCGCGATGTTGTGGCCGGGCGAGACGGCGGTCTCGACATCGTCGTCGTCGAAGCGGTAGACCTTCACACCTCCTGCCAGGTCGGCAACGGCCAGCAGCCGCCCGTCCGGGCTGAAGCTCAACGCCGTCCAGCTCGGGCCCGCGATGGTCGAGTAGACGCGGGCGATGCTGCCGTTTCCGACGTCGTAGACGACCACGCCCTTCGCGGTATCGGAACCGCCGACCGCGAGCCGGCGGCCCGAGGAGTCGAGGGCGAGGACCGTGACGTCCGTCCTCGGGAGGGTGCGTACGAGCTTCCCGGTTGCCGTGCTCCAGACCGAGACGGAGCGGCTCCCCGCTGCCGCCAGCACTCGACCGTCCGCACTGATCGCAATCGAGGACGCATCGCCGAACGGCCCGGCGAGTCGTCCACGCAACCGTAGCCTCCGCGCGTCCCAGAGCTCGACCCGGCCGGACTGCGACGAGGTCGCGAAGAGCCCGTTCCGACTCGTCCCCGACGGAACCGCTCCTGCCCCGTTCACGAAGCGCTCCAGCCCGGCCCGCCCGGTGAGGTCCCACGCGATTTCGCTCCCGTCGTCGCCGGCCGCGATCAACATGCGGCGCCGGGAGTCGGAAACGGGGGCGACGGACTGCGCAGACCGGCCACCCAGGC
Organism: Gaiellaceae bacterium; assembly: GCA_036376615.1. Lineage (GTDB taxonomy): Bacteria > Actinomycetota > Thermoleophilia > Gaiellales > Gaiellaceae > PALSA-600. Next base: position 28,738 of record DASUZZ010000049.1, read on the forward strand.
TCTGGAGCACGGAGCCGCTCTCGACGTCCCAGGTCGCGACCGTCCCGTCGCTCGACGTGACGGCGAGCCGGGACCCACCCGCCTCGTACGAGAGACCGTTGACCGAGCCGGAGATCCGGCCGACCGGCCGCGCCCGCTGGTCGGAGACGTCAAGCGCGGTGATCGTCCCGCTCGGCGACCCGAAGGCAACCTGCCGCTCGTCGGGAGAGATCGCTGCAGGCTCACGGACGCCGAGTCGGCGCTCGACTTTCAGCGTTCGCGCGTCGAGGACGACCGCCTTTGCCTCACCGGCGGTGACGAGCAGCGACCGGTCGTGGTCGACGAACCCGACCAGGCGCCCGTTGACGATCGGAGGCGACGTGCGGACCACGCGTCCAGCGGGCGTTCGGCTGACCACGATCTCCTTTCGCGGCCCACAGCACGGCTCGCGTTCCCCGGTCACCAGCGACCGTCCGTCCGAGCTGTAGGCGACGTCGGCGACCAGGGCCCCCGAGGCCGGCTCGAGACGCAGCCGGTGCGTGCGGACGTCCACCAAACCGAACACCGCGTCGGTGCCGTCGGAGCTCCCGACCGCAAGGGTTCGCCCGTCCGGGCTGAACGCGAGCGAGCGGATCGGCGTCGTGAGCGACCCGTACTGGTATCTCAGCTGGTCACCGGTCTCGATCGGAGCTCCCACCGGACGCCACGTCGCGGTGTCGACGAACACCACATGGCCGTTGTCGGTCAGGACCGCGAGCGTCCGTCCGTCCGGACTGAGCGCGTCGTCGATGAGCGGTCGATCGCTCAGACGGACCACCGCGATTGCCCGCGGGCTGCGCGACACGGCAGCCAGCAGGGCGCTCCCGGTCTCCTCGGAGTCATCGAGCGCGTAGGCCGCGCGTGCGAGCAGCAGCGACCGGTCGAGGTTCGGCTCGATGAGCGCCTGCGCGCCGAGCCGCTCGGAGTCGGCGATGGTCGCCTGCCGACGGGCCTCGCCCCGTTGGATGACCGCCACGACTCCGACCACCCCGGCGAGCACGAGCAGGACGAGCACGGCGGCCAACGCGGTGAGCAGGCGTCGGTTCGCGCGGCGCTGACGGTCACGCTCGCGCGTGGCGGCAGCTGCGCCGGCGTCGAGGAAGTCAGCTTCGACGAGGTTCAACCGATGCGCGTTGTGTGGATCGTCCGCCCACTCCCTCGCTGCCTCGAGCCGGCGTCCGCGATAGAGCAACGCAGGGTCGCGCCCGCCTTCGTCCCACTCCGAAGCGGCGCGGCCGAGGCGGCCGTGCAGGCGTCGGCCGTCTGCGTCCTCGGCGAGCCAGTCGCGGAGTCGCGGCCACTCGCGGAGCAGCGCTTCGTGCGCGACTTCGACTGTCTGGTCGTCGATCGTCACCAGGCGGCGAGCCGAGAGAGCCGATGCAGCCGCGCTCAGGTCGACCGTTTGCAGATCGGTCAACGGAACGCGCCGGCGCACGACCGTCCCGTCGTCGGACGTCGCCGCGAGCCGTAGGAACAGCCGGCGTGCTGCGTCGCGCTCGAGGGGCTCGAGCCGCGAGTAGGCCGACTCCGCCATCCGCGCCACCGCTCCCCGGACCCGGCCCATGCGCTCGTAGTCGGAAAGCCGGATGAGCGAACCCTCGCGCTCCGTCCACAGCTCGAGGAGCGCCGTCGAAAGAAGCGGCAGGCCACCCGGTTCGTCGACGGTGTCGTCGACGAGCTCGTCTACGAGCGGGGCGTCGATCTCCAGCCCCACGAGCTCGAGCGGGCCCGAGATCACGCGCCGCAGCTCGCTGCGGCTCATCGGGCCGACGAGCGTCGCGCGGTCTCCAGCGAGCGCGGCCAGCTCGGGCTCGAGAGCGAGGTGCCCGTAGAAGTCCGCGCGCAGGGCGAGCACGATCAAGGCCGGCCGGTCCGCATTCCACGCGAGATCGAGCAGACAGTCGACGAACCGTCGCCGCTCGTCCTCCGACCTGCACGAGGTGAAGAGCTCTTCGACCTGGTCGACGGCGACCACGAGCCGAGCCGTCGAGCCGCCGTGGTTCGAGGCAGCGACGGCCAGCGCCTCCTCGAGGGCGGAGGCAGGCAGCTCTCCCGGCCGGAAGACGACCTGGGCCCAGGCGTCGCTGCCCTCGAGGGCGCCGCCCGCGAGGGCGGCCAAGAGCCCCGCGCGCAACAGGGACGATTTTCCCGAGCCCGACGAGCCGACGATCGTGACCACGTTTTGGATGGCGACGATGCCGACAAGCTCCTCGACGAGGCGCTCGCGCCCGAAGAAGAGCTCTGCGTCGTCGACCGCATACGGCGCGAGGCCCTTGAATGGACAGACGTCGAGCGTCACCCTCGCGACTGCCGGCCTCGACGCCGGCTCGAGCGCCGGATCCTGCTCGAGGATCGCCCGCTCGAGCTGCTGCAGCTCGATGCCGGGCTCGAGGCCGTGGTCGTCGTGCAGCAGCTGCCGGGCAACCCGGTAGGCGTGAAGCGCGTCGGCCTGCCGGCCACTCCGATAGAGCGCGAGCATCAACTGCGCACGCGGCCGCTCCCGAAGGGGGTGCGCGGCGATCACCGACTCCAGCTCGGGCACGACGTCGGCATGCCGGCCACAGGCGATGTCCGCGTCGACCCGATCCTCGAGGGCGTTCAGTCGCAACTCTTCGAGCCGCTCGACGTCGACGCGGGCGAACGACTCGAACTCCAGGCCGGCGAGCGCGGGCCCGCGCCAGAGGGCGAGCGCACTTGCAAGCGTCTCGGCGGCCGAGACGGGGTCGCCTTCGAGCAGGAGCTTGCGCCCGAGGGCGACCCGGCGCTCGAAGAGCGTGAGGTCGAGCTCATCGGGCTCGACACGCAACAGGTAGCCGGGCGGGCGCGCGACCACGCGAGGGTCGCGGCTCGCCGTCCCCAGCGCCTTGCGGAGCCGCGACACCTGGACGTGGAGCGCATGGTCGGCCGTATCGCTCGTCGGATCGGGGTTGAGCTCCTCGATCAACCTGTCTCGGGAGACGACGCGGTTGGCGCTCAGCAGGAGGAGGGCGAGCAGGGCGCGCTGTCGCGCCCCACCCACGCTCATGGGCTCGCCCCGTTCCCGGACCTCGAGCGGCCCGAGGATCAGGAACTCGAGTCGGCCGTCCTCCACTTCCTGCCTCCTTGCCTGGCGGAGTCTGGCGCAGCACCGATGCCTTTTCCAGGCTGAGAGCGGATTGAGAGCGCTCTGTCCCAAGCTCGACCGGATCCGTCACGACGACGAGCGCGGCGCCGACCGCCTCAGGAGGAGATTCGATGAAGTCACTTGTGGCCGCAGCGGCGCTGGTCGCAGCCGCGTTCTTCTTCACCGGGATCGCGCGCGCAGCGACCCTGTGCGTCGGCCCTCAGAGCGGCTGCTTCGCGCAGCTCCAACCCGCCCTCGACGCTGCGAGCGACGGGGACACGGTGACGATCGCCCGCGGGACGTACGCCGGCGGCGTGACCGTCGACAAGAGCGTCCGGATCCAGGGCGCAGGGTCGGCCAAGACGGTGATCGGCGGCGGCGGGCCCGTGATCACCATCTTCCGTGCGGAAGCACCCGATGGACTGAACGTCTCGATCGACGGCGTGACCATCACAGGTGGCGTGAACTCGACGCAGCCCGACGGCGAGGTCACGTTCGGCGGCGGGGTGGCGATCCCGGTCGCACAACTCGACCATCCCCCGTTCAACGGCGTGGGGGCAACCGTCGCGATCTCGAACAGTGTCGTGACGGGCAACACGGTCAGGTCCGACCAGATCGTCCCGTCGGGATTCTGCGACCGCCCATGCGGGTTCAACACTGGTGGCGGGATCGACAACGGCGGGGTGCTGACGCTCACGAACACGCGCGTCACCGACAACACCTCCGGTTCGACCGCGGCGACGCCGTCGGCGGCGACCGACGCGAGCGCCGGTGGGATCTCGAGCCACTTCGCGAGCACCCTCGTCCTGAACAACGTCACGGTGAGCGGCAACCGGGCCATGGTCTACAGCCCGTTTGCGAGTAGTGCGAGCTCGGGCGGGATCTCGAGCAGCGGCGCACTGGACATCGAGAACAGCAGCATCAGCAACAACGTCGTCGACTACACAGGCTCGACAGACATCGGCGAGGAGAACGGACTCGCCGGCGGCATGCAGATCGACGAATGCTGCGGCGTAACACACGCGACCGCCACTGTCCGCAATACGCTCGTGAACGGCAACGGCGTCACCGCGGCGAACAGCGACCCGGCGGCAACGCCGTTCGGCTACGCGGGAGCGATTCTGGCGACCGCACCTGCGCTCCTGGACCATGTCATCGTCACCGACAACACCGTCCAGGTCACGGGAGCGGGCTTCGCCGGCGCAGATGCTGGCGGGATGGAGGTCGATGCGCCGGTGACGGTGCAAGACGGCCTCTTCGCCCGCAACAGCGTCAGTGCGACCGGCCCGCTCGGGTCGGCGGCCGGCGGTGGAGGTGTCGCGATGTTCGGCGGCGACCTGACGATCGTACGGACGCTCGTGATCGGCAACACGGTGTCTGCGTCCGGTGCCGCAGCAGCGCTTCCGTTCGGGGGCGTCTCGAGCGCGTTCGGCGGCGGCATCGCGAACGGCGGGTTCGACGGCGTGCCGCCCGCGACACTGACCATGAGCGACTCCGTGGTCACCGGGAACCGCGTGACGGCCGGTGCCGGCTACGTCGTTCACGGCGGCGGCCTCTACACGGACTGGCCCGCCTCGCTGACGCGAACAGTGGTCGCCGGCAACAAGCCCGACAACTGCTTCGGCTGTTGAGACAGAGCTCGGGGACGGCCGCAGCGGCGGTCGTCCCCCGAGCCGCGGAAGGAGCTCATGTGAATCTCAGACGACCCCAGGAGGCGGTCGTCGTCACAACCGCGGAGCTCGTGCTCGCCGGTCGCGCCGCAGCGAACGCCCCGAAACCGACAACCTGCACGATCTCGGAGCCAGGCAGCTCCACCACGGTGGAGGTGCGAAGCGCGAACGCGGACGACCTCTGCGAGCTCCTCGCGCAGGGACTCGGAAGCGAGGTCTTCCATCGTCCGGCGATCGTGACGATCGGCCGCTCTGGCACTACGCGGACACCACCGTGTCGTGCACGCTCGCGTACCGGCGTTCCGCGTCCCGGATCGTCGTGAGCAGCTCGCGGCAAGCCTGCCGCTGGTTCCTGCGCGCCGACACCGGGTGGCACAGGCGGGCCGAGCCTCGCTGACGACGACTCTCCGACCCGGGCCTACGCGCGGCCGTTAGCATCGCCCGCGTGCCCGACCCGACTCGCTGGAGAGCGCTCGCGATCGTCTGCGCGGCCTTCTTCATGACCGTGCTCGACGTCTCGATCGTCAACGTCGCACTTCCGTCGATCGGTCGCGCGCTGCACTTCTCGGAGGACAGCCTGCAGTGGGTGATCACGGCGTACGCGATCACCTTCGGCGGCTTCCTGCTCCTCGGTGGCCGTGCCGCCGACTTCCTCGGGCGCCGGCGGATCTTCCTCGTCGGCGTGGTGATCTTCACGCTCGCGTCGTTCTTCTGCGGGCTGGCGTGGTCGGAAGGCGTGCTGATCACGTCGCGCGCCGTCCAGGGCTTCGGCGCCGCGCTGATCACGCCGTCCGCGCTGTCGATCATCACGACCGCGTTCCCCGAGGGCGCCGAGCGCAACAAGGCGCTCGGCATCTGGGGCGCGATCGGCGGCTCGGGCGCCGCTGTCGGCGTGCTGGCGGGCGGTGTGCTCACGAAGTACGCGGGGTGGGAGTGGATCTTCTTCGTGAACGTGCCCGTGGGCATTCTCGCATTCGTGCTCGCGACCCGGTTCGTGCACGAGAGCAAGGCGCAGCGCGTGCCGACGCCGGACTGGGCGGGAGCGGTGACGGTCACCGGCGGGCTCGCACTGCTCGTCTACGCCGTGTCGAGTGCGCCCGCGCACGGCTGGAGCTCGGGCTGGACGATCTCGAGGCTCGTCGTCGCCGTGCTGCTGCTGGTCGCGTTCCTCGTGATCGAGGCGCGCGCCAGGGACCCGCTGATGCCGTTCCACATCTTCCGCGTGCGCACCGTCGCCGGCGCGAACGTCGCCGGGCTGCTCCTCGGCGCGATGATCTTCGCCAACTTCTTCATCCTGACGCTCTACGTGCAGGGGGTGCTCGGCTGGTCGGCGCTCCGCACGGGGCTCACGTTCATCGCCACGGCCGGCTCGGCGATCCTGTGGGCCGGAGTGGCGCAGGCGCTCGTCACGCGGATCGGCGTCAGGATCGTGACGGCGATCGGCTTCGTGGCGATGATCGCGGCGCTGATCCTCTACACGCAGGTCCCGGTGCACGCGTCGTACGCAAGCGACCTGCTCCCGGGGTACCTGCTGATGGGCTTCGGGCTGCCGTTCGCCTTCGTCCCGGTCTCGGTGGCGGCGCTGGCGGGCGTCTCGGCGGAGGAGTCCGGGCTCGCATCGGGTCTGATCAACACCGCGCAGCAGATCGGCGGCGCGATCGGTGTGGCCGTCGCCTCGTCGGTGGCGGTCAGCCACTACACCCACCTCGTCTCGGCGGGGCATCGTCCGCCCGAGGCGCTGACGAGCGGCTACCAGTGGGCGTTCTGGGTGATGGTCGGGGTCGGCGTCGTCGGGCTGATCGCGTCGGTCGCGCTGATCCGGGACGACCAGCTCGGGCCGAAGCGCGAGCCCGCCGCCGCCGCGGCGGTCTAGCCGGCTACAGCCCGCCGGGCGCGGCGTAGCGGTAGAAGTGCTGCCCGAGACCGGCCTTCGCGAGCGCCATCATCAGGCCGAGGTGGTCCTCGAGCGCGCGGGCGTGCTCGAGGCCGCCGACGAACGCGGGCTCGTAGCCCGCGTCGCGACTCAGCTGCTCGGTGACCGCGCGCGCCTCGTCGTCGGCGGCGAACAGGTTGCTCGGACGGACGCGCTGGCCCGCGACCTGGTCGAAGAGCGCGGCGAAGTTGAGGTTGAAGGCCTTGGCCGT
>DASUZZ010000050.1:0-73337 GCA_036376615.1 Gaiellaceae bacterium
TCGTCGTTCAGGATGTGGCCGTCCGGCGTAGCGGGCTGACCGGTCTCCGCTTCCACGACCTGCGACACACCTACGCCGCGCTGATGGTCGCGGCCGGCGCGCACCCGAAGTACCTGCAGGCGCAGATGGGGCACTCGTCGATCCGCGTCACCCTCGACCTCTACGGCCACCTCTTCCCGGACGCGAATCGCGGCGTTCTCGACGCACTCGACGCGCTCACGACCCCATCCACACCCCATCGCAGAAACGCGCCGAAAAACACGCCGAACGAAAAAGTCCCCGCTAGCGGGGACTTTGAGAGCGGGAGCGACGGGACTCGAACCCGCGACCTCCGGCGTGACAGGCCGGCGTTCTAACCAACTGAACTACGCCCCCGGTTCGGGCCGGAGTGTAGCGGCGGCAGGGAAGCGCAGGCTCCCGGCTAAACCGACAGGGTGAACCGCGTCGACTGGATCGCCCTCGTCGTGATCGCGATCGCAGCGCTCGCGGGCCTGAGGCGCGGGCTGCTCGCCTCCGCGCTGTCGCTCGGCGGCCTGGCGCTCGGTGCGGTGATCGGCGCCAGGCTTGCGCCGCACCTGCTCCACGACGGCTCGAGCTCGCCGTACGCATCGTTCGCGGCGCTCGCCGGGGCTCTCGTCGGCGCGCTGCTGCTCCAGTCGGTCGCCTCGATGGCGGGCCGGGTCGCGCGCGGCGGCATCTCGATCGTGCCGCCGCTGAGGATGCTCGACTCCCTCGGCGGGCTGGTCGTCGGGGCGGCGATCGGAGTGTGCCTGGTCTGGGTCGCAGGCGCCGCGCTGCTCCAGGTGCCCGGCCAGCACGACCTGCGCTCCGAGGTCGAGCAGTCGCGGATCGTGACGCGCCTCGACACGATCGTCCCGCCGACCTCGGTGTTCGGGCGGTTCGCGCGGTTCAGCCCGTTCGAGCTGATCAGCGGGCCCTCGGTTCCGACGGGCGGACGGGCCGAGCCGTCGATCGTCTACGCCCCCGGCGTCACGCGTGCCCGTCTCGCCGTCGTGCGCATCCACGCCACGGCGTGCGGGCTCGAGGTGGAGGGATCCGGGTGGGCCGCCAGGCCGCACGTCGTCGTCACCGCCGCCCACGTCGTCGTCGGTGCGACCAGGATCGCGGCCGACGGCTTCCCGGCCGAGCCGGTGTACATCGACCGCACGCAGGACGTCGCGGTGCTGCTCGTCCCCGGCCTGCGTTCGGCCACCCTGCCGCTCGCCGATGCGCGGGCCGGCGTCGCCGTCGCGATCCTCGGCTTTCCGGGCGACGGCGGCCTCGACGTCGAGCCGGGCGTCGTCGGCGACACGGGCGACGTGCTCACGGACGGCTCGCTCCGCCGCGTGACCGCGCTCGGCGGCCTCATCCGCCACGGTAACTCCGGCGGCCCCGCCGTCGATGCGTCGGGCCACGTCGAGGCGACGGTCTTCGCCGCGCACGTCGGCGGTACCGGAGAAGGCGGCTACGGCGTGCCTGCGGGGCCGGTCCGCGCCGCGCTCGCCCGTGCACGCACTGCGGTCTCGACCGGCAGCTGTTGAGTCAGAACAGCTCGAGCGCCGCCTCGGGCCGCCGGAACGGCGGGATCACGTAGACGCCGGCGGCGAGCGAGCGCGAGCCGGCGATCAGCTCCTTCGCGAGCTCGCGGCCGGCGGCGGGAGCGTCCTTGCCCGCGTCGCGCAGCCGTGCCTGCACGGGCTCGGGGACGACGATCCCCGGCACCTCGTTGTGCAGACGGAGCGCGAGTTGGTGGCTCCGCACGTAGAAGACGCCGACGAGCAGCGGGATCGGGCTCGTCCCGCCGAGGGCGGCGAGCATCCGCTCGAGGTACGAGAGATCGAAGAGCGCCTGCGTCATCGCGAACCGCGCGCCGGCAGCCACCTTCTCGGCGAACCGCGCCAGCTCCGCGTCGAGGTCGTCCGCGGCCGGGTTCACGGCGACCCCGGCGAAGAACGACGTCGGCGCGTCGATCTCGCGGCCGTTCGCGTCGGTGCCGCCGTTCAGGTGCGCGATCACGCGCGCGAGCCCGATCGAGTCGACCTCGTACACGCCGTTCGCGCCGGGATAGTCGCCGACCTCAGGGGGGTCGCCGGTCACCGCGAGCACGTTCCGCACGCCTTCGGCGTGGGCGCCGAGCAGCGCCGACTGCAGCCCCATCACGCTCGTGTCGCGCGGCGTGACGTGCGGGATCGTCTCGATGCCGCACTCGCGCTCGATCGCGACCGCCGCCATCAGAGAGTTCATCCGCGCCCGTGCCATCGGGTTGTCGTTGATGTCGAGGACGTGGACCTCGCTCGACGCAGCCAGCGTGCGCCCGACTGCGAGCATGCTTTCCGCGTTGCCGCCGCGGGGCGGATCGAGCTCGACCGAGACGACGAACTCCTGCGCGCGGAGCATGCGCTCGAGTGTCGTCTCCGTCGGGTCGGCGACGGGCGTCGCGCGCGGCTCGCGCGGGCGTGCGACGATCGGCGCGCTCGGCTCGCGATGCTCGGCGACGGCGGCGCGGATTGCGGCGATCTCCGTGGGCGTCGTCCCGCAACAGCCGCCGATCAGCTTCGCGCCGAGGCGCACCGCGTGCGCGGCGAAGTCGGCAAAGTAGTCCGGCGTCGCGTGCGGATAGACGACGCGGCCGCCTGAGATCGAGGCGAGCCCGATGTTCGGCAAGGCCGCGAGCGGCGTGTCGCCCGGGCCCATCGCCTCGAGCGAGCGAAGCGCCGCCTGGAGCCCGGCGCCGTGGTTCGCGCCGATCGCCGCGAGGCCGAGCGGGCGCAGCCGCGCGGCGGCATCGGCCGCGCCGACGCCGGCGAGCGTCACCGCGTCCTCGTCGAAGGTCATCAGCGCGACGACCGGCAGCGACGACACGCTGCGCACCGCCTCGACCGCGATCAGCAGCTCATCGAGGTCGAAGAACGTCTCGACGATGAAAAGGTCGACGCCGCGCCCTTCGAGCAGCGCGGCCTGCTCGGCAAAGAGCGCGCCTCGGTCGTCGTCCCGGCGGGCGGTGTCGCCCAGCGGGCCGATCGAGCCGCCGATGAAGACGTCGCGGCCCGAGATCTCGCGCGCATCGCGGGCCAGCTTCACCGCGGCACGGTTGATCGCCTCCAGCTCGTCCTCCAGGAAGTGCGCCCGGAGCTTTCCCCGGTTCGCCCCGAACGTGTTCGTCTCGATCAGGTCGGCACCTGCGCGAATGAAGCCCAGGTGCAGGGAGATCACGCTCTCCGGCGCCCGGAGGTTCGCCTCCTCCGGCGCGCGCAGGCCGGGCACCGCCGCGGAGAGCAGCACCCCCGTGCCGCCGTCGCCGATCAGCGGCGGGCCGCTGCGGAGGCGGTCGATGACGGGGTGGGCCACGCCGCCGAGCGTAGTCAAGCGCAGCGGTCAACTACGAAAGGGTGATGGATGAAGCGGCTTTTCGGGAGCAGAGTGCGAACGTCATTCGCGGGCCCGATGCGGCGGGGCCCCCGGAGGACGAAAAATCCCCCTCAAGTCGGCTGCTCCTCCTGCCGATAGGAGGAGCAGATCTCTCCCCTCGGGGCTGACGGCAATCACCTCGCGGCGAGATGTTCGAACGGCCGGCCCTCGCGCCGGCCGTTCGGCTGTCCGGGGGGCGGCGGGCTCAGCGCAGCTTGACCCGGCCGACGTAGATCACCCAGCCGTGGGCGTTCGCGACGCGAAGCGTCAGGCCGCCGGCGCGGGTTGCACGCCACGTGATCTCGCGGCCGCGGGTCGAGGTCGTCACCGGGCGGCCGACGACGGCGACGGTGACCTTCGTCGGCGTGAACCCGAGCTCGGCGCGGATCGTCGCACCGCGGCGGACGACGACGGCCTTCGACGAGGACGCGATCGGCGCGCCGCACTGGAGGCCCCAGCACCACGACGAGATCGCGAGCGGGACCTTCGCCGACCCCGTCGTGACGTACGCGGCGGGCGGTCGCGCGAGGCCGATCACGAGTGCGAGCACGACGCTCATCTATTCGAGCTGTTGGAACACGTGACGATGAGTGACCAACCTGAGGAAATTCGAGCCCGATCCGGTGAATCCTTGTGTAGAGTCAGGCGCGTCAGAGGGTGAGCCGGAGCGTTCACTGTACGTGCCGGCTCAAGCGTTGGTTGTTCCCCGTCAACCGCGTCAAGGCCGGAGGTCGTGCTCAGGTGCTCACTGTCGACATTGCTCTTCCAGAGGTAGAGGAGCTCCAGAAGCTCGTCGAGTCGGGCAAGGAGAAAGGGTTCCTCACCTACGACGAGATCGTGAAGGGGCTCGACGAGGTCGAGCTCACGAAAGAGCAGGTCGAGGACTTCACCACCTATCTGATCGACCACGGCGTCGAGCTCGTCGAGGGCGAGGAGCACAAGCGCCTACCGCACGAGCAGCCGCTCGTCGAGGAGGAGCCGAAGAACGCGCCGAAGCTCGACCTCACCGTCGAGCCGTCGCTCGACTCGCTGCGGCTGTACCTGCGCGAGATCGGCAAGGTGCCGCTCCTGACCGCCGACCAGGAGGTCTACCTGGCGAAGCGGATCGAGCGCGGCGACATGATCGCGAAGACGCAGATGATCGAGGCGAACCTGCGTCTCGTCGTCTCGATCGCGAAGGGCTACCTCGGCCGCGGGCTGTCGTTCCTCGACCTGATCCAGGAGGGCTCGCTCGGGTTGATCCGGGCGGTCGAGAAGTTCGACTACCGCAAGGGCTACAAGTTCTCGACCTACGCGACCTGGTGGATTCGCCAGGCCGTCACGCGCGCGATCGCCGACAAGGCGCGCACGATCCGCATTCCGGTGCACATGGTCGAGAAGCTGAACAAGGTCGTGCACATCGAGCGGCAGCTCGTCCAGCGCCTCGGCCGCGAGCCGCGCCCGGAGGAGATCGCCGAGGAGCTCGAGATCACCACCGACGAGGTGCGCGAGATCCTGCGCATGGCGCAGCATCCGGTCTCGCTGGAGAAGCCGATCGGCGAGGAGGAAGACTCGGAGCTCGGCGACTTCGTCGAGGACGAAAACACCGAGACGCCCGACGAGGCCGCGTCGCTGACGCTCCGCCGCTCCGACATCGAGCACGCGCTGAACGCGCTGCCCGAGCGCGAACGGCAGGTGATCGAGCTTCGATTCGGCCTGACCGGCGGCCAGCCGTGCACGCTCGAGGAGGTCGGCAAGGCGTTCGGCGTGACGCGCGAGCGCATCCGGCAGATCGAGAACAACACGCTCAAGAAGCTCGAGGGGCTCCCGGAGGCGCAGGCGCTTCGCGACTGCGTCTGACCGTCAGCCGTCGGCGCGCTCTGCCGGCACGAACAGCCGGCAGTGCGGGCACTTGAAGCCGCGGTAGCGCTCCGCGGTGCCCTCGATCAGCTCGCCGCTGAACTCCTTGCTGCAGTGCGGGCAGACGACGACGACGACCGGCTGCGTGGGCGGCTCCTCGGGCTCCATCAGCCCGCGTCGGCGACGGAGAGCGACTTGATCGTGACGTCGTCGTGCGGTCGGTCGCGCCCGTCGGTCTCGAGCTGCGAGATCGTGTCGACGACGTCCATCCCCGAGGTGACCCGGCCGAAGACGGTGTGCTTGCCGTCGAGCCACGGGCACGCATCGGCGGTGACGATGAAGAACTGCGACCCGTTCGTGTTCGGGCCCGCGTTCGCCATCGCGAGCGCGCCTCGCTCGACCCGGCGGTCGTTGACCTCGTCCTCGAACTGGTAGCCGGGGCCGCCGGAGCCGGTCCCGGTCGGGTCGCCGCCCTGGATCATGAAGTCGGGGATCACCCGGTGGAAGACGACGCCGTCGTAGAACCCGTCGCGCGAGAGCTTGACGAAGTTCTCGACCGTCTTCGGTGCATCGTCGCCGTAGAGCTCGAGCTCGATCGTGCCGTGGCTGGTCTGCATGGTTGCGCTGGTCATCCCGACACCCTACGTATGCGACCATCGGTGGGTGCAGCCGAGGCTCGCCTTCGCGGCGATGGCAGCCGGCGCCGCTCTCGCCGCCGCCGGGCTCGCGGGCTGTGGCGGCGCGGCGGCCCCGCGGGCCGCCGGCGAGGGGGAGTGGGTGGCGAACGCGTCGGGCGTGATCGACCAGCTGAACGCCGACGTCTCCACGGTCGCGCCGGCCGGGACCGGCCTCCGGGCGGCGAAGAGGTCGCTGCGCAACCTCTCGGATCTGTACGACCTGCTCGTCGCCTACACGGACTTCGGCGGCTGCGACCGCATGGTCGGCGGGATCGGGACGCCGCCCCGGCGCTACCGCGCGGTCGTCGTCGACCTGGAGCGGGCCTGCGTCCGCTTCCAGGATGCGGCCGGGCTGTTCACACGCGCCACCTCGGCGCACGACGCACCGGCGCTGCTCGCCGCCTCGCGGCAGGTGAGGCTCGCCTCGGCGCTCGTCTACCGGGCGACGCTCGCGTTCGCGGCGGCCCGTTCGCGCTAGGAGCCTAGGACGCTGCGAGGACCGAGCTGTGCGTGGCGAGCAGGTCGGGCTCGCAGACCGACAGCGCGTCGATCACGGCGGGGTCGAAGTGCGAGCCCGCGCCTTCGCGAATCTCGCTGCACGCCTGCTCCCACGACATCCGACGACGGTACGGGCGGTCGTTCGTCATCGCGTCGAGCGCGTCGGCGACGGCGAAGATGCGGGCGCCGAGCGGGATCGCCTCCTCGGCGAGCCCGTCCGGATAGCCGGTGCCGTCCCACCGCTCGTGGTGCGAGCGGACGACGCCGAGCCCCTCCCCGTGCAGCAGCGGCACGTGTGCAAGCAGCGACTCGCCAATCGTGGTGTGCTGTTCCATCTGGCTGCGCTCGGCCTCGTCGAGCGGCCCCTGCTTGAGCAGGATCCGGTCGGGGACGCCGATCTTGCCGACGTCGTGGAGCAGGAAGCCCCACTCGAGGCTCGTGTCGTCGATCAGCGCGGGCGACAGCTCGACGGTGAGACGCGTGGCGTAGGACGTCACGCGCTGCGAATGCGCGCTCGTCCCGAAGTCGCGGGACTCGAGCGCGGCGGCGAGTGCCTCGACGGTCTGCCGGTAGGAGACCTCGAGCAGCTCGTGCTGGCGCTGGCCGATCGCGATCAGCCGCCGGAGGTCGCCGATCACGGCGGGCTCGTCGCTGCTGGTCCGCGCGACGTGGTCGAGCGGGTCGATCCCGAGCAGCCGCTCGAGCAGGCCGAGCAGCTGCAGCGGGTCGAACGGCTTCGCGAAGAATCCCTGTGCGCCGACGGTCAGCGCGGACACGCCCGCCTCGCGGGAGCCGCTGATCACGACGATCGGCACCGAGCGTGTGCGCGGGCTCTCGCGCAGCCGCTCGCAGTAGAACAGCCCGTCGACGCCGGGAAGGCCGACGTCGAGCACGATCGCGTCGGGGAGCTCGGCGGCGATGATCTTCTCGGCCTCGATCACGTGCCCGGCCTCGCGCATGCGGATGCCCTCGAGCTCGAACGTCTCGCGGAGCAACAGGCAGAGCAGCGGATCGTCGTCGACGACCAGTACGGTCGGCTTCCCCATGACGAACGTTGTATCGGCTCGAACGGGGGATACCGTTAGCCCGGGCTCGAACGTTCCCCCGTTCGGGGGACGCGCTAGACGGATGTTCCGCGCGAGACGGACAGCTGCGGCGGCGCCGTCAGCGTCTGCAGCACGACGCAGTAGCGCTCGGTGAGCCGGACCAGCGTCGCGAGCTGCTCCTCGGTCGCATCGCTCTCGAGGTCGAAGCGCAGGCGGATCGCCCCGAAGCCGACCGGGACGTCGCGGTCGACCGCCAACGTGCCGCGGAAGTCGAGGTCGCCCTCCGCGTGCACGGTGCCCGAGACGTCGAGCTCCAGCGACGTCGCGACCGCACGCAGCGTCACGCCCGCGCAGGCGACGAGCGCCTGCAGCAGCATGTCGCCGGAGCAGACGAGGCTGCCGTCGCCGCCGCTCGCGGGATGCAGGCCGGCCTCGGCCAGCGCGCGGCCGGTCTCCACGGAGCACGCGATCCCGTCCTCGAGCGTGCCCCTCGCCTCGAGCGTGACGATCGACGAGCCGGGCTCGTCGCGGTACAGCTGCTTCAGAGGCTCCTGCACTGCGCGGAGCTCGTCGCGTTCCATCACCCCTCCAGGTACTCGTCGCGGACGGTTCCGAGCAGCGTCCCGCCGTGAACGCGGCCGCCGTGCTCGGCGATGACGTCGACCTCGAAGCCCGGATACCTCGGCTGGAAGCGCACCCGCTTCCAGTCCTTCACGTTGCTGCGGTTCTTCATTGCGCGATCGAAGGGATACGCGGGGAGGTGCTCGCGGTCACCGCGCACGTTGCGCCCGTCGAGGTGCCGGATCACGACCCTGAACCCCTCCACCCGGAAGATCTTTCGCTCCACCGCCTGAACGGTCGCCACGTGCCGATCATGCCACTCTCACGGCGACGGCCGTGCCGCCGCGAGGGCGCGTCCGGCCGCGATCGGCACGAGCGCAAGCAGCGCGAGGATCGCGGCGACGGCGAACGGCCGCTCGAACGACTTCGAGATCGCGTCGCGCTGCACCTGCTGGAGCGACGCCTCGAGCGCGTCGAACTTCGGCGCGGAGCCCGGGTCGTCTCGGCGGGCGCTTGCGAACGCGCTCGTGAAGTCGGGGAGCTTGCCGTGCCCCGCTTTGCGCAGCTCGCGGTAGAGGTTGATCGACAGCGGGATCTTGTCGAGCAGCGGGACGGGCGCCCTCAGCACCGTCACGATCCCCTTCGTCTCGGCCCTGTCGGCGTTGTGCGAGAGATCGTCCGACAGGATCGGCGCCAGCAGGAGCAGGCCGAGCACGACGCCGGCATGGCGTGACGCGACGCCCGAGATGCCGGCGTCCTCGCTCGTCTGCGGCAGGCACGCCCCGAGCCCGGCACCGCAGGCGATCAGAGCCGGGACGTTGGCCGCGATCGAGCCGGGAGCGAGTGCGAACAGCCCGAGCCCCGCCGCGAGCAGGAGCACGCCCGCCGCGACCGGCGTCCGCGGGAACCACCGGCGCACGAGCAGCGCCGCCGCCGGCAGCAGCGTCACCATCGCCGCTGCGCCGAGCGGCGTGAACCCGTGCCCCTCGACGAGGAGCACGACGGCGAGGAAGAGCGCGCCGACGAGCGCGCCGGAGATCAGGGCCACGGCGACGGTCGCGTCGGCACGTCCGAGCCCGTGCGAGCGGAGCGGAACGTCCTCGCTGCGGCGCGCGGCGGCGATCGCGGCGAGGGCGACCGGCGCCTGCGCCACGAAGATCGCGCGCCAGTCGAACACCTGCGTCAGGGTGCCGCCGAGAGCGGGTCCTGCCGCCGTGCCGATCGCTGCGGCGGCGGCCCACGCCGCCGGTCCGAGCTCGACGAACGCGCCGACGAGGACGAGCGCGCCGCCGACTCCCTGCACGGTGCGCAGGGCGACGAGCATCGACAGCGACGTCGAGACCGCGCAGCCGATCGTCGAGCCGGCAAAGACGGCGAGGCCGGCGATCAGCAGCGCCCGCGTGCGCAGGAAGCGCGCCGCCGCGACGACGATCACGCCGGTGACGGCGGCGGCGAGGTTGTAGGCGGTCACCACCCACGCGGTGCTCGGAATCGAGCGGCCGAAGTCGGCGAGCAGCTGCGGGAGCGCGAGGACGACGATCGCCGAGTCGGCCGCGGCCAGCGCCACCGCGGTGATCAGCGTCAGGCGGAGAAGGCGCGTCACGCCGCCGGTGGCGCGATCACTCGGCGCTGCAGCGTGGGTCGTGGTACATCGCGAGCGAAAGGAGCGCGTCGTGCAGCACCGCGCGTGTGTCGGCGTCGAGCGGTGCGAAGAACTCGTCCTCGACACGCCGCACGATCGCGCGCAGCCTCACCAGCTGCCGACGGCCGTCGGGGGTGAGGCTGACGACGTGACGCCGCCGGTCGTGGGGGTCGCGGCGGCGCTCGACCAGGCCGCGGCGCTCGAGCGAGTCGAGGATGCCGACAAGCTGGCTGCGGTCCACGCCGAGCACATCGGCGATCGTGGCCTGCGTCTCGCGCTCGCCCTCGCCGAGCAGGGCGAGCAGGCTGTAGTGGTACGCCTCGAAGCCGGCCCGCTGGAACGCCTCGATCGCTCGCGCTTTCACCAGCACGCCGAGCTTCGCGAAGAGGAAGCCGCTGCGGGCGAGCAGCTCGTCGGGGACGCGCGCCTTCGCGTGGAACCTGGGCTCGGGGACGATCGACGACATCGGGAATAAGTGTAGCGCCCCAGCGTTTGCTGTTGCTATCGTGGAGCTAGCAAACGATCGGGGGATAGAACGAATGACTGCTCAGATTGTGGCAGAGGCGGCGGCCGTCGACCAGGCCGCCCGGAGAAAGTGGCTCGCGCTGGCTGTGATCGTCACGGCCCAGTTCATGGTGGTGCTCGACGTCGCGATCGTGAACGTGGCGCTGCCGTCGATCAAGACCGACCTCGGCTTCTCGCAGGAGAGCCTGCAGTGGGTGATCACCGCCTACGCGATCGTGTTCGGCGGGGTGCTCCTGCTGGGCGGCCGGCTGTCCGACCTGCTCGGCCGGCGGCGGCTGTTTCTCGCCGGCCTGGCGATCTTCACGGTGAGCTCGCTGCTCGACGGCCTCGCCTGGTCCGAGGGCTCGCTGATCGCGTTCCGCTCCCTGCAGGGGCTCGGCGCGGCGCTGCTCTCGCCCGCCGCGCTGTCGATCCTGACGACGACGTTCCGCGAAGGGCGCGAGCGCAACCTCGCGCTCGGGATCTGGGGCGCCGCATCGGGAAGCGGCGGCGCCGCCGGCGTGCTGCTCGGCGGTGCACTGACCAGTGCGCTCAGCTGGTCGTGGATCTTCTTCATCAACGTGCCGGTGGGCATCGCCGTGTTCGCCGTGACTCCGTGGCTGCTCCGCGAGAGCCGCGCGGAGCTCGAGCATCGCCACTTCGACTTCGCCGGTGCCGCGACCATCACCGGCGGTCTGATGCTCCTCGTCTACGCGATGACGCGGGCGACTCAGCACGGCTGGGCTACCTCCGAGACGGTCGGCCTGCTGGTCGCCTCGGCCGTCCTGATCGCGTCGTTCTTCGTGGTCGAGCTGCGCTCGAAGGCGCCGCTCCTGCCGCTGCGGATCTTCCGCCTGCGGACGCTGACCGCGTCGAACGTCGCCGGCCTGCTGATGGGCGGCGCGATCTTCTCGCAGTTCTTCCTGCTGACGCTCTACATGCAGGAGGTCCTGCACTACTCGGCGATCGAGACCGGCGTCGCCTACATCGGGCTCACGCTCACGATCATCGTGTTCTCGGCCGCCTCGCAGGCGCTCGTGACGCGGTTCGGCGTCCGGCTGGTGCTGCCGCTCGGGCTCGCGCTGTCGACGGTCGCGCTCGTGCTGTTCGCGCGACTGCCGGTGGACGGCAACTACTGGACCGACCTGTTCCCGGCCTTCATCATCAGCGGCCTCGGGCTGGCTTTCGCGTTCGTGCCGATGTCGATCGGTGCGCTCACCGGCGTCGACCAGACCGATGCCGGCGTCGCCTCCGGGCTGATCAACACGAACCAGCAGATCGGCGGGGCCGTCGGCGTCGCGCTCGCGACGACGATCGCGACGACGTACACGACGCACTTCGTGCACGATCACGCCGGCTCGAGTGCGTTCGGAGGGGCCGCGCTCACGCACGGCTTCGGGATCGCGTTCTACGTGCTGGCCGGGCTGGCCGCAGTCGGCGCGGTGGTGTCCGCGGTGATGCTCGAGTCGAAGCCCGCATCGCCGGAGCACGTCCTCGTCGACGGGGCGCTCGAGCTGGAGGCCGCGTGAGCCACGCGCTCGCTACCGAGAGGAAGCGGGCCGACCTGCGGCTCCAGCTCACCGGGCTCGTCCACGTCACGGCACTCCTCGATCTCCGCGGCGCCTCCGCCGCGGAGATCGAGGCGCATTCCGCCGAGATCGACCGGCTCCGCGTCCGGCTCGGCGAGCTCGGCGAGAACTGACCGGAAACCGATCTCGCAAGCGCCTCGTACTCCCGCGCAACGCGTTTCCACCGAGACCGACCGGCCGCATCTGCAACCATCGGCGTCGTGACCACGGCGGAGGCCGCGCTCTCGCCTGCGACGACGGTCGGATCGGTGCATCTCACCGTCTCCGACCTCGAGCGCTCGCTCGAGTACTGCGAGCGGGCGCTCGGCCTCGCCGTCCTCGACCGGGCGGAAGGACGGGCGTCGCTCGGGGCGGGCGGCCACACAGCCGCTCGAGGTGTACAGCCTGCTGGGCGAGCTCGCCGGCCCGGGCGGCGAGCGGTTCGAGGGGCTGCCGGACGGGACGGTGATGGGGCACGTCCACTTCAAGGTGGCGTCGATCCCCGAGTCGGTCGGCTTCTACCGCGACGTGCTCGGTCTCGAGCTGATGGCGCAGCTCGGAGCGCAGGCCGCGTTCCTCGCCGCCGGCGGCTACCACCACCACGTCGGGGCGAACACCTGGGAGAGCGCGGGCGGTTCGGCGCCGCCGCCCGGCTCGGCCCCGCTCCTGCACGCGACGATCGTGCTCCCCGACGCGGCGGAGCAGGGACACGTGATCGGGCGGATCGAGCACGCCGGCCTCGCGGTCGACGAGCGGGACGGCGCCCCGTTCGTCGCCGACCCGTCGGGCAACCTGCTCGCGCTGGCGACCGCCACGTAGCGCAGGCCCAGCGGCCCGCGTAAGATCTCGCCTCGAGGATGGTCGCTCGACGAAGAGCGGGGGTTGCGTGGCCGAGGTTACGTTCGATCGGGTGAGCAAGGTCTATCCGGACGGCACGCGAGCCGTCGACCAGATCTCGCTCGACATCGCCGACGGCGAGTTCATGGTGCTCGTCGGCCCGTCCGGCTGCGGCAAGACGACGGCGCTGCGCATGGTTGCGGGGCTCGAGAACATCTCGGAGGGCGTCCTGCGGATCGGCGAGCGCGTCGTCAACAACGTCCCGTCGCGCGACCGCGACATCGCGATGGTGTTCCAGAGCTATGCGCTCTATCCGCACCTGAGCGTGTTCGAGAACATCGCGTTCGGCCTGCGCCTCCGCAAGGGGATGTCGAAGTCCGAGGTCAACGAGCGCGTGAACCGCGCCGCGAAGATGCTCGGGCTCGACGAGCTGCTCAAGCGCAAGCCGCGGGCACTCTCGGGCGGGCAGCGGCAGCGTGTCGCGATGGGCCGCGCGATCGTCCGCGAGCCGCAGGCGTTCCTGATGGACGAGCCGCTCTCGAACCTCGACGCGAAGCTGCGCGTCCAGACGCGCGCGGAGATCGCCAAGCTGCAGAGCGACCTCGGCGTCACCACCATCTACGTGACACACGACCAGATCGAGGCGATGACGATGGGCACGCGCGTCGCCGTCATGCGCAAGGGCGAGCTGCAGCAGGTCGACGAACCCCAGACGCTGTACGACCGCCCGGTCAACCTGTTCGTCGGCGGCTTCATCGGCAGCCCCGCGATGAACATGCTGCGCGCCACGGTCGAGCAGAACGGCTCCTACCAGGCGGTCGTCGGCGACCAGACGATCGCGCTCGGCGACGAGACGATGCGGCTCCGGCCCGCGCTGAAGGCCTACGCGGGCAAGCCGGTGATCCTCGGCATCCGTCCGGAGGACCTCGAGGATGCGGAGCTCGTCAGCTCACCGCCTGCGGATCGCATCCTTCGCGGCAGGCTGGAGCTGCGGGAAGCGCTCGGCTCGGAGATCATGGCCCACTTCGCGATCACCGCCGAGGAGGCGGAGACCGACGAGACGCGCGAGCTGGCGCACGACATGGGGGCCGGCGAGGGCGATGCAATGGGCGTCGCCGAGCACGAGACGGTCGTCGTCGGGCGTTTCGGCGCCCGGTCGCGCGTCAACAAGGGAGACGCGATTCGTGCCGTCGTCGACACGCGTGCGCTGCACTTCTTCGACCCAGAGACAGGTCTCGGAATCTACGAAGAACCCCCCGGGAAAGGAGCACCAGCGTGAAAGCACATCGATTCGCGTTCACGACGCTCGGCGTCGTTGCGATCGTCGCTCTCACCGTTCTCGTCGGCACCAGCACTGCGTTCGGCCGACAGGGCGCAACGCCGGCATCCGCACAGGCGGTATCCGGAAGCATCACGTTCGACGGGATCTGGACCGGCGCGGAGGCGAGTCACTTCGCCAACGTGATCAAGACCTTCAACAAGTCGTACCCAAAGGTGAAGGTGAACTACAAGCCGGTCGGCGACAACCTGCCGACGGTGCTCGCGACCGCCGTCGCCGGCGGGCGTCCGCCGGACATGGCGGACATCGCGCAGCCTGGGTTGATCCGGCAGTTCGTGCAGAAGGGCGTGCTGAAGCCGATCACGTACGCGAAGCCGGCGCTCGCCTTGAACTTCAACCCGGCGTGGATCCAGCTCGGGACGTTCAACGGCCAGCTCTACGGCGTCGTCTTCAAGGCGAGCAACAAGTCGCTCGTCTGGTACAACGTCCACGCCTTCAAGACGGCCGGAGTGAGCGGCGCGAAGGCGAAGACGTGGCCGCAGTTCATGCGGCTCGCGTCGACGGTCAAGGCCTCCGGGACGCCGCCGTACTCGATCGGCGGCGCGGACGGCTGGACGCTCACCGACCTGTTCGAGAACATCTATCTCCGCCAGGCCGGGCTCGCCAAGTACCAGTCGTTGAGTGCCCACAAGATCAAGTGGACCGACCCGACGGTCGCGAAGGCGATGAAGACGATGGCGCAGGTGCTCGTGGGCGCCAACATGGCCGGCGGGACCTCGGGTGCCGTGCAGACGGACTTCCCGACGTCGGTGAACAACGTCTTCCAGAACCCGCCGAAGGCGGCGATGGTGATGGAGGGCGACTTCGTGCCGGGCACGGCAACCGTGAAGGCGAAGGCCGGCACCGACTACAACGTGTTCCCGTTCCCGTCGATCGGTGGGTCGAAGCCGGCGGTCGAGGTCGCGGGCGACACGATCGTCACCTTCCGCGACACGCCGGCGATCCGGGCGTTCGAGACGTTCCTCGCCACGCCCCAGGCCGCTGCCGCCTACGCGAAGTACGGCGGCTTCGCAACCGGCAACAAGCACGTCAAGATAAGCGCGTTCCCCGATGCGATCTCACGCTCGAACGAGAAGGCGGTGCAGTCGGCGACGAGCATCGTGTTCGACATGTCCGACCAGCAGCCGGGCGCGTTCGGCGCGACGGTCGGCCAGGGCGAGTGGGGGCTGTTCCAGGACTTCCTCCGCAAGCCGTCCAACGTCGCGGGGATCCAGAAGAAGCTCGAGTCCGCCGCCGCGGCGGCGTACAAGAAGGCCGGGTAAGGCCGAGGCGTGGCCTCGACTGCCGGCATGACGGTGGAGCCGCCCGGCGCGGCTCCACCGTCCGCCTCCGAACCGGGAAGGCTCGGCCGCTACGCCGTCGGGGCCCTCTTCCTCGCGCCCGCGATCGTCATCCTCGGCGTCTGGATCGTTTATCCGACCTGCTACACGATCGTCCGCAGCCTCTTCAGCGCCTCGGGCGCGCACTTCGTGTGGTTCGACAACTACAAGGAGCTCTACAGCAACCAGTCGCTGCGGACGGCGATCAAGAACAACATCATCTGGGTGCTGGTCGTCCCGGCGTTCGTGACCGCGGCCGGGCTCGTGTTCGCGGTGCTGATGGAGAAGGTGTCGTGGGCGATCGCCTTCAAGACCGTGGTCTTCCTGCCGATGGCCATCTCCGCGTTCGCGACCGGCGTCACGTGGCGGATCATGTACGTGCAGGATCCGAACCTCGGCGCCGTCAACGCGCTCGGCCGCGTCTTCGTCGACAGGATCAACCCGCCGGGTGTGCTCTCCGATGCGCTGCCGTCGACGACGGCGCTCGTCGGCTCGTCGTCGAGCGGGATCCGGCTGAAGACGCCGCTCCATCCGGGGGGCGTCGCGCTGCTCGGCCTCACCGGCATCCCGCCGACCGCGGTGCCGTCCGCCGCGAAGCAGGCGGTCACGCCCCCCACGAAGCCGGGTGAGATCGTCGGAACGGTCTGGCGCGACTTCAAGCCCGGCGGCGGCAAGCCGGGCGTCGTCGAGAAGGGCGAGCTCGGCCTCCCCGGCGTCACCGTGCAGCTCGTCGACTCGAGCGGCAAGGTCGTCGACACGGAGCCGTCGGCGGACGACGGCAGCATCGTCTTCAAGGGCGTGCGGCCCGGGATCTACAAGGCGGGCATCTCGGCGGGGACGTTCGCGAAGCCGTGGGCCGGCGTGTCGTGGCTCGGGACGAACCTGATCACGCTCTCGCTGATCATCGCATACATCTGGATCTGGGCGGGCTTCGCGATGGTGGTGATCGCCGCAGGCCTGGCAGCGATGCCTCGAGACGTGCTCGAGGCCGCGCGCACGGACGGCGGGACGGAGTGGCAGGTGTTCAGGCGGGTGACGGTGCCGCTGCTCTGGCCGGTGATCGTCGTCGTGCTGGTCACGATGATCATCAACGTGCTGAAGGTCTTCGACCTGGTGATCACGCTCGCCCCGGGCTCGTCGCAGGACGCTGCGAACGTGATCGCGCTCGCGATGTGGCGCACGTCGTTCGGCGGCGTCAACGACTTCGGCGTCGGCTCGGCGATCGCGGTGTTCCTGTTCCTGCTCGTCGTCCCGATTCTGCTGCTGAACATCCGCAACTTCAGGAGAGAGAACTGATGGTCCCGACCGTGAACGGACCGTGGGGAGGGGGCCGCTAGATGGCGACTGCCTCGGCGGAAGCGGCCGCCGCCCCGCCGCGGGTCGCGGACCACGAGTCGTTCGCGACGAAGGCGCTGCGCGCGCTGGCGAAGCTGCCGGTGCAGATCGTCCTGATCGTGCTCGGGCTGCTGTGGCTGATCCCGACGCTCGGGCTCTTCCTGACGTCGATCCTCCCGGCGCAGGCGTTCACGATCAAGGGCTGGTGGCAGGTCTTCTCGAGGCCGAGCCTCGCGACCTGGTCGAACTACAGCGCCGTCCTGCACAACCACTCGATCGTCCACTCGTTGTGGACGACGGTCGAGATCGCCGTCGGCAACACGCTCCTCGTCGTGCTGATCGGCTCGCTCGCGGGCTACGCGCTCGCGTGGCTCGACTTCCCGGGGCGCGACTGGATCTTCCTGCTCGTGATCGCGCTGATGGTCGTGCCGCTGCAGATGGCGCTGATCCCGACCTTCAACCTCTACAACCACCTCAACCTGTACGACACCGTGCTCGGGATCATTCTCTTCCACACGGCGTTCGGGCTGCCGTTCGCGATCTTCCTGCTACGCAACTTCTTCGTCGGGATCCCGCGCGACATCTTCGAGTCCGCGCGCATCGACGGCGCCTCGGAGCTGCGCATCTTCTTCCGGCTCGTGCTGCCGCTCGGGCTCCCCGCGATTGCGTCGCTCGCGATCTTCCAGTTCCTCTGGACGTGGAACGACCTGATCGTCGCGCTGACGTTCGGCCAGAACGTCCAGCCGATCACGGTCGCGATCTTCAGCAACCTGCGCCAGTTCGGCGCGAACATCGACATCATCGCGCCGGCGTCCTTCATCTCGCTGCTCGTCCCGCTGGCGGTGTTCTTCGCCTTCCAGCGCTACTTCGTCCAGGGCCTGCTGGCGGGCTCGGTCAAATGAGCCGGACGGGGCGAGCCCCGTCCGACGGTGCTCCGCCGTGCGCGATCGTCGGCAGCGGCCTGACCGCGCTCGCTGCGTACGCGACGCTGCGGCACGGCGGGCTCGAGCGCGAAGAGATCGTCGTGCTCGGGACGCACGCCGACCCGACGGCGCGGTGGCGGATCCAGGCGGCCGCGATCCGGCAACGGCGAATGCGCTCCGAGTCGGACGGTCACCTCGCGCCGGCCGACTTCCCCGGGCTCGCCCTGCGCGCAGCGTGGCGCCGGCGCTCGGCGCGCCCGCTGCTCGAGACCGTCTGGCGGGGCTACAACCCGCGCGTCGAGGAGTTCCTCGCGCAGGCGGCGGAGGTGCGGGAGCGGAGCGGCTTCGACGCGAGCTTCGTCCGGCGCACGGTCGCGAGGGTCGAAGCGGTCGCCGGCGGCTTCGAGCTCGACGGCGAGGGGCCGTTCCGGCACGTGCTGCTCGCCACCGGCCACCCCGGCCTCGCCCTGCCGCTCGAGCTCGCGGGCGACCCGCGGGTCGTGCACGCCTACGAGCCGCACGAGTACGCCCCGCGCGTCGCGATCGTCGGCGCCGGCATGGCCGCTGCGACCGAGTGGCGAAACGCGCTCGCGGCCGGATCGGAAGTGGTGTCGATCCGCCGGCGCGAGCCCCTCCGCCGCCCGCTCAACGTCCCTCGCTCCTACTTCACCAAGCGCGGCCTGGCCGCCTTCCACCGCTCGGCGCCCGAGCTCCGCGCCGCGACGCTGCGCGAGCTGTCGGCGCCGTCGTACCCGCCCGACGCGCGGGCGGATGCCGTGCTCGCCGCTGCTGCAGCCGCGGGGCGCTTCCGCGTCGCTGCCGGGCTGAACGGCGCCGATCAGGTGATCGCAGCGACCGGCTTTCGCCGCGGCTACTCGAGCGACGCCCTGCTCGCAGGGCTCGTCGAACGGCACGGCCTCGACGTGCACGACCACTGGATCGTCCTCGACGCGGACTCGACCGTCCCAGGCGCGACCGACGAGCGGCGCACGCTCTCGATCGGCGGCGTCGCCGGGCAGTGGGCGTTCCCCGCCGCCGACACGATCGCGGGCGCGAAGTACGCCGCCCGCCGCTTCCTGGAGCGCGTATGTCGTTCACGCTGAGAGGGCGCATCGAGTCGCGGCTCGTCGCCGCGCTGCCGGCCTTGCTCGTCGCCTTCGGCATCCACCGTTGGTGGGCCGTGGACCTCGTCGCGGTCATGCTCCTCGTCGGCGTCGTCCTCGATGCGGCGCTCTACGACCGCCTGATCGATTACCAGCCGGCCTGGTTCGCGCTTCCGCTCGGCGCGCTCGAGCTGACGCTCGTCTACGCGGCGGTGCGTGTGCTCTCGCTCCCCGCGCCGCTCTGGACCGCGGTCGGGTTGTTCGCGCTCGCGTGGGTCTCCGCCCAGCTCTTCGTGCACGCCGCGCTGCCGCGGCTCCAGCTCACGTATGCGGAGTCGGGCGGCGAGCTCGTGCGCCAGGGCGCGCTCACCGCGCTCGCGGTCCCGACGCTCGTGTTCCTCGGCCTCGGCGCGGCGTACGTGACCCGCGTGCCGACGGTGCATCTGCACGGTGTCGTGCGCGGCCCCGTCGTCGTCGATCGCGCAGAGACGCTCGTGGGCGGGACGATTCGCGGCGGCGTTGTCATCCGTTCGAGCCGCGTGACGCTGCGCGACGTGACGGTCGTCGGCGGCGTCAACGGCATCGACGTCGAGAACGCGTCGCACGTGATGCTCGACGACGTGCGCGTCCTCCGCTCGGAGTCCGACGGCATCCACGTCCGCAACTCGACGGTCATGGTGGAGCACTGCACGGTCGCCGACCCGGCGGGGCCGTGGGTGCAGGGCATCGACATCTCCTACTCGCTCGGCCGCGCGATGAGCATGGTCTCCGGGTGCACGATCGCCGGCGTGCGCGAGGGGATCGTCACCCACTCCTCGGGAGTCAACGTCATGGACAACCGCGTCCTCGACACGTCGCTGCGCGGGATCGTCCTGGGCGAGATGTCGATGGACATGGCGAGCGGCAACGACGTGGAAGGTGCGCAGGGGGTGGGCATCCTCTGCCTCGATCACTCGATGTGCGAGATCCGCCGCAACGTCGTCGCGGGAACGCGCGTCGACGGTGACGGCGACCCGGCACGCGCGGGCGTCGCGATCGAGGCGCAGTACTACGCGCAGGCGACGGTGTCCGGAAACGCGATCATCGCCAGCCCGGGCGGGACGCGCGGCTTCTCGAACTCGGCCATCGAACGCTGACCGGACTTGCAGCGGTGGTGCAGCTGCGCAACACTGCTGTTGCATGGATGCTACAGAGACGGTGCGGAGCGAGAGCCGCGTCGACCAGGTGCTGCGCCGGGCGACGATCGACGTCCTCCGCGAGCGCGGCTGGAACGGGCTGACGCTGGAGCGGGTGGCCGAGGTGGCCGGGCGGGCGCGTTCGACGCTGTGGCGGCAGGGCCTCGGCCGGGAGGAGCTCCTGGGTGCGCTCGCCGGCGAGCTCGCCGCCGACTTCCGCGCGGCGATGTATCCGGTGCTCACCTCCGGCGGCACCGGCCGCGAGCGGCTCGCCCGCTCGCTCGAGGCGCTCTGCGACCTCCTCGAGCGCCACCTGCCGCTCATGCTCGCGACCGACGAGGCCTTTCACCAGGACCCCGCGCCCGGGCGCCAACCCGACTACCTCGCGCCGTTCATCCGGTTCCTGCGCGAGGGGACGGAGGACGGCTCGATCCCGCCCGTCGACGATCGCGTGGCCACCGCCGACGTGGCGTTCAACGCGGTCGCGTGGCCGTATGTCCACCTCCGCGGCCGCCATGCTTGGCCGGCCGACAAGGCGAAGGCGCGCATCGTCGGCGCCGTGCTGAACGGGATCGCACCGGCCGACTCCGGCGCCGAATCACGAAAGGAGCGACGATGAGCATGACGCTGCCGTACCAGGAGCCACTCGTCCCGCGCGAGCCGGGCGAGCGCTCGATTCCCGAGCCGCCGCGCCGCGGCGAGCCCGGGGGGCCGCCGTGCGGGATCTGCACGGGCAAGGCGACCGCGCCGGTGTGGTCCGACGAGAACTGGACGCTGCACCCGCCGGTCGGGGGCAGCCTGCCCGGCGTGGTCTGGCTGGCGAGCCGCGAGCACGTCGACTCGTTCGCCGATCTGCCGGAGGAACTCGCCGCCGACTTCGGCCGTGTCGCGGCACGCGTCGAGCGCGCGATCCTGTCGCTCGGCGGGGTCGCGCGCGTGCACCTCTATCGCTGGGGCGACGGCGGCGCGCACTTCCACGTCTGGTTCCTGCCGCGACCGCTCGGAATGCTCGAGGCCTCGGGGATGATGCTGCCGCTCTGGGAGGACGTGCTGCCGAACGTTGCCGACGAGGAGCTTGCGGCCGCCGCGCGGCGGGTCGCGGCAGCGATGTGAGATGACCGCAGGAGGGACGCTCGCGCGCCGGCTCGGCACGACCGATGCCGTGATCATCGGGCTCGGCTCGATGATCGGCGCCGGTGTGTTCTCGGCGTTCGGCCCCGCCGCGAAGGCGGCGGGCGCCGGGCTCCTGATCGGCCTCGGCATCGCAGCGTGCGTCGCGTTCTGCAACGCGGTCGCCTCGGCACAGCTCGCCGCGCAGTACCCGACGTCCGGCGGCACCTACGTCTACGGGCGCGAGCGTCTCTCGGAGTGGTGGGGGTTCATCGCAGGCTTCGGGTTCGTCGTCGGCAAGACCGCCTCGTGCGCGGCGATGGCGCTGACGTTCGCCGCCTACGCGGTACCGGGGCCGATGTGGGTGCAGCGCCTCGCAGCCGTCGCGGCTGTGGCCGCCCTCACCGCGGCGAACTACCACGGCATCTCGCGGACGGCCGGCCTCGCCCGCCTGCTCGTCGCCGGGTCGCTCGTCGCGCTGCTCGTCGTCGTGGGCGCGATCGCGGCGAGCGGCGAGGCGGATGCGGGACGGATCGGCGGACTGACGCCGTTCGGCCAGGGCGGCGTCTACGGGCTCCTCCAGGCTGCGGGCCTGCTGTTCTTCGCGTTCGCAGGGTACGCCCGCATCGCGACGCTCGGCGAGGAGGTGCGCGACCCGGAGCGGACGATCCCGCGCGCCATTCCGCTCGCCCTCGGCATCGTCGTCGCGCTCTATCTCGTCGTCGCGATCGCAGCGCTGTCCGCTGCGGGGCCGGCAGGGCTTGCGGCGAGCACGAAGCCGCTCGCGACCGCGGTCGACGCGGTCGGCGCGGCGTGGGCGCTACCGCTCGTCCGCGCCGGTGCTGCGATCGCGAGTCTCGGCGCGCTGCTGGCGCTGATCGCCGGAGTGGGACGCACCGCGCTCGCGATGGCCCGTAACGGCGACGCGCCGCGCTGGCTCGGCTCGGTGCACCCCCGCCATCACGTTCCCGACCACGCCGAGGTCGCCGTGGGCGCAGTCGTCGCGCTGCTCGTGCTGACGACCGACCTGCGCGGTGCGATCGGCTTCTCGTCGTTCGGGGTTCTCGTCTACTACGCCGTCGCGAACGCAGCCGCATACACGCAGGATGCGACCCACCGGCGCTGGCCGCGGGCACTGAACGTCGCGGGCCTCTGCGCCTGTGTCGTGCTCGTCGCGTCGCTGCCGCTCGGCGCGGTCGCCGCGGGGATCGCCGTCTTCGCCGTCGGCCTCGCCGGTCGTCTCCTCACCGGGCGTCAAACAGGTGGACGCAAGCTCATCTCGTGGCGCGCCGCTCGAAGATGACGAGCACGCTGAGCTGCTCGTAGCCCACGAAGCGGTGCTCGGCGCCGGCCGGGACGAAGGTCGCGTGGCCGACGCGCAGGTCGACGCGCTCGCCCTCGACCTCGAGCGTCCCTGCGCCTTCGAGGACGACGTAGACCTCGTCGTCCTCGTGCGGCTGCTGGCGGTCGGGCTCGGGGGCGACCAGCACGTAGACGCCGATCTCGAGCCCCTCCGAGCGGTGCACGATCTCGTACCCGCCCTTGTCTGCGAGCTGCGCCTGCGCGGCGGCGATGTCGAACGGGTGTGCGATCGGGAGCTTCACCTGAGCCGACTCTAGCCGCGCGGCGACCCGTAGAAAGTACCCCTACCTTTCGTGTCGAACCCGCATCCGGTCCGCGACCGACCCACGATGACCGTTCTCGCGCCCGCCGCGACAGTGGGCGCAACGACATCGCGACGGAAGGGAGACATGAGATGCGCAAGTTCCTGGAGATCGGTGGGCTCGTCGCCGCCGTCGTCCTGATCGTCTTCGGCGGAACGGCGCTGGTGATGGGCATCAACGGCCGCAGCACCGTTCAGGACAACCTCAAGCTCGAGCAGATCACGGGCACGCCCGACATGACGCCCGCGGCGATCGCCGCCGAGGCGAAGAAGGCCGGCCTGCCCGCTTCGATCAAGCTGCCGACCAAGAGTGTCGCCGGCCTCGCGATCGATACCGGTGCACGGGCGCGCGTGTTCGCCCAGTACATGCGGATCCATACGCTCGAGGCGACCGGCGGCGTGCCGTACGCGCTGATGCCGCATTACGCGACGGCGAACGGCAAGGGCACCAACGACGCCGCCAAGGCGCTCCAGTCGAACGGTGCGCCCGTCGACAACCCGGCCCGCAACATCTGGGTGACCGAGACGGCGCTGACCACCGCGCTCAACACGGCCTACATGGCCGAGCAGCTCGCGATGTTCGGGATCGTCGTCGGCGTGGCGCTGCTGCTCACCGGCGTCGGGTTCGGGATCCTCGCGGTCGGCGGGGCGCTTCGGAACCCGGACACCGTGCTCACGGGCCTCTCGAGGCACTCGACCACCGTGAAGCCGGTGCCGACCACCTGAGCATCGAGGCGATCGGAGGCGAGGAGCGGGCCGCTCGCGCGGCCCGCTCTCATTCTTCGAGCAGTCCCTCGGCGATCGCGTAGCGCACCAGCTCGGCGCGGCTCGTGAGCCGCAGCTTCTGCATGATGTGCGCGCGGTGGGTCTCGGCGGTGCGGACCGAGATGAACAGCCGGTTGGCGATCTCCTGGTTCGTGTGGCCGAGCGCCAGCAGCCTCAGGACCTCGCGCTCGCGGTCGGAGAGCGGGTCAGCGTCCGCCTTGCGCGCGGCCTCGGCTTCGGCGGCGACCAACCGGGCGCCGAGCTCGGGATGGACGTAGCGGCCGCCGCGTGCGACCTCACGCACGGCGGCGACGACCTCCGCGTCGACCGCCTCCTTGAGCACGTAGCCGCTCGCGCCCGCGGCGAACGCCTCGCGGACGTAGCGCGGGTCGTCCTGCATCGAGAGCACGAGGATCTTCGTCTCGGGGTGCTCGTGCAGCAGTGTCGGGATCACGTCGAGGCCGCTCCCGTCGGGCATGACGACGTCCAGCAGGATCACGTCGGGCTTCGCGCTCCGAGCTTCGAAGACCGCCTCGCGGCCGGAACCGGCCTCGGCGACCGGCTCGAGCCCGTCCTCGCGCGCGAGCATCAGCCGGATGCCGGTGCGGACGACCGCGTGGTCGTCCACGATCAGCACGCGGATGGGCGAATCCATCGTCGGACTCTAGCCCGCTCGCACGCTGCCGCATACCGGGAAACCCGCAGACCGAAGGCGGGTGCGCGCTGATGTCGACGGAAACGCATCGACCTACCGTCTTCCCCATGAAGGAGAAGTTCGCGGTGCTGTGGGCGATGAACGACCACGCGTACGCGGGCAGCCTCGAGCTGGCCGACCGCCGCCTCGAGCTTCGGACGCGCGGCCGGACGTTCTCGGCGCCCGTTGACGACGTCCGCCAGCTGGGGATCGAGCGCGGTGCCGCCGCCAGGCTCAACGGGCTCGCCGTCCTGCAGCTCTGCCTCTCCGGCGGCGACGTGCTCCGCGTCGCCAGCCTGCAGGGCGCGGGCGTCCTGCACGAGCTCGCCGCAGCACTCAGCGTCTAGCTGACGCTCGGCAGCGGGACACGCGCCGCGATCGTGGTGCCGCCGGTCGGCGACGATTCGACCGTCACCGTTCCGCCGACGAGCGCGAGCCGCTCGCGCATCCCGAGCAGGCCGAGCGCATCTGCGCGCACGTCGTTCGCGTCGAACCCGCGTCCGTCGTCGTCGATCGTCGCCGCGACGCTTCCGTCCCGGCTCGCCACCACGATGCTGACGCTGCTCGCGCCGGCGTGCTTGACGACGTTCGTCAGCGCCTCCTGGACGACGCGGTAGAGCGTCGTCTCGATCTCGGCGGGCAGCCGCTCGACGAGGTTCGCTTCGACGATCGTCTCGATGCCGCTTCGCTCCGCGAACGTCTGAGCGAGACGCTCGAGCGCCGCGATGAGCCCGAAGTCGTCGAGCGCCGAGGGCCGCAGCTCGACCGCGAGTGAGCGCACGTCCTGCAGCGCCTGCACGACCAGCCCGCGGACGTCGGCCTCGGCACGCTCCGCCTCGGCGTCGGTGCCCGACGCGCGGATCGCCTTCAACCCGAGCAGGATCGACGTCAGCGCCTGGCCGGTCTCGTCGTGGAGCTCCAGCGCGAGCCGCCGGCGCTCGCTCTCCTGCGCCTCGACGACGCGGCGAACCGTGTCGCGGGCGACGCGCTCCGACAGCGAGACGGCGACAGCCGCGCGCGCCGCGAAGATCTCGGCCACGCGGACGTCGCCGTCGGAGAAGCGCGCGTCCGCTCCGAGCTTGTCGTGCAGTGCGACGATCCCGATCGGGCGGCCGCGCGCGATCAAGGGCACGTAGAGGCCGGTGCGGGCGGTGAGTCGCCGTGCCTCGTCCTGGTCGACCTCCGGATCGTCGAGCAGCGAGTCCACGCGTGCGGTGCGGCCCCGGTCGAGCACCCGGCCGCATTTCGTGCCCGTACGGCTGAAGCGGTGACCGACCAGCGGCAGCCCGACGGCCTCCGGCAGCGCCAGGAGTGCCAGCCGGGCGCCGACCAGCTCGCGCAGCCGCGCGCACACGAGCTCGAGCAGGTGCTCGAGCTCCATCTCCTCGACGAGCGAGCGCACCACCTCGTGCAGCGACTCGAGCTGCCGCGACCAGCGGGTCGCCGACTCGTAGAGGCGCGCCTTCTCGATCGCCACGGCCGCCTGAGCCGCGAGCAGCTCGACGATCTCCTGGTCCTCCGCGGTGAACTCGGCGCCGCCCTGCTTCTCGGTCAGATACAGGTTCCCGAAGGCGACACTGCGCATCAGCACCGGCACGCCGAGGAACGTCCGCATCCGTGGGTGGTTCGGCGGGAAGCCGACCGAGCGCGGATCGTCCGCGAGGTTCGCGAGACGAAGCGGCGTCGCGTCGCGGATCAGCACACCGAGGATCCCGCGCCCCTGCGGCAGCGCGCCGATCGCGGCGCGCGTGTCGGCGTCGATGCCGCTGGTCACGAAGCGCTCGAGCCCGTCGCCCGACTCGTCGATCACGCCGAGCGCCGCGTAGCGAGCGTCGGTGAGGGACGCCGCCGAGTCGACGAGCTTCTGCAGCAGCGAGTCGAGCGACAGCTCGGCATTGAGTGCCATCCCCGCCTGCACGAGCTCGCGGAGACGTCCTTCGCCTCGCTGCGCGGTCACGCTCCTAGGCTAACGCGGTCGCCTTCGCCCCGAGCTCGTCCTCCCCGGCGGTCTCGTCGCCGTGGACGACGAGGACGGGGCAGGGGGCATGGTGGAGCACGTGGGTCGAGATGCTCCCGTGCAGGATCCGTCCGACGCGGCCGAAGCCGTGGGCGCCGACGACCACGAGCCGCGGGTTGCGCTCCCGCGCGAGCTCGCAGATCTCCTTGCCGGGGAGGCCGGTCAGGGCGACCGTCTCGCAGGCGACGCCTGTCTCCTCGGCCTGCTGCCGGGTCGCCGCCAGCACCTCGCCGACGCGCTCGTCCTCCGCCTTGCGCAGCTCGGCGACGACCTCGCCGTAGCCGTAGTACGCGCCGTAGGGCGGCGGCGCGACGTGCGCGACGCAGGTGACGATCAGCGGCGCGCCGACCGCGTGCGCCAGCTCGATCGCCTCGGCGGTCGCGGCCGCAGCCGACGGCGAGCCGTCGGTCGCGAGCAAGACGGGTTTCGGGCTCATGACAGCTCCCTTCACTCGGTGTCTCCTCGAGTGTCGCCGGAGGCTCGCGGCGCCGAATCGGGGCGCGTGACGGTACGGACTCGTAATTTCCCGCAATGCTCAATAGGCTGATTTGCCGATCACGGCCGGCACGCGATCGCGCACGCTGTCCGCGATGACGTCGATGCTTGCAACACGCACGCACCCCTACGAGGACGTCGTCCTGCGCGACGGCTCGACGCTGCGGCTGCGTGTCCCGGAGGCCGCCGACGCGGCCGAGCTGCAGGCGTTCTTCGGCGCGCTCTCCTCCGAGAGTCGGTACCTGCGCTTTCACGGAGCGACGCGGATCGACGAGCGGATCGTCGCGCCGGCGCTCGAGTCGGACTGGCAGGAGCGCGGCTCGCTGCTCGGCGAGCTCGTCGGCCGCGACGGCGTCCTGCGCCCGGTCGCTCTCGCCACGTACGTGCGCCTGCGCGACGTGCGGCGCGCCGAGGTCGCGTTCGCGGTCGCCGACGAGCACCAGGGCCGAGGGATCGGCACCCGCCTGCTCGAGCGCCTCGCCGATCACGCCGCCGACGCGGGAATCGAGGAGTTCGTCGCCGAGGTGCTGCCGCACAACGCCTTGATGCTGCACGTGTTCGACGCCGCCGGGTTCGAAAGCACGCGGACGCTCGAAGACGGCGTCGTCGAGGTCGTCCTGCAGATCCGGACGAGCTCGCGCGCGGCGATCGACCGCCGCGATCACGTCGCCGTCGCCGCCTCGCTCGCGCCGTTCTTCACGCCGCACTCGGTCGTTGTGATCGGTGCGTCGCGGCGCCGCGGCACGATCGGCGGCGAGCTCTTCCGCAACATCCTCGCCGCCGACTTCGACGGCGCGGTCTACCCGGTCAACCGTGCGGGCGAGCCGGTCGGCGGCGTCCCGGGCTACGCGGCGGTGGGCGACCTGCCGGCGACGCCGGAGCTCGCGGTCGTCTGCGTGCCGGGCGACCTGGCGGTCGAGGCGACCGCTTCT
The DNA here is from genome assembly GCA_036376615.1 of Gaiellaceae bacterium. Classification (GTDB taxonomy): domain Bacteria; phylum Actinomycetota; class Thermoleophilia; order Gaiellales; family Gaiellaceae; genus PALSA-600. The sequence continues at coordinate 27,451 of DASUZZ010000050.1, forward strand.
GCGCTCGAGGCGGGCGTCAAGGCCGTGTGCGTCGTGTCTGCCGGCTTTGCCGAGACCGGCGACGAGGGAGCCGCCCGCCAGGAGGAGCTGCTGTCGCTCGTCCGTGCGCACGGCGCGCGGCTGGTCGGGCCGAATTGCCTCGGGATCGCATCGAGCGCGCCGGGCCTGAACGCGACGTTCGCGCGGCGCGCGCTGCCCGCTGGGCGGACGGCCTTCTCGTCGCAGAGCGGGGCGCTCGGCCTGGCAGTGCTCGAGCAGGCGGACGCGCGCGGGCTCGGCCTCTCGAGCTTCGTGTCGATCGGCAACAAGGCCGACGTCTCCTCGAACGACCTGCTCGAGTACTGGGAGGACGACGACCAGACCGACCTGATCCTGCTCTACCTCGAGTCGTTCGGGAACCCGGGGAAGTTCGCGCGGCTCGCCGGCCGTGTCGCGCGGTCGAAGCCGATCCTCGCGATGCGCGGCGGCACGAGCGGTGCCGGTGCGCGCGCGGCGAGCTCGCACACGGCTGCGCTTGCCGGCTCCGACGGCGCCGTCGATGCGCTCTTCTGGCAGGCGGGCGTGCTGCGGGCGCGCACCCTCGAAGAGTTGCTCGACACGGCGATGCTGCTCTCGAACCATCCGCTTCCGCGCGGGAACCGGGTCGCGGTGATCACCAACGCCGGCGGCCTCGGGATCCTCTGCGCCGATGCCTGCGATGCCGCGGGGCTCGTCCTGCCGGACCTCGCCGGGGAGACCCGCGCTGCGCTGCGCGCGGTCGTTCCGGTGGAGGCGAGCATCGCCAACCCGGTCGATCTGCTCGGATCGGCGACGGCGTCGACGTACGAGGAGGCGCTCCCGCTCGTCCTCGCCGATCCGGGGATCGACGCGGTGATCGCGCTCTTCGTTCCGCCGGTCGTCGCCTCTGCCGCCGACGTCTCCGCCGCGATCGGCCGTGCGGCGGCGCGCTCGGAAAAGCCGGTTCTGCCGGTCGTGCTGAGCGCCGACGGCGCGCCTGCCGGGAACTTCGGCTACCCGGAGTCCGCAGCGCATGCGCTCGGTCTCTCCTGCCGGCGCGCCGCCTGGTTGCGCCGGCCCGCCGGCTCGGTGCTGAAGCTCGACCACGTCGATCGCGACGGTGCGGCGAAGCTCGTCGCCGAGGCGCTCGCCGAGTCGGACGACCGCTGGCTCGATCCGGGGCACGTTCGCAGGCTGCTCCTGTCCTACGGCCTGCCGCTCGTCGACGAGCGCTCGGCCGAGACGGCGCAGGAGGCGGCCGCCGTCGCGTCGGAGCTCGGGTTCCCCGTCGTCGTCAAGACGGCCGCGCCCGGTGCGCACAAGACCGAGTCGGGCGGTGTGCGACTCGATCTCCGGGACGCGGAGGAGGTCGCCGTGGCGGCGCGCGAGATCGGTGGAGCGGTCGTCGTCCAGCGCTACGTTCGCGGCGGCCCCGAGCTGCTCGCGGGCGTCGTCCAGGACCCGGTGTTCGGCCCGCTCGTCGCGTTCGGCGCGGGCGGCGTGCTCGCAGAGCTGATCGGCTCCGCCCGGCTTGCGCTCGCTCCGCTGACCGACGTGGAAGCGGACGAGTTGGTCGCGAGCGGCAAGGGCGGCCGCCTCGTGGCCGGCTGGCGCGGGGCTCCGCCCGCGGATCCGGCCGCCGTCGCCGACGTGCTCCACCGCATCGGGCAGCTCGCGGCCGCCCATCCCGAGGTCGCCGAGCTCGATCTGAATCCGGTGATCGCGTCGCCCGAGGGCTGCGTCGTCGTCGACGCGCGCGTCCGCGTGCGGCGGCCGGGCCGCACCGACCGCAGCAAGACGTGGTGAGCCCGGGCTGAGCGCGGCGCCGACGCACATCGCCACACTTCGCACGAACCGGCCGGAGGGTTGCCGATGACTTCGGCCCGCCCGTCGTGTCTAGGGTGCAGGCGATGAGCGCAGCCCCGCGGAGCGAGGACGTCCAGGTGTTGAAGGAGGATCGGCGGATCGCGTCGACCGGCGCGCTCGCCGCGGTCGCCGGCGCGTGCGCGCGGCATCCGGGCCGCGTGATCGCGGGCTGGGTGTCGGTGTTCGTTCTGCTGATCGGCCTGAACGCCGCGTTCCACGGGAAGCTGATCAACGACTTCAAGATCCCCGGGTCGGACACGCAGAAGGCGACCGACCTGATCAAGGCGAAGTTCGGCGGGCACAAAGGGGCGGCCCTGCGCGTCGTGCTCGCGGCACCGGCCGGAGAGCGGCTCGACACGTCCGGGCGCTCCGCCGCGATCGGCAGGATGCTCACGGCGTCGCACGCGTCGCAGCGCGACCTCGCCGAGGATCCGAAGGACGTCGCGGCGATCAAGAACCCGCTCGCCGCCGCCGGCTCGGAGCAGCTCGCCGGTAGCGGGCAGATCGCGTACTTCGACGTGCAGTTCGACCGCACTGCGTTCCAGCTGCCGCGCTCGGGCGTCGTCTCGCTCGAGGACCGGCTCCGCACGATCGCCGCGCCGGCCGGCATCCAGGTCGAGTTCACGGGCGAGGCGGAGAGCCCGTCGCCGACACAGGGGATCAGCGACATCATCGGCCTGCTCGCGGCCTTCGTCATCCTGATGGTGCTCTTCCGCGCGCTCGTCCCGACCGTCATCCCGCTGCTGTTCGCGATCGTCGCGGTGCTCGGCGCGTTCCTGCTGCTGTTCCTCGCCGCGCGCTTCACGCACTTCAACACCGTCACCGAGATCCTCGTGCCGATGATCGGGCTCGGCGTCGGCATCGACTACACGCTGTTCATCGTCACGCGCTTCCGGCAGTTCCTGCACGACGGCCTCTCCCCGCCGGAGGCGGCGGCGGCCGCGGGCGCGACCGCCGGGCGCGCCGTGATCTTCGCCGGCGTGACCGTGGCGATCTCGATCACCGGGCTCGCGCTGATCGGAGTCGACTTCATCACCAAGCTCGGCATCGGCAGCGCTCTCGGCGTCCTCACTGCGGTGCTGCTCGCGAACTCGCTGCTGCCGGCCGTGCTCTCGCTGCTCGGCCATCGCATCGACCGCGGCCGGCTCGGGATGCGGCCTGTCGACGAGTCGCGCCAGGGCCGGGCGAGCACGCCGATCGCGGCGTGGGGCCGCTTCGTCTCGCGCAACGCGAAGATCGTGCTGCCGGTCGTGCTCTGTGTGCTCGTGCTGCTCGCCTCGCCGGTGCTCGCGGTCCGGCTCGGGCTCGCCGACGCCTCCACGGCGCCGAAGGACCAGACGACGCGCAAGGCGTACGACCTGCTCACCAGGGGATTCGGGCCGGGCTTCACCGAGCCGATTCCGGTGGTCGTCGACCTCCGCTCCGATCACGAAGCGGCGAAGCGGCTCGAGACGGCGCTGCGCGGGGTGCCCGGTATCGCGGAGGTCGACGCGCCGGTGTACAACGCGAAGACGCCCGAGAAGGCGTCGGTCGCCATCGTGAACACCTACGGCAAGTTCAAGCCGCAGGACCGGCAGACGGACCAGCTGATCTCGAAGCTCCGGCGCACGGTGATTCCGCAGGCGCTCGAGGGATCTGCGGCGCGGGCCTACGTATCCGGCTCGAACGCCGCGTTCGCCGACATCGGCGACCGCATCTTCTCGCGCGCCCCGTGGTTCCTGCTCTACATCATCGGCATCACCTTCCTCGTGCTCACGATGGCGTTCAGGTCGGCGGTCGTCGCCGTGAAGGCCGCGCTGACGACGCTGCTCTCCGCGCTCGTGGGATTCGGCGTGCTGACGCTGGTGGTGCAGCTCGGCCACGGCATGGGGCTGATCGGCCTCGACCGCACCGGACCGATCGAGAGCTTCGTCCCGCCGATCGCCTTCGCGATCCTCTTCGGGCTCTCGATGGACTACGAGGTGTTCCTCATGAGCCGCATTCGCGAGGAGCACGTGCACGGCGAGGACACCGTGCAGGCGGTGAAAGACGGAGTGGCGGGCGTCGGTCGGGTGATCGCGGCCGCCGCGTTGATCATGTCGTCGGTGTTCTTCTCGTTCCTGCTGAACCCCGACCGCGTCTCGAAGGAGTTCGGGCTGCTGCTCGGCGTCGCCATCCTCACGGACGCGTTCCTGATGCGGCTGACGCTCGTCCCGGCGCTCCTGACGCTGCTGCGCGAGCGTACGTGGGCGATCCCGCGGTGGCTCGCGAAGGTGCTTCCGGACATCACGATCGAGCCGCCGAGCGAGCGAGACCGGCCGGAGCGGCCGCCGAGCAGCGCGCCCGCCGACGTGACGGCGGGCTCGTGACGAAAGGAGGGACGCGATGAGCATCCTCACGACCTGCCTCTGGTTCGACGACCAGGGGGAGGACGCGGCGCGCTTCTACACGTCCGTGTTCCCGAACTCGAGGATCGTCGACATCACCCGTTACGGCGAGGCGGGGCCGCGCGAGGCGGGGACGGTGATGACCGTCGAGTTCGAGCTCGACGGCCGGCGCTTCGTCGCCTTGAACGGCGGTCCCGACTTCACGTTCAGCGAGGCGATCTCGTTCCAGGTCGGCTGCCGCACGCAGGAGGAGGTCGACGCGTACTGGAGCACGCTCTCCGGCGGCGGCGAGGAAGGGCCGTGCGGGTGGCTGAAGGACCGGTTCGGCGTGTCGTGGCAGATCGTCCCGAACGTCCTGTCCGAGCTGCTCTCGCGCTCGGACGCGGAGACGTCGCAGCGGGTGATGCGCGCGATGCTCGGGATGAAGAAGCTCCAGATCGCCGAGCTCGAGGCTGCGGCCGCGGCGCACGTCTAGCACCGCTCGCTTCAAAGATTGAAGTCTTGGCCTTGACGCCGCCGACGTCGCCGCTATCGTTGTGCCCACGCTCGCGGTGACGACGCCGCGCGCGGAGGCAATGAGGCCTCAGGACTCCGACGAGTCCTGGGGCCTTTTTTGTTGGACGAAGACGAAGGAGAGGGCGAATGCTGTATCCCCAGTGGTTGAACCCCGGCGACAGCTCGTGGCAGCTGACCGCCGCGACGCTCGTCGGGTTGATGAGCGTCCCCGGCCTGGTCGTCCTCTACGGCGGCGTGATGCAGAAGCGCTGGTCGGTCAACAGCATGATGCTGGCGTTCATCGCGTTCGCGCTCGTGCTCGTGGTCTGGGTGCTCTACGGCTTCAAGATGGGGTTCGGGACGCCGTTCCGGATCGGCTCCAGGGACGGCTTCCTGAGCAACTTCCTCGGCAGGCCGGGCAGCGTGCTCGACCACCGCGCGCTCCAGGGGCAGGCACGCATACCCAACCTCGGCGCGGCCGGCGTCCTCGACATTCCCCAGTCCTCGCTCGTCTACTTCCAGTTCGTGTTCGCAGCGATCACGCCGATCCTGATGCTCGGCTCGGTGCTCGGCCGCGTGAACTTCAAGGCGTGGATCCCGTTCGTCGTCCTCTGGTCGTCCTGCGTCTACACGGTCAACGCGTTCCTGATCTGGGGCGGCGGCTGGTTCGCGCAGCAGGGCGCGGTCGACTTCAGCGGCGGTTACGTGATCCACCTGTCCGCCGGCGTCTCGGGGTTCGTCGCCGCGTGGGTGATCGGCCCGCGCCTGGCGCGAGACCGCGAGATCGACGCGCCGAACAACCTGGCGATGGTCGCGGTGGGCGCGGGCCTGCTCTGGCTCGGGTGGAACGGCTTCAACGGCGGCGACCCGTACAACGCGGGTGTCGACGCGGCCGCCGCCGTCCTCAACACGAACCTCGCGACGGCGGTCGCCTTCCTCGTGTGGGTGGGCTGGGACTACGCGACCGGCCGCAAGCCGTCGCTGATCGGCAGCGTCAACGGCATGATCGTCGGCCTCGTCGCGATCACGCCTGCGGCCGGCTTCGTCAACGGCTGGGGCGCGATGCTGATCGGCGTCGTCGCGTCGTCGGTCGTGTACGTCGCGTACAACTACCTCGCGCTGCTGCGGCCGTTCCGCAACGTCGACGACACGCTCGGCGTGATCTACACGCACGGGTTCGCCGGCGTGATCGGCGGTCTGCTGACGGGGCTGCTCGCCGACTCGGCGATGGAGGTCGTGCCCGGCTTCTCGGTGACGGGCAGCCTCCACCTGCTCAAGTGGCAGGCGTTGACGGCGCTCTGGGTGATCGGGTTCTCGGCGGCGGGGACCTTCGTGCTGCTGAAGCTCGTCGGGCTCGTCGTCCCGCTGCGGATGAGCGAGGAGGACATGGAGATGGGCGACATCGCGGTCCACGGCCACGAGGTCTATCCGTCCGACATCCCGTCGCTCGGCTTCCCGGCGGGGCTGCCGGCCGGCGCCGCGGCGGCGACGGAGCCGGCGGCCGCGGGGTCGTCGGGGTAGGCGGGCAGGCACGGTGACGAAGGTCGTCGTCTCGTACGACGGCACGGGCTCTGACCGCGACGCGCTGGCGCTCGGTCGGCTGCTCGCCGGGGCCGGCGCGTCGCTCGAGCTCGCGTACGTCCGCCACGCCCACGAGAGCGAGAGCGCGGCCGAGCGGCTTGCGGAGAGCGATGCTCGCGCGCTGCTCGCCGCCGGCGCGGACGAGCTCGGCGGCCGCGACCTGCCGATCCACGTCGTGCTGAGCGGCTCGACCCCGGCCGGGCTCCGCGACCTCGCCCTGCGCGTCGGCGCAGAGATGGTCGTCTTCGGCTCGGAGTACCGGACGGCGCGGGGGCACATCGACCCGCAGGCGTCCGCGCGCCGGCTGCTCGACGGCGGGCCGATCGCGATCGGCCTCGCGCCCGCCGGCTTCCACGAGGAGAACGGCTACGCGGTCGGCGCAGTCGGCGCGATCGGCGAGGACGGCGATCCGTGCGTGCGCGAGACCGCCGAGGCGCTGGCGGAACGTCTCGGCGCGACGGTCGCGCCGCGGGCGACCGCAGCGGTCGACCTGATCGTCGTCGGCTCGAAGCCCGGCGCCGTGAACGGGCGGGTGACGATCAGCGCCGCCGCGGAGTACCTGATCGAGCTCGCCCGCTGCCCCGTCGTCGTCCTGCCGCGCGGCGTCGCGCTGGCCTTCTGACGATGCCGGCCGAGGTCGAACGGCTGCAGCGGGGCCTCGGGCGGCGCGACCGCCGCTTCCTGGCTGCGCTCTTCCTCGCCGGGCTCGTCCTCGCACCCGCGGCTGCGGTCCTGCACCACGGTGGCCGTGCGTCGCGCATCGACGCTCCGTGCGTCGCCGTGGCCCACGCCGGAGTACTCGGCGGCGGGACGTATCGCTACTGCGGCGCGGCAGCGGTCTCGTTCTGCCGCCGCTTCGCGGGTGACGAGGGAGCGGTGGCTGCGTGCGCCCGGCTCGCTCACGCCTCGGTCGGCGACGTGCGGCGGCCCCAGAGTGTCGCGTTCAGGAATGCGGCCGACACGATCAGTCGCGCGATGATGTACAGCCACAGCAGGATCACCGTTGCGGCGCCGAGCGCGCCGTAGAGATGTGGCTGACGCTCGAGCTTCGGAGCGAGATAGATCGAGACGAATCCCTGCACGAAGATCATCCCGAGGCCGACGAGCAGCGCTCCCGGCAGCAGCGCGACGCGAGACGCGCCTCCGTGCGGCAGCAGCGACATCACGCTCACCGCGGCGAGGGCGTAGACGGCGAACATCGCCACGAGGATCGCAACGCCGAGCCAGCCGCTCTTGTTGTGCCGGACCCACTGCGAGCCGGCGCCGAGGATCGACACGGTGACGACGGTCGCGGTGAAGAGCACGCTGGCGCCGAACGGGTTGCGGAGCCTCGACGCCTGGACGGCCCATGCGATCTGGTGCACGACGCGGAGCGCTCGCACGGCGCCGATCCCGAACCAGAGGAGAAACACGATTCCGGCGGCCAGCAGGTACCAGCGGCTGTGCTGCCCCTCGGTGAAGGCGGCACTCGCGTTGCGTGCCGCGGCGCCGCTGATCCCGAACTTGCGGACCGTGCTGACGACGCTGCCCCGGTTCGCGTCGGTCCAGAAGCTGCCGAGCGCGGCGAGCACGAGCCCGAAGGGGACGAGCCAGAGGAAGAGGCGGTAGGCGAGTCCGCCGGCGATCAGCGACGATCCGGCGGCGCGCTCGCGCTCGAGCGACTCGAAGACCGCCGGGCCCCCGGGAAACCGCATCCGCGCCGTCTCGGCGGCGCGCAGGCCGATCGCTCGGAGGGCCTCGCTCTTCGTCCGTGCGTCGACCGCCCTCACGGCGGCGTGCCGGGGGGAATCCTCACGCCGTCAGCGCATGAGCCTGACGCGCCATCGCAACCGCCTCGAGCCGCGAATGCGCGCCGAGCGCACGCAGCAGGTGACGAACGTGGTTGCGGACGGTCTCGAGGCTCAGGTGCAGCTCGCCGGCGATCTGGCGCGTCGAGTAGCCGTGCTCGAGCATGCGGAGGATCTCGCCCTGGCGCGGCGTCAGGTGCGGGTGCGGCTCCGTCTCGGGCGGCCCCTCGTTCCGCGCCTGCCCGAACACGCCGATCACGCGGCCGCCGCGGTAGAGCGGCACCGAGCAGATGTCGACGAGGACGCGCTCGCCGTCGGGGCCGAGGAGCACGACCTCGTGGTCGGTCCGCTCGGTCTTGCCGTGCACCTTGCGGGCGAACGACTCGCGTGCGCGCCGCACCTCCTCCGGCGAGACGACGGAGGTGAACTGACGGCCGACGACGTCGCCGACCACGCGTCTGGCGGCCGGGTTCGTCCAGCGGATCACGCCGACCTCGTCGATCACGTAGCTCGGGACGTTGATGTTCTGGAGCGCGCGGTCGACGTCCCCGCCCATCGCACCCAGTTCAGCCATCCGGCGAGTGTATCCACAGCTCTCGGCCCGGATCCGCGGCCGTGACGTGCGTCCGGCGATGTGGGAGACTGCGCGCGGGAGGTCCGACACGCCGCCGACGAAAGCCGTCCTGAAGCGCGGCACCCCTGCTCCGGCGAGACGCGGGAAGCGTTCCGGGTTGCCGCTCCCCGTGCGCGACGCCGTCCAGCGCGTGCGGCTGCATGCGCTGCTCGAGGCGGCGACCGAGCGCCCGTTGACGCTCGTCTCGGCGCCCGCAGGCTTCGGGAAGACCACGCTGCTCACGACCTGGGCGGCTGCCCGGCGCGAGCCGCCTGCCTGGCTGTCGGCCGGCGAGGTCGAGGACGGCGCCGGATTCTGGACGACCCTGGCTCGCACGCTCGAGGCGGCAACCGGAACGCGCCGCGGTCCCGTTCCGGAGGAATCGCCGCTCGCCGCGGTCGAGCGGATCGCCGCGCGATCGACGCGGCGGCTCGTGGTCGTCGTCGACGACTTCCACGTCTGTCGTTCCAGGGCGGTGCTGGAGCCGCTGGCGCGTCTCCTGGCGCACGCTCCTCCCAACCTCAACGTCGTGCTCGGGTGCCGGCGCGATCCGGCGCTCGCGCTCCACCGTCTCCGGCTGGCCGGCCAGATCACCGAGCTGCGCGCCCGCGAACTTGCGTTCGATCTCGAAGAGGCCGTCGCGTTCGTGTCCGGTGCCGGGCTCGACCTCGAGCCGGAGCTCGTCGAGGCGCTGCTCGAGCGCACCGAGGGATGGGCGGCGGCGCTTCGCTTCGCCGTCATCTCGATGCGATCGAGCCGCGAGGCGAAGCCGTTCGTGCTCGCACTGTCGCGCACCGACCGTGCGCTGTCCGACTATCTCGTCGCGGAGGTGCTCGCCTCGCAGCCGCCGCGCATGCGGGAGTTCCTGCTGCGCACGTCGATCTGCGACCGCATCGACGCTGCGCTTGCCGACGAGCTCACCGGGCGTCGCGACAGCGCGCAGATCCTCGGCGTGCTGGAGCGAGACAACGTCCTCGTCGAGCTCGAGCCGGACGGCCGGTGGTACCGGTACCACCCGTTGTTCGCCGAGCTCCTTCGCGCGGAGGGCGAGCGCAAGCTGCGAGACGAGCTCCCGGCGCTGCACCTGCGCGCCGCGCGCCGCTTCGACACGGACGGCGACCGCCTCGCAGCACTGCCGCACGCGCTGGCGGGGAGCGACGTGACGCTGGCGGCACAGCTCGTGTCGCGGCTGTGGGTGGAGATCGAAGGCCGCGGGAACGTTCGTCTCGCGCGCGCGGTGCTCGACGCCGTCGCAGACGAGGCGGTCGTCGACCACCCGCAGCTGTGCCTGCTCGCCGCCTGGGAGCGGTTACGCGACGGCCGCGTCGGCGAGGCCGAAGCCTGGCTCTCGCTCGCCGATACCGGGGCCGCCCGCTTCGGCCGCCGCCGCCCCGCGTTCGAGCTCGGCCGCGCGTTGCTCGAGGCCAGGCGGGCGCGGCTGGGCGGCGACCTCGACGTCCTGGACAACGCGGTCGAGCGGCTGGCACGACCCGAGCTGCTCCCGTCCGTGCCGGGCGACGCCGAGGAGCAGTGGGCGCTGATCCTGTTCGGCCGTGCGGTCTCTGCGGTCTGGCACGGACAGCTCGACGAGGCGGTGACGATGCTCGAAGCCGCGCTCGACACCGCGCGGCGGTCGGAGCTTCGCAGCGTCGAGGCGGAGGCGACCGCCGTGCTCGCGCTCGCGTGTGCGTTCCGCGGCGAGCTGAAGCGAGCGGCGCGGCTCGCCGGCACCCTCGTCGGGCGTCTCGCCGAGCGCGAATGGCAGCAGCCCGAGGTGCCGGCGCTGATCGCGCTCGCGCGCTGCCACCTCGACTGGGGCGACACCGAGGAGGCCCGGGATCTCGCCGAGCGGGCCCGGGAGCTCGCCGGGCGTACCGGCGACCAGCTCGGTCGTTCCGCGGCCCGGCTCGTCTCGGCGCGGGCGATGGCCGACCTGCCGGACGTCGACGGACTGGCACGGATCGAGCTCTCGGCGCTGCTCGCCGAGCAGACTGCGCCGCTGCCGCCGCTGTTCGTCCCGTGGCGGGACGTCCTTCGCGCCGAGCTCACGGGAGCGGCGCTCGCAGCAGGAGAACGGCCCGAGCACGGCGTCGCCGCGGCGCGGGCCGCGCTCGCCAGGGGAGATGAGAGTGCCGCCTGCGAGTTGCTGCAGCCCGTGATCGCCGCTCCGCCGACCGCGACGCCCGTTCTCGTCGAGGCCGTCGTGCTTCGCGGCGTCGCCGCCGACCGGAACGGAGAGGACGACGAGGCTCGCGGCTGGATCGAGCGTGCGCTCGAGCTCGCCGAGCCCGAGACGATTCGGCGGCCGTTCGTCGGCGTCGGGCCCGAGATGACCCGGATCCTTCGCCGCTCCATCCGCCACGGCACGGCCCACCGCTGGCTGGCCGGGTCACTACTCGCGGTGCTCGAGCGCCGGGACGCGTCGGGCGACCGCGCGGCACGTGAGCTGCTCGATCCGCTGAGCGAGCGCGAGACGGTCGTGCTCCGCTACCTGCCGACGCTGCTCTCGAACCAGGAGATCGCCGGTGAGCTGTACGTCTCGGTCAACACCGTGAAGACGCACCTGAAGAACATCTACCGCAAGCTCGGCGTGTCCGACCGCCGCGAAGCCGTGCGTCTCGCGCGCGACCTGCGCCTGGTGGGGTGATCTCTAGGGACCGGGTACGGATGCGGGCGGCTCGGCGGTGCCGAGGATTCGGGCCTTCTCGGCCGCGAACTCCTCGTCGTCGACGACGCCGGACTGGCGCAGCCGGCCGAGCTGCTCGAGGTCGTCGAGGTGCCCGCTCTCGGCCTGTTGACGGTCGCGCCGCCCGGCGAACCACCCCTGCGCGTGTCCGAGCGACCACGACAGCTCGCCGGCGGTCTGCTCCGGGAACTCGCGCGCGGTCTGCCGCCGCAGCACCTCGACGCCGAGGCCGAGGATCACGATCGCCGTGAGCACGAGGTACCACCGCCGGGCCTGCGGGACCGGCGCCCACCAGACGATCAGGAGGATGAACAGCGCAGCGACGCCGAACGCGATCTCGGGCCGTGCGATCGGGGCTGCGACGGAGCGGCGCGCCGCGGTACCGCTGCGCGTCGGTCCGGCGAGCCAGACGCCGAGGAGTGCGACGAGCGCCACGAAGATCAGCGTCCACGCGCCGTCGGCGAGCAGCTGCGTGATGATGTGCCAGCTGTCCTTGGCAGCGGGCCTCACGGATTCGGTCTTCACGAGGTGATTCGTGATGTACGCGCCGGCGACCGCGCGGGCGATCAGCACGAGCAGTCCGGCGACGATCGCTCCGATCGCCACCGCGCGAAGCGTCTGGCGCCGCCGTCCGGTCGCGAGCCAGATCGCAGCCGCCGCGAGCAGGAACGGGATGATCCAGGCGAAGCTCCCGATCGCCTTCAGCCACCTCGTGATCTTCTGGGCGGCACTCAGCTGATCGCTGCTGACGATCTGGATGCGAGCCGCCCCCGGCGGCAGCCGGTCGGCGATGTTGGCGGCGATCGCCGACTGCTTGCCGAGCGAGACCAGCAGCGAATGCAGGTCGAGGTAGACGTTGCCGCCCGTCGTGCGCACGAGCAGGCCCCTGTCCTCGAGCAGGCGCACGAGTTGCCGCTGCGCATTCGTCACCGCGATCACCCAGGCGCGCTGCACGGCCGGCTGGTCGAGTAGCCGGACCGACTCGCGGTTCAGGAGCTCCCGCAGGCCGCCGGCGATCGGCCCGGCGAGCCGCTGCTGCCTCGGCGGCAGCGCCTCCCGGATCCCGCCCGCGACGTCGACGTTCTGGTACAGCTGGTTGACGAGCGTCAGCGCGAGCTGCTGGCGGATGGTGGCGTTGCCGATGAGCTGGTTCGCGGTGTTGCTGAAGGTGTTCGTGTCGAGCGCCTGGAAGCGGACGTAGCCCGCGAAGAGCGCGATCACCGCCGTCAGGGAGGAGAGGACGACGAGGACGCGGGCGGTGATCATCCGCCAGCGCGCCGCGTGCGCCGCTCGAGCCGCCGGCGTCTCGGCCGCCGTCACGGTCGGCTCCGCGCTCACCGCGTCTCCGTCCGATGCTCGACTCCGGGCTCCGTCGCGAGCAGCCGCACCTCGATCAGCTCGAGCCCGAGCGACTGGACGTGGTCGAGCATGCCGTGCAGCGCCGCCTGGTCGACCACCTCGCCCCGGAGCACGGTCTCGACGGGACGCACCTCGGCCGTCATGTTCCCGACGTACGCGGCGAGCTCGTCACCGACGTGTCCTCTGATGCGGATCTCATAGCGTCGCGTGCTGCTCAGCTCCCGTGCGATCTGGAGTGCTCAACGCTACGAGAAGGCCGCGCCCGCCGTCGTCACCCGGTCCGGGTGAACGGCGGCCGGACGATGCAGCGAAAGCCGATGTGGCCGGTGGACGTGTCGACCGCCTCGGCCTGGCGGGCGGCCGGGCGGTAGCGGAGGCAGTAGTTCGGCGCGCACAGGTGCGACCCGCCCTTGATCACCCGGCGCGGGATGTGCCCGCCGGGCTGCCCCGTCGCGAAGCTCTCGTCGGGCGAGGCCACCCGTGGGTTGTGCGGCGCGCAGCACGCGTCGACCGGCTCCCGCCGCCGGCTGAAGAAGTCGCAGGTCCACTCCCAGACATTCCCGCAGACGTCCGACAGCCCGTAGCCGTTCGGCGGGAACGAGCCGACCGGCGAGGTTCCCGCGTAGCCGTCGAGCTCGAGGTTCTGCCACGGGAACTCGCCCTGCCACGTGTTGGCGACGGCGCGGCCGTCGGGGAAGTGATCGTCGCCCCAGGCGAAGACCGAGCCGTCGAGCCCCCCGCGCGCCGCGCGCTCCCACTCGGCTTCGGTCGGCAGCTCCTTGCCCGCCCACGCCGCGTACGCCTCCGCGTCCTCGTAGGCGACGTGCACGACGGGATGGCGGTCGCGGCCGTCGATCGTGGTGCCCGGCCCGCCGGGCCGCCTCCAGTGCGCGCCGGGAACGTAGTCCCACCAGTTCGAGACGTCGCGCAGGTCGACGGGCCCGGCCGTCGGGTGGAAGACGAGCGAGCCCGGCACGAGCAGTTCGGGTTCCGCGTCGGGATAGTCGGACGGGTCGAGCGGGCGCTCGGCGACCGTGACGTAGCGCGTCTCGCGCACGAACCGGCGGAACTCGGCCACCGTCACCGGATGCTCGTCCATCCAGAACCCGTCGACGGTGACGTCGCGCACCGGCCCCTCCTCGGGGTAGAAGCGCGTGTCGCCCATCGCGAACGTGCCGCCCGGGACCCATGCCATGCCGGGCGGTGCCTGCCCGGTGCGCTCCGGCGAGACCCTCATCGGTACGACTCACCCTAGAGCGCCGGCGTGCCGGGGATGCGCTTGACGGTGGCGTTAGGTTGTCGCGCACCGTGGAAGTCGGACCCCGCCTCGTCCTCTATCCGGCGCGTGATGCCGCGAAGCATGGTGCCTGGCACCGGGGGGCGTGACCGCGACGCGCATCACGTACGTCGGCCACGCGACCGTGCTCGTCGAGCTCGACGGCGTCCGGCTGCTGACCGACCCGGTCCTCCGCCGCCGCGTGCTCCACCTGCGCCGCCGTGCGCCGGTGCCGCGAGGCGCGCTCCGCGACCTCGACGCCGCGCTGATCTCGCACGCGCACTGGGATCACCTCGACCCTCGCTCGCTCGCGCGCCTTGGCCGCGGCCTGCGCTGCGTCGTCCCGCGCGGCGCCGGGCGGCTGTTGCGGCGGCACAGGTTCCGGAACGTCGTCGAGCTCGGCGTCGGCGAGTCGACCGTGATCGCAGGCGTGACCGTGACCGCGACGCCTGCGGAGCACGACGCCGGCCGCGGGCCGCTCGGCGTACGCGCACCCGCGCTCGGCTTCGTCGTCTCCGGCTCGAAGCGCGTCTACTTCGCGGGCGACACCGACCTGTTCGACGGCATGGCGGAGCTGGCGCCGCTCGACGTCGCCCTGCTGCCGGTGACCGGCTGGGGCCCGCGCCTGCCGCCGGGGCACCTCGACGCGCGCCGCGCCGCAGAGGCGCTGCGGCTGCTCGAGCCGCGTGCCGCCGTGCCGATCCACTGGGGCACCTATGCCCCGCTGACGATGCGCCGGGCGACGCCCGCCCTCGAGCGCGCGCCGGCGGAGGAGTTCGCGCGGCTCGCCGCGGAGGTCGCCCCCGAGGTCGAGGTGCACGTGCTCGCGCCCGGCGAGACCTGCGAGCTCCGGTGACAGGAGCGGCGCGCTGATCTAACGTGCGGCTCGGCGATGGAGGTGACCGCTCCCGCATACGGAGAGCAGCCGGCGTGGAAGCCGGAACGCCCCGAGCTGCATCCGCTCCGGATGGTCCTCTCCTGGATCGTCTCGGCGATCGCGCTGCTCGTCGCCGCCGCGCTCGTCCCGCACGTCCACGTCAACGGCTTCCTCGGCGCAGTCGTCGCGGCGCTCCTGATCGCGATCTTGAACGCCGCCCTCCCGCCGCTCGTCGCGGCGCTGCGGCTGCCGTTCGCACTCATCACGGGCTTCCTGCTCGTGCTGCTCTTGAACGCGGTGATGCTCGAGCTCACGTCACGCATCGTGCCGAGCGCCATCTCGGTCGACGCGTTCGGCTGGGCACTCCTCACGGCGCTGATCGCGTCGGCCGTGACGGTCGTCCTCGACGTCGTCGCCGGGACGAACGACGACGACACCTACACCTTCCGCGTCGTCCAGCGGATCGCCCGCCGGTCGAAGGATCAGGTCGTCACCGAGGTGCCGGGGATCGTGTTCCTCGAGATCGACGGCCTCGCCCTGCCCGTGCTGCGGCGCGCGATGCGCGACGGCAATGCGCCGGTGATGGCGCGCTGGCTCGAGCAGGGGACGCACCGCCTCGACGAGTGGGAGACCGATCTGTCGTCGCAGACCGGCGCGAGCCAGGCGGGCATCCTGCTCGGCTCGAACGAGAACATCCCGGCGTTCCGCTGGGTGGAGAAGGAGACCGGCACCATGATCGCGTGCTCGGCCCCGGCGGACTGCGCGGAGATCGAGCGCCGCCACGCGACCGGCATCGGGTTGCTGCGGGACGGCGGCGCCAGCCGCGGGAACCTCCTCTCCGGCGAGGCCGACCACCTGATCCTCACGGTCAGCCGCATCGAGGAGGAGAAGGGGGCGAACCCGGGCTACCGCGCGTTCCTCGCGAACGGCTTCAACGTCACGCGCGTGCTCGTGCTGTTCACGTGGGAGGTGATCCTCGAGCTGCTCTCCGGGTTCCGGGCCGCACGGCGCGACGTTCGCCCGCGTGGCCATCGCGGCGGCATCTACCCGCTCCTCCGCGCCACGATGTGCGTCTTCGTGCGCGACCTGATCGTGTACGGCGTGCTCTCCGACATGATGAAGGGACGCCCCGCCGTCTATGCGACGTTCTCGAGCTACGACGAGGTCGCGCATCACTCCGGGCTCGAGCGCGCCGACACGCTCGAGGCGCTGCGCAAGCTCGACCAGCAGTTCGGGCGCATCGAGCGCGCGCTCCGCTACGCGTCGAGGCCGTACGAGCTCGTCGTGCTCTCCGACCACGGCCAGACGCAGGGAGCGACGTTCAAGCAGCGGAACGGGATCGGCCTCGGCGAGCTCGTCGAGAACGCGCTCGAGAGCGGCAACGTCACCGAGGTCGCGGACGGCGACGAGCAGACGAAGATGGTCGGCCATGCGCTCGGCGAGGCGACCGGGCACAAGACGAAGCGGGCGAAGAACGACGTCTCCGACCGGCACGTCGTCGTCCTCGGCTCGGGCAACCTCGGGCTCGTCTACCTGATGGAGGAGAAGCGGCGCCTGACGCTCGAGGAGATCGAGGCGCGGCATCCGAAGCTGCTGCCCGAGTTGCGCGAGCATCCGCATGTCGGGTTCCTGCTCGTGCGGTCTTCCGAGCACGGGGCCGTCGTGCTCGGGCGAAACGGCGAGCGCTACCTCGCCGACGACCGCGTGGTCGGCGAGGACCCGCTCGCGCCGTTCTCGCCCACCGCGGCGGCGCACCTGCGGCGCACCGACGGCTTCGAGCACGTCGCCGACATCATGGTCAACAGCTTCTACGACCCCCAGCTCGAGGAGGGCTGCGCGTTCGAGGAGCTGATCTCGTTCCACGGCGGGATGGGCGGCCCGCAGACGCGGCCGTTCATCCTCCACCCGGTCGGCCTCGAGATGCCGGACGCGCCGGTGGTCGGCGCGGCCGCCGTGCACGGGCTGCTCACCGGCTGGCGTGGGCTGCTGCAGTACCGCGACGGCGCTGCGGCGGCGGGCGCGAACGGGGCAGGAGTTACCCGCCTCGCCGGTGAACCTCGGTAGCAGCACCCGCGCGGAGGACGACCCGAGGCGCGGCGGAGGCCGCCGATGAGACTCAAGTTCTGGCAGCACTCGACACCGAAAGCGGCGCCGGCCGCCGCGGGCCACGTGCGCGTCGACCAGGTTGTCGTCGAGCTCGACGCCGACCAGCTGAAGGAGCTGTCGACGGTGTTCTCGGCGCCGCGGTGGCTGCGTGACCTCGGTCTCGCCGCCTGGTTCCTCGTCGGCGTGGCCCTGCTCATCGTCGGCCTCACCTGGGTGCTCGGGATCACGTCGACGATCGTCGAGCCGGTGGTCACCGGTGGGATCGTCGCGATCGTCGCCTCGCCGGCGGTCACCTGGCTGCACCACCATCGCGTGCCGCGCGCGCTCGGCGCGCTGATCGTCCTGCTCGCGCTCGCGGCGCTCGGCATCGTGATCCTGCTGCTCGTGCTCGGTGGCCTGTCGGCCGAGAGCGACAAGATCTCCGCCGCGGTCGGCAACGCCGCCGACAAGATCCAGGGCTGGATGCAGGGCGTCGGCGTCGACTCGTCGGCCGCCTCGAGCGCCAACTCGAACGTCTCCTCCTCCGTCCCGTCGATCATCTCGACCCTGTTCAAGGGCGTCGCAGCCGGCATCCACGGGATCGCATCGCTCGCCTTCGGCGTCTCGTTCACCCTCTTCGCGATCTTCTTCCTGCTCAAGGACGGGCCGGCCTTCCGGGCGTGGGTCAACCGGCACCTCGGCGTCCCGCACGCGGTCGCCGACACGATCACCGGCGGCGTCGTCACCGCGATGCGGCGCTACTTCCTCGGCGTCACGATCGTCGCGTCCTTCAACGGCGTGGTCGTGGGGCTCGGCGCATGGGCCCTCGGCGTCCCGCTCGCCGGGACGATCGCGGTCGTCACCTTCGTCACGGCGTACGTCCCTTTCGTCGGCGCCGTGGTCGCGGGCGCCTTCGCCGTCCTGCTCGCGCTCGGCACCCAGGGGACGACCACGGCCGTGATCATGCTCGTGATCGTCATCCTCGCCAACGGCGCGCTGCAGAACATCGTGCAGCCGGTCGCGATGGGCGCCACGCTCCGCATGAACCCGCTGCTGATCCTCGTCGTGACGATCTCCGCCGGGGCGTTCTTCGGAATGGTCGGCATGATCGTCGCGGCGCCGCTCACGTCGGCTGCGATCCACATCTCCGCCGATCTCGGCCGGGCGCGCACGGTCGCCCGCCGGGCGCAAGTTGTCGAGCCGCTCGTCGCCGAGCATCCCGGCTGACGCTCGCTGGCCGGAGGTTTAAGGTGCGCGCATGACCGAGAGCGCGTCGATCGCGGGCGCCCCGCCCGTGTCGGAGGGGAAGTCGCGCAGGCGCCGTTTCGTCGAGATCGGAATCTGGTTCGCCGGAATCGCGATCGTGATCGTGGTCCTCGACCTGCTCGGCGTCGACGTCACCGGCTGGCTCTCCAACCTCTGGGACCAGATCAAGGCGGTCCCGCCCGGCTACATCGTCGCCGCCCTCGTCTTCCAGACGCTGCAGACGTTCTTCGCGGGGCTCTCGTACTACGGGATCCTCGCGGCCGCGTACCCGGGCCGGGTCACGATCCCGCCGATCGTCACCGCCTACGCCGTCGGCGTCGCGATGAACAACTTCCTGCCCGCCAACATCGGCACGTTCGTCACGCTCGTCATGTTCGTCGCGATCATTCCCGGCGCGACGATCGGCGGCTCGGTCGCCGCGTACCTCGTGCAGAAGATCTTCTTCACGATCGCAGGCACGTTCATCTACCTCTACCTCTTCCTCTCGGTGCCGGGATCGTTCGACGCCAATCTCGGCAACATCTCCGCTCATCCGGGATTGACGGTGCTCGTCGTCGTCGGCGGCGGCTTCCTGATCGCGCTGCTCGTGCGCGTGTTCTGGCGCCAGGTGAAGAAGCTCTGGGCGCAGGCGAAGCAGGGCGGAGTGATCCTCTCGCAGCCGAGGCGCTACATGACGCGGGTCTTCCTGCCGTCGTTCCTCTCCTACTGCGCGAAGTTCGCGGTGATCGGCATCTTCCTGGCGGCGTTCGCGATCCCGGTCACGTTCGAATCGATCGCATGGATCGTCGGCTCTGGCTCGCTCGCCAACGTGGCGTCGTTCACGCCGGGATCGGTCGGGATCACGCAGGCGACGAACGCGCTCGCGCTCAAGACGTGCTGCCACGTCCCGAACGAGACCACGATCGCGTACTCGACGGCGCAGCAGCTGATCACGACCGGCTGGAACATCATCGTCGCGATCGTGCTCGTCGTCCTCGTCTTCGGATGGACCGGCGGCAAGCAGCTCGTGACGACCTCGTACGCCGGCGCGAAGGAGCAGGTGGCCGAACGGCGCGAGGAGAGCCGCCGACACCGCGAGGCGAAGAAGGCCGAGAAGGCCGCCGAATAGCGGCCGGGCCGCGCTTCTCCGGCCACGGCGCACTTCTGAGAAACTTCCGCCATCCCCCAGGAAGGCCCAGCCCCGCATCCCATCGCCCCCGCCGACGACCGGCGCATGCTCCTCGCGGAGGCGAAGCTGCATGCCCCGAGGGAACGCGCCGGCACGGTCAAGCGTGCCCGCGTCGTCGACGCGCTCGAGGCGAGCGCGGAGGCGCCGCTGACGCTCGTCGCCGCGCCCCTCGGTTACGGGAAGACGACGGCCGTTCGCAGCTGGTGCGCCTCCCATCACGGCGGCTTTGCCTGGGTGAACCTCGACGCCCGCGACAACGATCCGGCGCGCCTCTGGAACTACGTTGCGACGGCGGTCGACCGGGTGCGGAACGGGCTCGGACGCGAAGCCCTGCGCAGGCTGGCCGCGTCGGACGTCGACGGCGCCGTCGTGGAGCTCGGGAACGGCCTGAGTGCGTTCGGCTCCGATCTCTCGATCGTCCTCGACGACTTCCAGAGTGTGACCGACCCGGACTGCCTCGCCACCATCGACCAGGCGATCGAACGCCTTCCGCCGAGCGCGCGGCTGGTCGTGGTGACGCGCACCGACCCGGCGCTCCGGCTGCCGCACTTCCGCGCGCGCGGCGAGCTCGTGGAGCTGCGCGCTCGCGAGCTCGCGTTCAGCGGCGCCGAGGCCTACGAGCTGCTCGTTCAGCGCGGCCGCCTGCCGCTCCGCCCCGAGGAGGTGGAGCTCCTGTGCGAGCGGACGGAGGGCTGGCCCAGCGCGCTCTACCTCGCGCTGCTGTGGCTCCGCGGCGTCGGCGACCCACACGGGGCCGTCAGCGACTTCGGCGGGACACACCGTTTCGTCGTCGACTATCTGAACCAGGAGGTACTCGGTGCCCTCGACGAGGAGTCCCGCTCGTTCCTGCTGAAGGCGTCGGTGCTCGGCCAGTTCACCACCGAGCTCTGCGACGACGTGATCGGCACCGCCGACGCGGAAGCGATGCTCGAGGAGCTCGAGCAGTCGAACCAGTTCGTCGTCCGCCTCGAGCACGGTGCCTGGTTCCGCGTCCACTCGCTGTTCGCGGAGTTCGCGAGCTTCCAGCTCGAGGCGGAGCAGCCGGGGGCGGCCGACGAGGTCCGCCGGAGCGCGGCCGAGTGGTTCCGGTCGCGCGGCGCATCGGTGGAGGCGATGGAGCATGCGGCCGCCTCGGGGGACCACGCGCTGCTCGCCTCGATCCTGAGCGACTGCCACCTTCGCCTGATCCGGAGCGGCGCCGCGCGCACGCTGCTGCGGTGGGTGCGAGTCCTGCCCGAGGAGCACCTCCTCGCCCATCCGGAGCTCGCGATGGCGGCGGCGACGGCGTGCGGGCTGATCGGCCGTGGGACGATCGAGGGACGCAGATTCCTCGGCCTCGCGGTTCGTGCGCAGGACGCCGGCCCGGCGCGGCGGAGCGCATACCTTGCCGCCGGAATCGGGATGGTGCGCGCGTTCACGGTGGACGGAGGCGTCACGGCTGCAGTCGAACAGGGCCGTCGCGCCGTCGAGCTCGCCGAGGCGGAGGTCGACGACGTTCTCGTCGCGTCGCTCGCGGGATGCGCGCGGGCGCTCTACTTCGCCGGCGACTTCGACGGGGCATGGGCGACCGCGCTGCGTGCGATCGAGCATCCCGAGGCGGAGCGGCGCCCCACGGCGCAAGCGCTCGCGCGCGTCACGCTTGCGTTGATCTGCGTCGACCGCGGTCTCGACACTCCCGCCCGGGTCCACGCTGAGAAGGCGAAGTCGCTGGTGCGCCGCGTCGGCAGCAACCGCAGCTGGATCGGGGCGAACGTCCGAGTGGCGGTCGGTGCCGTGCTGGAGAGCGAAGGCAACCTGGCCGAGGCGGAGCGGGAGTACGCGCGCGCGGGGCAGTTCTTCGGCGACGAGGTGGCAACGGTGCACCAGGCGTGGCTGCTCGTCCTCACCGCGCGCGTGCGTCTCCGGCGCGGCCGGCTGGACGGCGCCGCCGCTGCGCTCGACGCCGCGCGCGACGAGCTCTCGGGGATCCGAGACGGCGGGATCGTGCCGGGGCTCGCGGACGCCGTCTCGGCGGAGCTCGCGCGCGTCGAGGAGCGGTCGCGCGGCGAGGTGGCCGTCCTGCCGAGCCACGCCGAGCTCTCGGTGCTCCACCTGCTCGGCGGCGATCTCTCCAGCCGGGAGATCGGCCGCGCGCTCTTCATCTCGCAGAACACGGTGCGCACACACACGCGCGCCATCTACCGGAAGCTCGGAGTCAACTCGCGGGCCGACGCGGTCGCGCGGGCAACGGCGCTCGGGCTGCTCGCCGGGGACGAGCAGCCGAACGCCGTTCACCCAGGTGATCCGGCCGCCGTGAGCGACTAGAGTCGCGGCGCGGGCGATAGTTCCCGCTGAAGCGACGAACGCGCTGTCCCAGAAAGGAGAACGAACCATGCTCGTCTTCTATCCGTTGATGCTCGTGTCGATCTTCATGCGGCGCCGCCCGCTCGCGCGTGCGGCGGTCGTCGGCGGAGCCGCGTACTACGCCGGCTCGCGGCACGCGCAAGGCCAGCAGCGCGAGGAGGACCAGAACGCCCGCCTGCAGGACCTCGAGGCGCAGCAGTACCAGCAGCAGGCCGCGCCGCCACCGCCGGCGGCCGGGGGCGGGAACGGCATCGAGCAGCTCAAGCAGCTCGCGCAGCTGCACGAGCAGGGCGTGCTCACCGACGCCGAGTTCGAGATCCAGAAGACCAAGATTCTCCAGAGCATGTGAGGAGTGAGAGCGAGATGACGATCGGACCTGTGCAGATGCTCGTCCTCGGCTTCGAGGACCCGCAGTTCAAGGGAGAGATCCTGGAGGAGCTCAAGCGGCTGAAGGACGCGGACATCGTGCGCGTCATCGACGCTGCGGTGGTCAAGAAGAACGAGGACGACACGGTCGAGATCCTGCATGCGAGCGACCTGAGCGAGGACGAGACGCGGGAGTTCGGCGCGATCGTCGGCGGCCTCATCGGGCTCGGCATGGCCGGCGAGGAGGGGCTGGAAGCCGGTGCGGCTGCCGGCGCCGAGGCGATGGCGGACGGCGGCCCCCTCCACGGCGAGGATGTCTGGTACGTCGCCGACGCGATCCCCACCGGGACGGCGACCGCGATCGCGCTGCTCGAGCACCGGTGGGCGATTCCGCTGCGCGACGCGATCGGCCGTGCGGGCGGATTCGTCCTCGCCGACGAGTGGATCCACGCGAAGGATCTCGTCGCCGTCGGGGTGCTGAGCGCGGCGGAGGCGGGCGCCTGAGGCGAATCACCCAGGTGAACCGCCGTCCCGGCGTTGCGCGTCGTGAACGAAGTCGGAGAACCTCCCCTGCGTGGTTGGGGGCGAGTACCGGCTGATCGTCCAGGGAGAGCTCAGCGACCGCGTGGGTCAGGCATTCCACGGCATGAGCCTGAGTCGCCAGAGCGGGACGACCGTCCTGGTCGGCCCGGTGCGCGACCAGTCCGAGCTGCAGGCGATCCTGCAGCGTGTCTCGGACCTCGGGCTGACCCTGCTCAGCGCGTCGACGATCCCCGAGACGCCGGAGCCCTGACCGCTTAACCGTCCTCGAAAGGAGGATCTCGTGCTCGTTGCGTACACGTTCGGCCAGGTGATGTGGACGATGTTCGTCTTCTTCGCGTGGGTGCTGTTCTTCTGGCTGCTGTTCACCGTCTTCGGCGACCTGTTCAGGCGCCACGATCTGAGCGGCTGGGCGAAGGCGGCCTGGACGTTCTTCGTGATCGTGCTGCCGTTCCTCGGCATCTTCATCTATCTCATCGCCGAGGGTAAGGGGATGGGCGAGCGGAGCATGCAGCGGGCGCAGGAGGCGCAGGGTCAGATGGACGCGTATATCCGGAGCGCCGCCGGTTCCGGCGGTGGCGGCGCCGCCGAGCAGATCTCGCAGGCCAAGCAGCTGCTCGAGTCCGGGGCCATCGACCAGGCGGAGTTCGCCCAGCTGAAGGCAAAGGCGCTGGCGTAGGGCCGCCTCCATGCCGGCGCCGGCCACGATCCTCGCGACGCCTTCCGCCCCGGGCGAAGGCGACGCGGGCCTGGGCGAGCTCGCCGAGGTCGCGCACGCGGTCGAGCTGCGGCTCAGCGTGGTGCGGCCCGACCGCCGCGCGACGGTGGTCGCCCTCGGCCTCGACCCGGCGAGCGCGCAGCGCCGCAGCGCCTACTTCCTCGACACCCCGGAGCTCGCGCTCGCCCGCCGGGGAGTCGCCGTCCGGGTGTGCGGAGCGCGTCCGGCCGGGGGCGACTCGCTCGTGCGGGTGCGTCCGGTCGCCCCGGCCGAGCTCCCGGGAGACCTGAGGCGGTCGCCCGGCTTCGCGGTCGAGGTCGACGCCTCGCCCGAGGGGCTCGTGTGCGCAGGCGCGCTCCGAAGCCCGCTCACGGCGACGGCGCTTCGCGAGGCGATCGACGGCAGGCGGCCACCGAGGACGCTCTTCTCGAAGGAGCAGCGAGCGTTCTTCGCACTCCGCGCGGGGCCGGGTGTGTACCTCGACGAGCTCGCCCTTCTCGGCCCGCTGCCCGTGGTCGAGCTTCGGCTGCGCCCGGAGGACTTCCAGCGTGTGCTCGTCGCCGAGCTGTGGTCCTACCCGGACGGCTCACGCGCGCTCGAGCTTCGCACGCGCTGCCGCACGGTCGAGGCGCCGCACGTCGCGGGCGCGCTGCAGGCGTTCCTGGCGGGCCACCGCGTCGACACGTCGGGCGACGGGGAAGCTGCACGGCTCACCGCGCTCGAGCACTTCGCGCGCCTGGTGGCTGCGTGACGAAGGTCGCGGTCGTGCCGCGCTGGGAGTGGCGCGGCTTCGGCCACGGCGTGGCGGCGGCCGAGGAGCGCTTCGCGGCCGTCGAGCCGGAACGGGAGGAGGAGAGCGACGAGACGTACGTGCTCTCGGATCGGAGCGACGCCTCGGTGAAGATCCGCGCCGGGACGATGGACGTCAAGCACCTCGAGCAGGTCGACGAGGCCGGGCTCGAGCAGTGGAAGCCGGTGCTGAAGGCGTCGTTCCCGATTGCCGGGTCCGACGTCCCGACGGTCCTGCGTGCGCTCGAGGCGGGCGTGCCCGCGCTCGACCGCGCCGAGTACGGTGCCGACGAGCTGATCGCCGAGGTCGTTCGCCCCGACCCGGCCCTCCGGGCTGTCGGCGTGCACAAGCGGCGGCGCCACTACACGATCGGCGGCTGCATGGCCGAGCTCTCCGACATTCGCGTCGACGACGCCACGACCCGGACGGTCGCGATCGAGTCGACCGACTCGAAGGCCGTCCTCGCCGTGCTCGCCGAGCTCGGGCTCGACTCGCACCTGAACGTCAACGTCCCGCGCGGGCTCAAGTCGCTGACGGACTTCGGCGCTCCGCGGTATGCCGTGATCGACGTCGGCACGAACTCGGTCAAGTTCCACGTCGGCGCGCGTCGCGGGGACGACTGGGAGGCGATCGTCGACCGCGCCGAGGTCACCCGCCTCGGCGAGGGCCTCGACGCGACCGGAGCCCTGGGCGACGCGCCCATCCGGCGAACCGTCGAGGCGATCGCGGCGATGGTGGAGGAGGCAGGCCGCGCCGGCGTCGTGGAGATCGTCGCCGTCGGCACGGCGGGGCTGCGCGCCGCGACGAACAGCTCCGCGTTCATCGACGCCCTGCGCGAACGCACCGGCCTCGAGATCGAGGTGATCCCGGGCGAGGACGAGGCGCGGTACGCGTATCTCGCGACACGCTCGTCGCTGCACCTCGGCACGGGCTCGCTCGCGGTCTTCGACACCGGCGGCGGCAGCACGCAGTTCACCTTCGGCCGCGGGGACGAGGTCGAGGAGCAGTTCAGCGTCGAGGTGGGCGCGGTGCGCCTGACCGAGCGCTTCGGTCTCGACGGGAAGGTCGACACGGCCACGCTCGACGCCGCGCTCGACGCGATCGCGGGGGGCCTCGCCCGGCTCGACGGGAGGGCGCGGCCCGACAGGCTCGCAGGCATGGGCGGCGCGGTGACGAACCTTGCCGCCGTGAAGCACGGTCTCGAGACCTACGATCCCGCCGTCGTCCACGGCACCGTGCTCGACCTGGCCGAGGTCGAGCGGCAGATCGAGCACTACCGTACGGAGGACGCCGACGAGCGCCGCGCGACCGTCGGGCTCCAGCCGAAGCGCGCCGAGGTGATCCTCGCAGGGGCGTGCATCGTGCGGACGGTGCTGACGAAGCTCGGGTGCGACTCGTTCGTCGTGAGCGACCGCGGCCTGAGGCACGGGCTCCTCGTCGAGCAGTTCGGGCGATGACCGAGCACGCCGTGGTGGCGGCGCAGGAAGAGTCGACGGGCAACCAGCGCCTCGCGATCCTGCTCGCGATGGCGATGTTCGTCCTCGTCGTCGACACGTCGCTGATGAACGTCTCGATCGCGGCGGTCGTGCGAGATCTCGACACCACCGTCAGCGGCGTCCAGTCCGCGATCGCGCTGGAGGCGCTCGTGTCGGCCGCGTTCATCCTGATCGGCGGCAAGGTCGGCGACCTGATCGGGCGCAAGCGCGCGTACGTGCTGGGCCTCTGCGGCTATGCGATCGGCGCGCTCGCGATGGCCCTGGCCCAGAACCTGACCGCGATCATCTTCTTCTGGGCGATCATCGGCGGGATCGGGGCGTCGCTGCTGCTCCCCGCGATGCAGTCGCTGATCCACGGCAACTTCGACGGCCCCGCCCGCAAGCAGGCGTACGGGCTCGTCGGCGCGTCGGCGGCGATCGCGGCCGCCGTCGGACCGCTGATCGGCGGCTTCATCACGACCTACCTGTCGTGGCGGATCGCCTTCCTGCTCGAGGACGTCGTGATCCTGATCGTGCTCTCCGGGATCAGGCTGGTCCGCGACGCTCCGTACACCGGGCCGCGCCAGATCGACCTCGTCGGCGCGGTGCTCTCGGTGGTCGGGATGGGCGGCATCGTGCTCGGCGTCCTCGTCTGGCAGGAGGGCGGGGAGTCCGTCGCGGCGCTGCTCGTGCTCGGCGCCGTGGCGATGGCCGGGCTCGGCTACTGGCTGATCCGGCGCAAACGCGCCGGCAAGCCGGCGCTGCTCGACCCGGACCTGTTCAAGGCGAAGCTCTTCCGGTTCGGAGTCTCCGGGCAGATGATGCAGCAGGTCGCGCTCGGCGGGCTGATGATCGCGCTGCCGATCTACCTGCAGATGGTGCTCGAGTACACCGCGATGGGCGCCGGCCTCACGCTCGCCCCGCTCTCGCTGAGCATGTTCGGGGTCGCGCTGGTCGCCGCGAGGCGCGGGACGAAGCGCCGCCCGAGCGCCATCATCCGCCTCGGCTTCGTGCTCGTGAGCATCGGCACCGCCGCGCTGATCCCGATCGTGCCGCGCGCGACGTCGGGCTGGTACCTGGTCGTGCCCCTGCTGATCGCCGGCTCCGGGCTCGGCATGCTCGTCTCGCAGCTCAACAACTACACGCTGTCGCCCATCTCCGGCGAGCGCGTCAGCGAGGCCGCCGGCGTCAATTCGGCCGCCGGCTCGTTCGGCCTGTCGTTCGGGCTCGCCTTCGCGGGCGCCCTCATGCTCGCGACGCTCTCGTTCACGGCCACCCACCAGGCGCAGCAGAGCACCGTGCTCAACTCCTCGGAGCAGCAGCAGGTCGCCCATGCGGTGAAGCACGACGCCGAGGTGATGTCGGACACGCAGCTGCAGCAGCAGCTTCAGAAGCAGCCGCAGGACGTGCAGGACGAGGTCATCAGCATCAACAACGTCGCCCGGCACCGCGGCCTCCAGGTGGCGCTGCTCGTGCCCCTCCTCGCCGCCCTGGCGGGCCTCGGCAACTCCTTCCGCATGATGCGGCTCCCCGATCCGGAGCCGTCGGAAGAGGCCGAGGGCGCCATGCTCGGCTGACGCCCGGTCCCCCACCGGGAGGGTCGTCGAGCGCGCGCTCGAGACGCCGGGCCGATGCGGGTTCGCGTTCACCCAGGTGATCGTCCCGCCGCACGATCTGCTCCGGCGGCGGCGGTGCGAGTGTCTTCGTGATCCATGGACGAGCCACTCGACAAGGGGAGCTCGCCTCCGAACGAGCCCGTTTCGGGCGAGCTCGAGCCGAAGAGGAAGTTCAAGTTCCCGACCGCGTTCACGGTCCTCTTCATCGTCCTGCTGCTCGTCTGGATCGCGTCGTTCTTCGTCCCGGCGGGCGTCTACAAGACGGACCCGGCCGGCTCGCCGATCCCCGGCACGTACCACAAGCTGCCCTCGTGCTCCGCGGTCGCCGCGGGGGACACCGCACTCGTCGTGCCGTCGCCGGGCGAGACGGGTACCGCGCCCACCGACGCCGAGTCGGCGCCCGGTGCGCAGGTCACGCCGGCGCCGGGCGAGAACTGCGTCGACACGTCGTTCAGCTACCGGTTCAAGCAGCTGTGGAACGCGCCGCCGAACGGCCTGTACGGCGTGGAGGCGGGCAACGGCTTCGTCGGCCCGTGGGAGCAGGGCTTCCTCTACGGCTCGGCGGCGATCTTCCTGTTCGTCCTGGCGGTCGGCGCCTTCATCACGGTGACGATGAAGACCGAAGCGATCCAGACCGGTATCGGGCGCCTCGCCGTGCGCTTCCGCCACAGCGGGTCGGTGCTGATCGCGATCCTGATGGCGATCTTCGCGGTCGGCGGGACGACCTACGGCATGTGGGAGGAGACGCTCGGGTTCTTCGTGCTGCTCGTGCCGCTCACGCTCGCGCTCGGCTACGACCGCCTGGTCGCGTCGGCGATCATCTTCCTCGGCGCCGGCGCCGGCGTGATCGGGTCGACCGTGAACCCGTTCTCGACCGGCGTCGCGTCGGACGCGGCGGGGGTCAGCATCGGCGTCGGCATCGGCCTCCGCATCGCCCTCTGGGTCGTGGTCGTCGCGATGGGGATGGGCTACGTGATCTGGTATGCGCGGCGCGTCAGCCGCGACGCGGGAAAGTCGATCGTCGGCGTGTCGCAGTCGGATGCCGCGGACGCCGAGCAGCTCGTCAGCGACGTGCCGAAGCTGACCGCTCGCCAGAAGGTCGTACTGCTGCTGTTCGCCGGCACGTTCGGGCTGATGATCTACGGCTTCATCCCGTGGAACGACCTCTGGCACGAGGGCTTCGGCAAGGACTTCCCGCTGCCGACGTTCTCGGACTTCTACTTCCCGGAGGCCGCGGCGCTGTTCATCGTGATGGCGGTCGTCATCGGCCTCATCGCCAGGCTCGGCGAGGAGGGAACGGTGACCACGATCGTCGCCGGCGCCGCCGACTTCCTCGGTGCGGGGCTGATCATCGTGCTCGCGCGCGGCATCACGGTGGTGATGCGGAACGCGTACATGACCGACACGATCCTGCACTGGATGGAGAACGCCGTCTCGGGAACCTCGACGAGCGGGTTCGCCGTGCTGGCGTTCATCGTCAACATCCCGATCGCGTTCCTCGTCCCCTCGTCGTCCGGACACGCGGCGCTCGTGATGCCGATCCTTGCGCCGCTCGCCGACTTCGCCGGCGTGTCGCGCGCGCTCGTCGTCACCGCGTTCCAGTCCGCGTCCGGTGTCGTGAACCTGATCACGCCGACGTCCGCGGTGATCATGGGCGGGCTCGCGCTGTCGAAGGTCGGATACGACCGCTACCTGAAGTTCGTCTGGCCGTTCGTCGCGGCCGTCTTCGTCGTCGTTTGCGCGTTCCTGGCGATCTCCGCCGCCGTCTGAGCGCAGAAAGGAGTACCTGCATGAGCACAGTCATCGAGCCGGCACTCGGCGCGAACTCGGAAGTCGGGACGCTCCGCACCGTGATGGTGCACCGGCCGGATCTCGCGCACGAGCGGCTGTCGCCGACGAACTGCCACGAGCTGCTGTTCGACGACGTGATCTGGGTCCGTCGCGCGCGTCAGGAGCACGACGCGTTCGTCGACCTGATGCGCGATCGCGGCGTCGAGGTGCTGCTCCTCCACGACCTGCTCGCCGAGGCGCTCGCGGATCCCGACGCGCGCGAGTGGGTGCTCTCACGCCGCCTCCGGCCCGAGGAGGTGACCGCGGTCTTCACCGACGAGCTCACCGCGTGGATGACCGAGATGCCGGCCGCCGAGCTCGCAACGAGGCTCACCGGCGGCGTGACCGTCGCCGAGCTGCCCGCGGAAACCGCCGCCGTGATCGGCGGCGCGCTTCGGCCGACCGACTTCGTGCTGGCGCCGCTCCCGAACCAGCTCTTCACGCGGGACACGAGCGCGTGGATCTACGGCGGCGTCGCGATCACCCACATGTTCTGGCCCGCGCGCCAGCACGAGACGCTGAACCTCGAGGCGATCTACCGCTTCCACCCACGCTTCCGCGACCGGAACATCCCGATCTGGTACGGCGGCGTCGACCACGACTGGGCAGGCGCCACGATCGAGGGTGGCGACATCATGCCGGTGGGCGACGGCGTCGTGCTCGTGGGTCAGGGAGAGCGCAGTACCGCGCGCGCAACCAGCATCCTCGCGAAGAACCTGTTCGCGGCCGGCGCCGCACGGCTCGTGATCGGCGCGCAGATGCCACGCGAGCGGGCGGCGATGCACCTCGACACCGTCTTCAGCTTCTGCGACCGCGACCTCGTGACGATCTACGAGCCGGTCGTCTCGCAGATTCTGCCGATCCTGTTCACGCCGAACGGGAACGGGGGTGTGGCGGCCCAGCTCTCGGAGCGCTCGTTCCTCGACGAGACGGCGGACGCGCTCGGGCTCGAACGGCTCCGCGTGGTGACCACGGGGGGCGACGAGTTCGAGGCCGAGCGCAACCAGTGGGACGACGGCAACAACGTCGTCGCCCTCGCTCCCGGCACGGTCGTCGCATACGAGCGCAACGAGGCCACGAACGCGAAGCTCGCCAAGGCCGGCGTCGAGGTGCTGGCGATCGCCGGCCAGGAGCTCGGCCGCGGTCGCGGCGGCGGCCACTGCATGACCTGTCCCATCGTCCGCGACGCCTGAAAGGACTGCCATGAGCACCGTTGTCGATCTCCACGGACGTAGCTTTCTCACCTTCGACGACTACTCGCGCGCGGAGATCGAGTATCTCCTCGACCTCGCCGCCGAGCTGAAGGCGGCCAAGAAGGAAGGGCGCGAGGACCAGCGACTCCGCGGCAAGGAGATCGCGTTGATCTTCGAGAAGGACTCGACCCGGACACGCTGCGCGTTCGAGGTCGCCGCCTACGACCAGGGCGCCCACGTCACGTTCATCGGCCCTTCGGGCTCGCACATGGGGCACAAGGAGACGGTCAAGGACACCGCCCGCGTGCTCGGGCGCATGTACGACGCGATCGAGTTCCGCGGCTTCTCCGAGGGGGCGGCGGACGAGCTCGCGAAGTGGTCCGGGGTCCCCGTCTACAACGGCCTCACCGACGAGTGGCACCCGACGCAGATCCTCGCCGACTTCCTGACGTTCCGCGAGCATCTCCAGAAGCCGCTCAACGAGGTCGTCTTCTGCTATCTCGGCGATGCTCGCTTCAACATGGCGGACACGTATCTCGTCGGCGGTGGCAAGCTCGGCATGGAC
Organism: Gaiellaceae bacterium; assembly: GCA_036376615.1. Classification (GTDB taxonomy): domain Bacteria; phylum Actinomycetota; class Thermoleophilia; order Gaiellales; family Gaiellaceae; genus PALSA-600. The sequence goes on from DASUZZ010000050.1 coordinate 58,309, forward strand.
GTCCGCGTCGCGGCGCCGAAGTCGCTGTGGCCGGCGGACGAGATCGTCGAGCAGGCGGAGAGCGCGGCCGTCGAGAGCGGTGCGCGGATCACGATCACCGAGGACGTCGAGGAGGCGGTGCGCGGCTGCGACGTGCTGCTGACCGACGTGTGGGTGTCGATGGGCGAGTCGCCCGACGTCTGGAAGGACCGCATCGACCTGCTGCTGCCCTACCAGGTCAACGCGCGGGCGATGGCGCTGACCGGCAACCCCGACGTCAAGTTCATGCATTGCCTGCCTGCGTTCCACAACACGGACACCGAGGTCGGCAAGCAGCTGTTCGACCAGTACGGCCTCGAGGCGCTCGAGGTGACGGAGGAGGTCTTCGAGTCGCCGGCGTCGCTCGTCTTCGACGAGGCGGAGAACCGCCTGCACACGATCAAGGCCGTGATGGTCGCGACCCTGGGCCATTGATGCGCGTCGTCGTCGCCCTCGGCGGGAACGCCCTGCTGCGCCGCGGCCAGGCGCTCACGGCCGAGAACCAGCGGGCGAACGCGCGGGACGCATGTCGCGCGCTGGCGCCGCTCGCGCTCGAGCACCAGCTCGTGATCTCGCACGGCAACGGGCCGCAGGTGGGGCTGCTGGCGCTGCAGGGGTCGGCCTACCGCGACGTCGAGGTCTACCCGCTCGACGTGCTCGACGCGCAGACGCAGGGGATGATCGGCTACATCATCCAGCAGGAGCTCGGCAACGAGCTGCCGTTCGACGTCCGGCTGGCGACGCTGCTGACGATGGTCGAGGTCGACCCCGACGATCCGGCGTTCGGACATCCGACCAAGCCGATCGGGCCGCTCTACGACGAGACGCAGGCGAACCGCCTGCGCGAGGAGAAAGGGTGGGAGTTCTCGCCGGACGGCGACAGCCTTCGGCGCGTCGTCCCCTCGCCGCAGCCGCAGCGGATCTTCGGCCTCGATCCCGTCGAGTGGCTGCTCGACCGCGGCTGCGTCGTCGTGTGCGCGGGCGGCGGCGGAATCCCGACGATCTACACGCACGACCCGGCGCCCGCCGGCCGGCGCCTCGACGGGGTCGAGGCGGTCGTCGACAAGGACGTCGCGAGCGCGTTGCTGGCGATCGACGTCAAGGCGGACGCGTTCCTGATCGTGACGGACGTCGACGCCGTGTACACGGAGTACGGGACGCCGAACCAGCGGGCGATACGTCGCGCGACGCCCGAGGCGCTGGCCCAGCTCGACTTCACGGAAGGCTCGATGGGGCCGAAGGTGCGCGCCGCCTGCTCGTTCGTCGAGCAGACCGGCCGGTTTGCCGCGATCGGCTCGATCAACGACACCCAGGCGCTGCTGCGCGGCGAGGCCGGCACCGTGATCGCACCCGATGCGACCGGAGTCGAGCTCGTCGGAGCCGCCGGAGACCACTGACCGACGAACCGCGTGAGGAGACGACGATGGCACAGATGACGCAGACACCTCCCGCAGCGGCGGGAGCGCCCCCCGCCTGGTACGCCCTCCCGGAAGGCGATGTCGCCGAGCAGCTCGGAGTCGACGTCGAGCGGGGGCTGTCGACCGGCGAAGCTGCCGAACGCACCCGCCGCTACGGCGCCAACCGCTTCGCCGAGGGAGAGACCGAGCCGCGCTGGCACGCGTTCGTGCGTCAGTACCGCGACCCGATGCAGATCGTGCTGCTGGTCGCGGGCATCCTCAGCCTTTATCCGCTGAGGGAGCTCGGCACCGGTCTCATGCTGCTGTTCCTGACCGTGTTCAACGCGGTGCTGGGCCTCCAGCAGGAGGGCAAGGCGGCCGCAGCCGTCGCTGCGCTGCAGAAGATGATGATCATCAAGGCGCGCGTCCGCCGCGACGGCGCGCTCGCCGAGCTTCCCGCGGAGGAGCTCGTTCCCGGCGATGTCGTCGCGATCGAGGCCGGCGATCTCGTCCCGGCCGACGGCCGCCTGCTGAAGGCGGCGACGCTCGAGGTCGCCGAGTCGGCGCTGACCGGCGAGAGCATGCCGGTCGCGAAGAGCGTCGACACGCTCGTGAGCGTCGACACGCCGCTCGGCGACCGGACCGACATGGTCTACATGAACACGAGCGTGACGCGCGGTGCCGGCGAGTTCATCGTCACCTCGACCGGCATGGCGACCGAGGTCGGCCACATCTCCGGGATGCTGCAGCAGCAGGAAGAGGTCGAGACGCCGCTGACCCGGCAGCTCGCCAAGCTGACGAGCCAGATCCTGATGATCGCCGGCGTCGCCGTCCTGATCTCGATCATCCTCAACCTCTCGCGTGGCGAGGCGTTCGACACCGTGGTCGTCGCGGCCATCGCCTTCGCCGTCTCCGCGATCCCGACGGGGCTCCCCGCCGTCGTGACGGCGATCCTGTCGGGCGGGACGCAGGCACTCGCGCGCGCCAACGCGATCGTCAAGCGCCTGCGCTCGGCGGAGACGCTGGGGAGCACGTCGGCGATCAACTCCGACAAGACCGGGACGCTCACGCTCAACCAGATGACCGCCGTCGAGCTGACGATCCCCGGCCGTCGCTACGCGATCGACGGCAACGGCTACGAGACCGCCGGCCGCATCCAGCACGAGGCCGGCCAGCCCGAGGTCGACCTGGAGCAGTTCCTGCTGCCGATGGCACTCTGCGCCGACGCGGTCGTGAACGAGGGGAAGCTGATCGGCGACCCGACCGAGGGCGCGCTCGTCGTGCTCGCAGCGAAGGGCGGGCTCGACGTGACCGGCACCCGCGAGCGCTACCCGCGCGTGGCAGAGCTGCCCTTCGACGCGGCGTACAAGCTGATGGCGACGTTCCACCGGATGCCGGACGAGTCGGGACGCGACGTCGTCCGCGCCTTCCTCAAGGGCGCTCCCGACCAGCTGCTCGCGCGCGGCGGATCGACGCTCGCGCCCGACGACCTGTCGTCGATCGCCGTCGACGACGGCTTCCGCGGGCGCTACTCCGACGAGAACGAGCGGCTGGGAAAGAAGGGGCTGCGCGTTCTCGCGACGGGGCGGAAGGACTTCGACGCGAGCACGTTCGACCCGCAGGCCGACCTGCTCGGCCTGCTCGACGACGTCACGCTGCTCGCGCTCGTGGGCATCGTCGACCCGCCGCGGCCGGCGGCGCGGACGTCGATCGCGACCGCGAAGTCGGCGGGCATCCAGGTCCGGATGATCACCGGCGACCACGCGGTCACCGCCGAGGCGATCGCCCGCGACCTCGGCATCGAGGGCCGTGCGATCACCGGCGCCGAGTTCGGCGCGATGAGCGACGAGGAGCTCATAGCCCAGCTCGACGAGATCGGCGTGATCGCGCGCGTCACGCCGGAGCACAAGGTGAGGCTCGTCGACACGCTGAAGACGAAGGGCCACGTCGTCGCGATGACCGGCGACGGCGTCAACGACGCGCCTGCGCTGAAGCGGGCCGACATCGGGATCGCGATGGGCATCACCGGCACCGAGGTCTCGAAGGAAGCGGCCGCGATGATCCTCACCGACGACGACTTCTCGACGATCGTCAGGGCCGTCGAGCTCGGCCGCGGCCTCTACGACAACCTGAAGAAGTACATCCGCTTCCAGATGGGCTGCCTGGCCGGGTTCATCGTCACCTTCCTCGGCGCCAGCATCTTCAACGTCGTCGGCGGCGTTCCGTTCCTGCCGCTGCAGACGCTGTACATCAACTTCACCACGCAGGTGTCGCAGGCGGTCGGGCTCGGCTACGGCAAGCCCGCCGAGGGGTTGATGGCTCGCACCCCGCGTCCGCCCGACGAGCGCATCCTGCCCCGCGCGCTGCTGTGGTGGCTCGTCTTCTGCGGGTTCGTGATGGGCGTCTCGACGCTCGGGTTGATCTGGTGGGCGGACGACGCGCACGGCGCGACGTTCGCGCGGACGATGGGGATGACGAGCTTCGCGATCGCAAACGTGTTCTTCTCGTTCGTGGCGAAGGACGACCTGAAGTCGGTCTTCAGTCTCGACACGTTCGACGACCGGCGCTTCGTGATCGCGACCGGCATCTCGACCGTGGCGATCATCCTCGGCACCGAGCTCGGCATCTTCCAGCACATGCTCGGCACCGAGCACCTGGCCGGCAAGTGGTGGCTCCTGTGCATCGGTGTCGCGGTGCCGGTGGTCGTCGTGTCCGAGGTCCGCAAGCTGATCGAGCGGCGCCGGCTCGCGGTGGCCCCTGCTGCCGCCTGAGCCCGTGACCGCCACGAGCCCGGAGCCCGCGTCCGAGCCGCGTCCGGCCGGCACGCTGACCGTTCGCGGCGCGACCGTTCTCGGGATCGGCTCGATGATCGGCGCCGGCATCTTCGCGCTGCTCGGCGAAGCGGGCGCCGTTGCCGGCGCTGCGGTCTGGATCTCGTTCCTGATCGGCGGGGTAGTCGCGGCGCTGCTCGGGTACGTCTGCGTCAAGCTCGGCACCCGCTATCCCTCCTCGGGTGGGCTGGTCACCTACCTCGTCGAGGGATTCGGGCGTGGGCGGCTGGTCGGGGTCGCGTCGTGGCTCGGCTACATCGCGGCGATCGTGATCGTCACGGCGATGGTCGCCGTCTCGTTCGGGAGCTACGCGAAGTCGCTCTTCGTCGGCGAGCACGCGAGCAACGCCTGGAACCACGTCTTCATCACGCTGCTGATCGTCGCCATGTTCGCCGTGAACATGGTCGGAGCGAAGTTCGTCGAGCGCGCGCAGACACTGATCGTCTCGGGCGTGCTGATCGTCTTCGCCGTCTTCATCGTCGTGACCATCTCGACCATGCACCCGAGCCTGCTCTCGTTCGGCGACTACCCGCCGTTCTCGAAGATCGTCTCGAGCGTCGCGCTCACGTTCTTCGCCTTCCTCGGCTTCAACGTGATCACCTTCGCTGCGGGGGACCTCCGCGACCCGAAGCGCGACCTGCCGCGGGCGATGTACGGCGCCCTCGGCGTCACGACAGTCGTCTACGTCCTGATCGCGATCGGCGTCTTCGGGACGCTCACGGTCGCGGAGGTGATCGGCTACGGGGAGACCGCGATCGCCGAGGCCGCCCGGCCGACGCTGGGCGATGCCGGCTTCACGATCATGGCCGTCGCCGCGCTTCTCTCGACCGCGGGGGCGACGAACGCCACGCTCTACGCCTCGTCGAACCTCACCGGCATGCTCGCGCAGGAGCGCCTGTTCCCACCGCTGTTCGGGCCGGGCTCGCGGCTCGGCGCCAGGTCGGGGCTCCTGATCACGTCGGTGCTCGTGCTCGTCGTCGCCAACCTGGTCGACCTCTCCGCGATCGCCTCGGTCGGCAGCGCGGTCGCGCTGATGATCTTCGTGCTCGTCGGCGGCGCCGGCTACCGGCGACGCGCGGACACCGGGAGCAATCCCGCCGTCGTCCTGCTGGCGATCGGAGTGACGTCGGTCGTGCTCGGCTTCTTCGCCGTCGACACCTGGAACACGGCGCCGGAGACGTTCGGCGCGATCGTCGCGATCCTCGTGCTGGCGGTGGTCCTCGACTTCGTGACGCGGCGCCGGGCGCGCTAGCCGGGTCGATGGCCGAGGCCTTCGCCTGGGGCCTGCTCGCCGCGTCGTCGCTCGTCCTCGGCGCGGTGCTCGCGCTGCGCGTGCGCATCGGCCTGCGCGCCGTCGGGCTGATCATGGGCTTCGGCGCGGGCGTGCTGATCAGCGCCGTCGCGTTCGACCTCGTCGAGGAGGCGGTCGGCAAGGCGTCCGGCCACGCCGCGGTGCTCGCCGGCATCTTCGCGGGCTGCGGCGTGTTCTTCGGCGGCGACCTCCTGATCGACCGTGCCGGCGGAGCGAAGCGGAAGAGCGCGCGCGGTGCCGGCAGCGGCGACTCGGCGCTCCCAATCGTCCTCGGCACGGTGCTCGACGGCATCCCCGAGTCGCTCGTGATCGGGCTCACGATCCACGAGAGCGGGGCGGTCGGCGCCGCTTTCCTGGTGGCCGTCTTCGCGTCGAACCTGCCGGAGGCGATCTCCTCGACCGTCGGGTTGCGCTCGAGCGGCTGGCGTCCACGTCGCATCGTCGGGCTGTGGACGCTGATCGCGCTCGTCTCGGGCGTCGCGTCGCTCGTCGGCTACGCGGCGTTCCAGGACGCATCGCCGGACCTCGTGGGCTTCGTGCTGGCCTTCGCCGCCGGCGCGATCCTGACGATGCTCGCCGACACGATGATGCCCGAGGCCTACGAGCACGGCGGCAAGCTCGTCGGCGTCGTGACGACCGTCGGGTTCGCGCTCGCGTTCCTGCTCGGCCAGCTGGACTGATCAGCCCCGGGGCGCCGGGAAACGGAGAGGGGAGGCTCGACGCCTCCCCTTGAATGCCGACCGAGGTTCCGCGAGCGTCGAGCGTCGAGTTCATCGCGCTCCCTGCCGCGCCCGGCTTCGCTTCGCGCTCTCGGGCCTCGGTGTGTCGTCTCCTCGATCTCTAAGTAGGCGGCCGGCGAGGGCGCACAAGCGCCTCAGGTTGCGTGCCGGACCTTCGCGAGCGCGCGTTCCTCGATCTGGCGGACCCGCTCCGCGCTGAGGCCGAGCCGTTCGCCCAGCTCGGCGAGCTTCTCGGGAGGGGCGTCGAACCCGAAGCGGGCGTTCACGACCTCGCGCTCGCGACCGGTGAGCCTCGACAGGACCGTGCGGAGCTGTTCGCCGGCGACGGCGTCGATGACCTCTTCGTACGCCGCCGCCGACAGCGGGTCCTCGAGCAGGTCGCCGAACGTCCCAAGCTCGCCGTCCATGTTCTCGATCGGCTCGTCGAGGCTCCGCGCGCGTGCGTCGGCTGCGACGAGTGCCTCCGCCTGATCGAGGTTGATGCTCGTCCGCTCGGCCAGCTCGGCGACCCCGGCCGATCGGCCCTCTCCCTGATAGATGTGCTGGTGCTCCGATTTCAGCTGCGACAGCTGCCGCAGTGCCTTCGGCGGCAGCCGCATCGGGCGGATGAACTCGCTGCGCGCCTCCTGCAGCGACTGTCTGATCCACCAGGTCGCGAAGGCGGCGAACGGCACACCGCGGTCCGGGTCGTAGCGCTGCAGCGCCCGCAGCAGCCCGACGATCCCCTCCTGCAACAGGTCCGCCTGCTCCAGTCCCTCGGTTCGGTAACGGCGTGCGGTCGACCGGATCAGCGGGAGCAGGCGCCGGATCAGCTCCTCTCGAGCGGCGGTGTCGCCTGCCCGTGCGCGGCGGACGAGTGCGTCGGCGCGGTCGCCGGAGAGGAGCTCCGAACGCGCCGCCTCGTCCCACAGCTCTCGCCCCGCGTCCCCCTCCTGGCGGTCCCCGGTCCGTCCTGCGAGCTCCCGTCTGATCGCCACCTCGCGATCGTGCCACAGCGAAGTCGGCTCGGAGGGCACGTCTGACGCCGGGTCGGGTCGTCAGTTGTAGTGGCTGCGGCTCGGCCGGTCGCGCCAGTTCGACTCGCGGCACATCGGGCACATCGGCGGCTCGCGGCGAACAACGACGCGGTAGCCGCAGCAGCCGCACCAGAGCTCGTGCGCGTGCCGAGAGATCGCCTTGGGTTGCTTCGACTCGAGTGCGCTCATTCGAGACCTCCGCGCAGGCGGCGGAGCCCGCGGCGGCGCGCGCCGTCACGAGCCCCGTCGCCTTGCCCTTGCCCCGCTTACTTCCCGATCTCCTTCTTCGAGCCGGCGGCGCCGATCGAGATCCGCGTGGGCTTGTGCTCAGCCGGCTTGGGGATCCGCAGCTCGAGCACGCCGTCCTCGTAGCCCGCCTGAATCGAGTCGGCATCCACGCCCTGGGGCAAGGTGAGCGTGCGGGCGAACGAGCCGTACGGTCGTTCCACGAGCTGCGTCTCCCCGAGCTCCCACGGCGTGCGCGAGCCGGAGATCGTCAGCACGTTCTCGTTGACCTCGACGTTCACGTCGTCCGACTTCACACCCGGCAGGTCGATCTTCACGAGGTACTCCACTTCGGTCTCGTGTACGTCGACCGGTGGCGTGAAGCCCGTGACCCGCCCACCGTTCCCCGACGTCCGCAGGAGCTCGTCCATCAACCGGAACGGAGCAGCGAAGAACGGGTCGCGAAGGATCACACTCGGCATTCCACACCTCCTGGTCAGGCTTCGGTGACTTCGCTACGTCGAGTAGGCGTCGTCGCACGCCGTTCAAGTCCTGAGGCGAGCGGCCCGCGATTCGCTACCAGCTCGACCGGAACAGCGAGAGAACGAGCGCGATCTCCGTGACGTCTGGATGCTGGACCGGCGGCGGTGAAGGAGCCCCGAGCACGATGTGGCCGCCCGCACGGCCCACGACGGAAGGCGCGCGCGGGTGCGCCCGATCATAGGCCGCGCGCCGGAGCGGATCGCGCAGCATGTCGTAGGCGTCGCTCACCGCCCGGAACCGCTCCACCGACACGGCGGGCCCGGCGCCGCTGTCGGGGTGCGTCGCCCGGGCCGCGCGCCGGTAGGCGCGCGCGACCTCGGTGGCCGACGCCTGCCGTCCGACTCCGAGGACGACGTACGGATCCCGGTGCTCACGCGTCATCGTGCTCTCTCGAACCTCTCCTTCAGAGGTAGGCCTCGCACGACGACGAACCAGTCACGCGACGAGCGCGGGCGGCACCGTGAAGCCGCCGAGCTCCGCCTCGACGAGCCGCGCGAAGCCGAGCGTGGTGCGGTCCTCGAGGAACGGCCCGATGATCTGCACGCCGGCCGGCAGGCCGTCGACGAAGCGCCCGGTCGGCATCACCGTCGCCGGCAGGTTCGAGCAGGTGGCGATGCTCGGCCACATGAAGTTGTCGAAGTACGGGACCGGCGCGCCGTCCACCGTCAGGCGGCGTGCGAGCTGCGTGCTGTGCGGGCCGTCTGCCTCGTCGATGTCGTGCGGGAAGGCGACGACCGCCGCGGCGGGGCAGAGGAGTACGTCGTAGTCGCCGAAGAACGAGCGGAACGCGCGGAACAGGTGCTCGCGCCGGTCGAGCAGGCCGAGCCACTCGCCGAGCGTCGTCTGCATCGCGCGGCCGAGGCGCTCCGCGTAGCCGGTGTCGTCGCCGGGCGCGAGCGCGAGCAGCGCGTCGGCCTCCTCGGGCGCCGGCGCGCCGACGATCGCGAACAGCGTCCGCAGGAAGAGGTCGTAGCCCTCCGCCGGCGCGAACGGCAGCGGTGCCTCGGACACCTGTGCGCCGGCTGCCGCCACGTCGGAGACGAAGCCTTCGAGCGCCTGCCGGTACGCGCCGTCGAGGCGGTAGTCGCCGGCGCCCAGCCAGACGCCGACGCGGAAGTCGGCGAGCCGCTCGTGCCGCGGTGGCGCGAGGTCGAGCCTCCAGCCGGCGGCGTCGACCTCGTTCGGGCCGGCGAGCACGGCCAGCGCCAGCTCGAGGTCGGCGGCGCTGCGCGCGATCGGGCCGGCGATGCCGAGCGGCACGGCGTAGAGGCCGCCGGGCGGCGGTGGGATGTGGCCGCGCACCGGCACGACGCCGTAGCTCGGCTTGTGCCCGAACACGCCGCAGAAGTGCGAGGGCACGCGGATCGAGCCCGCGATGTCGCTGCCGAGCTCGAGCGCCGCGAAGCCGGCCGCCACCGATGCCGCCGAGCCGCCGGACGAGCCGCCGACGGTGCGCTCCGGGTTCCACGGGTTACGCGTCAGCCCGTACAGCGCGTTGCACGACTGCCAGTCGGCGGCGCCTGCCGGCAGGTTCGTCTTGCCGAAGATGACCGCGCCGGCGTCGCGCAGCCGCTGCACGGCGTCGGCGTCGTGCTCCGGGCGGTGGTCGCGCAGCGACGTCATCCCGCAGGTCGCGGTCATGCCGGCGACCTCGAACGCGTCCTTGATCGTCATCGGCAGCCCGGCGAGCGCGCCGAGCGCCTTGCCGCGCGCGCGTGCGTCGTCGATCGCGCCGGCCGCGGCGCGTGCGCCGTCCTCGTCGAGAACCACGACCGCGTTGTACGCGGGGTTGTGCGCCTCGACGTGCGCCAGCTGGAGCTCGAGCAGCTCGCGCGCGCCGATCTCCTTGCGCCGGAGCGCGTCCAGCTGGTCCGCCGCCGAGGCGAAGACGGGGCTCGCGACGCCGGTCATCGCGCGATCTTGACGGACGCGAGCGCACCGCGCACGCGTCGCGGTCGCCGGTCGGGTCGCCGCCGTCGCCGTGTAGACCTCGGCAGGGGATGTTGCGCGAACCGGCCTAAAGGCCGAGAACGAGCATGAGCGCCTCGTCGACTGCACGCAGCTCGTGCGCCGCGAGTCGCCCAGCGGATCGACCGAGCCTCTCCGGATCGATGACGGTCGTCTGCTCTGCGAGCACACGCGTCTCTTGACCCGCGACCGTGATCGTCGGCCGGAAGCTCGCGGCCCGCGCGCTCGTCGAGGTGGGAGAGACGAGAAGCGTGCTCAGCCCGAGGAATTCGTCAGCCTGCACCACGACCGCGTAGCGGGCGCCTCGTTGCTCGTGTCCCCGCGTGCGCTTCGGCGGTGGGAGCCGGAAGACCTCCCCGCGGACCACTCAGTCGTCTCGAGATGTCGGTGCGAGCTCTGCCAGCTGCTCGCGGATGACGCGCATCTCACTGCGGTCGTGCTCATCCTCGGCGAGCACGCGCACTTCGTCTCGGACGGCTGACCGGAGCCGCCGGCGAGCCGCTGCCTCTCGCAGCGCCAGGCGCACGGCTTCCGAGTCGCTGAGCTCGCCGGCGCGCACGATCTCGAGGGCTGCCGCGGAGGCGTCGTCAAGCCGAACGTGCAGCGACCGAGCCACGTCCCGATCGTAGCACAGAACGTGCTACAGAAACTCGCTCCACACCTGGTCGACTACGGCGCGCGAACTCGACGGACTCGTGAGCGCCGCGCACGCGTAGACAGGTCGTGCGTGTGCTCGCTGCCGCCGCCGTTGCGCTCGCCGCCGTCGCCGGGGGTGCCTCGTCGGCCGGCCGGACAGAGACTGACGGGGTCGCCCTGTCGGTTCCGCCCGCTTGGCACGCGCGCGCCGGCCGTGGCGTGATCGAGCTCGCGACGCGGCCGCTGCCGCCGCTCGGGCCCTGGGTCGCCGCGTCGCTGAGCAACGAGCTCGCTGCCGACGACGTCGGGGTGCTCCTCTACGAGGACGCGCCGGCCCTGCCGCCGGCCCACCTCGAGCACAACCGGCTGTCGATCCTCACACCGCTCTACGCCTCCGGCCTTGTCCTCATCAGCGAGCTAGCGGATGCGTCGATTCCTTCAAGGTGGACGCCGGAAACGCGGCGCGCCGTCCTGCAGCGCGTGGTGCGAGCGTTCGGTGTCGCACTCGCGGCGCTGGTTCTCACAGGCGCGCTAGTTCTGTTTGCTCGAGAGGTGACCCTGCGGGGTTCGTGGCTCGGCCCGATCGGGCTCCTCGCGGTGAGCGCGCTGCTGATCGTCGTGGTCGCGCTTACCCGGGAGATCGCGCCGGCTCGATCCGCGGGCGACACCGGCCTGCCGCCCACCCGCCGCACCTAGAATCGGGGACCCCCAGATGGATGTCCGGTTGCTCGGCCCGTTCGAGGTCGTGGTCGACGGCTCGCCGGTTGCGCCGAGCGCACGGCGGCCGCGCGCGCTCCTCGCCGCACTCGTGCTTCGCGCGGGCTCGCCCGTCTCGGTCGACGCGCTGATCGAGGCTGTGTGGGACGGAGACGCGCCCGAGTCGGCGCCCAGTCTGCTCCGGCTCTACGTCTCTCAGCTCCGACGGCTGCTGTCGCCCGGCCGGCTCGTCACGCGGGCGCCCGGCTACCTGCTCGAGCTCGAGGACGGCGAATGCGACGCCGCCCGCTTCGAGCAGCTCCTCGCCGAGGGTCGCGGCGCCCTGGAGGGCGGCAACGCGCGGCTGGCGCGGTCGCTGTACGGGCGCGCGCTCGACCTCTGGCGCGGCGACGCGCTTGCAGACTTCGCGACCAGCGAGTTCGCGACCGACGAGGCGTCGAGGCTCGACGATCTCCGGCTTGCGTGCGTCGAGGGACGCGTCGAGGCCGACCTTCGCCTCGGCCGTCACGACGACGTGCTCGAGGACCTCGAGCGCCTCGTCGCGGAGCATCCGCTGCGTGAGCGCCTCCGCGGTCAGTTGATGCTCGCGCTGTACCGGAGCGGCCGGCAGGCTGACGCGCTCGCCTGCTACCGCGAGGGCCGAGCGGTGCTCGTCGACGAGCTCGGGATCGAGCCGACGGCCGAGCTGCGCGAGCTCGAGCGGCGCATCCTCGACCACGACCCGTCGCTCGACGTGCAGCAGGAGACGGACGAGCCGTTCCGCGTCCCGCCGCCGCAGACGGCGACGTTCGGCCGCGCGTCCCTCCTGGAACGCTTCGAACGGGAGCTGCTCGACCCCGGCACGCGGCTCGTCACCCTCGTCGGCCCCGGCGGGATCGGCAAGACGCGGATCGCCGTCGAGCTCGCGCACCGTCTCGGCGGGCGGCTCACCGACGGCGCCGTCCTCGTCCACCTCGCGCCGCTCCAGGATCCGAGCCTGCTGCTGCCGGCGATCGCGCGCGCACTGGAGCTGCGGGAATCGGGCTCGGCAAGCTGGCCGGAGCTCGTCGCGCACGAGCTCCGCGGCCGCGAGCTGCTGCTCGTCCTCGACAACTTCGAGCATCTCGTCGACGGTGCCGCCCCCGTGACGGGGCTGATCGACGCGGCTCCGCGGCTCACCGTGCTCGCAACGAGCAGGCGGCCGCTCCGGCTTGCGGCCGAGCGCGTGGTGCAGGTCCCTCCGCTCGAGCCGGATGCGGCACGCGAGCTCCTCGGCGCGCGCACCGTTGCGGCGAGCGCGGCGGTCGACGCGGAGAGCGATGAGTTCCGCGGTGTGTGCGAGCGCCTCGAGGGTCTTCCGCTGGCGATCGAGCTCGCCGCGCCGTGGTTCCGCACGCTGCCTCCGGGCGAGCTGCTGTCGCTGCTCGACTCGCGCCTCGACGTCCTCTCCGGCGGCCCGCGCGACGCGCCCGAGCGCCACCGGACGATGCGCTCCGCGATCGACTGGAGCTTCGGGCTCCTCGATCCCGCCGAGCAGCGGCTGCTCGGGCGCCTCTCCATCTTCCACGGCGACTTCACGACCGACGCGGTGCTCGACGTCGGCGGGCCCGACGCGAGCGCCGGCCGGCTCGACGCCCTCGTGTCGGCGAGCATCGTCCGGTCGGCGAGCGGTCGCCACCGGCTGCTCGAGGTCGTGCGCGAGTACGCAGAGGCGCTGCCGTCCGCCGACGACGAGGGGCGCGACGCGCATGCGCTGCACTTCGTCCGCCTCGCCGAAACCGCCGAGGCAGAGCTCGCCGGCGCGGAGCAGTCGGTCTGGCTCGAGCGGCTCGAGCGCGACCACGCCAACCTTCGCACGGCGCTCGACTGGCTCGTTGCACGCGGGGAGCGCGGGCTCGAGCTACGACTCGTCGCTGCGCTCGGGCGGTTCTGGTACATGCGCGGGTACCTCAGCGAGGGGCTGGAGCGGCTGCAGCGAGCCGTCGGGCACGCGCCGCCCGACGACGACGCCACGGTCGCCAAGGCGCTCAGGTCCTCGTCGGCGCTCGCGCTGCTCCGCGGCGACTATCCACGTGCGCGCGAATCGGCCGAGCGCGCGCTCGCGATGTACCGGCGGCTCGGCGACGAGACCGGTGTCGTCCGCAGCCTCAGCAACCTCGGAGCGATCCTGCCCGCGCTCGGCGAGCTCGACGCGGCGGCGGCGACGCTCGACGAGTGCGTTCGCGCGGCCGAGTCGCTCGGCGACGAGCGCCTCATAGCCCTCGCGTGCAACAACCGGGGCGACGTCGCGCTCTTGCAGGGCGACCTCGAGATGGCGGCCGCGCAGTTCGAGCGGAGCCTCGGGCTCCTGCGCTCGATCGACGACACCGCGAACGTCGCGCGCGCGCTGTACAACCTCGGCGCCGTCGCGGCCGAGCAGCGGCGTGACGACGAGGCCGTTGCGATGCTGCAGGAGAGCCTCGAGCTCTCCGCTCGCGTCGACGACGACGAGGATGTGGCGTGGTGCCTGATCGCGCTCGCCGCCGTTGCCGCCAGGCGAGGTGACGCCGTCGACGCCGCCTCGATGCTCGGTTTCACCACTGCGCTCCTCGAGCGGCTCGGGGCGACGACGAAGACGTTCGAGCAGCGCCTCTTCGAGCAGACCCGCGACCGGCTGCGAGACGCACTCGGCGCCGCCGAGCTCGAGGTCGCGCTCGCAGCCGGCGCGCGGCTCCCCCGAGCCGACGCCTTCGGCCTGGGCCTGGCCGTCGGGTCCCCCTCCTAGCGATCGGCTCAGTGCTTCCAGAGCGCTCCGTGGCAGTTCCACGACCCCGTGAACGTCTGGCCGACGGTGAACGTGGACTTGAACTGTCCGTTGCTCGGGTAGCCGCCGGTCACCGTCACCAGCGAGTCGCCGAGGATCTGCCTGCCGCCCGTGTACGCGGAGAACAGCGAGCCGGACGGCTTCTTCGTCGGCCACGCGACCAGCATGCTGAACGACGGCTTTCCGGCGTTCGTCTTCCGAGCCTGTGGGATCACCGTGCCCAGGGTGAGCTGCAGGCCCGACGACGAGAGGTCGCAGAAGCCCGCGTGGAACGTGTACGTCTTGCCGCCGATGTGCAGCGTTGCCGTCGACGGGCCGCAGTTGACGGCGGCGGTCTTGCCGCCGATCTTCGTGACCTTGGGCACGCAGGGCGGTCCCCCGCCGGCCGGCCGGCCGAAGCCGGCCGGCGCGACGGCCCCCGCCAATGCCGCAGAAGCCACGAGCACGCTGATCGTCGAAGCCTTCAATTCGTGTCCCTCCTCGATAGAGAACGACCGGAGGGTGGCAGCGGCGCGCATAGTCCCCGCATAGGCCGTGCCGAGAACGAGAGGAGCGAGCGATGGTCGAGCAAGCGAGGCTGGAGGACGTCGGTTCGGGGCTCGCCCCGATGAGCGCCGGCTGGTTCGTCGTCAACGTGGGCGAGGCAGCGTGGGTACGAAACGACGCCTTCGGCGGGCGGTGCGTGTTCGAGAGCAGCCGGCGTGTGCTCGCGGAGCGGCCGGACGCCGAGCCGCAGCAGTTCGCCGACGTCGGCTTCACGCTCGCGGTGCTCGAGGCGGGAAAGCCGACGGGCATGTACCACGCCGAGTCCGCGCAGGAGGACTTCCTGGTGCTCGCAGGCGAG
>DASUZZ010000051.1:0-25833 GCA_036376615.1 Gaiellaceae bacterium
CCGAAGCCGAGGTAGAACTTCCGCGGCGTCATCCCGACGGCGCGCGCCGCGAAGAAGTGCCCCGCCTCGTGGATCATCACGAGCAGCGCGAGCCCGATGATCGCGATGAAGATGCTCATTCCCGCTCCGGCGCCGTCAGGGTCGGCACCTCCGCTCCTTGGACGGCTCCGTCCAGCCTATGCCTCATGCGACGGCCACCAGGTCGCGGGCGCGGGCGTCGGCCTCGCGGAGCTCGTCGAGGTTGCGCGCCGGAGAGCCGTCGACCCGGCCGAGCACGTCCTCGACGCGGGCGGAGATCTCGAGGAAGCCGATGCGTCCGTCGAGGAACGCCGCGACGGCGACTTCGTTCGCCGCGTTGAACGCGCACGGATACGTGCCGCCGCGCTCGCCGGCCTCGCGCGCGAGGGCGAGCAGCGGGAAGGTGTCGACGTCCGGCTCGAAGAACTCGAGCGGGCCGGCAGAGACCAGGTCGAGCGCCGGGACCGGCGTCGGCCCGCGCTCGGGGTACGTGAGCGCATACGAGATCGGGACGCGCATGTCGGGATAGCCGAGATGCGCGACCGAGGCGCCGTCGCGGAAGCGCACGAGGCCGTGCACGATCGACGTCGGCTGGATCACCACCTCGATCCGCTCGTAGGGCAGGCCGAAGAGGAAGTGCGCCTCGATCACCTCGAGGCCCTTGTTCGCGAGCGTCGCGGAGTCGATCGTGATCTTCGCCCCCATCGACCAGGTCGGGTGCGCGAGCGCGTCGTCGGCGGTGACGCCCGAGAGCTCGTCCCGCGTCCAGCCGCGGAACGGCCCGCCGCTCGCCGTGAGCACGATGCTCTCCGGCTCGCCGGCGAGCGCGCACTGGAACAGCGCGGAATGCTCGCTGTCGACGGGAAGCAGCGCGCCTCCTCCGCGGCGACGCGCGGTGAGCGCGAGCCCGCCGGCGGCGACGAGGCTCTCCTTGTTGGCGAGCGCCAGCGTGACGCCGCGCTCGAGCGCCCAGATCGTCCCGGGCAGGCCGGCGAAGCCGACGGTCGCGTTGAGGACGACGTCGGGTTGCGCACGCTCGAGCAGCGCGGTCGGATCGCCGCCTGTCTGCGTGAGCGGCGCGAGCCCGTCGATCGGCGTCGAGCCGCTCGTCGCGGCGACGAGCTCGAGCTCCGGGTCGGCGCCGATCACCTCGAGCGCCTGGCGGCCGATCGAGCCGGTCGCCCCGAGCAGTGCGATTCGCTTCACCCGGAGAAGTGTGCCCGCCCGAGCCGGCGACATGCAGTCGGCGGCAGCCGCATTCACAGAACTGTCACAGAGCGGCCGTTTTCCCTGCACAGCACAGGAACGACGAGGTGGCAGCCGTCGTCACGAAAGTGTGACGCCGTTACGTGAGCGCGAGGATCGCGAAGTACGCGGCCGGGGCGGCGAACAGGAACGCGTCAAGGCGGTCGAGCATGCCGCCGTGGCCGCCGAGCAGGCGCCCCGAGTCCTTGACCCCCGCGTCGCGCTTCATCAGCGACTCGAACAGGTCCCCGAGCGGCGCCGCGACCGCCAGCACGACGCCGAGGACGATCGACTGCCCGATCGTCAGGTAGTGCTGCTTGTACAGCGCGACGAACGCGACGAAGACCGTCGCCGCCGTGCCGAAGACGAACCCCTCCCACGTCTTCCCCGGCGAGGTCGACGGCGCCATCTTGTGGCGGCCGAGCAGGCGGCCGCCGAGGTAGGCGAGCGTGTCGCCCGCCCACACCGCGATCAGCACCGTGAACAGGAGGAGCCGTCCCTTGTCGGGCACCGCCCGAAGCAGCACGAGGAACGCGAGGCCGAGCCCAATCCACGCGGCGCCGAGCACCGTGGTGCTGACCGCGGCCGTCGACGCCTGCCGAGCGCGCGAGACGAGCTTGAGGCTGAACGCGAGGGGGAGCGTCACCAGCACGCCGCCGACCATCCACTGGAAGCCGCTGAGCTCGGCGCCGACCAGCGCAAGCGCGACGCCCGCGTAGCCGGCCAGCGCGAGCGGCGCATGCTCCCGTGCGAGCAGCCAGAACTCGTGAAGTGCGAGCAGTCCCGCGAGCGAGATCAGCGCGAACATCCACCAGCCGCCGAGATACGCCGCGCCGAGCACCACCGGCAGCAGCACGACGGCAACGACGATCCGCGAGATGAACGAGCTCAACGCCCGCCGAACCGTCGGCGGCGCGATGCGTACTCCGCGAGCGCGCGCCGTAGGTCACGCTCGTCGAAGTCGGGCCAGTACTTGTCGACGAACACCAGCTCGGTGTACGCGAGCTGCCACAGCAGGAAGTTCGAGATCCGCACCTCGCCGCTCGTCCTGATCAGCAGGTCGGGGTCGGGTAGGTCGGGCGCGTAGAGATTGGCTGCGAAGACGTTCTCGTCGATGTCCTGCGGCTCGACCCCGCTCTCGACGAGCCGCCGCGCGGCCTCGACGAGCTCCGCGCGGCCGCCGTAGTCGAAGGCGACCCACAGGTTGATACGCGTGTTGAGCTCGGTGCGGTCCTCCATCGCCGCCATGCGCGCCTGCAGATGATCGGGCGCGCGGTCACGGCGGCCGATGAAGCGGACGCGGACTCCCTGCTCGGCGAGGTCGGGGAGCTCGCGCTCGATCGTCTCGGCGAATATCTCCATCAACGCGTCGACCTCCTCCTCCGACCGCGACCAGTTCTCGGTCGAGAACGCGAACACGGCGAGGTCGTGGATGCCGACGTCGATCGCGGCCTCGACGGTGCGGCGCACCGTGCGCGCGCCCGCGCGGTGACCGGCGGCAACCGGCAGGCCGCGCCGACGCGCCCAGCGCCCGTTGCCGTCGAGGATGATCGCGACGGACTGCGCGACCTCCGGGAGCGGAGGCTCGGGCGCCGAGCGGACTCGGCTCAGCGTGCGGATGCGGGAGACGATCTTCATGGAGGTCCCCCCAGTGGTCCCACTACACCTCCATGATCTCGGCTTCCTTGCGCTTCAGCAGGTCGTCGATGCGCGTCACGTGGTCGTCGGTCACCTTCTGCACGCGCGTCTCGGCGGCCCGCTCCTCGTCGTCGCCCACGTCGCCGTTGCGAACCAGCTCCTCCAGGTGCTTGATCGCGTCCCGGCGCACGTTGCGCACGGCCACGCGGCCCTCCTCCGCCATGTGCCGCACGAGCTTCACGAGCTCCTTGCGGCGCTCCTCGGTCAGCTGCGGGATCGGCAGGCGGATCACCTTGCCGTCGTTCGACGGCGTCAGCCCGAGATCGGACTCCTGGATCGTCTTCTCGATCTGCTTGATCGACGACGGGTCGAACGGCTGGATCGTGAGCAGCCGCGGCTCGGGCGCGTTGATGGTGGCGAGGTTCTTCAGCGGCGTAGGAGTGCCGTAATAGTCGATCGTGATCCGGTCGAGCAGCACCGGCGCCGCCCGGCCCGTTCGCACGGAGTTGAAGTGCTCGTGCGTCGCCTCGACCGACTTGTCCATCCGCTGCCCCGCATCCGAAACGAAATCCTCGATCACCGTTCTCGTTCTCCTTCGGGAGGTGTGGCCACGACCGTGCCGATCCACTCGCCCCGGCTGACACGCGAGATGTTCCCGGCCGCGAGCTCGAAGACGTGGATCGGCAGGCGATTGTCCATGCACAGCGAGAGCGCGGTCGTGTCCATCACCCTCAAGCCACGCTCGATTGCCTGCAGGTGCGTGATCGACGGGATCAGCCTCGCGTCCGGCGACGTCCGCGGATCGCCGTCGAGCACGCCGGCGACGCCGTTCTTCGCCATCAGGATCGCCTCCGCCCCGATCTCGAGCGCGCGCAGCGCCGCGGCGGTGTCCGTCGTGAAGAACGGGTTGCCGGTCCCGGCCGCGAAGATCACGAGGCGGCCCTTCTCGAGGTGCCGCACCGCCCGCCGCCGGATGTACGGCTCGGCGACCTCCTGGACGGTGATCGCCGACAACACGCGCGTATCCGCGCCGTGTCGCTCGAGCGCCTCCTGCACCGCGAGCGAGTTCAGCACGGTCGCGAGCATGCCCATGTAGTCGCCCGTCGCGCGGTCCATCCCCTCCGCCGCAGCCGCCATGCCCCGGTAGATGTTGCCGCCGCCGATCACGAGCGCGATCTCGAGCCCGGTCTCGCGCACCTCGACGAGCTCCTGCGCAAGGAGGTCGACCGTGTGCGCGTCGAGCCCGTACTCCGACGACCCCATCAGGGCCTCGCCCGAGAGCTTCAGCAGGACTCGCCGGAAGACGAGCGGCGGCGTCAGCTTTGGCAGCGTCGTGGCCACTTACGCGACGGCGTACCAGGCGTAGTCGCGCAGCTCGATCCCTCGCTCGTCGAGGAACCGCCCGACCGTCGCGGTCGACTCGTCGGCGCGATACCAGGTCTGCTCGCTGAGCACGGACTCGCCGTAGAACCGCTTGTTCAGCATCCCGTCGACGATCTTCTCCCGCACGGCTTCGGGCTTGCTCTGCACCTCGTCGGAGCTCCGCAGGATCTCGCGCTCCGCATCGACGAGCTCCGCCGGCACCTGCTCCCGATTCTCGTAGGTCGGCCGCGCGAACGTCAGGTGAAGCGCCAGGCTGCGTGCCGTCTGCGGGTCGCCGCCGGCCGTGAGCACGATCGCGCCGACCTTGTTCGCGGGCGCGTGCACGTAGTAGGAGAGCGTGCCTCCGTTGCGGGCTTCGATGCGCTTCGCGCCGACGACCTGGATGTTCTCGCCCAGCCGCGCCGCCAGCTCGACGCGCTCGGGGTCGAGGTCTGCGACTGCCCCCTCGCCGCGCTCGTGCACCTGACGGAGCAGCTTCTCCGCAAACGCGAGGAAGTCGTCGTTCGACGAGACGGGCTCGGTCTCGCAGCCGACGGCGACGATCGTGCCGGTGTCGCCCTGCACGAGCACGCCGACCTTCCCCTCGCTCGTCTCGCGGTCGGCGCGCCTCGCCGCCGATGCCATGCCGCGCTCGCGCAGCAGCTTGACGGCCGCGTCGAAGTCGCCCTCAGCCTCCTGCAGGGCGCGCTTGCAGTCCATCATCCCCGCGCTCGTCGCGTCGCGGAGCTCCTTCACCATCGTCGCCGTGATCTCGGTCATTCGGCCGGCTCCGGCTCCTCCGCGACGGGCTCCTCGGCCGCCGGGGCCTCCTCCGCCGCCTGCGCGGCACCGTTGCGCGGCGCGCGCAGCTCGCTCGCGGACACCTTCTGCTTGCCGGCGTCGATGCCGTCCGCGATCGCCTTGACGATCAGCGCGCACGAACGGATCGCGTCGTCGTTCCCCGGGATCACGTAATCCGCCTCATCGGGGTCGCAGTTCGTGTCGACGAGCGCGATCACCGGCATGCCGAGCCGCTTGGCCTCGCGCACCGCCAGCTGCTCCTTGCGCAGGTCGACGATGAAGATCGCGTCGGGCTGGCGGCGCATGTCGGCGACTCCGCCGAGATTCGCCTCGAGCTTCTCGAGCTCCGCCTCCATCGAGATCCGCTCCTTGGCCGGGAGCAGGTCGAGCTGGGACTCCTGCTTGAGGCTGCGCAGCTCGTGCAGGCGCTGGATGCGGTCCGAGATCGTCCGCCAGTTCGTCAGCAGGCCGCCCAGCCAGCGGTGGTTGACGTACGGCATGTTGACCCGGCTAGCCTCGCCGGACACGGCGTCCTGCGCCTGCTTCTTCGTGCCGACGAACAGGATCGAGCCGCCACGCTCGCCGATCGCCCGCGCGAAGTTGTAGGCCTCGTCGAGCAGCTCCTGGGTCTGCGTGAGGTCGATGATGTAGATGCCGCCGCGCTCGGTGAAGATGAATCGCTTCATCTTCGGGTTCCAGCGGCGGGTCTGGTGGCCGAAGTGCACTCCGGCCTCCAGCAGCTCTTTCATGGAGACGACGGGCATCGAGCCCCTTTCTGCGGTTTGGGTGTCACGGTCAGCCGGTTGGCCGCGGCGGAAAGCAGGCGACCATGCACCTGCCACCGTCCGCCACGGTGGGTCCACCGGGTCGGAGGGTCGAACGGACGCCGCGCATCGTAGCTACTCGAGCTTGACGAGCACGGCCGTGAGATCGGCCGGAAGCTCCGCCCGCGCCTCGACGCGCGGGCCGCCGAACGGGTGCGGGAAGCCAAGCTCGCTGGCGTGGAGGAACTGGCGCTCGAGCCCGGGCAGGGCGGCGCCGTACACGGGGTCGCCGGCCACCGGCAGGTCGATCGCCGCCAGATGCACCCGGATCTGGTGCATGCGGCCGGTCTCGAGGCGGACCTCGAGCAGCGCGTGGGCCGGCCAGAGCCGCTCGACCTCGAAGTGCGTGACGGCGTCGCGGGGGCTGTCCGTGTCCAGCGAGATCCGCGTCGGGTCGTGGCGGTCACGGCCGATCGCCGCCTCGATCCGCCCCTGCCGCGAGCGCGGCCGCCCGACCACCAGCGCGCGATAGGTGCGCTCGACCGCCCGCTCGCGGACGAGGTCCGAGAGGCGACGATGGGCCTCGTCCGAACGCGCGAGCACGAGCAGGCCCGAGGTATCGCGGTCGAGGCGATGGACGACCCCCGGACGGTCCTCCTCCCCGCCGGCGATCCTGCCGCGGAGCGCGTCGACCAGCGTGTCGCCCGAATGCCCCGCGCCCGGATGCACGACGAGGCCCGCGGGCTTGTCGACGACCAGGAGGTGCTCGTCCTCGAACACGACATCCGGCGCGGGAGGAGGAGGGGGCGGCGCCGGCCGCTCGAGCTCGGGCACCTCCACCACCTCGCCGCCCGACAGCCGGTAGCTCTTCGCGCGACCGCCGCCGTCGACGAGCGCGCCGGCCTCGACGGCACGCTCGGCCGCAGCACGCGAACCGAGGTGTTCGGCGAGGAAGCGGTCGAGCCGCTGGCCCGCCGCTCCCGCCGGGACGGTGAGCCTCATCGCGCCGCGACGTCGAGCGTGCGGCGCGGCGGGCGGTTCGAACGGTCGGTCGCGACGAGCGCGACGAGCAGGATCGCAACGCCGACGACGATGAAGCTGTCTGCGAGGTTGAACGCCGGCCAGTGCCGGAAGTCGATGAAGTCGGTGACGTGGCCGAGGCGCGCGCGGTCGGCGAGGTTCGAGATGCTCCCGCCGGCGAGCAGCCCGAGCGCCGCCGGCAGCGCAGGATGGCGCGCGCCGGACCGCGCGAAGAAGGTCAACATCCAGACGATCGCGACGGCGGTCACGATCGTGACGACCGACGTCGCCCCCGCGAAGAACCCGAAGGCGATGCCGGTGTTCTGGACGTGGTGGATCGAGAGCGGTCCGACCACGTGCACCGACTCGTCGAGCGCGAGCGTCGAGACGACGACGTGCTTCGTCACCTGGTCGGCGACGATCGCCGCGAGTGCGACCGCGACGAGGCCGGCCCACTGCCACGGGCCGGCCGCAAGCGAGCGCTCGGCGACCGACAGGGGCGCGAGCCCGTCCGTCGACGAGCCGACCCGCACGTCCGGCGCGGGCTGCCGCGCCGGACCGCCGCTCATCGCTTCGCGTCGTCGATGCAGCGGGTCGTCCACGGGATCGCCTCCAGACGCTCGGGCGCGATCGGCCTGCCGCAGGTCTCGCATGTCCCGAATGTGCCTTCCTCGATGCGCGCGAGTGCGGCTTCGATCCGCTCGACCGTCTGCTGCACGCCTTCCTCGAGCCCCTGGTCGAGCTCCCGGTCGTACGTGACCGTCGCCATGTCGCCGAGATGGTTGTCGCCGGCACCGCCGCCCGAGATCTCACCGAGCTCGTCCTCCATCGAGCCGGGGTTCTCCTGGTGCAGGTAACGGGCGGATTTGAGCAGCCGTTCGCGCTCCTCCAGCAGGCGCCGCTCGAACTGCTCCGTGTCGATCGCGGTCATCGCGCCCCCGCCTCCATCGCCGCGCGAGCGAGCGCCGCGTCGGCCTGTACCGGGTCGATTCCGCTCACGGCGACGATCTTGTCACGCGAGGATGCCCCCGCGACGACGGCAACCTCCGACCGCCCGACCGTCAACACCTCGGCGAGCAGGCCGACGAGTGCGTCGTTCGCCTTGCCCCGCTCCGGGGCGCCTGCGACGCGCACCTTCCAGCCGTCGCCGTGCCGCCCGACCACGTCGCTGCGGGCGGCCCCCGGGGCCACCCGGAGGCGGATGCGGGTGGAGGCGGTCATGCTCTCAGGGTACTGCCGGACCACGTAGCCGGGGATCGAGCCGCCCCCGGTTCAGTGCGTGCTCCAGGGGTCGTCGTCGTCCTCGGCGACCGGGGGCAACGCGACCCGCCCTTCGGTCTCACCGGGCTCCTCGGCTGCGTCCGGCTCGTCCGGCCCCTCCGCGCCGGGCTCCGGCGCCTGCTCGGCCTGCGGCTGCGGCTCCGCCTCGGGCTCCGGCTCCGCCGTCGCCTCCGGCTCGTCCGCCTGGGCGGCCTCGCGGGCCGACGCCGCCAGGCCGGGCGAGAGGATCGCCTCGAACTCGCTCGTGTCCTCGTGGAGGGGCCACGGCTTCTCGAAGTCCTCCGGAGCCTCGCCGTCCTCGAGCGGCTCTGCCTTCGACTCCTCCACCATCCCGAGCGCGGCACGCAGCAGCGCCTCCACGCGGCGGGCCTCGCCGAAGAGCCGCTCGCGCTCGTTCTGCGCCGTTCGCATGATCGACCGCGCTTCGCCATGCGCCTCGGCGACGATCAGCTCCGCCTCACGGCGGGCGCCGTCCTTCGCCTCGGCGGCCGCCTTCTCCGCCGAGACGAGCGTCGTCGCGAGCAGCTGCTCGCGGTCCTTGAACTCGCCGAGCCGCTTCTCGACGTCCTCGACGCGGTCAGTCAGCTCGCCCCGTTCGCGCCACACCTCCTCGTAGCTGTCCGCGACGTCCTCGAGCAGGCTGTCGACGTCGCCACGCTTGTAGCCGAACAGCGATCGGCCGATCCGCACGTGTCTGAGCTCAACCGGGGTGTAGCGCATCTCCCCCTCCTTCCTAGAACCGGTTCAGAATCGCGATCAGGATCTCGGCGATCACGCCGATGGCCAGGATCGCGACGATTGGCGAGAAGTCCATGGCCCCGAACGAGAGCGGCAGCAGCCGCCGCCAGAAGCGAAGGTACGGCTCGCAGGCGTCGGCGAGGAAGCGCTGCGCGCCGCGAAGCGAGTACGGCAGCTGCACCCACGACGTGAGCACGTACAGGATCAGCGCGAACGTGTACACCGTCGCGAAGATGACGATGAACCGCTCGACCGCGCCGACAGCGTCGAGCACCATAGGCGCCCCCTTCGCGCCGCGCTGCGGTTTTCCTACGCCTGGTTGAAGAAGCCGCCGCGCTCGAGGAGCTGCGCCCGCTGTTCCGCGGAGACCTCCACATTTCGCGGCGTGAGCAGGAACACCTTGTCGGCCACCCGCTGCATGCCGCCGTTGAGCGCGTAGGTCAACCCGCTCGTGAAATCGATCAGCCGCTTCGACAGCTCGGCGTCGGCGCTCTGCAGGTTCAGGATCACTGGCATCCCCTGCTTGAACCGGTCGGCGATCTGCTGCGCGTCGTTGAAGGAGCGCGGCAGCACCAGGTGCACGCGGACGCTCGACGGGTTCGGGACCGCCTCGATCTGGGGGCGTGCCTCACGGAGCCGAGTCGGCCGGACCGCAGGGACGCGCTCGGTGTCCGAGTCGGACTGCGACTCCGTCCAGTCGTCGTAGTCGGCGCCGCGGCGCCGCGGCGTCAGCCGGCGCACGTTCGGGCGCTCGCGGTAGCTCTGCTCCAGGCTCTCCTCGGCCGCGTACCCGTCCTCGTCGTCCCAGTCGTCGTCCTCCTCGGCGATGCCGAAGTACACGAGCGTGCGATTCCAGAGGTCGCCGAGCGCCACGGCGGCAGTTTAGTCCGGTTCAGGGGAAAACAGGACCGACCCGACGCGGACGTACGTCGCGCCCTCCTCCGCCGCCACCGCGTAGTCCTGCGTCGTGCCCATCGACAGCTCGGCGAGGTCGTGCGCCGCGGCCAGCTCGTGCAGCCGCCTGAACCACGCGCGCGAGCCCTCGGGCGTCGAGACGGCCGGCGGCATCGTCGACAGGCCGACGACGCCGGAGCCGACGTAGTCGCCGACCTCGTCCGGCAGCACGCCCGACTTCGAGCCCTCCCCCGACACGTTCACCTGGACGAGCGCGGGGATCTCGAGCCGCCGCGCCGTCGAGTGCGAGTCGAGCGAGTGCACGAGCTCGCAGCACCGGTTGACGACCTTCGCCTTGTTCGACTGTAGGTGGCCGATGAAGTGCCACCTGAACGCCGAGCCGTACTCCGCGTGCTTCGCCTCGAGGTCCTGCGCGCGGTTCTCGCCGACGACGGTGACGCCGGCCTCGACGAGCACGCTCATCTCGGCGAGCGGCACGTACTTCGTCGCCGCGACGACGGTCACCCCGGGCCCCACGATCTCCTGCACGCGTGCGAGACGCGCGCGAACCTCGTCAGGCGACGTAGCCGATCACTCCCTGCACGCCGCGCGGGCGGCCGTCACGGCGATGCGAGAAGAAGAGCTCGCAGTTGCACATCGTGCAGAGATCGATGCGCTCGACGCGCACGACACCGGCCGCGCGGAGGAGCCGCTCCGTCGCTTCCCAGAGGTCGAGCCTGCGCTCCCGTGTGAGGTCCGCGTCGAAGAGAGCCGAGACCTCGTCGCCGACCTCGTAGCAGCACGGCCCGACCGACGGCCCGACCGCCGCGGCCAGCTCGGCATCGTCGGCGCCCCCGCGCACGGCCGCGACACCCGCGGTGACGACGCCGCGCGACAGGCCGCGCCATCCGGCGTGCAGAAGGGCGAGCCTCCCTCGCCCGGGCGCCGCCACCGCGATCGGCACGCAGTCGGCCGACAGCGCGAGCATCGGCACGCCCGGCTCGGCCGACCAGAGACCGTCGCCGACGGTTCCCTGGACACCCGCCACGGCGTGATTGACGAGGGTCGAGTGCACCTGGCGGTTGGCAGAGAGCCTCCGTGCGTCGGCGCCGAGCGCGGCACACGCGCGGCGGCGGTTCTCGTCCACCCTCGCGTGGTCGTCGCCGGTCGAGCGGCCGAGGTTCAGCGACGAGAACGGTCCGTCGCTCACGCCGCCGGCGCGCGTCGTGAAGCCGACCACGAAGCCCGGCTCGTCCCACCGGATCACGACGCGAGCAGCTCTCGCGCGCGGACGAGCAGCGTCTCTCGGGTGTTCCGCGACGGGCGCTCGAGCACCTCCGTCAGCAGCGTGCGCAGCGTCTGGCCGAGCACCGGCCCGGGCGCGTAGCCGAGCTCGATCAGATCCGTGCCCGACACCGCAAGATCGCCGAGGCGGTACGGGCTCGAGCGCCCGGCCTCGACCAGGCCGCGCAGCGCGGCGACCTCCGCCAGCTGCTCGGTGGGCGGCGGCTCGTCGGGGCCCCACTTCCCGCGCAGGTCGGCGGCCTTGTGGTCGAGCAGGTCGAAGGTCAGCTCCTCGCCGTAGCGCGCGAGCAGCCGGCGCGCGCGCGCCGCGTCGCCGCGCGCGCTCAGCATGTGGTGGCGCACGATCTGCACCACGCGCCGACGGACCTCGGTCGGATAGCGGAGCCGCGACAGCGCTTCACGCGCGAGCTCGGCGCTGACCTGCTCGTGCGACCGGTCCGACCGGCCGGGCTTCGCGTAGTAGTGCAGCCGGCCGTCGCGCCCGCGCCAGGCGACCGCAGGCTTCCCCGCGTCGTGGAACAGCGCCGCGAGCCGAACGCGCAGCGGCAGCTGCATGTCGGCTGTCGCCTGCACGACCATGAACGTGTGCTCGTCGACCGAGAGGCCGTGGTACGCGCTCTCCTGGTCGAAGCCGATCGTCGGCGTGAGCTCCGGGAGGAGCGCGACGAGCACACCCGTGTCGCGGGCCAGTCGAAGCGCCTTCGACGGTCGCGGACCGAGCAGCAGCTTGGAGAGCTCGCCCATCCCGTCCGCAGCCAGGCCGCCGCCGATCCGCTCGCCGGAGACGATCCGGACGCTGCCCGCCTCCTCGCGCATCTGACGCTCGGTCTCCTCGTCGGGGTCGAGATCGAGCTGCGAGACGAACCGCAACCCGCGGACGAGCCGCAACGGATCCTCGGCGAAGCTCGACGGAGTGACGGTACGCAGGACGCCGCGCTCGAGATCGCCGCGGCCGCCGAACGGATCGACGATCGCGCCGTCCGAGAGACGGCGTGCCATCGCGTTGATCGTGAAGTCGCGCCGCTGGAGGTCCTGCTCGACCGTCGCGCCGGGGTCGACGACGATCTCGAAGTCGTGCCGTCCCGGGCCGGTCGAGACCTCGCGCCGCGGCGGCGCAAGCTCGATTCCGGCAGGGACCCTCCGCCGCACGCGCCGGTCGCGAGGGAAGAAGCGGACGCCGACCGCGCGTCCGGCGACGTTCAGCTCCTCCGTGCGCCCGTGCGGCGCGAGCGCGTCGCGCAGCCCGGCGATGTCGAGGCCGGGAACGAGGAAGTCGGCGTCCTTCGACTCGCGGCCGGCGAGCTCATCGCGGACCGCGCCGCCGACCGTGTAGGCGTCGAGGCCGAGCGAGCGAACGTACTCCTCGATCTCCGACGACACCTCAGACGGTGGCGACTGCCTCGATCTCGACAAGCGCGCCCGATGGAAGCTTGGCAACCTCGACCGTCGCGCGGGCCGGCGGCTCGCCGCCGACGTGCTTCGCGTACACCTCGTTCATCGCGGCGAAGTCGTCGAGGTGCTGGAGGTACACCGTCGTCTTCACGAGTTGCGCGAGCGACGACCCCGCCGCCTCGAGCACGGCCTCGAGGTTCGCGAGCACCTGCTCGGTCTGCTCGGCGATCCCGCCGGGCACGATCTCCTTCGCGCCCGGCTGCAGCCCGAGCTGGCCGGAGACGAACACGAGCCCGCCGGCCACGACCGCCTGTGAGTAGGGCGCGCCCTGGAACGGGGCCGGTGCCGCTTCGGTGCGGACGATCTGCTTGCTCATCGACAACCCTCACCTCCCTGCGTCGCGTTGTCCGTTCACGGCTCCGGGCGGCACGCCTGCCCGAGCGCTGCGCCCACGGCCTTGAAGATGGCAGCGAGGACGTGTTGCGGGTCGGTGCCCTCGAGCAGGCGCACGTGCAGGTTGAGCTGCGCCGCGTCGACGAGGTCGCGCAGAAACTGCGACGCGACGTCGGTCGAGAGGCCGCCGACACGAAGGTCGGAGAAATCGACGTTCGAGACGAGCACGGGCCGGTCGGAGCGCTCGAGCGCCGCCGCGGCGAGCGCCTCCTCCGCGGGAACGAGCGCCCAGCCGTGCCCGCTGCCCGTGTCGCCGAGGCGCTCGCCGAGCGCGGCGCCGAGCGCGCGGCCCGCAGCCGAGACGGCCTGGTCGGCACGGTCCGGCGCGACCTCGAGCGCGAGCTCGAAGCGGCCGTTCCGCGCGAGCTCTCCGATGAGGTGGTCGAGGACCGGCACGCCCGTCGCCACGTTCGCACTGCCCCGGGCGGCGAGCGCCACCCGGACGCCGGTCTGCGGGACGGCCACCGTCAGCCTTCGACGCGCTCGATATGCGCGCCGAGCGCGCGCAGCCGCTCGTCGATCCGCTCGTAGCCCTTGTCGATCTGGTACGCGTCGCCGATCGTCGACGTGCCCTCGGCGCAGAGCGCGGCGATCACCATCGCCATCCCGGCGCGGATGTCGGGGCTCGACATCCGCTGACCGTACAGCCGCGCCGGGCCGGTGACGACGGCGCGATGCGGGTCGCAGAGGATGATGCGCGCGCCCATCGAGACGAGCTTGTCGACGAAGAACAGCCGGCTCTCGAACATCTTCTCGAACACGAGCACCGTCCCGCGCGTCTGGGTGGCGACGACGACGGCGATCGACGTGAGATCGGCCGGGAACTGGGGCCACGGGCCGTCCTCGATCTTCGGGATCGCACCTCCGAGGTCATCGACGACCGCGAGCTCCTGCTCGGCCGGCACGTGCAGCGAGTGGTCCTCGAGGACGACCTCGATCCCGAGCCGACGCAGCACGGGCAGGATCGGCCAGAGGTCGTCGCCGACGACGCCGTCGATCGTGATGTCGCCGCCCGTCACCGCCGCCATCCCGATGAAGCTGCCGACCTCGACATGCTCCGGGCCGATCGCATACTCGGCGCCCGACAGCCGCTCGACGCCGGTGATGCGCAGCACGTTCGAGCCGATCCCCTGGATGTGGGCGCCGCACCTCACGAGGAACCGGCACAGGTCCTGCACGTGCGGCTCGCTGGCCGCGTTCGAGATCATCGTCTCGCCGGGCGCGAGCGCGGCGGCCATCACCGCGTTCTCGGTCGCCATCACGGACGGCTCGTCGAGATGCAGGTGCGATCCCGCGAGCGAGCCGGACAGGTCGTATCGGTCGGTCGTCTCGAACGCCGCACCGAGCTGCTGGAACGCGTGGAAGTGGGGGTCGAGCCTGCGCCGGCCGATCACGTCGCCGCCCGGCGGCGGCACGACCGCCCGGCCGAGCCGCGCGAGCAGCGGCCCCGCGAGCAGGAACGACGCACGGATCTGGTCGGCGAGCTCCACGTCGACCTCGTAGCCGATCTCCGCTGCGTGCACGCGCACCTCGTTCGCACCGACCCACTCGACATCGGCTCCCAGGTGCGCGAGCAAGCCGCACATCGTCTCGACATCGCGGATGCGCGGGATGTTCGAGAGCGTCACCGGCTCGTCCGAGAGCAGGCACCCGGCGAGAATCGGCAACGCGCCGTTCTTGTTCCCGGATGCGCGCACGCTGCCCGAGAGCGGATGGCCGCCCTCGATCACGAACGACTCCGCCAAGGGCCTGACGACGGTCGAGGACACGGGAGCGAACTATGCTAGCTGGGCCTTGAGTCAGACCCGTCAGCAGGCCTGGGAGACGCTCACCCGCTACACGAACAGCGAGGCGCTCCTGCGGCATGCGCTCGCGGTCGAGGCCGCGACGGCGTCCTACGCGCAGCGGTTCGGCGAGGACGAGGAGCTCTGGCGCGTCGCGGCGCTGCTGCACGACTTCGACTACGAGATCCACCCCACGCTCGAACAGCATCCCCAGGACGGCGCGGCAATCCTCCGCGAGGAGGGCTACCCCGAGGTGGTGATCGACGCCGTCCTGTCGCACGCGAACCATCTGAACGTCCCGCGCAACACGCCGCTCAAGAAGTCGCTCTTCGCCTGCGACGAGCTCTCCGGCTTCGTGCACGCCTGCGGGCTCGTCCGGCCGACGGGCCTCGAGGGGCTCGAGCCGAAGTCCGTGAAGAAGAAGCTGAAGCAGCCGTCGTTCGCGGCCGGCGTCTCGCGCGACGACGTCTACGAGGGAGCGGAGCTGCTCGAGCTTCCGCTCGACGACCACATCGCGAACGTGATCGCCGCGCTGCAGCCGATCGCCGCCGAGCTCGGGCTGCGCACCGAAGCGGCCTAGAGACCCGCCACGAGCCGCTCGAGGTCGTCCTCGTCGTTCCACCAGCCGACCGACGCGCGCAGGAGGTCGGTCCCGGGAAGTTCGCGCACGACGACCTTCCGGTCGTAGAGCGCGGCGCGCGCCTCGGCGGGATCGCGGTGCGGGCGGAACGACACGAGCGTCGCCTGCCCGGCCTCCGTGACGACGTCGTAGCCCGCCGCCTGCAAGAGCTCGCGACAGCGTTCGGCGAGCGCGCGCGCTCGCTCGAATCGCCCGGGCGGGAGACCGGTGAGCGCAGCTTCGAGGCCCGCCAGCGACGAGGCCGGCGCGAAGCCGGTGTCGAACCGCGCGGCGCCAGGCTTCGGCTCCCACTCGCCGGTGCTCAGGTCGTACGACGAGGTTGCGGGGTACGACAGCAGTCGCGGCGTGAGTGCTTCCGGGTCGCGGATGTAGAGCGCACCGGTCGCATCGGGCCCGCACAGCCACTTCTGCGCGCTGACCGTGTAGTAGTCCGCCGCCGTCGCGTCGACCTCGACCGCCCCGGCCGACTGGGCGCCGTCGACGATCACCGGCACGCCGGTCTGCTCGCGCAGCTCCTGCCACGGCATCACGCGTCCGTCGAGCCACACGACCGCGGAGAGCGCGAGCAGGCGTGTGCGGCTCGTCACGCGTGCGCGCACGGCATCGAGCGTCGCCTCGACGGGCAGCGCGCGGATCGAGACGATCTCGAGCTTCGCTCCCGTCGCCGAGAGCGGTCCGAGCAGGCCGAAGTGCTCCGAGTCCGTCGTCACCACCTCGTCCTCCGCGCCGAGCGCGAGCCCTGCGAGCACGGCCTGAACCCCCCGGGTCGTCGAGTCGGTCAGCGCGACGTTCTCCGCCCGGACGCCGATCTGCCCGGCGATCGACGCGCGTACCCGCTCGCGGCGCTCGAGCATCTCGTCGAAGTACGCCCGGCCACCGCGCCCGTTCGCTGCCTCCCACGCGTGGAGCGAGGCGACGGCGTCGATCGTGGCCTCGGACAGCGGCCCGTTGGTGCCGGCGTTGAGGTACGCGTACTCCCGGAGGACGGGGAACCGCGCACGCTCCTCGGCCCACGTCATGCGATCTCCAGCTCGACCGGCGCGTGGTCGGAGAGGAGCGCGCCGTTCCACGCCCGGCGCTGCGTCTCCCAGACGCGCAGCTCGCTCGCCTCCGCGCCGCGGACGAGGATGTGGTCGATCCCCGGGCCGGCCGGCGAGAAGCCGTAGCCGTCGACGAGGAGGACGAGCTCGGCGTCGTCGCCGACGACGTTGAAGTCGCCTGCGACCACGACGACCTCGCCCGGTTCTGCGCGCTCGACTGCGAGCTCGACCAGGCGCCGAAGCTCGACGCCGGGGATGCGGGAGTCGCGCGAGCCCGTGCAGTGGGTGTTCGCGACGAGGAACGTCCTGCCGTCGTCGCGCACGAGCCGCGCGAACTGTACGACGCGGCGCTCCTTCGCCCACGCGAGCCGCATCACGAGGTCGAGCCCGAGCCGGGCGCTCTGCGCGCTCCGGAAGCCGCGCGGGTTCAGCGTCTCGGCGTCGTGCCCGGCGACGCGGAGGCGAGGGCCGATCCGCATGGCGTTCCCCTGCCCGGCGAAGATCGAGCGGAAGAGCCCGTGATTCGGCGCCGTCAGCAGGCGGCCCATCGGCGCCGGGATCGGGATCGGGCCGAGCCTCGGCGCGACCGTGCGGTCTCCGACCGTGAAGCGGCCGAGCGCCCACGCGGGGATCTCCTGCAGGCAGAGGACGTCCGGGTCGTCGGCGGAGGCGAGCCGCACCATCTCTGCGAGGTACGCGTGCCGCGACAGCGGCACCGTGTTGCCGTGGTACAGGTTCCAGCTGCGGACGAGCACCGGTCTACGCTACTTCGATGCTCGTGGTCGTCGCCGATCCGCCCGCCTTCACGCCGTGGTACGACCACGAGCTGGCCTCGGCGCTCGTGCGAGCGGGCGCGGAGGTCCGCTTGCTGAGCTCTCCGTTTCGCTTCGGGGAGGCGCCGGCCGCAGAGGGGTACACCGTCAGCCGTTCGTTCTATCCGCTCTCGTCGCGCGTCTTCAAGCGGTCCCGGCTACGGCTGCCGCTGAAGGGCGTCGAGCACCTCGAGGTGCTGAGGTCGCTCGGCCGCGTCCGCGCGGACGTGCTTCACCTGCAGTGGCTCGCGCTGCCGCAGCTCGACGTGCGCATGCGGCTTCGCTCGCCGTCCGTGTTCACGGCCCACGACCTTCTGCCCAGACGAACAGCAGCGAAGGGTGACCTCTGGCAGCGGCTGCTGCACCGCTTCGACGCCGTCGTCGTGCACAGCGAGCGCGGCCGCGAGGCACTGGCCGAGCTCGGCGTCGAGTCGATGGTGATCCCACATCCCGTCTACCCGAGCGGCGCCGGGCGCACGGACGACGGGCGCACGCTGCTCTCGCTCGGCGTGCTGCGCCCGTACAAGGGGCTCGAGGACGCGATCGAGGTGACGCGCCGACTCGCGGACGCGCGGCTGCTCATCGCGGGCGATCCGGCGATGCCGCTCGACGGGCTGCGCGACGCCGCTCGCGTCGAGTGGCGGCTCGGCTACCTGTCGCCGGCAGAGCTCGACCGTGCGCTCGGGGAGGCGACGGTCGCCGTCTTCCCGTACCGGGCCGAACTCGACCAGTCGGGCGCGCTGCTGCAGGCACTCGGCGCCGGCGTGCCGGCGGTCGTGTACGACGTCGGCGGGCTGGCCGAGCCGGTGCGGCGATTCGGGGCGGGTCGCGTCGTCGCCGCCGGCGACGTCGAGGCGATGACGGAGGCCGTCCGCGAGCTGCTCTCGAGCGCCGACGAGCTCGCCGCCGCACGAGCAGGCGCCGAGCGCGCGCGCGCGGAGCTCACGTGGGATGCTGCCGCCGCGCAGCATCTCGCCCTCTACCGGACGCTCGCATGATCCGGTGGCGCAGCCGATTCGCCGATGTGATCCGGCGCCAGCTCGACGGGTTCGAGCGCGAGCACGCCGACGTGATCGACGATGCGCACGCGAAGCTCGACGCGTACAACCGCGCGACGCGCGACGAGGCGGAGGAGCTCTACGGCGACTATCTCGACGCGCTCGAGACGGGCACCGAGATCCTTGCCGACCTGCGTGACACCTATGCGCAATCGCTCGCGGAGGGAATCGTCGACGACTACCTGCGGGACTTCGACAAGGCGGTCGGCAAGCGATTCGAACCGTTCCGGCTGGAGCTCGAGAATAGATAGCCGTGGCGGCCGAGCGGATCGAGGACTACGGCATGATCGGCGACCTGCAGACGGCCGGGCTCGTCGGACGGTCGGGGTCGATCGACTGGCTGTGCGTCCCGCGCTTCGACTCGCCGTCGTGCTTCGGTGCGCTGCTCGGCTCACGCGACAACGGGCGCTGGCTGATCGCGCCGGCCGACGGCGGCCCGGCGACCGAGCGTCGCTATCGCCGGCGCACGCTCATCCTGGAGACCGAGTGGCAGACTCCGACCGGCCGCGTGCGCGTGATCGACTTCATGCCGCCGCGGGGCCGAACGCCCGACGTGGTGCGGATCGTCGAGGGTCTCGAAGGCACCGTCGAGATGGAGACGGAGCTCGTCATCCGCTTCGACTACGGATCGGTGATCCCGTGGGTACGCCGCGTCGACGACGAGCTGCTGATCGCGATCGGCGGCCCCGACGCGCTCACCCTGGTGACGCCGGTCGACCTTCGGCCGGAGGGGATGTCGCACCGTGCGGAGTTCCGCGTCCGCGCCGGGGACCGTGTGCCGTTCGTCCTCACCCGGTTCGCCTCGCACGACCGTAGGCCGAAGCGCATCGATGCCGAGACCGCGCTCGACGAGACGGAGCGCTTCTGGCTCGAGTGGATGGGCGGCTGCCGCTACACGGGCGCGTACACGGAGGCGGTGCACACGTCGCTGCTCGTGCTGAAGGCGCTCACCTACCAGCCGACGGGCGGCATCGTCGCCGCCGCGACGACGTCGCTCCCGGAGCGGATCGGCGGCGTTCGCAACTGGGACTACCGCTACTGCTGGCTTCGCGACGCGACCTTCACGCTGCTCGCGCTCCAGAATGCGGGCTTCAGCGCCGAGGCGCGCGCGTGGCGGAACTGGCTGCTCCGCGCGGTCGCCGGCGACCCGGCGAACGCACAGATCCTCTACGGCCTCGCGGGCGAGCGGCGGGTCACGGAGACGGAGCTCGAGTGGCTCCCGGGCTACGTCGGCTCGTCGCCGGTGCGCGTCGGGAACGCGGCGCACGAGCAGTTCCAGCTCGACGTGTACGGCGAGGTGATGGACTCGCTGCACCACGCGCGCATCAGCGGCCTGCCCTCCGACGACCATTCGTGGAGCCTGCAGCGCACGCTCATGGACTTCCTCGAGGGCGCGTGGGAGCACGCCGACGAGGGGATCTGGGAGGTGCGCGGGCCGCGCCGGCACTTCACGCACTCGAAGGTGCTCGCGTGGGTCGCCTTCGACCGCGCGGTCGACACGATCGAGCGATGGGATCTTCCCGGCCCGCTCGACCACTGGCGGCGCATTCGCCAGGAGATCCACGACGAGGTCTGCCGCGAGGGGTTCAACGTCGAGCTGGGCTCGTTCACGCAGGCGTACGGCTCGTCGGAGCTCGATGCGTCGACGCTGCTGATCCCGCTGGTGGGGTTCCTGCCGCCGGACGATCCCCGCGTGGTCGGCACGGTGGACGCGATCCAGCGCGACCTGACGCGAGACGGGTTCGTCGAGCGGTACCGGACGGACGGCCGCAACGAGGTGGACGGGCTCGTCGGCGGCGAGGGCGTGTTCCTGCCGTGCTCGTTCTGGCTCGTCGACGCGCTGGTGATGATGGGCCGCGACGAGGAGGCGCGGACGTTGTTCGAGCGGCTGCTCGGCGTCGGCAACGACCTCGGCCTGCTGTCCGAGGAGTACGACCCGGGAGAGCAGCGCCTGCTCGGCAACTTCCCGCAGGCGTTCACGCACGTCGGGCTCGTCAACTCCGCCTACAACCTCTCGACGCACACCGGGCCGGCGGAGCAGCGACCGTGCCCGCGCTCCGACGGGGCCTGAGCGCTCGGAACCGGTTGGGGGCAACGGGGGAACATGGTTTCCCCCGTTATCGGAAGTGGTGGGCGCGCGGGAGGGCCCGTGCGACCTCGGCCTCGCTCGCGGCCCGGCGGGCGAGCGCGCCGAGCGAGACGAGGCTCGAGACCAGCAGGTTGATGTTCCGGTCGTGGCGTTCGAGCTTGCCGGACGCGAGCAGCAGCGGTTCGCCGCGGACGATCGCCCGGTGACGTTCGTAGACCGGCGGCGGGACGATCAGGTTCGCCTGGCCGTGCTCGTCCTCGAGCAGCATGAACACGATCCCGTTCGCCGTCGAAGGCCGCTGCCGCGCGACGGCGAGGCCCGCGAGCTGGACCAGCGCGCCGTTCGGGATCTCCGGGAGCTCGGCGCTCGTCGCGACGCCTGCCGGCAGGTGGGGCCGGAGAAGCTCGAGCGGATGCACGCCCACGGACAGCGACGTGTGCCGATAGTCGGCGAGCATCCGCTCCCAGTCCGTCTGCACCGGGAGCTCCGGGATCGCAGCCGTCGGCTCGAGTGGCAGCGCGAGCTGGCGGTTCCCGCCGCGAATGTTCTCTCCCCTCGCACTGACGCCGAGACGCCAGAGCAGCTCCCGCCGCGGCCCCCAGTCGTCGCAGGCGCCGGCCGCGACGAGCGCCTCGAGTGCGCCGCCCTTGACCTCCGCACGCCCGACGAGATCGTCGAGCCCCGAGTAGGGCCGGCCCTCTTCGATCGCGGTCGCGTCGTCCTCGCCGACCGACTGCACGTATCCGATTCCGACGCGCACCGCGCCGTCCTCGACCGCGCAGTGCGCCTCCGACTCGTTGACGTGCGGCGGACGCACCTCCACCCCGCGCCGTTGCGCGTCGCGCACGAGCGACGACGGTGGATAGAAGCCCATCGGCTGCTCGTTCAGAAGCGCACAGAGGAACTCGGCCGGGTGGTAGCGGCGCAGCCACGCCGACTGGTATGCGAGCAGCCCGAACGCCGCTGCGTGCGACTTCGGGAACCCGAACCCCGAGAAGCCGACGAGCTTGTCGTAGATCGTGTGCGCGGTCTGCTCGTCGATGCCGTTGCCGACGCACCCGGCGACGAAGCGCGGCCGGTACGCCTCGATCGCCTCTTCGCTTCGCTTCCTGCTCATCGCCCGCCGTAGCCCCTCCGCCTCGCCGACCGAGAACCGCGCGGCGGCCATCGCGACGTCGAGCACCTGATCCTGGAAGACGACGACGCCGAGCGTGTCGCGCAGCGGCTCTCGCAGCGACTCGTGCTCGACCGGCGGCTCGAACGCCGGGCTCTCGCGCCGGCGGCGGCGATGCTCGATGTACGGATGCACCGCCTTCCCCTGGATCGGCCCCGGCCGGACGAGCGCGACCTGCACCGTCAGGTCGTCGAGGTTCTCGGGCCGCGTCTGCAGCAGGCTCTGCATCTGCGCACGACTCTCGATCTGGAACACGCCGACCGTGTCCGCCGCCTGGATCTCCGCGTACACGCCGGGATCGTCGAGCCTGATCCGCGACAGGTCGATCGCCTCTCCGCGAAGGCGTGCGATCCGGTCGACGCACTCCTCGACTGCCGAGAGCATTCCCAGCCCGAGCAGGTCGATCTTCAGGAACCCCGCATCGCCGCAGCTGTCCTTGTCCCACTGGCAGATCTGGCGGCCGGCCATCGCGGCGGGCTGCACCGGCACGAGATCGAGCAGCGGCCGTGAGGAGATCACCATGCCGCCGGGGTGCTGGCCGATGTGCCGCGGCAGACCGGCGATCTCGCGCGTCAGCCGCCGGAACGCGTCCCACCGCGGACCGGCGTGCGCGCCCGGCACGCCGTCGAGCTCGCCGGAGATGCGCGAGGCGTCCCAGCCGTCGGTGACACGCGCGAGCCGCTCGAGCTCGGCGAACGGCAGTCCGAGCGCCTTGCCGACGTCGCGGATCGCACCGCGGCTCCTGTACGTCGCGAAGCTCGCGACGAGCGCCGCATGCCGCCGTCCGTACCGCTCGGTGACACGCACGATCAGCTTCTCCCGGATGTCGCGCGGGAAGTCCAGGTCGATGTCTGGCGCGGCGGCCATCTCGTCGTTGATGAAGCGCCCGAGCGAGAGACCGGAAGCGACCGGATCGACGTGCGAGAGGCCGGTGAGGTAGCAAACGATCGAGCCGACGCTCGAGCCCCGGCCGCGGCCGGGCGGCAGCACGTGCCGCGGGCTCCCCGGGCCACGCACCTCGATCGCGCATTCGCGCGCGAGCTCGAGCACCTCCCAGTGGAGCAGGAAGAAGCCACTCAGGCCGAGCCGGGCGATCAGCTGCAGCTCGTCGTCGAGCCGCATCCGGGCCGCGCGCTCGAGGCCGTTCGCAGCCGCGTAGCGCTCGACGAACGCCCGGTCGCAGATCTCGCGCAGCTGCACGTCGGCGTGCTGGGGACCGTCGGAGAAGTCGGGGTACCGGTAGCCGAGCTCCTGCGTCAGGTCGAACCGGCAGCGGTCCGCGACCTCGCGTGTCCGCAGCGCCGCCTCGTGCGGCAGCCGTTCGAGCATCGCCGCCGGCGCGAGCAGCACCGACTCGTGGTTTCCACGTCGTTCGCGCTCGCTGCCGTCCAGCGACGTGCGATGACGGATCGCCACGAGCGCGTCCTGCAACTCGGCGCGCCGCACGTCGTGCACGTGCACGTCTCCGGTCGCGACGGTCGGGGCCCGCAGGCGTTCGGCGAGCTCCTGGAGCTGTGCGTTCCGTCGCACGTCGCCGCGCTCGTACGGACGCTGCAGCTCGACGTAGAACGCTCCGGGAAACGCGGCCGCGAGCCGCGCTGCCCCTTCGGGGTCGCCGACGCCGACTCCGTGGCGCGCACAGCCGGAGAGGCACACGAGCCCGTCGGCGTGCGCGGCGACCTGCTCGACCGTCGTCGCGGCCGGCAGCAGCACCCGGTGCTCCTTCCCCTCCGGACGCGTGCCGGCGTGCGCATCGGTGAGGATGCGGCAGAGGTTCGCGTAGCCGCGCTGCGTCTCGCAGAGCAGCGTCAGATGGCGGCCGTCCTCGACCGACACCTCGGCGCCGGTGATCGGGCGCACGCCGAAGTGCTTCGCCGCGTGCGCGAACTCGAGCGAGCCGTAGACGCCGTCGTGGTCGGTGAGCGCCAGCGCGTCGTAGCCCAGCTCCGCGGCGCGCGCGGCGAGCTCTTCCGGAAGCGACGCGCCGTCGAGGAACGAGTACGCCGAGTGCGCGTGCAGCTCGACGTACGGCGCCGGAACGGTGCCTGGCGCCCTGGTGCCAGGCACCAGATCGAGACGTCGCTGATCGCCGACGCCGCCCCGGGCCGGGAACGCATCGCGGGAGGCAAAGGTCATACGATCACTGCATGGACCCGACTGTCAGCAGACCCGGCGACGGCGAGCGTTTCGAGCGCTCGAACCGGACGATCACGATTCGCAGCGACCTCCCCCAGGTGTCGATCCTGGAGATCGAGTTCGACGACACCTTCGTCGTCGACCCGCACGTGCACGCCGACCACGCCGACTCCTTCTACGTGCTCGAGGGTGAGGTCGAGTTCACGGTCGGCGACGACACCGTTCGTGCCGGCCCCGGCACGGTGGTCTCCGTCCCGCCCGGGGCTCGCCACGGTTTTTGCGGCGTCGAGGGAACTGCGCGGGTGCTCAACTTCCACACCCCCGAGATGGGCTTCACCGCGTTCATCCGCGGCGCCCAGGCAGCGTCCTAGGCGCGCTCGGCAGGTCACGCCCGCTGGGTGAACCATCTGCCCGCGTCGTCGCCCGACGTGGGGGAACCCGTGGTTCCCCCACGAGCCCCTCCTTCCGGCAGCTGCATTTGCCAACCGCGCTTGGCCTCCCGCCGGGCGGAGCCCGGCTCCGGCCGCAACGGGCTCGTCTTCTTCGCGGAACAACCACCGCTCGTCACGCCCGCTGCGTGAACCATCTGCCCGCGTCGTCGTCGTGGTAGACGACGGCGTTCTCTCCGGTCTCGAGCACGACGTCGAAGTAGCGGCGATGCACGGGCTCGTCGGTCCACCAGCGGTCGACCACGCGCCACTCCTCGCGCACGAGCGCCACCTCCCGGCGGTTCACGCGCCGCGGCGTGCCCCCGGCATGCGCCTCGACGAGCGCGGATCTCGGGGCATTGAGAGGCCGGGCCCGAGTGCAGCTTGAGCCGCCCGGACGCGCTGGACGGCGCGCCGCCGCGTCCTCGGTCGCACCGGTAGCTACAGCTACCGGCACTCCCTGCGTCCTTGCATCGCGCTCGCCCATCACGCCCAGTCGACGAACCGGCACCCGGGCCCGGCCTCTAGTCGTCGCGCGGAACGAGCAGCGCGCGCGCCTCCGGTATGCGCGACCACGGTGCGACCTCCACCACCGTCGAGACTCCGCCCACGCCCACGGACGCCCGCACCTGTCGCAGCCCCTCCCGCAGCCGTCCCTGCAGCACCGCACCCTCGGCGGCGACCAGCTCGAGCTGCTCGCCCGTGTGCTCGGCGAGCGCCGACACCTCGAGCCGGAGCTTGAGCGCGGGCGACGGCAGCTCCGCCAGCTTCGGCGCGAGCGCGGCGCGGAGCCGAACCGGGTCGGTGGTCGGCTCGCGCAGCGTCACCGTCCGGCGCCACGAGGCTCCGCCGACGAGCCGCGCCCAGAGCGCGAGCTTCCTCGGCGGACGCCCCGCGCGTTCCGGCCGGGCGAGCAGCCGGTCGACGAGCACCGCGAGCCCCCGCCTCAGCGTCAGCTCGTTGCCGATCGCGTCGGGGAACTCGAGCGTCTCGTGGAGGGCTGCGACAGGCCGTCTCGGCGCAACCTTCCGGTCCCCCGGCTCCTCACCCCCTGCCAGGCTCCAGGCGCGCCGGCCGTCCGGCCCCAATCGTTCGGCGACGGCGCCACCCGGCAGCCCGGCAAGCTGTCCGATCGTGCGAATCCCGAGCTCCTCCAGCTCCTCGTAGCGGTCGCGCTCGAGCGGGAGCAGCTCGAGCGGCAGCGGAGCGAGGAATGAGCGCGCGCGGTCGTCGGAGACGATCAGCGCCTGGCCCGCCCGGGCGACGCTCGCCGCCGCCAGCGCGGCGAACCGCCGCTCGGCCGCTCCGGCCCGCGCGTCCCACGCGGTGCCGACCGCCGCGAGCGCCCGCCTGAGCGCGGGTTCGAGCCCTCCGTACAGCCGCTCGACCCCGCGCGAGTCGAAGTAGACGACGCCGGGGCCGTCCGGCTCGACGGCGAACCCCGCGTCCTCGAGCCGCCGCAGGATCTCCTCCCACGCCTGCTCGGCCGACGCCGGATCCTGCTCGACCAGCTCGAGCTCCGGGCAGGTTGCGAGCGCCTCCGAGAGGCGCATCTCGGGCCGCACGCCGCGGGCCTCGGCGGCGGCCGTCACCGAGCCGATCAGCGGCTCCGTGCCGGGCAGCGGTGCGAGCGCCGCCGGCCGCGCCTGCACCCCCGGCCGGTGGCGGAGCGCAGCCCGCAGATCGAAGGCCGGGATGACGACGGTGGCGATCACGGGAACGTATGTTCTACACGAACACCTGTTCCCCTGTCAAGTCGGC
>DASUZZ010000052.1:0-17710 GCA_036376615.1 Gaiellaceae bacterium
CGATTGCCTCTCTGCCGTCGACGGCCTAATCGCACGCAAGCAGGCACTCGACGAACGCCTCTCGCGGCTCGCGCTCGAGGGAGAGTGGTCGCGGACGGTCGCCCGGCTGCGCTGCTTCCGCGGCATCGACACCCTGACCGCGCTCGTGCTCGCACTCGAGATCGGCGACTTCCACCGCTTCCCCCGACCGGCCAAGCTCGCCGGCTGGCTCGGCCTCGAGCCCTCACTCGACCAGTCGGGCGAGAGCCGCCGCCAGGGCGCGATCACCAAGACCGGCTCCGGCTACGCACGACGGCTCTTGGTCGAGGCCGCCTGGCACTACCTGCCCCGGCCAAGCGAAGGCCCCACGATCGCCGCGCGCCGCGCCGGACAGCCCGACCACGTCATCCAGATCGCGCACCGCGCCGAACGACGCCTGCACCGCCTCTACCAACGCCTCCGCCAACGCGGCAAGCCCGGCAATGTCACCACCGTCGCCGTCGCCCGCGAACTCGCCTGCTTCTGCTGGGCCGCCGCCGTGACCGACTAGCCACCAATCAACAAGCCGCCTGCCCGGGCGAGCGTCGGGCCACACGCTGCCGGCACGCGCGACTGTTCTATGGGCAACCGCGACAACGGCCACGCCCGCTCCTAGACAGCGCACACCGGCCACGCAAGCAGGACAATGGCGTAGCCAACCCCGGCATCATCAGACTGACCGCACGCGACGTCGTCGCAGCGCCCGACGCCCACCCGAGCAGCTACATCAACCCGTCAGCGACTCGACGACGCAGCCTGCACCCTTGACAAACGCGCCTCCATATCAGAACAGCGTCGAGTCGCCGCGTGATGCACCGAGGTGCTCGCGGCCGAGCTCGGTGACGACGCGGCCGCGCGGCGTGCGCTGCAGGAACCCGAGCTGCAGCAGGTACGGCTCGTAGACGTCCTCGATCGTCTCCGCCTCCTCGCCGAGCGCGACGGCGAGCGTCGAAAGGCCGACCGGGCCGCCGCCGAACTTGTCGACGAGCGCGCGGAGCAGCTCGCGGTCGAAGCGCTCGAGCCCCGCGGCGTCGACCTCGAGCAGCGCGAGCGCTTCCTCCGCCACCTCCGTCGTGACGACCCCTTCGTGCCGCACCTCGGCGACGTCGCGCACGCGGCGGAGGATGCGGTTGGCGATGCGCGGCGTCCCCCGCGCGCGCTCCGAGATCAGCGTCGCCGCGGCGTCGTCGACCTCGACCCCGAGGATGCGCGCCGATCGGCGCACGATCGCGGCGAGCTCCCCGGGCGCATAGAGGTCGAGGCGGAACGTGAGGCCGAACCGGTCGCGCAGCGGCGTCGTGAGCAGGCCGGTGCGGGTCGTCGCGCCGACCAGCGTGAACGGCGGCAGGTCGAGCGTGAGCGTGCGCGCCGCCGGGCCCTGCCCGACGACGATGTCGAGCCGGAAGTCCTCGAGCGCCGGGTAGAGGATCTCCTCGGCCGCGCGGCTCATCCGGTGGATCTCGTCGATGAACAGCACGTCGCGCGGCTCGAGCGAGGTGAGGATCGCCGCGATGTCCTTTCGCTCGAGGCCGGGGCCTGCGATCTGCCGGATCCCGACGCCGAGCTCGTTGCGCACGATCTGCGCGAGCGACGTCTTGCCGAGGCCCGGCGGACCGGCGAGCAGCACGTGGTCGAGCGCCTCGCTCCGCGCCTGCGCCGCCTCGAGCGCGATCTCGAGCTGCTCCTTCACGCGCGGCTGCCCGACGAAGTCGGCGAGCGTGCGCGGGCGGAGCGAGCGCTCGACCTCCTCCTCGGCGTCGGCCAGGACCGGTGCCAGGAACTGCGTCATGCCGCCGTCCGCAGCGCCTCGCGAACCTGCTCCTCGACCGGCAGCGCGACATCGACGGCGGCCAGCGCGCGCTCGGCGTCGAGCAGCGACCAGCCGAGGTTCACGAGCGCGTCGCGCGCGAGCGTCGCCTCGTTCGCCTCCTCGGCGAGCGCGTCGGCGACGCTGAGCTTCTCCTTCAGCTCCAGCACCACCCGCTGCGCCGTCTTGAGCCCGACTCCCTGGATCGCCTGGAACCGCTTGACGTCGTCACGGGCGATCGCGCGGCGCAGCTCCGCCGGCGTCGAGCCCGAGACGATCGCCAGCGCCACCTTCGGCCCCACCCCCGAGACGCTCAGCAGCAGCTCGAACAGCTCGCGTTCGTCCGCCGTGGCGAACCCGTACAGCTGCAGCGCGTCCTCGCGGACGATCGTGTGCACCTCGATCGTGATCTCGCCGCTGCCGAGCCGTTGCACCGACGGCGACGCGTGCACGAGGTAGCCGACGCCGTTGACGTCCATGACCAGGCCGGGCCCTGCCCGTCCGGCGATCCGGCCGCGGAGGCGCGCGATCATGCCGTAGACGTTACGGGCACCGACGGACGTCTTTCGGGAAGGGCACCAGCGGTTCCCTTCGCGAGGCCATCCCTCCGGCCGGCGCCCGGCGCTGCTTGCCGACGTGTGGAGCCTGCGGTCTCACGACGCGGCGCGGAGGAGCGGCGGCGCGGTCGCGTGGCAGATCGCGACGGCGAGGGCGTCGGCGGCATGGTCGGGCTTCGGGATCTCGTCGAGCGCGAGGATCGCGCGCACCATGCGGCCGACCTGCTCCTTGTCGGCCCGCCCGTAGCCGCAGACCGCCTGCTTGACGCGGGCGGGCGCGTATTCGGCGCAGTCGACGCCCGCGGACGACGCGGCGACGAGGACGGCTCCCCGCGCCTGCCCGACGGAGAGTGCGATGCGGGCGTCTGCGCCGACGAACGATTCCTCGAGCGCGACGGCATCCGGCGCGTGCTCGGCGATCAGCTCCCGGACGCCCGTGAAGATCGTGAGCAGCCGGGCCTCGGTTCGTT
Source organism: Gaiellaceae bacterium (assembly GCA_036376615.1). Classification (GTDB taxonomy): domain Bacteria; phylum Actinomycetota; class Thermoleophilia; order Gaiellales; family Gaiellaceae; genus PALSA-600. The sequence continues at coordinate 2,853 of DASUZZ010000052.1, forward strand.
GCCGTGCCGGCGTTCGCCACCAGCCGTGGCAGGTGGCCCGGAGGCGGCCGTCGCTTTCGTGGACGATCCCGTACCCGCATGCAGCAGTCCCTGGGTCGATGCCGAGAACCTTCACGAAGAGAGGTTAGGCGGCGACCCGGACGATCCTTCACTAGCCGGCGACCGCCTCCAGCACACGTTCGGGGATGTCGAAGTTCGCGTAGACGTCCTGGACGTCGTCGTTCTCCTCGAGCGCGTCCACGAGCCGCATCACCTGGCGCGCCTTCGCCTCGTCGGCGATCGACACCGTCGTCTTCGGGACGAGCCGGAGCTCGGCCGCCTCGATCGTGAACCCGGCCTGCTCGACCGCGGTGCGCACCGCGACCAGCGACTCCGGCGCGGAGGTCACCTGGAAGCTCGAGCCGTCCACTTCGACGTCGTCGGCGCCTCCATCGGCGGCGACGAGCAGCAGCTCCTCCTCGTCCGCGCCGCCGGCCGCCACGACCACGACGCCGCGCCGCTCGAACTGCCACGCCACGGCGCCCGTCGCGCCGAGGTTCCCGCCGTGCTTCGCGAACAGGTGGCGCACGTCGGCCGCCGTGCGGTTCCGGTTGTCGGTCAGCGCCTCGACGATCAGCGCGACCCCCTCCGGCCCGTAGCCCTCGTACACGATCGTCTCGAATGCATCCGCATCCGCGTCGGCTCCGGAGCCCTTCGCGATCGCGCGGTCGATGTTGTCCTTCGGCATCGAGTACGACTTCGCCTTCTCGATCGCGTTCTGGAGCGCGAGGTTGTTCGCCGGGTCGCCGCCACCCTCCTTGGCCGCGACCAGGATCGCGCGCGACAGCTTCGAGAACAGCTGGCCGCGCTTCGCGTCGGCCGCCCCCTTCTTGTGCTTGATCGACGACCACTTGCTATGCCCGGACAAGCCGCTCCTCCTTCGCCGTCGCGAGAAACCACTCGTGCAGCCGCGTGTCGCCGGTCAGCTCCGGATGGAACGAGGCGACCAGGAACCGCCCCTCGCGGGCGAGCACCGGCCGTCCGTCGAGCTCGGCCAGCACCTCGACGTCCGAGCCGACCTCCTCGATCCACGGCGCGCGGATGAACACGGCCCGGATCGGGCGCTCCTCGCCCTCGACCGCGAGGTCGGCCTCGAACGACGCAACCTGACGGCCGAAGGCGTTCCGCCGGACGGTCAGGTCGACGAGGCCGAGGTGGTTCCCGTCCAGCACGATCATCCCCGCGCACGTCCCGAACACGGCGCCGGGGAAGCCGCGGATCGCCTCGTCGAGGCCGTAGAGGCGCATGAGGTGCATGAACGTCGTCGACTCGCCGCCGGGGATGACGAGCCCGTCGAGCCCGTCGAGCTCCTCCGGCTTGCGCACCTCGACCGTCTCCGCGCCGAGGCCGCGCAGCATCGCCGCGTGCTCGCGGAAGTTGCCCTGCAGGGCGAGAACGCCGATCCGAAGCGGCTCCACGACGAAAATGCTATCGGTCAGCCGCGTACGTACCCGCCGTCGGCCCGCTCTGCGTCGCCGATGACCACGAGCCGCTCGAGGTGCGCGAGCGACTCCGCGACCGCGAAGCGGCGCTCGACCGGCGACAGGTCCTGCACGAAGAGGACAAGCGACACGTCGTAGGCGCTCCGCGGGTTGCCGTCGAGCGCCGCCGCGGTCGCCTCCAGCCGCTCCTCGTGATGCGCGCGGATCTCGCTCGCGCGCGCGGCCGGGTCGAGGATCACGTCCTTGTGGCCCGCGTACGCGACTCGCGGCGCCAGCTCCTCGATGCGATCGAGCGTGACGAGGTAGTCGCCGAGCGGATCCGGGCGCGCGTTCGGGTACAGGCCGATCGTCGGCGTGATGCCGCTCAGGATCGTGTCGCCGGCGATCAGGACGCCGTCGCGCACGAGCACGATGTGGCCGTCCGCGTGGCCCCGCAGAAGCTCGACGCGCCAGCCGTCGACCTCGTCGCCGGGGTCGACCAGCTGCGGCGACTCGGCCCAGTGGATTGCCTCGGCCAGCCGGCCCGACTCCGCCACCACGCTCCCGACCACCGATTCCGGCATGCCGTTCGCCACCCAGTGCGCCGCCAGCCGGTCGGCGCGGCGGCCGGGCCCCCACGCGTCGAGGCACTGCGCGTAGTCCTCGCGGCCCTGCACGACCGGGGCACCGGTCAGCGCGGCGACGTCGCGCGCGCCGCCGACGTGGTCGGGGTGCATGTGCGTGACGACGATCCGCTCGACCGGCGCGTCGAGCGCGTCGAGGACCGGCCGCCAGCGCGCCTCCGGATCGCGCGTCCCGAGGCCCGTGTCGACGAGCGTGAAGCCGCCGCCCGTCGGTAGCAGGTAGCAGTGGACGTGGTCGAGCCCGAACGGGAGCGGCAGGGTGAGGCGCCGGATCCCCTCCTCGAGCTCGAGCATGCGCAGGACGCTAACGGTGGCGGCGCAACGACTGCACCGCCACCGTCCGCGTGCTCCTTGCTCAGCGAGCCTTCGAGAAGATGTGGCCGAACGGCTTCCAGCCGCCGTTCTGCCAGTGCTCGAGGATCTGCTGGTCGATCGGGAACCGCTCCGTGGGCGTGGTCTGCAGCTTCACGCCCGGATAGAGGAACGGGTCGACCGCGTTCAGGTGCGTGAGGGCGCTCATCAGGCTCGCGCGGGTGGGGTTCTTCCCCGCCCCCTTGAGTGCCTGCACCATCGTCCACGCGCTCGACACGCCGTAGACGTTGTTCGCGTCGAGCGGGTCTGCGCCCTTGTCGTACGTCGACAGGATCGACTTGTAGAGCTTCGCCGTCGCCGTGTTCGGGTTGTTCCACACGTCGTAGACGTACGTGGCCGAGACGTCACCGTCGACGTTGGCGCCGCTCTTGACGGCGAGCCCCATGAACGTCGGTGACGAGGAGACGTTGTTGATGAACGTCGTCGGCTTCCAGCCGATCTTCGTCGCCACGACGAGCGCGTCGATCGTCTGGGTCGGCAGCGCGAACAGCGCGAACACGTTCGCACCCGCTGCCTTCAGCTTCACCACCTGCTGGCTGACGTCGGTCTGCGTCGCGTCGTACTTCTCGACGTCGACGATCTTCGACTTCGCGTCGCCGAGGCCCTGGACCAGGCCGTTGTAGTAGTTCTCGCCGTAGGCGTCGTCCTGCATGAGGACGCCGATCTTCGCCTGCGGCACCTTGCTCGCAATGAACTGCCCGTAGACGCGGGACTCACCCGGGTAGTCCGGCTGGTACCCGATCGTCCACGGGTACTTCTTGTACTGCGCGCCCCAGTAGGAGTCGCCGGTGGCGACGAGCACCTGCGGCACGCCGGCCTTGTTCAGGTAGTCGCGCGTGGCGAGGGTCGGCGCGGTGCCGAGGGCGCCGTACACAGCGAACACGTGGTCCTGCTGCACGAGCTTCTTCGTCAGCGGGACGGTGTTCGCCGGGTTGTACTGGTCGTCGTAGTACTTGAAGACGATCTTGCGGCCGTTCACGCCGCCGTGGGCGTTCACGTACTGGAAGTAGGCGTTCTCGGCCTTCGGGATCACGCTGTAGAGCGCAGCGGGACCCGTCAGCGGGAAGGTCCCGCCGATCGTGATCGTCGTCTTCGTCACGCCTGGGGTCGCCGACCTCGCGGCGAACGCTGCGGAGACGAGAAGTGCGGTTGAGACGAGCGCGAGCACCGCAAGCGCTCCCTTACTCCTTCTGGTCATCTGGCCTCCGTGCCTAGGGAACTCTGCACACTTTCCTTGGTCTTGGATCCGAAATGCAAGATCCTCCGGAGCAGGTCGGCCGCCCCGAGCGGGATCAGGGCCATGACGGCGATGACGACGGCTCCGAAGATCACCGGTACCGACTGCGACGAACTCACGTGGGCGGTGGTTAGGCCGAGCGGCAGCAGCTCGACGAAGGCGGCCCCGACGATCACGCCCCAGAGGGAGCCGAGCCCGCCCACGACCGCGCCGATCAGGATGTAGAGCGAGAGCGTGAGGCCGAACACGTCGGGGTTCACGAAGTTGTTGACGAGGACGTAGACCGAGCCCGCCACGCCGGCGATCGCAGCCGAGATGCCGAAGGCGAGCGTCTTGTAGATCGGCAGGGCCACCCCCGAGGACGCCGCCGCGACCTCGCTGTCGCGGACCGCCCGGAACGCCCGCCCCGCCCGGCCGCGCAGGAGCAGCCAGCTCAGCACGAAGACGATCCCGGCGACGATCCAGGCCGTGCGGTACAGCCAGAGCCCGCTGTGCGTCGGCAGCGCGAGCCCCTCCGTGCCGCCGGTGAAGTTCGAGTAGTTCTTCGCGATCTGGGGCACCGCGAGCGCGACCGCGAACGTGATCAGCGCCAGGTAGACGCCGTGGAGCCGCAACGCCGGCAGCCCGACGATCACGCCGGCGGCGAAGCCCACGAGCGCCGCGACCGGCAGCGTCGCGATGTCGTTCCAGCCGTGGTTGTGGGTCAGGATCGCCGTGGTGTAGCCGCCGATCGCCATGAACGCACCCTGCCCGAGGGAGATCTGGCCGGTGTAGCCCGTGACGATGTTCAGCGAGAGGATCGCCACGAAGAAGACGCCGACGGTGGCGCCGGTCGAAAGGTGGTAGTCGGACAGCGTGAGCGGCAGCAACGCGATCACGACCGCGACGACGACGGCCGCGACCACGCCGTACGCGGTCCCGCGCGAGATCCTCATACTCTCCTCACTCTCGTTCGGCCGAAGAGCCCGGACGGTTTTACGAGCAGGACGGCGAGCATGAGCACGAACGCCGCCGGGAGCAGGAGCTGGGGCGTCACCCAGCTCACGTAGCTGCCGAGCAGGTTCAGGAGGACGCCGATCGCGAGCGCTCCGATCACCGCGCCCGCCGGGCTCTCGAGGCCGCCGACCACCGCCGCCGCGAAGGCGTAGATCAGGATGCCGTCCATCATCGACGGCTGGAGCAGCACGCTCGGGCTCGCCGCGGCGAGCATGCCGGCGACCGCGCCGAGCATCGCCGCGAGCCCCCAGCCCAGCGACAGCATCCAGCTGACGCGGATCCCGACCAGCCGCGCGGCCGCCGGGCGGACCGCGGCCGCCCGCATCGCGAGGCCGATCTTCGTGAACTGGAAGAAGAGCCACAGCACGAAGACCGACGCGATCGAGATCGCGATCGTGCCGAGATCCTGCAGCGAGAACGCGACGCCGCCGAGGTGATAGATGCGTGCCGGGAACGGCGCGGGCATGAACTTCACCTGGTTGCCCCAGATCCACCCGATCGCGCCCTCGACGAGGATCAGCAGGCCGATCGACGCGATCACGACCGTCAACACGTTGCCGCGCCGCTCGACCGGCCGGATCGCGACGAGCTCGAGCGCGAAGCCGCCGGCGAACGCGATCCCGAGCGTGCACGCGAAGGCCAGCCAGTAGGTCAGCCCCCAGTCGATCAGCTGCCACGCGATGTAGGTGGTGAAGGTCGCGATCGCGCCCTGCGCGAAGTTGATCACCTCGGTCGCGCGGTAGATGAGGACGAGCGCGACGGCGAGGCTCGCGTAGACGCCGCCGTTGGCGAGGCCCGAGACGGTCTGCTGCGCGAACAGCGAGCTGCGGAGCGAGCCGATCACGAGAAACACGACGCCGCCGAGGATCGCCAGCGGCACGATCCACGACGAGCTCGGCCGCCACGTCGTCCGCTGGAAGAGCGAGATGGCGGTCATGTCACCGTTCAGTACCCGAGATAGCTGGTTCGGATTGCATCCCGTGACGCGAGATCGTCGCTCGTCCCCTCGTACGCGACCGAGCCGACCTCGAGCACGTACGCGCGCGACGCCGTCGCCAGCGAGATCCGCGCATTCTGCTCGACCAGCAGCACGGCCGTTCCCTCCCGCTGGTTCAGCTCGCGCACGATCCGGAACACCTCCGAGATGACGAGGGGCGCGAGGCCGAGCGACGGCTCGTCGAGCAGCAGCAGCTTCGGCCGCTGCATCACGGCGCGCGCAAGCGCGAGCATCTGCTGCTCGCCGCCCGACAGGGTCCCGGCCTGCTGCGACGAGCGCTTTTCGAGCCACGGGAAGTACGTGAACACGCGGCGGAAGTCGTCGCGGAGCGAGCCGCGGCGCGCATAGGCGCCGAGCCGCAGGTTCTCCCCCACGGTCAGCTCGGCGAACGTCCCGCGCCCCTCGGGCACGTGCGCGATCCCGAGCCGCGCCGTCGACTCGGGCCCGCGGCGCCCCAGCGACCTTCCCGCGAACTCGAGCGTCCCCGTCCGGGTGACGGTGTGCGAGATCGCACGCAGCGTCGTCGTCTTCCCGGCTCCGTTCGCCCCGAGAATCGCGACGATCTCACCCTCGTCGACCGTGAGCGACAGCCTCCGCAGCGCCTGCACCTGTCCGTAGCGCGCGTCGACGTCGCGGAGTGCAAGCAGCGACCCCATGCAGCCGATCAAGTCAACCGACATTTGACGCCTCGGTCAATATGGGGGCGTGCCGGACGCCGTCATCGTCTCCGTCGCCCGCACGCCCATCGGGCGCGCGGGCAAGGGCTCGCTCGTCGACGCGCGCCCGGACGACCTCTGCGCGTTCGCGGTGCGCACCGCGCTCGAGCGTGTCCCCGAGCTGCCGCCGGAGGAGATCGTCGACGTCATGGTCGGATGCGGCTTCCCGCAGGAGAAGCAGGGGATGAACCTCGGACGTCGTGTGGCGCTGCTCGCGGGGCTGCCGGCGAGCGTGCCGGGGACGACCGTCAACCGCTTCTGCGCCTCGAGCCTGCAGACGATCCGCATGGCGTTCCACGCGATCAAGGCCGGCGAGGGCGAGGCGTTCGTCGCCGCCGGCGTCGAGTCGATTTCCCAGGTGAACGGCTATCCGAAGTCGCAGGACGAGCTGCATCCCGCGCTGTTCGGCGACGACGCGCCGATCGCCAACGTCTACATCCCGATGGGGCTGACCGCCGAGAACGTCGCCGAGCAGTGGGACGTCTCGCGCGACGAGATGGACCGGTTCGCCCAGCGGTCGCAGGAGCGCGCGGTCGCAGCACAGGACTCGGGCTTTTTCGGACGGGAGCTGACGCCGTACGAGGGAGTCGCCGCGGACGACGGGCCCCGCCGCTCGTCGACCTTCGAGAAGCTCGCCGCGCTCGAGCCGGCGTTCAAGCCCGGCGGCAAGGTGACCGCCGGCAACTCGTGCCCGCTCAACGACGGCGCCGCGGCCGTGGTCGTTCTGGCGGAGCAGCGCGCGAGGGAGCTGGAGATCGCGCCGCGTGCGCGGATCCTGGCGTCGAGCGTGTCGGGTATCGCACCGGAGATCATGGGCGTCGGCCCGATCGAGGCGGTGCGCAAGGTGCTCGCGCAGGCGGGCATGACGATCGACGACGTCGACGTGGTCGAGCTGAACGAGGCGTTCGCTGCGCAGGTGATCCCGGTGTGCCGCGAGCTCGGCATCGATCCGTTCGGCGAGAAGCTGAACCCGCACGGTGGGGCGATCGCGCTCGGCCATCCGTACGGGATGACCGGCGCACGCATCATGAACACGCTGCTGAACGACCTGGAGACGCTCGACGCGTCGATCGGGCTCGAGACGATGTGCGTCGGCGGCGGCCAGGGCATGGCGATGCTCGTCGAACGCGTGTAGCCACCAAGGCTTCTGGGCGCCCTCCCACTTCTCCTCGCGCTCGGCTCGTCGGTCGTCTGGGGCGTGGCCGACTTCTCCGGTGGCTCGCTGTCCCGCCGCCTGCCCGTGCTGGGCGTCACGCTCGTCTCCCAGGCGGCCGGCTTCACCGTGCTCGTGGTCGCCGTGGCCGTGCGAGGCGAGGTCGGCACCCGCTCGTTCCTGCTCGGGCTCCTGTCGGGCGTCGGCGGCGGCCTCGGGCTCGCCGCCTTCTACCGCGCCCTGTCGCTCGGGACGATGAGCGTCGTCTCGCCGATCGCGGCGTGCGGCGCGCTCGTGCCGTTCATCGTGTCGCTGGCGACCGGAGAGCGGCCGGGCCGATTCGCGCTCGTGGGCGCCGTCGCCGCGCTCGGCGGCGCCGTGATGGCGTCGCTCGAGGAGCGGCGCGCGGAGTCGCCGGAGCGCGGACGGGCCGTCGTGCTCGCGCTGGCCGCGGCGGTGGCGCTCGGGCTGTTCGTCTACTTCCTCGGGCTCGGGAGCAAGGACGGCGACGCGCTCTCGACGCTCTTCGGCGCACGAATCGGCTCGCTCACCGTGCTGGCGCTCGTCGCGATGTGGCTTCGCGCGCCGGTACGCATCCCGCGCTCGTCGATCGCCGCGGTCGCCGCCGTCGGGCTGGCCGACGTGACGGCGAACGTGCTCTTCGCGCTCGCGAGCCGATCGGGGCTGCTGGCGCTCGTGTCGGTGCTCGGCTCGCTCTATCCCGTGGTCACCGTCCTGCTCGCGCACGTCGTGCTGGGCGAGCGGCTGACACCCGCACAGCGTGTCGGCGTCGCTCTCGCGCTCGGCGGCGTCGCGGTGATCGCAGGCGCATAGCATCGCGTCGTGGAGCCGCTGATCGTCCTCGACCGTGTCGAACGGTTCCTCGACGAGCGCGGCCTCGGCGCCGGGCCGCTCGCTGCCGAGCGCATCGGCGACGGCGGCGGCTCGAACTTCACGTTCCTGCTCACGCGCGGCGACGACCGGTATGTGCTGCGCCGCCCGCCGCGGCCGCCGCTGCCGCCTTCGGCGCACGACATGGTGCGCGAGGCCGGTCTGCAGCTCGCGGTGCGCGAGGGCGGGTTCGGGCGGCTGCCCGAGATCGTCGCGGTGTGCGAGGACGCGACCGTGCTCGGCGTGCCCTTCTACGTGATGGGCTACCTCGACGGGCACATCGTCACCCAGACGCTGCCGGCGGGACTCGAGACCGCGGCGGCACGGCGCCGCCTCGGCGAGGATCTCGTCGACACGCTCGTCGAGATCCATGCGGCCGACGTCTCGGTCCCCACGCTCGCGGCGTTCGCGCGGCCGGGCAGCTACGCGGAACGGCAGGTGCGCCGGTTCACGCAGCTCTGGGACGTGAACCGCACGCGGCCCATCCCCGACGTCGACGAGGTCGGCCGGCTGCTCGCCCGCGCACTGCCGGAGCCGCTCGCACCGACCGTCGTTCACGGCGACTTCCGGCTCGGCAACATGATGGTCGCGCGCGGCGAGCCGACGCGGATCGAGGCGGTGCTCGACTGGGAGATGGGCGCGATCGGCGATCCGCGCGCCGACGTCGGGTATCTGCTCTCGACCTACAGCGAGCCGGGCGGGCGGCCGAGCGCGCTCGGGTCGTCGCCGGTGACGGCGAGCGAGGGATTCCCGTCGCGCGCCGAGCTCGTCCGGCGCTACACCGGGCGAAGCGGCCGCGACCTCGGCCCGCTCGAGTGGTTCGAGGCGCTCGCGCTGTGGAAGGCGGCGGTCTTCTGCGAGGCGATCTACGGCCGCTACATCCGCGGCGAGCTCGGCGCGGAGGACACCCGCGCCGCGATCTTCGAGCGGGGCGTCCCCGCCCTGGCCGCCGCCGCCCGCGAGGCGCTCGAGGGCTCCTCGGGCGTCTGACGCCCGTCTGACGTTCGTCTGACGCGTCTCTGAGCCGGGGAACGTCACGAGAGCGTGACCGCTTCGTGACAAATCCTGTGATCTGCCTGCACAGAGGCCCGGGCGCAACGAACCACGTCCATGTCCGCAACGGACAATCGGGCCCAGGACGGGCCCGCGACCGTCGGCTCTACGCAGCCGCCTCGGCAACAGCCCGGAGCGTCGCCTCGTCGCGCGTCGAGACGAGCACCGTCGTCGCGCCCGAGGCGCGCCACGCGGCGAGGCGGTCGGCGATGCGCTCCTTCGGCCCGACGAGCGCGACCTCGTCGACGAACGCGTCCGGCACCTTCGCGACGGCCTCGCGCTGCTGCCCGCCGAGGAAGAGCTCCTGGATCTCGCGCGCCTCGGCCTCGTACCCGTACCGCCCGAACAGGTCGTTGTAGAAGTTCTTCCCGCGCGCGCCCATGCCGCCGATGTAGAACGAGTAGTACTCCTTCAGCGCGGCGCGACCCGAGTCGACGTCGTCGGTGAGCACGGCCGGCACGCACGGCGCGATCTCGAATCCCGGCCGTGCCGACCCGAGCGGGAACACCGACGCCGCCTGCTCCGGCGACCAGAAGATCGGCAGCCAGCCGTCGGCGATCTCGAACGCCTGCACCACCGCCTTCGGCGCGATCGCCGCGAGGTAGATCGGGATCTCCGCCCGCAGCGGCCGCGCCATCAGGCGCAGGGGCTTGCCGAGACCGGTCCCGCCTCGCACCGGGATGTCGTAGTGCGCGCCGTGATGGTCGAGCCGCTCGCGCCGGAGCGCCGCACGCACGATCTCGACGTACTCGCGCGTCTTCTCGAGCGGCTTGCCCCACTCCTGGCCGTGCCAGCCCTCGACGACCTGCGGCCCGGACGTGCCGAGCCCCATCAGGAACCGGCCACCGGACATGAGATCGAGCGTCGCGGCGGTCATCGCGGCGTTCGCCGGCGAGCGGCCTGGCAGCTGCATGATCGCCGTGCCGAGCTTGATCCGCTCGGTCAGCGCGCCGAGCCAGGCGAGCGGCGTGATCGCGTCGACCCCCCACGCCTCGGCCGCCCACGCCGAGTCGTAGCCGAGCTCCTCGGCCGTCCGCGCGAGCGCGATCAGCTCGAGCGGGCTCGTGCCCGGCTGCGCGTACCCCATGTAGAACCCGAGCTTCACCGTTGGTGCGATGCTAGACGGGTGGCGGTCACGGACTGGGCTCCACCGGGCGAACGGCTGGAACGCGTCCGCGCGTTCATGGACGAGCGCGTGCTGCCGAACGAGCCGGCGCTCGACCGCGAGGACGACGCGGCGGCAGCGCTCGTCGCCGCGCTGCGCGACGAGGTGCGCGCACTCGGGCTCTGGGCGCCGCACGTTCCGCCCGAGGCCGGCGGCACCGGCACCGGCTTCCTCGACTACGCGTACCTGAACGAGCACATCGGCCGCTCGATCTGGGGCCAGCTCGTCTTCGGCTGCCAGGCACCCGACGCCGGCAATGCCGAGATCCTCCACCTCTTCGGCAGCGCCGAGCAGAAGGAACGCTGGCTGCACCCGCTCGTCGCCGGCGAGATCCGCTCGTTCTTCTCCATGACCGAGCCCGAGGTGCCGGGCTCGGACCCGACCACGCTGCGCACGCGCGCCGTACGGGACGGCGACCACTGGGTCATCGACGGCCACAAGTGGTTCTCCTCGGGCGCCGACGGCGCTGCGTTCGGGATCGTGATGGCGGTCACGGATCCGGACGCCCCGCCGCACGGGCGCGCGACGCAGATCATCGTCCCGGCCGACACGCCGGGGGTCGACGTCGTCCGGCCGGTCGCCGTGCTCGGTCACACGGGCCGCGGCTGGTCGACGCACTGCGAGGTCCGGTACACGAACGTCCGCGTCCCGCTCGCCAATACGCTCGGCGAGCAGGGATCGGGCTTCCGGATCGCGCAAAAGCGCCTCGGGCCCGGGCGGATCCACCACGTGATGCGCTGGCTCGGCCAGATGCAGCGCGCGTTCGCGCTGATGTGCGCGTACTCGCTGGAGCGCGAGGCGTTCGGCGGCCCCCTCGCCGACAAGCAGACCGTGCAGAACTGGATCGCCGACAGCTACGTGCAGATCCACGCGTCCCGGCTGATGACGCTCGACGCCGCGCACAAGATCGACGGCGGCGACGAGGCGCGCGTCGAGATCTCCGCGATCAAGTTCTTCGCCGCGCAGGCGCTGCAGGACGTGATCGACCGCGCCGTGCAGGTTCACGGCGCGCGCGGGCTGACCGACGAGACGCCGCTCGGCCACATGTTGATGACGGCCCGCGCCGGGCGCATCTACGACGGACCGGACGAGGTTCACCGCATGGTCGTCGCGCGCCGCGTCCTGAAGACGTTTGCAAACGGCGACGGGTGGGACTTTCGTTGACGTGGAGTCGCTGAAGGGCAAGCTCCTGGTCTCGGCGCCGTCGCTCGTCGACCCGAACTTCCGCAAGACCGTCGTCCTCGTCGCCCACCACGACGACGACGGCGCGCTCGGGCTCGTGCTCAGCAGGCCGTCCGGGGTGCCGGCTGCCGAGGCGGTCCCGTTGCTCGAGGGCATCCCCGGCGCCGACGGGCCGGTGTTCGTCGGCGGCCCGGTCCAGCCGCAGGCGTTCATGGCGCTCGCCGAGTTCGGGGACGTCGACGACGCCGCCGCTCCGATCTTCGACCACGTCGGGTTCATGAGCGCCGACGCGGAGCCCGACGAGCTGTCGATCCGGCGCGTGCGGCTGTTCGCCGGCTACGCCGGCTGGGGGGCGGGGCAGCTCGAGGCCGAGCTCGCGGAGCCGTCGTGGATCGTCGTGCCGGCGGAGAGCGACGATCCCTTCGCCGACGACCCCGACGCGCTGTGGCGCGAAGCCGTGCATCGCGCCGGCGGCTCGGCCTCGTTGATGGAGAACATGCCGTTCGATCCGCGGCTGAACTGAGCGCTACAGCGGCGGCGGCCCGACCGGCTCGCCGTCACGCCGCGGCCCGGGAAGCGTCGGGAACCTGAACCGGCCCGGCTCCCGGCCCGGCTGGACGAACCACGCCTGGCCGGTCTCGCCGCCCGTCGCAGCGCGCCAGACCGCGTCGGCGACCGCCTCCGGCGCGACGAGCGGGAACCCTGCCGCCGAGAACGCGGCGCGCTGGGCGTCGATCATCGGCGTGTCCGCTATCCCCGGGCACACGGCGTTGATCGTCACCGGCGCGAGCTGCGGGGCGACGCTGCGCACGAAGCCGACGAGCGCGTGCTTCGTGAGCGAGTAGATCGCGTCGTTCGGCATGCCCGTGAGGCCGGCCAGGGACGCGGTGACGACGATCGCGCCGCCGTCCATCACCTTCGCCAGCCGGCGAACGCCGAAGACGACGCCGTCGACGTTGACGCCGAGCGCGCGCCGGTATGCCGCGTCGCTGAGCGCGGCGATCTCGGTCTCGCCGGTCAGGACGCCCGCGTTCAGGCATGCGACGTCCACCGCTTCGACCGCCTCCCAGGCGGCCGGGTCGGTGACGTCGAAGCCGTCGACGATGTCCAGCCGCTCGACGGCGTAGCCCTCGGTCTCGAGACGCGCGGCGATCGCGCTCCCGATCCCGCCGGCGGCGCCGGTGACGAGCGCCCTCACGGCTCGAGGACGACCTTGCCCACGTTCCGGCGCGCGGCGATCAGCGCATGTGCGTCGGCGGCGTCGTCGAGCGGGAAGCAGGCCCCGACGACCGGGTCGATCTCGCCGCGCCTCCACATGCCGAGCAGATCGAGCGCGCACTCGTGGACGAAGCCCGGCTGCAGCTTCATCAGCCGGGCCAGGTAGATGCCGACCACCCCCGCGTTGCGGCCGACGAGCCACTGGACGCTCGGGTCCTGCCAGAGCCCGTCGGCGAAGCCGATCGCGACGACGACGCCGAGGGGGTTGAGCAGCGACAGCGATCGCGTGAACACGTCCCCGCCGACGGGGTCGATCACGACGTCGGCACGCACGTCGTCGAGGTCGTCGTAGCCGAGAGCCTCGTCGGCGCCGTTCTCGACCGCGGCAGCGCGCTTCTCCGCCGTGCTGGCCGTCGCGACGACCCGCGCACCGAGGTTCTTCGCGAGCTGCACCGCTGCGGAGCCGACGCCGCCGGCCGCAGCGTGGACCAGCACCGTGCTGTTCGCCGTGACGCGCGCCTGGTGGTGCACTGGAACGTAGGCGGTGAGGTAGGTGAGCAGGAAAGCAGCACCCGACGTGTACGACGCGCCCTCGGGGAGCGGGAATGTCCACGTCGGATCGACGGCGGCCCGTTCCGCATACCCGCCCCCACTGAGCCGCGTGAACGCGAGCACCCGCCGCCCGTCGAGCTCGCCGGCGACCTCGGAACCGAGCACGTACGGGAGCTCCGGCATCTGCGGGTAGAGCCCGCGGCGGATCAGCAGGTCGGCGAAGTTGACGCCGGCAGCGCGCACGGTGAGCACCGCGTCGCCCTCAGGATCGGCAACCTCCTCGACGGAAAGGTCGCCGCCGACCTCGCGAAGAACCGCTGCTCGCACATGCCGCACCCTACGCGCTCCTCACTTCACCGGCGTTTTCACGACCGACGCCGAACGGGTAGCGTCGTCCGATGCCGCATGAGGCCGGAACCTTCTCGATCGTGGCGGCCGATTCGACGACCGGCGAGGTCGGATGTGCAGTTCAGTCGAAGTATTTCGCAATCGGTGCGGTGACACCATGGGTCGAGGCCGGTGTCGGTGCGGTTGCGACGCAGGCGATGGGAGTGGTCGCGCGAAACGGCCGGCGTGTCCTCGACGCACTCGCGACGAACCTCGACCCTGCCATGGCGATCGATGAGGTGCTCGCGGATGATCGAGATCGAGAGCTCCGCCAGCTGGGAGCCGTCGCCGCAAACGGACGCGCCGCGGCATTTACCGGGCGCGAATGCGTCGACTGGGCAGGTCACCTCGTCGAGGACGGCTTCGCGGTGCAGGGAAACATGCTGGTCGACGCCGGTGTCCTGCCGGCAATGCGACGGGCCTTCCTCGACGCCGCCGCGTCTCTACCCGAACGATTGGTGGCGGCGCTCGAGGCGGGACAGGCTTCCGGAGGCGACCGGCGGGGGCAGCAGGCCGCCGCCCTGGTCGTCGAGCGACTCGGCGCGGCGGAGCGGTCGCGGGAAGGCGTCGACAGGATCTGTGACCTTCGCGTCGACGACCACCCGGAACCGATCCTCGAACTGCGCCGCCTGCTCACCCTCTGGCAGCAATGGCAGTCGGAACGTCAGCTTCATTAGGCGCGGCTCCGTGAGCACTCAACTCCCGACCCAGCGCGCTTCGCGCTTCTCGAGGAACGCGGCGACCCCCTCCTGCCCGTCCTCCGACGCGAGGCACGCCGCGAAGGCGTGCACCTCGCGCTCGTCGTCCCGCTCGTCGCGCGTGTCGCGCAGGAGCG
>DASUZZ010000053.1:0-6207 GCA_036376615.1 Gaiellaceae bacterium
TCGTTCTCGCTGCGGGAACCGCCTGGTGTGCCCGGGAGTGGGTACGCCGTCTCGGCACACCGACAGCGCTGGCGCTCACGGGCATCCAGGTTTGCGCGTTCGTCGCGTCACACCGGCTCGCTCGCAACCTCGGCGCCTGGCCGAGCGTCCTCGCCACCTCCATGGCCAGCGGCGCCGCCGCGAAACTCGTCGCCGACCGCCGCTGAACGACGGCGCCGGCGCAGCGGAGACGACGGCCCCGCGCGGACGGAGCCGGCTGCGCCGCTGGAGCCGCCGAGTCGCAGTGGCGCTGCTCGCCCTCGTCGTCGGCCTCACGCTGGCGGCACTCGCGTACGACCTGGCGACGAACGGCTCCGAGCGACCCGCGACCGCGCTGTACGACGGCCCGTTCGTCCGCGTCGACGGGACGCTCCTCGCCTATCGCCGCTGGGGCAATGCGGGGTCGCCGGTGGTGCTGCTCGGCGGCGCGGCGGAGCCGTCCTGGGTCTGGCACGAGGTCGGCCCGCTCCTCGCCCGGCAGCGCCATCGTGTCTTCGCGCTCGATCTGCCCCCGTTCGGCTACAGCCAGCGCCGCGGCCCGTACACGATGGCGCGCTGGCTCCAGCTTCTCGCAGCCTTCGAACGACGTCTGCGTATCGCGCGCCCGGTACTGGTGGGACACTCGCTCGGCGCCGGAGTCGCCGCGGCCGCCGGCCTCGCACACCCCGCGGGCGTCGCCGGTGTCGTTCTCCTCGACGGCGACGCACTCGCGTTCGGCGGCAACCACGGCTGGCTGTCAGACCTGCTCCTCTACCCCTACGACACCGCGCTCTACCGGATCGTCACGGGCTCCGACTGGATCGTCGGCCGTGTGCTGCGGAACGTCTGGGGCCCGAACCCGCCCCGGTTCACACACCCGACGCTCGCCCAGTTCGAACGTCCCTTCCGCGTCCAGGGAACCGAGGCCGGCCTCGAGCAGCTCGCCGCAGGCGGGATCCCCGGCCTGACCCTGGCGGAGCTCGCGCGTCTCCGCACACCGCGAGCCGTGATCTGGGGCGCGAACGACACCGTCGACTCCGTCGCCAGCGGCTACTCGACCGCGGCCGCCCTCCACACGAAGCTCCAGCTCATCCCGCGAGCGGGACACGTCTCGATGCTCGTCCGGCCCCGAGCCGTCGCCGACCGCATCCTCGAGTTCCTGGCGGCGGCCGCGAAGACGCACGGCACCGGCCGCCGCTAGACCCGCAGGCGTTCCTCGGCGTCGGCCAGGACGCGGACGACGTCACGCGCGAAGCCGACGCCGAAGCGACCGTCGCCCGCGAGCAGCGCATCGACGGCGCCGGCGTACGCCGCCGCGAGATCCACGTCCTCCGGCAACCGCGCGACTCCGCGTTCGCCCCAGAACAGGGCTTCCGTCGTCTCCACCTGCGCCGTCAGGCTCAATGTCACGCTGCTCGCGGCACCGCTCGCATGCCTCAGCGCGAGGTGCACCTCGTCGCGGTGCCCGCGGACCGCCGCGACCTGCTCGACCGGGCCGAGCGTCGGCAGCAGCAGCGCCAGCGCGTGCGGTCCGATGTCCCACAGAGCACCTCTCTCGCGTCGCCACTCCGACTGCCCGAACGGATTCCCGGGCTCGAAGATCGACGCCAGCATCAGGACGCTTCCCCCGTCCCAGCTCCGGCCGTCGACGTCGCTCCCGAACCAGGCGGCAACATCCGGATCGAAGCGACGCGTGAAGAAGACCACCGTCGGAGCACGTGCGGCCTCCACCAACCGGTCGGCGGCGGCGACCGTCAGCGCGAGCGGCTTGTCGAGCAGCAGCGAGCGCCCGGCCTCCGCGGCGCGCACCGCCAGCTCGGCCTGGACGTCGGGCGGAACCGAGAACGCCACGGCGTCGACGGCCCCGATCAGCCCGTCGACGTCGGGGAACGGCTGCGCGCCGAATCGGGCCGCGAACGCAGCCGCCTTGCCTCGATCGCGGCCCCAGACGCCGACCAGCTCCGTCTGCGGATGGGCCGCGATTCCCGGCGCATGCGCCGCCCCGGCCCAGTAGCCGGTGCCGATCAGGCCGAACCTGATCAGCTGATGCGGATCAGCTTCTTGTTGACGAACTCGTCGGCGCCGTAGCGGCCGAGCTCGCGTCCGAAGCCCGAACGCTTGGTGCCGCCGAACGGCAGCTCGGCGCCGTCCGCGCCCACGATGTTCACGTAGACCATGCCGGCGTCGATCTGATCCGCGACCCGTTCGGCCTGCTCCGGATCGTTCGTCATCACGTAGGAGCCGAGCCCGAACGGCGTGTCGTTCGCGAGCGCGACCGCCTCCTCCTCCGAGCCCACGCGGTAGACCTGCGCGACGGGGCCGAACAGCTCCTCGCGGTAGACGTCGTTCTCCGGCGTGATGTCGGTCAGCACGGTCGGCTCGAAGTAGTTGCCGTTGCGCTTGCCGCCGGCCACCACCGTCGCGCCCTGCTCCACCGCGCGCTTGACCTGATCCTCGAGCCGGTCGGCCGCGATCTCGGAGGAAAGCGGCCCGCACTCGGTTTCGCGCTCGCGCGGGTCGCCCTGCTTCACGGCGGTGAGCGCGGCCGTGAACTTCTCGAGGAACGGCTGGTACAGCTCGTCGATCACGATCATCCGCTTCGCGGCGTTGCACGACTGGCCGGCGTTGTCGATCCGCGCCGCGACGGCGTCCTCGACGGTCTTGTCGAGATCGTCGGTGCCGAGGACGATGAACGGGTCCGAGCCGCCGAGTTCGAGCACGACCTTCTTCAGGTTGCGGCCCGCGATCTCCGCGACGGCGGCGCCGGCACGCTCGGAGCCGGTGACGGAGACGCCGCGGACGCGCGGATCGGCGATCACCCACTCGATCTGCTCGTTCGTGGCGTAGATGTTCACGTACGCCCCGTCGGGGAAGCCGGCGTCGGCGAAGATCTGCTGCATCGCCTCGGCCGACTGCGGGCACTGGGGCGCGTGCTTCAGGAGGATCGTGTTGCCGATGATCAGGTTCGGCCCCGCGAAGCGGGCGACCTGGTAGTAGGGGAAGTTCCAGGGCATGATCCCCAGCAGCACGCCGAGCGAGCTGCGGCGGATGACGGCCGACCCGTCGCCCTCGAGGAGCTCGATCGGCTCGTCGGCCATCAGCGCCTCCGCGTTGTCGGCGTAGAACTCGTAGATCGAGGCACAGAAGTCGACCTCGCCGACGGCCTGCCCGAAGGGCTTGCCCATCTCGGTGACGATGATCCCCGCGAGCTCCTTCCGCCGTTCCGAGTGCAGCTCGCTCACGCGCCGCACGAGCGCCGCGCGGTCGGCGACGCTCGAGTTCTTCGACCATTCCGTGTGCGCCCGGTCGGCGCGGCCGATCGCGTCGCGCAACTCGTCGTCGCTGATCGTCGGGTACTCCTTGACCGTCTCGCCGCTGGCCGGGTCGACTACTGAGTAGATGCTCGTCACTTCGCTCCTCCGTGGGTCGGACTCAGAACCGACTCTAAGCGTTGGAGGCGGCACGACGACCCGAGCTACCGCGGCTTCCTACGGATTCCCTGCCCGGCGGGTACCGCTAGAACGGAGGCACACGGCATCCTGACCAGGCGAGACAGGGTCCCGCCAACCTCAGCGAGGAAGCCGATGGCCCGGAGGCCTCGTGTCACGCTCGACGCCTCGGGGCCTCAATCTCTCGTTCAGCGCGCGACCACTCTCCGGTAGCGCAGGATCGCGAGCACTCCGAACACGACGACGATCACGAGCGCCCACAGTGCCGCCAGCCAGACGTCGTTGCCTGCCGGGTAGGCGATGAAGAGGTGGCGGATGGCGTCGACCATGGTCGTGAAGGGGTTGTGCCGTGCGACGGGTTGGAGCCAGCTGGGCATCGAGTCCACCGGCACGAACGCCGAGGACACGAACGTCACCGGGAAGAGGACCGTGAAGCCGATGGCGTTGGCGGCTTCGGGCGACGAGGCGGTGAGCCCGATGAAGGCGAACGTCCACGAGGACGCGTAGCCGATCAGGAGGAGCAATCCGATTCCGCCGAGGATCGCCGGCGTCTCGGTCGTGAAGCGGAAGCCGACCGCGAACCCGACGGCGAGCATGACGATGAGCTGAACGGTATTGGTGCTGATGTCTGCGAGCGTGCGCCCGGTCAGCACTGCGGAGCGGGACATCGGGAGCGAGCGGAAGCGGTCCATCAGACCCTTCTTCAGATCGTCGGAGAGCCCCAGTGCGGTGACGAACCCGCCGAAGACGATCGACTGGACGAGGATCCCCGGGATCAGGTACTCGACATAGCTGTATCCGGGTGTCTTGATCGCGCCGCCGAAGACGTAGACGAAGAGGAGCACGAACATGATCGGCTGAACCGTGAAGCCGACGGCGAGATCGGGTTGACGCGCAATCCGCTTCACGCTCCGACTCGCGAGCACCCACATGTCGGAGAGTTCGTAGCCCGCAGCGCTCATTCGGTCGCCTCTCCCTCTGCGTCGACGGCGGCGTGACCGGTCAACTGCAGGAAGACGTCGTCGAGTGTCGGCCGTCGAGTGGCGACGTCTCCGATCGCGATCCCCGCCTCATCCAGCGCGCGCACGGCCTCCGCGACGGCACCGCCGGATGCGACCGGCACCGACACCACGCCGTCGAGCGCAGCCGGAGCGCCTTCGCCCACCCGCGCGAGGGCCGCCACGGCGGCGGGAGTCGACGATCCGTCGGCGAGGTGGATCTCGAGCCGATCGCCGCCAACCTGCCGCTTCAAGTCGTCCGGAGCCCCCTCGGCGATCACCGCGCCGTGGTCGACCACCGCGATCCTGTGCGCGAGCCGGTCGGCCTCGTCCAGGTACTGGGTCGTCAGAAGCACGGTCGTCCCGTCGTCGACGAGTGACTCGAGGGCGTTCCAGAGGGTGATCCGGCTGCGCAGATCGAGCCCCGTGGTCGGCTCGTCGAGGAACAGGATCGGCGGGCGAGCCACGAGCGCCGCAGCGAGGTCGAGCCGCCGTCGCATGCCGCCCGAGTACGTGCGGACGAGCCGTTTGCCAGCCTCGGCCAGATCGAAGTTTCCCAACAGCTCAGCTGCACGGTGACGTGAGGGCCGTCTGCCGAGGTGGTAGAGCCTGCCCACCATCTCCAGGTTCTCCGCCCCGGTCAGGTTCTCGTCGACGGCCGCATACTGACCGGCCAGCCCGATCCGCGCCCGTACTCGGGCCGGCTCCCGCGCCACGTCGAATCCCGCGACCCGCGCCGTTCCCTGGTCCGGCTCGAGCAGCGTCGCCAGGATCCGAACGGCGGTCGTCTTCCCCGCGCCGTTGGGGCCGAGCAGCCCGAGCACGCTGCCCGCCGGCGCGTACAGGTCGACGCCGCACAGCGCCTTGACGTCGCCGTAGTGCTTCTGCAGCCCCTCCGCCTCGATCGCCCACCGCTCGCTCAGCGCTGCCAGCCCTCCCGACGACACCGCTCGCGAGACCGGACGGTACACCCGGAACGACCCGTCGACACCGGGTTTGTCAGTTGAAAGGCCACCCGACTCCTCACCAGCCTCGATTCAGGCTTCCGGCTGCGACTGTAGCTTCACCTCGGCGCACGTTCGGCGGTGGGGGTGAGCGACAGAGTGCTTTCGAGCGCCGAGGTTCCGAGGAACCGAGACGTCAGAGGTTCACGCGAGAAACGCTGCGAGGCGACTCCTCCGAGCACCAGGCGGTAGATAGGGTCCCGGCACGGGGTCAAGAGGGGCAGAAGGGGGCGATGTGCGAGCGGTACGGCTCCACGATGACGGCTTGAGGGTTGAGGAGATCGAGACGCCCTCGCCGAACCCGGGCGAGATGCTGGTGCGCGTACATGCGGCGGCGATCACACGGGACGAGCTGGAGTGGCCGGTCGATCGACTGCCGGCGATTCCGTCGTACGAGCTTTCGGGCGTCGTTGTCGGCAGCGGCGAAGAGGTGTATGCGCTCACGCCCTTCGATCGCGACGGCGTGGCTGCCGAGTACGCCGTCGTTCCGGCCAGGGTGCTTGCACCGAAGCCCTCGCGGTTGAGCCATGTCGAGGCGGCAGCTCTGCCCATGGGTGGGTTGACCGCTTGGCAAGCACTGTTCGTGCACGGGCAGCTCGCCCGAGGGGAGCGTGTGCTGGTCACGGGTGCTTCGGGCGGGGTTGGGCACGTTGCCGTCCAGCTTGCGCGACACGCAGGCGCAACGCTCGTGGAGAGCGGGCCGGCCGATCTGGTCTTCGACACTCGTGGCGGCGAGGT
>DASUZZ010000054.1:0-2774 GCA_036376615.1 Gaiellaceae bacterium
GGAGGGAATGAACGCCCGTCTCGCCGCGCGTCTCACCGGCTGGAAGATCGACATCCAGTCGGACACCGAGTTCGCGCAGGCCGAGGCCGAGGCCGCCTTCGGCGGCGGCGACGGCGAGGGCGGGGAGGACTACTCCGGCCGCTGCGGTGCGATCCTGTCCAACGGCAAGCGGTGCCCGAATGCCGCGCTGCCCGGGTCGAAGTACTGCGGCGTGCCGGCACACCAGGAGCTTGCCCTCCACGACTCGGACGACGAGGAGCCGGTCGTCACCGAGGCGGAGCCCGAGCTGGAGGCGCTCGCCGACACGATGGAGCCCGACGCTGAGAGCGTCGGCCCGTCGCTGCCGGGGGTCGAGGCCGAGGGCGCGGTCCCGGCGGAGGAGCAGTCGTAGGGCGCGAGCCCGTGCGGCGCTGTGCCGGCTGCGGCCGGACGGCGCCGCAACGCGATCTGCTCCGCTGCGCAGCCCGCGAAGGCGTTCTCGTAGCCGGGCGGAAAGAGCCCGGCCGCGGCGCCTACACGTGCCGCAGCCTCACCTGCTTCGAGCGCGCCGTGGAGCGCGGGATGTTTGCCCGCGTTCTACGGCAGCAGCTGCGAATCGGGCCTGAGCTGCGCCACCTTTACACTGGTGGCGGCCATGGCTAACGGAGGCAACAGACCGAACCGTCCGCTCCGCCCGCGCGGCGGCGGCGGACCTGGTGGTCGCAGGCGCCGCGTCGTGATCGACCAGGGAGGGCAGCGCCCGTCGCGCGAGCAGCGGCAGGCGCGCCAGGACAGCCGGCCGCGCGAGCCGCGTACGCCGGCCGCACCGCCGACCGGCCCCGTCTCGGTCGAGTCCGGCATCAGCGTCCAGAACCTCTCTCAGGCGCTGGGCGTCCCGATGGCGAACATCATCAAGGTCCTCATGGGTCTCGGCCAGATGCGCACCGCGACCCAGTCGCTATCGGACGAGGAGGTCGAGCTCATCGCGGCCGAGGTCGGTCGCGAGGTCACGATCAAGCACGCCGCCGACGACGAGGAGGAGCCCGAGGCATTCGACGATCCCGAGGAGGCGCTCAAGGCTCGGCCTCCGGTGGTCACGATCATGGGCCACGTCGACCACGGCAAGACGACGCTGCTCGACGCGATCCGCAACGCGCGCGTCGTCGCCACGGAGGCCGGCGGCATCACCCAGCACATCGGCGCGTACCAGGTCGACGTCGACGGGCGGAAGATCACGTTCCTCGACACGCCGGGCCACGAGGCGTTCACCGCGATGCGCGCCCGCGGCGCGAAGGTGACCGACATCGCGGTCCTCGTCGTCGCGGCCGACGACGGCGTCATGCCGCAGACGAAGGAGTCGATCTCGCACGCACGCGCGGCCGGGGTGCCGATCGTGGTCGCCGTGAACAAGATCGACCTCGCCGACTCGAATGTCGACCGCGTCAAGGGGGAGCTCGCGCAGGAAGGCCTCCAGCCCGAGGACTGGGGTGGCGAGACGCAGTTCGCGGAGGTCTCGGCGAAGACGCAGCAGAACCTCGACGAGCTGCTCGAGAAGGTGCTCCTCGTCGCCGATCTCGAGCTCGAAGGGCTGAAGGCCAACCCGAATGCGGAGGCCTCCGGGCCGATCATCGAGTCACGGCTCGACGTCGGCCGCGGGCCGGTCGCGACGATGCTCGTGCAGCGCGGCACCCTCAAGGTCGGCGATGCCGTCGTCGCCGGCGACGCGCACGGTCGCGTGAAGGCGCTCTTCAACTACAAGGGCGAGCGCCAGGAGAGCGCGGGCCCGGGCGACCCGATCGAGATTCTCGGCTTCGACAAGCCGCCGGCGGCAGGCGAGCTGGCGCGCGTCGTCGAGAACGACCGCGAGGCGCGCGAGCTCGCGAACCGGCGCGGTGAGCGGCTCCGTCGCGAACAGCTCGCGGCGGTGCGCCCGAACACCGGCGTGTCGCTCGAGGGCCTGTACGAGCAGCTGCAGGCGGGCGAGGTCTCCGACCTGAACCTCATCGTCCGGGGCGACGTCGTGGGCTCGGTCGAGGCGGTCGTGTCGGAGCTCACGAAGTTCGAGCATCCGGAGGTGCGGCTGAACGTGATCGCCGAGGGTGTCGGCGCGATCACCCAGAACGACATCATGCTCGCGTCCGCTTCCGACGCCCTCATCGTCGGCTTCAACGTGCGTCCGAACGCCGAGGCGCGCGAGCTCGCCTCGCGCGAAGGTGTCGAGATTCGCACCTACGACGTGATCTACAAGCTCACCGAGGAGATCGAGCAGGCGCTCGTCGGCAAGCTCGCCGCGGTCACGACGGAAGAGACGATCGGCGAGGCAGAGGTGCGCGAGACGTTCCGCGCCTCGCGCGTCGGCACGATCGCCGGTTGCATGGTCACCGACGGCGTGATTCGCCGCGGCGCCAACGTGCGCGTGATTCGTGACGGCGCTGTGATCTACACGACGACGATCGACTCTCTCAAGCGCTTCCAGGACGACGCTCGCGAAGTCGCCGAAGGCTTCGAGTGCGGCCTCCACCTCGAGCGATTCGACGACGTGAAGGTCGGCGACGTCCTCGAGGTCTTCGAGACGCGCGAGGTCGAGCGCACGTCGCTCGACGAAGCTCCCACCGCGTAGCGCCTCCGCCCATGCCGAGCGGCTGGGTCGGGATCCTGACGTGCGAGCTCCACTTTCCCGAGGCGCATTCGCTCAAGGAGAAGCGCCATCACCTGCGCTCCGCGAAGGCGCAGTTGCAGAACCGCGTCGGCGCCTCGGTCGCCGAGGTCGACCACCACGACGTCTGGCAGCGCGC
>DASUZZ010000055.1:0-3631 GCA_036376615.1 Gaiellaceae bacterium
TGCAAGGCGCCCGACGGCACCTACTGGGCACTCCAGGCATGGAAGCGCCTCATGCCGAACTACGGCGGAACGAGAGGGGCGGTAGAGCTACACCTATCTCACTGGAGCGGCCCGCTGCCTCAGCTCGTCATCTACCAGAACTGGGCCGTCGGTCACGTCCGCCACATCTTCGGCAGACTCACCTACGGAGGCCAGGGCGTCTACGGGTTCAGCTCCACGCCGGCCGGCAACCCGCTCGACGGCTACGGGCGAAACGTCTACGTCGACACGTTCGACTCCGCCTACGGCAAGGGCTGGCATCGCGCGAACAGCTTCCTCACGCATCATCGCGGGAAGACGCTCGGCGACTTCTGCTACGCGTTCTACGGGCACCCGAGCGGCGACGGGACCAGGTACCGCGCCACCGTCGAGGGGCCGGGAGTGACACCGGACGTGATGTGGACCGCGAGCGACATCGGCCCGTACGACGCGAGCGCTCAGAGTCAGGCGCAAGCGTTGGAGCGAAGCTGGGGCGACCCTAAGTGCCGGACGTAGCCCGCACGGCTGCGCGGGCGCGCGCAGCCTTGACCGCGGCCGAGAGCGTGGCGATGTCGTAGGCGCCGTAGTGGCGCAGGTCGTTGATGAAGAAGGTCGGCGTCCCCGAGACGCCGGAGAGGTCGGCGGAGTCGACATCCTCCGCGATGCGTCCCGCGCCCGACCGCGTCCGCAGGTCGTCCTCGAACTGCTCCACGTCGAGCCCCAGCTCCTCCGCGTAGCCGATCAGGTCGCGGAAGCCGAGTGCGTCCTGCCGCTCGAGCAGGAGGTCGTGCATCTTCCAGAAGGCGCCCTGCTCGGCGGCTGCCTCGGCCGCCTCGGCCGCTTGCTGCGCGGCCGGGTGGACGTCGTTGAGCGGGAGATGCCGCCAGGCGTACGCGACGTCGCCGAAGTCGCGCAACAGCTCGCGCAGAACCGGCTCGGCCTGCCCGCAGTACGGGCACTCGAAGTCGCCGTACTCGAGCACGGTGACCGGCGCGTCCACCGGGCCGCGGATGTGGTCGCGCTCGGGGTCGACCGGATCCGCGAGGTCCACGATCAGCTCGGGCGTGCCGAGCAGCATCCGGATCCGCAGCTTCCGCGGCAGCCGCTTCGTCCCGACGAAGAGGAGCCACGTGAGTGCGGCGGCGAGGATCGCGGCGCTGAGAACGCCGATCTTGGCCTCGTCGAGCCTGGCGCCGTGGAAGGCGAGCGAGGCGATGAGGAGGGAGACGGTGAAGCCGATCCCGGCGATCGTGCCCGCGCCTGCGACCGAGGCCCAGCCGACGGGCGGTCGCAGACGCCCGTGAGTCGCGCGTCCCGCGATCCACGTCGCGCCCACGATCCCGACCGGCTTGCCGACCACGTAGCCGAGCACGATCCCGAGCGTCACGGGCGACGTGTAGGCCCTCCCGAGGAAGGCCATGCTCAGGTGGACGCCGGAGTTCGCGAGCGCGAAGAGCGGCACGATCACGTAGCTCGTCCACGGATGCCAGAGCGTCTGCAGCCGCTCGTTCGGCGAGACCGCCGTTCTCAGCGCCGAACGCGCCGAGCGGGCCAGGCCCCCGGTCGGCTGCTCGCGAAAGAGCCGGAAGAGATCGGACGCGCGCTCGAGGTCGCTCCGCTGCGCCGGATACGCGAGCGCGATCACGCCGCCCATCAGTCCCGCCACCACCGGGTCGACGCCGGCCTTGAAGAACGCGACCCAGACCGCCGCGCCGGCCACGAAGTAGACGGGGCCGAAGTGGATCCCGGCAGCGCGAATCAGGAGGATGCAGCCGAAGAGGCCGATCCCGATCAGGAGCGCCGTCGTCGAGACGTCGCCGCTATAGGCGATTGCGATCACGAGCAGCGCGACGATGTCGTCGACCACGGCGACCGTGAGCAGGTAGGCGCGCAGCCGGTCGGGGAAGCCAGGGCCGACGAGCGCGAGCAGGCCGAGCGCAAACGCGGTGTCCGTCGACATCGCGGCTCCCCAGCCGTGCGTCGTGCCGTGGCCGGCGTTGATCGCGAGGTAGATCGCGATCGGCACGACCATCCCGCCGACACCGGCGAGGAGAGGGAGAGCGACCCGCCGCCGCTCGCGCAGCTCGCCGAGGTCGAACTCGCGCCGCGCCTCGAGCCCGATGACGAAGAAGAAGAGGGCCATCAGCCCGGAGTTGATCCAGCCGTGCAGGTCGAGCGAGACGCCCGCGCCGCCGATCCGGATCGACAGCGTCGTCGCCCAGACGCGCTCGTACGACGCGAGGTCGGCGTTCGCCCAGACGAGCGCGGCGACGACGCCCGCGAGGAGGACGACGGCGCTTCCCGTCTCCGTGCGGAGGAAGGCGCGGAGCGGGCTCTGCAGGCTGCGCGTCCAGGCCGTTCGTCCGGTGAACGGGCTCGCCGAGACGTCTGTGTTCGTCACGCCGGCAAGCTTCGCAAACGCGGTCGGTTCCACCGAGGAGCCTCGAGCCGGGTCGGATAAAGTGCCGGTGCTTTGCGGCCGCCGGCAAGCGGTGCCGCGCGACCTTTATCCAGGGGAGATCAAGTGGCCGAGAAGAGCAACGGCAAGAACACGGGAAAGATCGTCGAGATCAAGGGCGTGGTGCTCGATGCCGTCTTCCCCGACAAGCTCCCCGAGATCTACCACGCGCTGCGCATCGACGTCCCCGAGGACGGCGGGACGCGCGAGCTGATCGCAGAGGTGCAGCAGCACCTCGGAGACGACCGCGTGCGCGCGGTCGCGATGGATACGACAGACGGTCTCGCGCGCG
The DNA here is from genome assembly GCA_036376615.1 of Gaiellaceae bacterium. Classification (GTDB taxonomy): domain Bacteria; phylum Actinomycetota; class Thermoleophilia; order Gaiellales; family Gaiellaceae; genus PALSA-600. The sequence continues at coordinate 2,769 of DASUZZ010000055.1, forward strand.
GCGTCGACATCGTCGACACGAAGCAGCCGATCTCCGTGCCGGTCGGCGATGAGACGCTCGGCCGCATCTGGAACGTGATCGGCGACCCAGTCGACGGCAAGGAAGAGGCCAAAGGAGAGCGCTGGCCGATCCATCGCGATCCGCCTGCCTTCGGCGAGCTCTCGCCGACGGTCGAGATCTTCGAGACCGGCCTCAAGGTCGTCGACCTGATCGCCCCGTACGTCCGCGGCGGCAAGGTCGGCCTCTTCGGCGGCGCCGGCGTCGGCAAGACGGTGCTGATCCAGGAGCTGATCCACAACGTCGCGCTGCAGCACGGCGGCGTCTCCGTGTTCTGCGGCGTCGGCGAGCGGACGCGCGAGGGCAACGACCTGATGCTCGAGATGGAGGAGTCGGGCGTCATGGACAAGGTCGCGATGGTCTACGGCCAGATGAACGAGCCGCCGGGAGCGCGCCTGCGCGTCGGCCTCTCCGGCCTGACGATGGCGGAGTACTTCCGCGACCAGGGCCAGGACGTGCTCCTCTTCATCGACAACATCTTCCGCTTCGTCCAGGCGGGCTCCGAGGTGTCGGCGCTGCTCGGACGCATGCCGAGCGCCGTCGGCTACCAGCCGACGCTCGCGACCGAGATGGGGCAGCTGCAGGAGCGGATCACTTCGACGCGCACGGGCTCGGTCACCTCGGTGCAGGCGATCTACGTGCCGGCCGACGACCTCACCGACCCGGCGCCGGCGAACACGTTCGCCCACCTCGACTCGACGACAGTGCTCGACCGGAGCATCGTCGAGAAGGGGATCTATCCGGCGGTCGACCCGCTGCGCTCGACGTCGCGCGCGCTCCAGCCCGGCATCGTCTCGGAGGAGCAC
>DASUZZ010000056.1:0-2347 GCA_036376615.1 Gaiellaceae bacterium
CACGGGCTCATGGCGGGAACCGACCGCGGCGCCGCGTGGCTCGCGATCCTCTACGGAGTCTCGGTCGCGGGCGTCGTCATGCTCGGAGTCTGGCGCTTCGGGCGGCACGTCTTCCGGTCGCCTCGGGTGGCCACTGCCGGCGCAGTGACCGTCGTCGCGCTGCCGTTGCTGATCCTCGGTCCGCTCCGCCACTCGCCGCCGGCGTGGAATGCTGCGAACGTGAGCGAAAGCCTGACCGGCACCGTGATTCGCAACGGAACGAACGAGCAGCAGATCGTCTCCTTCGTCGGGCAGTCGCCCAGGCCGCAGAAGCTCCTCGTGCGCGCCGACCTGCTCGTCGCCCCGGGGGCGCTCGAACGGACCTCGCTCCAGCTCGAGTACCTGCCGAGCGGCGACGTCTGCCGCGGGCGCGTGACGAACGTGGCCGGCGAGAGCTTCAGCGGCACCTGCCGGCTCCCGAACGGCGAGCATCGGACGATCCAGGCCAACTGGGTGCCGAACGCAGAGGGAACCGGGGTCGTCGGCCAGATCAACCTGAGTGCATAGGCCGGCGCTCGTCGCGCTCGCGTGCGCGGCGCTCCTCGCGGGTTGCGGCGGCAGCGGCAGCACGAACGCTGCGCCGCCGACCACGACCAACGCCCGGGCAAGTAACAGTCTGTTACGAGGAAAGACACGGCTCCATGTGACGAGGACCGGGTCGCTGCCGCAGGCGCTCTCCAAAGCCGCAGCCGTCGCGCTCCCGCAGGGGCGGTTGATGGTGATCGGGGGCTATGCGGGCGGCCGGTCGCTCGACGCGATCCTCGCCGGTCCGCCGAGCCGTCTGCGCCTTGTCGGCCGCCTGCCGCAGCCGACCCACGATGCTGCGGCGGCCGTCCTCGGACGCTTCGTCTACCTCTTCGGCGGCGGTCAGACGCTGTCGACACCGAGCGTCGTCCGCATCGATCCGCAGACCGGGCACGCGACCGAAGCGGCGGCCCTCAGCGAGCCCCTTTCCGACCTCGGCGCGGTCAGCATCGGAGGCCACGCGTATCTCAGCGGCGGGTACACCAATGCCGCGTTCGCACAGGCGATCCTCCGTTACCTCCCGCAGGGAGGAGACGCGACGGTCGCGCGCCTGCCCCAGGGCACGCGCTACGCGGGAGTGACGGCGGTCGGCCGGACGATCTACGTCGCCGGCGGGCTGACCCAGGCGGGCGCGACGCGCTCGGTCTACGCCGTCTCGCTCGGCGGCCACGTCCGCCAGATCGCGAGGCTGCCGGCGCCGGAGGATCACGCCGCCATGGCCGCCCTCGACCGAACGCTCTACTACGTCGGCGGCCGGAAGGTGCTCGCGATCGACCCACGCTCCGGCAAGGTCTCGGTCGCCGCACGACTTCCGGCGTCGCTGTCCGACCCGACCGCGACGACGCTCGGCAAGAGCATCGTCGTGACGGGCGGCGGCACGAACGGTGTCTGGACGCTGACGCAGTAGGCCCCGCTATCGTCGCCCGGCGGTGGCAAGCGACTACGTCTACACGATGTACCGGGCCGACAAGTTCTACGGCCCCGACCGGCAGGTGCTGGCGAACATCTCTCTCTCGTTCCTGCCGGGAGCGAAGATCGGCGTGCTCGGCCCGAACGGCGCCGGCAAGTCGACGCTGCTGCGGATCATGGCCGGGAAGGACGAGCCCTCGTCCGGCGTGGCCGAGCTCGCTCCGGGAGCGACCGTCGGGATGCTCGAGCAGGAGCCGGAGCTCGACCCCGCCAAGGACGTGCGCGGCAACGTCGAGGACGGCGTCCGTCCGCTGCGCGACCTGCTCGACCGCTTCAACGAGATCAGCGCCGCGTTCGCCGAGCCCGACGCCGACTACGACACGCTCCTCGCCGAGCAGGCCAAGGTGCAGGATGCGATCGACCGCGCCGACCTCTGGCAGCTCGACGACAGGCTCGACCACGCGATGGACGCGCTCCGCCTGCCCGATCCAGAGCGCGACGTCACGACGCTCTCGGGCGGCGAGCGCCGCCGCGTCGCGCTCTGCCGGCTGCTCCTCTCCTCCCCCGACCTGCTCCTCCTCGACGAGCCGACGAACCACCTCGACGCCGAGTCCGTGCTCTGGCTCGAGCGCTTCCTCGCGGACTACAAAGGCACCGTCGTCGCCGTCACGCACGACCGCTACTTCCTCGACAACGTCGCGGGCTGGATCCTCGAGCTCGACCGCGGCCGCGGCATCCCGTTCCAGGGCAACTACTCCTCGTGGCTCGAGCAGAAGCAGGAGCGGCTCGCGCACGAGGAGAAGACGGAGTCGGCGCGCCGTCGCACGCTCGCGCGGGAGCTCGAGTGGGTGCGCGCGAGCCCGCGCGCGCGACA